>NZ_CP062501.1:1345979-2018969 GCF_014879975.1 Vibrio bathopelagicus | reverse complement strand
TATTGATGTTAATGCTGGGCATGGCGCCGGAATGCCACTCAGCAAAGCGATCGATTTAACCGCCGATATCTATGCCTTTACCTTGTTTAACATGGGCATTGAAACGTTGAGTTAATTTTCCCAAGTTTAGACATTATCCTTTCAATAAAACCTCAAAATCTAGCGCAGATTTTGAGGTTTTTCATATATATGAAAACACATCAAAACCGTCCATGAGCTGTCGTGTTTTTCAGGTCTGGTTTCCGTGATAGACCCCAACAATACCCATGAAATGAAAGCGATTTCAAGCGTGATTTTCGTACGGGTTTTATTCTATCTATCTGAATTTTAAGGGCTGATTTTTATGGTTGTGATTCTAAAAGTTTCATGGACATGGCGCTCATTTATTGCTGTGAACAGCAACTAATTTTTCAACGCTTTCATTGCTTAATATTTCCCTGTTCGATGAAAACTCAAAAAAATAATAGGGAATTACAATGCAAAAATTTAAGCTTTTGCCAATAACGGTCGCAGTGGCGGCTTCGCTTGCTTCACTCTCTTCTTTTGCTGCAGATACGGATATTGAAGCTCTGGAAAAACGAATCCAAGAACTCGAGTCTAAGGTTGTTGATATCGATTATGTGGATGATCAGCAACAAGCGGTACTAACGCCAGAAACACCTGTTACCGATGGAATTATCTTCTCTGGTTATGCTCGTTATGGCGCTCACTACTCAAGCGGCGACAACCGTTACGTTGAGGTGGGTAGCTCAGGCCGTTCTCTAGGTCGCTTAGGCAACGAGAGCAACGGTGGTGAAGTTCAGTTCGCTAAAATTTTCCAAGCTGATAGTGGTGCTAAGTGGGACTTGGTATTCATGGTTGATGATTGGAACTACGATCAATGGGGTTCTGCTGGTGGTGTAAACCTGAAAAAAATGTACGCGGGTGTGACCAATATTTTTGAAAGCCAGCCCGATCTTTATATCTGGGGTGGCCGTGATTTCCATCAACGTCCGCAACAAGGTTTGAACGATTACTTTTGGATGTCTCATGATGGCCAAGGCGCTGGTTTTAATAATCTCAACCTTGGTGATGCTGCAATGTTCGATATGGCATTCGTTGGCCAAGTTGATACTGACGATGGTGCGTTAGGTAATGATAATGGCCGCTACGCGATTACATCTAAACTTCACTCAATTAATGCTGGTATTGGTCAACTAGACCTATACGCAAACTACGGTTTTGCCTCCGATGAAGCTGACAAAGACAACGCAGTCGGTGATCCAAGTGTGAGTGATGAAACTGCATGGCAAGTCGGTGCAACGTTAGGCTTGGGTGAGTCTAATAAGTTGGTAATGAAGTACGCAGATGGTGCTGATGACTCGGTATTTGACCTTGCCGGTGATAAGAACGTGTTTTATGCGAGTATCGAAGGTAACTACGAGGTGAGCTCTCAGTTCATTATTGATTATTTAGTTTCGTACAAAGATCTCTCTGGTGATGATGTGGTCGATACGGACACTGGCCGCAATCTAGACCGCAGCGAATACGCAGGTATTGTTCGTCCTCAATACCAATGGGATGACGTGCACTCTACGTGGTTAGAAGCAGGTTATGCGACAGAAGATTACGATGATGGTGGCGAGAAAAATGGTTGGAAAGTCACACTTTCTCAAAACGTATCTTTAGGTGGAATGCCGGGTAGCCGTCCTATGGTTCGTTTCTACTCAACAGTGGGTGATGTCGAAACGAAGAACATGACTGAACGCACTAAAGCAGACACGGTTACCGTCGGCGCGATGTTTGAAGCGTGGTGGTAATCAACCGAGCGATAACTTAGTAGGAACTGCTGTCCATTTTATGTCCTAAAGGCAGATTTATAGGACAATATTCAAAACTCTTAACTCTTTTGGGGCACATTCAATGTGCCCTTTTTTTTGTTTGAATTTCCCTATCGTTGAATGATCGAGTCTGTCGTTATTTGGCTCATTTCGCTGTTTTTCACTTTTTTGCTGGCAGGTTGCGTCATCAAGCCTTAACGCGTTGCCACTATCCTTTCTTCACCTGACTTTTCAGTGAGAGTTTCACAGTTCTAATGTTGATGAGTAATACCTTTCAGCGACTCATTTTCAGTGCGGATGCTATGTCAAATGCTGATTTATATGGATTCAAACCTTACCCAGCTAAACGGTGCTAACAAAAACGTCGAGAGTACGTGATGCGATTCCATGAAACGGTTTCATGGCTATATGACTTTTTGTAAGCGCTTTCAAGATTTGCCGATCCTCCCTTTTCTATTCCAGATGTAGTGTGATGACACTCACTTCTACTGATGCCCATTTCTTGAATAATCGTTTTGTAAGCGGTTACAAACCAATGAAGTATCGAGGTTCGAGTGGCAACAATTAAACACGTATCAAAGCATGCAGGTGTGTCTCAAGCGACAGTGTCTAGAGTGATTAATGGCACCAGTAGGGTCAGTCATGACAAGAAGTTAAAGGTAGAAAAAGCGATCAAAGAATTGGGTTATCGCCCGAACTCTATCGCTCAGGCTTTGGCGTCAAGTCGTACTGGCAGTGTGGGTGTTGTTGTTCCTGAACTGGGTGGTTCGTTTTATTCAGGCATTTTGCATTGTATAGAAGAGAACCTGCGCCGCTTTGGTTATCACGCTGTTGTCACGGCGGGCTCCAACACTGAGCAAGGACAACGTGAGTCGGTGGAGTTTCTATTAGGGCGTCGAGTTGATGCTTTGATTCTTCATACACAGCAGCTAAGTGATGACTATTTAATTGAATTGGAAGAACAGGGGCCCCCTGTGGTTTTAATTAACCGCTTCATCCCAGAAATGGCGATGAGTTGCATTGATATTGATAACGAAGTCGGGGGGCTACTCGCTACTCAATATCTATTGCAAAAGGGACATACAGAGATCGCGTGTATTACTGGCCCATTAGATAAAGCAGATGCACGGGGGCGTTTGCAGGGGTATCGAAAGGCGCTGGAACAAGCAGGTGTGCCATACGATGAAGCACTCGTTTCGGAAGCAGGATTCACTGAAGAGACTGGAATCAGCGCAATGAAGAAGCTGATTAACCGCCAGTGTCGATTTACGGCGGTCTTTGCTTCGAACGATCACATGGCATTTGGTGCATTCGAAGTGCTGCATAAAGAAGGTTTATCTGTACCGAAAGACGTTTCTCTTGTGGGCTTTGATAACACTATTTTCGCGCGGTATCTGACCCCTAGTTTGACCACCATTAATTTCCCAATTGAAGAGATGAGCATTGAAGCAGTGCAGCTCACTCTGCAAAAGCTAAACAAGATTAAACATGACGTGAATTTTAAATTGTTGCCGACTCTGGTCACTAGAAACTCGGTATCGGATTTACTAGTTACCCTATAAAAAATAATTAAGGATAGAACATGAAATTTAAGACCTTGGCGCTCTCTGGCGCGGTTGCTTTAGGACTAGGTGCAACAGCTGTTAATGCTGCTGACAAAGAAATTCGTTTTGACGGTTTCCCTGACTTTGATAGCAGCTTAAAGGTATTGCTACCTGATTTCGAAAAGGAAACAGGCATCAAAGTGGATTACCTAATGAATAACCATGGCGACCACCACACGAAGCTAACAACAAACCTTGCTACAGGCTCTGGTGCGGGTGACGTGATTGTTGTTGATGTGGAAAAAATTGGCCCGTTTGTTGGTTCTGGTGGCTTAGTTAACCTATCTGAAAATTATGGTGCAGACCAATACCAAGAGCTGTTCGCACCTTATGCATGGGCGCAAGGCCAAGGCGCGGATGGTGACGTTTATGGTATTCCAGTCGATCTAGGCCCAGGTCTTATGTACTACCGAACAGACGTATTCGAAAAAGCAGGCATTGATGTTAATGACGCAATCAAAGATTGGGATTCATACATTGCCGCTGGTGAAGAGTTGAAGAAACAAAACGTGCAGTTGATAGCATCCGCAGCCGATGTAGCACAAGCGATCATCTTTACAACCGTTCCTGAGGGGGAAGGTCTTTATTTTGATGCAGACGGCAACCCAGTTGTCACGTCTGAGCGTTTTGTTCATGCCTTTACTGTCGCAAAAGAGATTCGTGATAGAGGGTTAGATTCTCGCAATCTGGCTTGGTCAAACGAATGGTACGAAGGCTTCCGTAATGGCACGTTCGCGACTCAACTTTCAGGCGCATGGCTACTTGGCCACTTGAGCAACTGGATTGCACCTGAAACTAGCGGTAAATGGGCGGTAGCTAATCTTCCAGATGGTATTTACGGCAGCTGGGGTGGTTCTTTCCTTTCTATCCCAACGCAATCTGACAATCCGGATGAGGCGTGGGAACTGATTAAATACATGACAACGAAACGTGATGTACAACTTAAGCACTTTGAAACAATAGCGGCCTTTCCTGCGAACGTGACCACTTACGATGACGCTCTTTTTGAAGAAGAGATGGAGTTCTTAGGTGGTCAGCAAGCGAGACTTATCTTTGCTGAGGTAGCGAAAAATATTAAGCCTGTTTCACCCGCTCAAGGTGACCACGTTGCACGTTCGATCATCTTAGAGAATGCTCTGATGGAAGTGCTTGATGAAGGTAAAGATATTGAGACTGCGCTGAAAGAAGCGGAACGTCTAATTAAGCGTCGTACGCGTAATCTTTAATCTGTTATTACATTAAGTAAGTGAGGAAGCGTGGTTCGCGCGCTTCCTTTTACTAAGAGGTCGTTACTATGAATCATACAGCGAGCACAACGATAGAACCTTCGGAGCAAAGCTTTTTTTCTCGTCTAAATTTGAAAGCGCTTACACCGTATGGATTTCTTCTGCCGTTTCTGATCATTTTTTCTGTATTTGGGATCTTCCCGCTGTTGTTCTCTGTTTACCTGTCGTTTCATGAGTGGAACCCGGTAAAGGGTATGGATGCAATGGAGTTCGTTGGTTTTGAGAACTATTACATTGCGTTGACCGACCCGTGGCTATGGCGTTCATTGAAGAACACGCTTTGGCTAGCAATTACATCGGGTGTAGCGCAGCATTTAGTGGCTATTCCTGTCGCTTACATGCTGGTTTCTATGGGTGACCGTATGCGTCACTGGCTCACATCAGCGTACTTTTTACCGTTCATCACATCAACGGTCGCAGCATCACTGATTTTCTTCAACATGTACTCTCCTAACTCAGGAATCATTAACCAAACGCTGATGGCTCTGGCTGATAGCACGCTGTTTGGTTGGGCATTTGCTTGGGTTAACGATTTCCAACCTATCCGTTGGTTAGACGATGCCACTATGGTTAAGCCGTCAATCGCGATCATGGTTTTCTGGAAATACACAGGCTTTAACATCGTTCTTTACACCACAGGTTTAATGACGATTCCTAAAGACATTTTAGAAGCGGCTCGTATGGATGGTGCAAATGCCTTCCACCGTTTCTGGCACATTTCACTGCCAATGATTCGTCCGTTCATTTTCTTTGCTATCACGATGACCATTATCGGTAACCTGCAAATGTTTGAAGAACCGTTTGTTCTAACGCGTGGCACTGGTGGTACAGGCCAGTCTGGCTTAACTATCTCTATGTACCTCTACAAGGTGGGTTGGGAATGGCTAGAAATGGGCACGGCATCAGCAATTTCATGGCTACTGTTTGCACTCATCGCAACTTGTACTTTGGTTCAATTTGTATTCTTCGGTAAGAAAGGCTTAGGGGAACATTAAGATGTCGACATCAATTAAGACAAATACCTCACCACTAAGTGGCCTAATGCCAAGCGAACGCAGCATGTACATTCTGACTAAGATCTTGATGGTCATGTTAGGTATTTTACTGGTTGTTTCAGCGCTAATTACAGTATTTCCATTTGTATGGTCGGCACTGTTATCGACTCGTGATCGTTCGGAGATCTTTGGTTCTGGTATCAGCTTTGCTATTGGCGATAGCTTGGCCATTAACTACGCAAAACTGCTAGAAATCATGCCGTTTTGGAAAGCGATGTTTAACTCGATTTACGTCGCTTTCTTAGGCACCACCATCTCGCTGCTATTTTGTAGCATGGGTGGTTACGCGTTTGCTGTGTTTAAGTTTCGCGGTAAGAACGTGTTGTTCGGCATGTTGGTTGGCTCAATGGCGATACCACCAGTGCTTAGCTTGATCCCTTACTTCATGATCGTGAAATTCTTAGGCTTGCTGGATAACCACATGGCGGTATGGCTACCGTTCACAACCACGCCATTTGGTATCTTCTTGATGCGTCAGCACGTGATTGCATCGATTCCTAAAGAGCTATTAGAAGCGGCGAAGTTGGATGGTGCAGGTGAGTTCAGAACGTACTGGAGTGTGGTGCTGCCACTGATGAAACCAGCGCTAGCAACACTCGCTATCGTGCAGTTCGTCTTCTTCTGGAACATGTTTATGCAGCCTCTTGTTGTGCTGAACAACCCTGACAATTACGTCATCACACAAGCACTACGAAGTGTTCAAGGTATTCCGAATACGCCATGGGGCGCGGTAATGCTCGGTACCACGATTTCTATTTTACCACTTGTAATCACTTACCTGTTCGCATCGAAACAGATGATCAGTGGTTTAACGTCCGGCGCAGTTAAAGGTTAGGTTTAAGGGTTATAACAATGAATAAATTTCAACTTCCAAGTGATTCAAAGTTACGCAGTAAGGAATTTGTATTCGGTGTCGCGACATCTTCATACCAAATTGAAGGCGGCGTTGAAGAGGGCGGTCGTACACCGTCTATCTGGGACACGTTTTGTAAGACGCCAGGTAAGGTAGATAACGGTGACAATGGCGATGTGGCGTGTGATCACTACCACTTGTGGCAACAAGATATCGAGATGATTCAAGGCTTAGGCGTTGATGCTTACCGCCTTTCAATTGCATGGCCACGTATCCTGCCGCACGACGGTGTGGTGAATCAGCAAGGCCTTGAGTTCTACGGTCAGATCATCGATGAGTGTCATGCTCGTGGCATGAAAGTGTATGTGACTTTGTACCACTGGGATCTACCACAGTACCTTGAAGACAAGGGCGGCTGGCTAAACCGAGAAACGTCTTACAAATTCGCAGAATATGCAGAAGTGGTGAGCAAGTACTTTGGCGATACAATCGACGTGTACACCACGCTCAATGAACCGTTTGTGTCTGCGTTCCTAGGTTACCGCTGGGGCGAACATGCGCCGGGTATCAAGGGTGAAAAAGAAGGCTTTTTGGCCTCTCACCACTTAATGCTGGCACACGGTTTAGCAATGCCGATTCTTCGTAAAAATTCGCCTCATGCCAAGCATGGCGTGGTATTTAACGCGACTCCGGCTTACCCATTAACACCACAAGATCAAGGTGCCGCAGACTACTGCGAAGCGGAGAACTACCACTGGTTCATCGACCCAGTATTGAAAGGGGAATACCCACAGCTGGTCGTCGAGCGTCAAGCGATGAACATGCCAATGATTCTAGAAGGTGATCTAGACATCATCAGTGCACCGGTAGATTACATCGGAATTAACTACTACACACGCAATGTCGCTCGCTTCAACGAGAACGGCGACATTGAATCAGTAAAACAGACTGATGCTGAACACACTTACATCGGCTGGGAAATCAACCCACAGGGCCTAACCGATTTATTGGTAAGACTGGATGCTCGTTACGAAAATATGCCGCCTATCTACATTACAGAGAACGGTGCAGCAGGTAACGACGAGCGTGTTAACGGACAAGTGATGGATGACCAACGTGTTCGTTACTTCCAAGGTCACATCGAAGCGGTTCACAACGCAGTCGAAGCCGGTGTGAAAGTGGATGGTTACTTTGCGTGGAGTCTGATGGATAACTTTGAGTGGGCATTCGGCTACTGCCAACGCTTTGGTATCGTCCATGTTGATTACACCACCCAAGAAAGAACACTGAAACAGAGCGCAATTGCGTACCGAAACATGCTTCAAGAGCGCGCTGAGGAGAACAGATAATGGCTAAAGTAGAATTTAAGAACATCAAAAAATCATTCGGTGATGTTGAGGTTGTAAAAGAGTTTGATTTTACGGTTGAAGACGGCGAGTTCGTGGTTTTCCTTGGCCCATCTGGCTGTGGTAAATCGACCACACTTCGCATGCTTGCAGGCCTAGAAAGCATAAGCTCTGGCGATATCGTGGTTGGTGGCAAAGTGATGAACAAGGTCGATGCCAAAGACCGTGACTTAGCAATGGTATTCCAAAGCTACGCACTGTACCCACACATGACTGTGTACGAGAACATCGCTTTCGCTCTAAAACTAAAGGGCATGCCGAAAGCAGAAATCGACGTAGAAGTGTTAAAAGCCGCGAAAATGCTAGAGCTTGACCCGCTATTAAACCGTAAGCCAAAAGAGCTTTCTGGTGGTCAGCGTCAACGTGTAGCGATGGGCCGTGCGATGGTTCGTACTCCGAAGGTGTTCTTGTTTGATGAGCCGCTATCTAACCTAGATGCAAAACTTCGTGGTGTGATGCGTGAAGAGATCAAGCACCTACACCGTGAACTTAAAACCACCACGATCTACGTAACACACGACCAGATCGAAGCGATGACTTTGGCGGATCGCATCGTGATCCTAAAAGACGGTTATGTGGCTCAAGTGGGCACACCAACCGAGGTGTTCCAACGCCCAGCTAACAAGTTTGTCGCGCAATTCATTGGTAACCCGTCAATGAACATGTTGGAAGCGAAACTGATTGAAAAAGAAGGTGAATACTTCGTTGAACTTGGCGATGTTCACATCCCACTGCCAGAGCGCTTTAAGTCTCTAGCATCTAAAAACCTAGCGCTTCACTTTGGTGTTCGTCCAACAGACATCCACCTACGTGCTGAGCAAGTGGACCACGACCGTGTGCTGCCATTCCCTGTGAAAATCAAAGACAAGGAACTACTGGGCGCGAGCATTCTTCTGAAAACAGAAATTGGCGGTCAACCGCTGATGGTTGAGACCCAAGCTGCTGAAGTGGATGTGAAAGAGCTGACGCTTTACTTGGATTTGGATGCCTTCCATCTGTTCGATGCACTGAGTGAGAATTCGCTAGCGAGCTAGTCAATTACGAGCTAGCCAGTCAACTTAAGTCAGCCATTGAGCTGATACCAACCTACTTACGACAAATTGTTTTGGCTCCTCCTTATTTGGGAGGGGCTAGGGATAGTGATGATGAAATTCGGATATTTTGACGATAAAAACAAAGAATACGTAGCAACCACGCCATGTACACCGATCAAATGGTGTAACTATGTTGGCACATTAGATTTCGGTGGCATTGTCGATAGCAACGGCGGTGTGTTGTTGTGTAAAGGTGACCCTGCACTGAACCGTATTACCAAGTACATTGCACAACTACCAAACTCGGATTTTAAAGGTTCGACAATGTACCTCAAGGTGCGCGACGAAGCGGGCAACGTTGAGGTGTTCTCACCTTTCTACACGCCGACTCTGAAGCTGCTTGATAAGTTTGAAAACCATACTGGTTTGTCTTACACCACCATCATTGCAGAAGCGTTTGGTGTGCGTTGTGAAGTGACCTTCTTTGTACCAAAAGCAGACCAAGTGCTGCTACAAGACATCAAAGTCACTAACATTTCAGACAAAGCGCTGCACGTTGATGTGGTACCTGTGTATGAATTCACACACTTCGATGCACTTAAGCAGCTATTGAATGCCGATTGGGTTCCACAAACCATGACGCTCAAAGCGCACCGACAAGAATCGGGTCACACAGTGCTTGAGCAATATGCCTTCATGAAGCGCGATTATGCGGTAAACCTGATGACAGCGGATCGTCCTGCGACTTCATTTGACGGTGACCGGCAATCATTCCTTGGTCAGTTTGGCTATGGTACTTGGGCTGCGCCACAAGCGTTAGAAAACGATGAGCTTGGCAATACTGAGTGTCTGCGTGGTGACAATATTGGTGCGCTAAATCTGCGTTTAGGATGGTTATCTCCAGAGCAGACGGAACGCACGGTTGTACAGATCGCGCAAGAACAGAGCTTAGAAGCAGCGCAGCCTTTACTGGCTAAATACCGTGACCATCAAGCGGTTGATTCGGCATTCGCTGAACTGGCTGAGCACTGGGACACTTACTTGCAAGCGGTTCAGGTTGAAACGCCAGACCCTGCGATGAACTCGATGCTTAACGTACACAACCCACGTCAATGCCACACAACCAAAAACTGGTCTCGTTACCTGTCTCTGTACCAGCTTGGTTATGGTGCTCGTGGTATTGGCTTCCGTGACTCTTCTCAAGATACATTGGGTGTGATTACTCATATGCCAGAAGAGGCGCGTGAGTTCATTGAGCGTCTACTATCGGTGCAAAACACCAATGGTTCGGCAATGCACCAATTCTTTCCATCAACCATGGAAGCGAACGCGGGTGACTCACGTGAAGAAGAAGAACGCCCGGATTACTACGGCGACGATCATCTGTGGATCATCTACGCAGTAACTCAATATGTGAAAGAAACCGGTAACGCTGAATTCTTGAATAAAGTGATTCCGTTCTACCAAAAAGACAAAGCGGGTAACCCTGTGGAAACAGGCACCGTGTGGGATCACTTGTGTCGCTCAATTGAATTTACGTACACCAATACGGGTGAGCACGGCCTTCCGTTATTAGGTTTTGCTGACTGGAATGACACGGTGAACCTGCCAACGGGTGCTGAGTCGATGATGGTAGCCAATATGTACGGCAAAGCCCTGCTTGATATGTTGGACCTTTGCGAGTTACGTGGTGAAGCGCAACTGACGACTCAGTTCAAAGAGCAATACCAACAAATGCAGAGCACAGTGAATGAGTGTGGCTGGGATGGCGAATGGTTTGTGCGTTACTTTGATGATCAAGGCAAGCCGATCGGTTCTCACAAGAATGAACAAGGGCAGATCTACACTAACGGTCAAAGCTGGCCTGTCATTTCTGGTTTTGCGACACAAGAGCGTGCCACACAAGCGCTAGATTCGGTTTACAACAAGCTGAACACAACCAATGGCATCAAGCTTTCAACTCCGGGTTACAACGGTTTTGATCCACAGCTAGGTGGTGTTTCGACGTACCCACCGGGTGCGAAAGAGAACGGCGGTATCTTCCTTCATTCAAACCCATGGGTGATGATCGCAGAAGCGAAAATGGGCAACGGCGAGCGTGCTTACGAGTACTACCGTCAAATTAACCCGGCTTCGAAGAACGACGATATTGATACCTTTGAGTCTGAGCCATACTGCTACCCACAAAACATCTTGGGTGACGAACATAAACAGTTCGGCCTAGGTCGTAATGCATGGCTGTCTGGTACCTCATCTTGGACATACGTTGCAGGTACGCAGTGGATTCTGGGTGTTCGACCTGAAATTGATGGCTTGCTGGTGGACCCTTGTATTCCGGCTGAGTGGCCTGAGTTCAAAGTCCGTCGTCAGTTCCGTGGTGCGACTTATCATATTCATGTCACTAACCCGAATAACGTGTGTAAAGGTGTGATTGAGATGAAGGTCAATGGTGACCTAATTTCAGGCAACAAAGCACCGGTATTTACATCGGGTGAGCACACGGTAGAAGTGGTTTTAGGCTAACAAAGAGAAGGGCGCTTTATGCGCCCTTTATTGCTCTTTCGTTTAGTCTCTTTAGATTAGCTTCTTTCGTTTGTTTTTTACGTTGTGGTTTTTCGTTAGCAATGCGTTCTCTGGGGGGCTAGTTTCGCGTTCAGTAGTTGCCTTAGTTTGGTTTCGTTACTTTGATTGATAGGTGGCTTGGCATTGCCAAGTGAAGGTTTGAGACTGGTTCGGGCTAAGCGTTAATAAGCCAATCTGGTTATTGAATGCATCAGCAGGGCAAGTCATGGGTTCTATCGCAATACTTTGTTCACTCGTTGGGGTGTACAGCTGAACAAATGGGTAGCTCGCATCTTGTTGATAGTGAATCGCGGCTGATGAATCTGAGCGTGTCAAAGTCAGTTGGTTGGTCGCAGCCGATTCAAATTCAAAGCAGTGATTCAGGCTTTGACTGATCAGGGCGTCACTCAGAGACGAATGGTCAAAAGCGCACTTTTCACCATTGGGTAGGTCGTTCTCGTGTACGACTTCAGCGCACGGCGACATGGTCAGTTCACACTGTCCTAGGTCATTGCCGAGCGAGAAGTAAGGGTGCCAAGCATCACCGAATGGGAAAGCATAATCACCACAATTAGAGACGGTTGTTGAGCAAGAGAGCTTACCCGTTGTGTCGATAGTGAAGGTGGTTTCAAGGTTAAAAGCAAACGGAAAACCTGGATGCAAAGACGACGTTTGATACTGAAGCGTCACACTGGCTGACTCATCATTGGCTACGCTGTTTGTGATTGAAAAAGGTTGGTTGTAGAGCAGGCCATGTACGGCGTGATCAGACCAAGGAAAGTTAGCTGGGAGTTGATGGTTTTGGTTGTCGAAACGGTAACGACCCAAGTTTAAACGGTTTGGAAAAGGGAATAATTTAGCACTGCGGGAAAAGAACGGGTGTTGGTTGATCAGTTCATCATAATTCTGATAACCACAAATAAAAGAGAATGGACTGTTGTTTACTATATACTTATTAATAACAGCACCAAATCCATTGATTATTTGAAGTTCTATACCATGTTGTTGATTTATTAATGTGACGGAGTCAATACTTCCAAACTTTTCATTTATAATTTTAAACATGTTGATATCTCCATTTTTAAAAGATATTAACAAGAAGAAAAAAATATTCAATGGCGGCTTTAACATGAAAAATAAAATTCCATATACGAGCTATTCAGGAGACTCTGAATACTTGTGTAAAAAGGTGATGCAGTTGAATTTATTCAACCTTGGTACACGCCAATTTCTACCACACCAGAAAATACCGGTATGGCGGTGGGTGGAATTGGTAATACATTTACACTGACGCCCAATGGCAACACACCAAACTTCAGTTTTATTCCGGGAATATTTGTTGATTGTTCAGAGCAAGTTATTAATTTTAATGATTATTATGCGTCAGTGATGGATGTGCCAACCATCGATACGCTTCAAGTCCGTAATGAACAAGACATGATCGTACACCTGAATTTCTATCCTGCTCTTTTCGATGGGAAGAAGATTGAAAGCTCAGATATGTCGAATGTTGTTGGTCATATTCGAGCAGCATTAAAAAATGGCCAATTTTACCAAGAAAATAAATCTAACTTTATAAAGTGGAATGTTGATTTCTCAAATAAGACTCAGTTATTGATTGAATCAGAGCCATATTCAATTAATTGTCAATTATATGTAGCCTTAGATTTCTTTAATGGTTTGTTAATAAATGATACAGCGAAATTATTATCACTTAATGTAGGCAATAATAGTGATATAGAAAGTGTTAATGGTAGCGATTTAGAATATAAAGCGTTATATCCATTAGCTGAATATCAATATAATAGTTTTGATGGTATTAATATAAAGCGAAAGGTGGTCTCGCCGATTGTTAAAGAGGATAAACGCCTCTGTTCTTTACCGATGCACTGGAACCACTTCCAGCTAACCAACCAATCACAGCAAACACGCGTGATTACGCTTGCTCAACCTCTACAAAACTTGATTGGTTCAACCTATCGAAAAGGTCGTGATGGGATTCAAGATTCGGCCTGTACCTTGTCTCAAAACCCAATCGCCCAGCAGCATCAAGCGGTGAACGTAAACGGCGAAAGCGACAGCTTTACCGGTGTCCAACTCACTAGCCAATCCCCTTATCAAAGTGACATTGAGGGTGAGGTGGTGTTTGGAGTACAAGCAGAAAACCATTTGACGGAATCTGGCAAGGTGTCGGTGTCTGTTAAGCCAACGCTTTATACTTCGAAAGTTACCCAGCAAACAGAGTTCGCATTGAAAACTGGCCGTACTAACGCTGAATTCCAAACGGGGATCTACACTGGGCGTGAAGCATTGAGCGCATTAGTTGTGGTTCAGGTTGAACTGGATCCGGGCGAGTCTGTTGACCTTCGTTTTGCACAGGTGATGGCACACAGTAAAGTTATGCTTAATGGCTGGCACTCGAATAAGGCTTACACGCAATTCTACCCTCAAGCTAAACCCGCTTTGCCGATGTTAGAGGATGTTTTGCCAAAACTAGAGGTGATTGAGCAGCAGATCGTTGAGCAACAAACCGCCTTTCTAAAGCAAGCTCAAAACAAGATATCACAACCTGAATCGGCACTGCGCTATGCGACGATGGCGATGAACTCACTATCATTCCTCGCTGAATCAACAGTATGGGATAAAGAAGATAAGTTCCTGGTTAAAGAGTGTGTCGATTACCCATTCTTTAACTCTTTGGATGTGTACTTTTACGGCTCATTTTCATTGCTTTACTTGTTGCCAGAACTTGATGGCTGCGTGATGAAAGAGTTCTCAAAAGCCATCTTGGCTGAAGACTTTACTCAGCGCCGCTATTGGGAATATGAAGCGACACCGAATGCCGAGTTGATTGATGAAAAGTACCAAGGTGTACGCGCGATTCGAGGTGCAGTAATTCACGATTTGGGTAGCCCGTTCGACATTCAGCCTGATGCGTATAGCTGGCACAATGTTAAGGAATGGAAGGACTTAGCGCCGAAGTACATTCTGATGGTGTACCGTCATTACCAAAACACACAAGATATTTCTGTGGTTAAAGAGTGCTGGCAGGCCGTAACAGAGAGCATCGATTTCTTATCGAACTTGATCGCTGAGGGCGATGATTTACCGCTCACTCGAGGTACAGACGATACCTTCGATAACCTAGCGTCACATGGTATCTCAATTTACTGTGCGAGCCTCTGGGTTGCAGGCCTTCAAGCCGCAAGTGAGCTTGCAAAGTTGATGGGTGAACACGATCTAGGAGCGGGTTACCTTACACGTTCGAAAAAAGCGTTAGCCACAGTTGAGCAAAGCTTGTGGGATGAGAAAGAAGGCTACTACCACTTCTTCGTGACGCCAGTTCAAGCCAAGCATTTAACGGGTCAGGGTTACCAAGCTTTAGAAAGCTTAGGCCTGACATTGACGGGCGATGCGATTGCCGACAAGAATATTCTTAACAACTACCTAAACCAAGCTGATACTTCGATAAACATCGGCAAGGTGTCTCAACGGGTTTCTAAAAAACGCCTGTTGAGTGAAACAGCGCCTCAAGCTTTCACACAAGAGTATCTAGACTTGGTACCCGATTCAGACAACAGCTTTGGTGACGCACTACTTGCCGACAGCTACCTCAAATTGATTGGCCTAGAGGGGATTTTCCCACAACAGCGCATTCAGCGTGCGTTGGATTATGTTTATAAGCATAACTTTGAAGTAAACAGTCCGACATTAGGCGTTGCGAATATGACGCTCGCTGATGGCTCGCCGCATGAAGCATTCCAAGCGCAAGACGTGTGGATTGGTGTGCAGTTTAGCGTTGCGACTGCGCTGAGGTTAGCGGGTAAATCTCAGCAAGCGGAAAGATTGATGGATACCGTGTATACCGCGCTTTATGACTATTCAAAAATTCCATTTGCAGCGCCAGAAGGATTCAATTGCTCGGTCTCATTTGATGAGGAAGATCTTTCAGAATCTTTTAAATTGTCACAAAGTGATGCGAAAAAGTGGCTTACTGCGCTTAAATTACAAAAGTGTGTGCTATCTGACGGGCGAGTTAGCCCTCGTTTGACCAAAGACACTGATAAATTTGTTAGTATGGTGCAAGGTGACATTTCAGCGGGGCAGGCCATGACTCTTCATAAATGGCTACTGAGCACAGGGTTGAAATATACCGCTGGTCGTTATTTCCGACCGGGGATGATTTTCGCCTACTTGTATTAAGTTAACAGTATGAGTTTCAACTTAAGCAATGTTGAGTTGAAACTGATGGGGAGCTTTAGGGCTCCCCATAATGTCACAGGGTTAGGGTATCGAGATGCGCACTAAAACTAAAAAAACCACCGTATACGATGTAGCGAGACTAGCCGGTGTTTCTCCAAGCACGGTTTCGCGTTTTCTTAATCGCACAACCTATGTGTCGGATGACAAAAGCCAGAATATCGAGCAGGCAATAAAAGACACTGGCTACAAGCCGAATTTTCAAATGCAGGAGAACATCAATCGCCGTTCGCTAACTATTGGTGTGTTGGTGCAACACCCTGACAGCCCTTATACCAGTCGTATCCTCAATGACATGGAGAAAACCCTGATAGCTCAAGGCTATTCGTTAGTGATAGCAACTGGGCACTGGCAAAAAAAGCTCGAAATACATGCTTTAGAGTATCTGGCTAAAAGCAATGTCGATGGCATGATTATCGTGACGGGTAGCATCACCAAAGAAGACATCGCCAAATACACACAAGACATTCCGGTTGTCGCGGTGGGTTATGACATGGTTGGAGACAATGTTCGCTCAATCAATATCGATAATGTATTGGGCGGCTACATGGCGACCCTTCACTTGCTTCAACAGGGGCATGTGAATATCGCTCATATCAAAGGGCTTTCAAGCCAGCCTGACGCAGGTAATCGTTTTGAAGGCTATAAAAAAGCACTTCAAGAGGCGGGCATCAAGGTGATGCCAAAGCTCGTTAAGCAAGGCGATTTTAGTAGTGAATCGGGCTATGAGAAAACCGTTGAATTAATCGAGTCGAAGATTCACTTTTCTGCTCTGTTCGCAGCCAATGATCAAACGGCTTATGGCGCGATTAAGGCGCTACATGACCACGGTTATAAAGTACCAGAAGATGTGTCGGTGATTGGTTTTGATGATTTACCAACGTCGAAGTATTTCACGCCAGCGTTAACGACTTTGAGACAACCAATTGAAGAGATAGGTGAGGTGTGTGCTCAATCTATTTTGAACTTGTTGTCGGGTGAGAGGCATGAGGCTCGATTACCACCGATTGATTTACTTGTCAGAGAATCGACCAAGTCTCTCTATCGTTAGTTTGTAATGAAGTGATTTAATTGCAGGGAATAAGATTTAGAGAGAAATTATTTCCCTTCAGAAACGAAAAATGTCGCATCCATGCGACATTTCTCTTTTGGCGGCCAAACCAGTTTTGCTATATCCATTCTAGAGTGCAATCCATTAGGTGCTAATTCAGAATGTACTTATAAGACGCTGTTAATCTTAATTAGTTCCTTCTATGCGGCATTTTTTTTCGATTTATTTTCTAAGTCGAATGACGCCTCAATCAGTTTCTTGGTGTAGTCGTTTTTCGGCGCATTAAAAATCTCTTCTGCTGAACCTTCTTCCATCACTTCACCCTTCTGCATCACCAACACGCGGTCTGAAAGCGCTTTTACTACTGAAAGGTCGTGGCTGATGAACAGGAAGCCAATGTTGTGTTTGGCTTGAATGTCTTTTAGCAGATCTATCACGGTCAGTTGTACCGAGCGGTCGAGGGCTGAAGTTGGTTCATCTAACAAAATGAAAGAGGGCTCAAGAATCAGTGCACGAGCAATAGCGATACGCTGTCTTTGTCCGCCAGAGAACTCATGTGGATAACGGTTAATTGAGTTTGGTTCTAAGCGAACCTCAATCAGCGCTTTGCGAGCTCTTTCTAATCTCTCTTTTTTGGATAGATGAGGTTGATGGACCGTTAAGCCTTCGGTGATGATCTCACCAACCGTCATACGTGGTGATAAAGAACCATATGGGTCTTGGAATACCATCTGTACATCTTTCTTTAGCTTGTGGCGCTCTTTGTCGGTTAATAAGCTAACGTCTTGGCCTTTATAGACAATACGTCCGGTACTTGGTAATAAGCCGATTAACGCCCGTCCTAATGTTGACTTTCCTGAACCTGACTCACCCACAATGCCTAAGGTTTCCCCCTGCTTTAGGTTCAACGAAATACCTTTTACGGCTTCAAAGTACTGGCTTTTACTTTTAATAAAGTGCGATTTTACCAAGAATTGAACTCGGATATCTTCTGCGCATAGCAACTCAGGAGCCGAAGCATGAACAGGAACCTTAGCCCCTTTTGGAATCGAATTAATCAGCATGCGTGTGTAGTCGTGTCTTGGATTTTCGAATAAGGCTTGAGTCATCCCTTCTTCTACTAGCTCCCCTTTACACATAACGAGAACACGGTCTGCAAAATGTTTTACTACGCCAAGGTCATGGGTTATGAACAAAATCGCCATCCCCATCTTGCTTTGAATCTCTTTGATCAGAGAAAGCACTTCAGCCTGAACGGTCACATCTAATGCCGTGGTCGGTTCGTCGGCAATTAATATATCGGGCTCATTAATCAAGGCCATTGCGATCATGATGCGCTGTAGTTGACCGCCAGAAAACTCGTGGGGGTATTTAGCGTAGGCTTGCTCTGGCATTGGTAGGTGAACAAGTTCAAACAGCTCAAGTACGCGCTGCTTGGCCTTCGACTTCGATACTTTACGGTGACACATGATGGCTTCAGCCACTTGAATGCCCACACGCAGATATGGGTTCAAAGAGGTCATCGGCTCTTGAAAGATCATGCCGATTCTATCGCCACGAATCGACTGCATTTCTCGTTCGGTTTTTCCAAGAATCGATTGCCCCTCAAACTCGATTTCTGATTGTTGATCGATAATCGCGTTATCAGGAAGCAAACGCATAAGAGCATTGGAAGAGACTGATTTACCTGAACCCGATTCACCAACAATGGCCAAGGTTTCGCTTGAATTAAGGGTAAAGTTAACCTTTTTTACCGCGTCAATGATTCCATCATTGGTTGTGAAGCTAACGGAGAGGTTATTGACTTTAAGAATGGCCCGGTCCGACATGATATATCCTTATCAATTTAAGACATTAGGTGAAGATTGAACTTCTGACGTTGTTTTAAGTTGCCCAAAATGGTGATGAGCACGTTGAATTTGTTCTAGTTCGAGCATCCAATGCGAGCTGCGCTGAGCGCTGCAAAAAGCGATCAAGTGATTGAGTAAATCTTCACTCTGCTTCTCCAGTAGAGAATAAGTACGTTGAATCAGCTCGGTGTTTTCTAGAGAGATAAATTGCATCAGAGCATAAGACTGATTCAATGTGTCGAAGGCTTGCTGTTGTAGCCCTAGGCGATTAAGAATTTCAGATTGAGCAACGCTCGCGTCTCTTAGTCCTGCCAATAGACAAGCAAATTGACAGGGTTTAATGTCGCTTTGGTATGCAGCGTCTTGGATGTGATGAGGAAGAGAAGATAAAACATCACCGTAAAGACGCTGTGCTTCTGGCCAATGGCCTTGTTCCATTAACTGCTCAGCTTTTAGATAGTGCATCCAGCATCGTTCAATTTCCATATCCACATCCTCAATTTATAATATCCGAAAATGTTAATGATATTTATTATCAATTGCAAATTAAAATCATTTACATGTTAAGTTGGTATTTAAAATAGTCCTTTATTCGTAAAATGGGCTCAAATTGTGTGTTATTTGTTCGGTTGAACAGCTGTGCAGCGTAAGTCACTAAATTTATAGGAAATTACATCTACACTGATTTTATCTACACCCAAGTAATAAAGGACTAAGGAGGCGGCGATGGCGATTCAAAGACTCAATACAGAACAGCTGTATCAGGTAGCAGAGCTAGAGAAGCTACCATGTAAGTCGACCAAAGAACTGGCTCCAATTGACGAGATCGTCGGACAAGAACGGGCACAGAAAGCCGTTGAGTTCGCGATGTCAATTAAGGAAAAGGGTTACAACATTTACGCGATAGGGCGCAATGGTCTAGGCAAACGAACCATGATCTTGCGTTATCTCAACCGTCACCCTCAAGAAGTCGAAGAGCTTTTTGATTGGTGTTACATCGCGAATTTTGAAGACATTCGTACACCTAAAGTGCTCAAGTTACCGAGCGGTGTCGGCAGCAATTTAAAGCAAGATATCGAAAAATTGATGCGTAAATTGCTAAAAGGTATGCCTCTTGCGTTTGATAACGAGATGTACTTTAGCCGTGCAGACAGGCTTAAAAACCAGCTGGCAGCCAAACAGCAAGCTGCGCTAGAAAACATAAGCCAAGAAGCGAAAGATAAGGGTATTAACCTGACGATTACCACTCAGGGCGATTACCAGTTTGTTGCAATGAACGGCGAGGAGCTTCATACCGAAGAGAGCTTCGATTTGCTTTCGCCGGAAGAACAAGATCAGTTCGATAAAACTATTGATGGATTGGAAGTGGGGTTACGAACTATTTCTCGTGAGCTGACTGAACTTGAAGAAACGTACACAGAGAAAATTCAAAAGCTGAATGATGATACAGCAAGGGACGTAATTACCCACTTTATCAAGCAGTTGAAGCAAGATTACAACCAATATCCAGAGATCAAAAAGTACCTCACGGCACTGCGTAAGGACATTGTCGAAAACGCTGATATTTTCTTAGAAGAGAGCACTGAGCAAGCTGAAATTGCGACGGCTTCTCTGGATAAGAAAATGCCACGTCGTTACAAAGTTAACGTAATCGTCAGCCAAAAAGAGCAGTCTCTTCCGATTGTAGTCGAAGAGAATCCGAACTATCACTCTCTGTTTGGTTATGTAGAAACGGCGACATTTAAAGGCACCGTATTTACCGATTTCTCATTGATTCGTGCGGGCAGCTTACACCGAGCAAATGGTGGTGTATTGTTGATGGATGCGGTGAAAGTGTTAGAGCAACCGTATGTATGGGAAGGGCTTAAACGTGCGTTACGTTCACGTCAATTGAGCTTTGCTTCATTAGAAAAAGAGGTGACCCTAACGGGCGCAGTATCGCTTGATCCTGAACCGATTCCACTGGATGTGAAAATTATTCTGTTTGGGGATTATCGTACTTACCAACTGTTGCAGCACTACGATGCCGAGTTTGGTGAATTGTTCCGTGTAACGGCTGACTTTGAAGATGAGATGAAACGTACCGCGGATTCTGAGATGCATTACGCACGTTTCATTTCGAGCATCGTGCATGACAACAACATGCTGCATTGTGATCGAAAAGCGATAGCTCGCATTATTGAGCACAGCTCTCGTCAGGCGGGTGATCAAGGGAAGTTGTCTTTGCACTCTGCACACACAGCGAACCTGCTCCGGGAATCTAACTATGTTGCGAGAGGGGCGAAGTCGAATCTGATTCGTTCTACACACGTAGACCAAGCATTGTCTAACCAGCAAATGCGTGTGAGTCGATTACAAGACAGTGTAATGGAGACGTTTACTAACGGGACGACCTTGATACACGTTGATGGTCAGGCTGTCGGACAGGTGAATGCTTTATCTGTGTTAAGCACAACCGATCATATGTTTGGCGCGCCAAACCGAATTACTGCCACTACAGCCTATGGCGATGGTGAGGTGATTGATATCGAAAGAAACGTAGATCTTGGTGGCAGTATTCACTCGAAAGGGGTGATGATCTTGTCTGCTTATCTTTCTTCTGTGTTTGGTAAGACAGCCAAAGTTCCGCTCACCACTAACATCACCTTTGAGCAATCGTATGGTGGCGTCGATGGTGACAGTGCAAGTATGGCGGAGTTCTGTGCGGTAGTTTCAGCCTTTTCGAAGCAGCCAAATCGTCAAGACATTGCGATTACTGGTTCGATGAACCAGTTTGGTGAGTCTCAGCCAATTGGTGGTGTGAATGAGAAAATTGAAGGTTTCTTTGATGTGTGTGAAATCAAAGGCCGTTCAAACGAGCAAGGGGTGATTATCCCGCGTTCGAATGTTCACAACCTGATGTTACGCAGTGATATCGTCAAAGCGGTTGAAAAGGGTGAGTTCAACATCTGGGCGATCGACCATGTGACAGAAGCGATTGAGCTGTTCACGGGCAAAGCCGCAGGTGAAGCCAGTGACGAGGGAAGCTACCCAATCGATACTATTTTTGGTATCGCGCAGGCCAAGCTCAACGCCCTTCGTAAATAGCGGGTTGCGCTACCTAAATCAGCGAGAAAAATAACCGTTAACTTGTTCTAGGTAAAACAAAATAGCCATCGATATATTATCGATGGCTATTTTTGTTTGGGTTCTTTTAATCTTTAGCGACTTATAGCTGTATCTACCTAGAGCGATGTTTAAAGCAGGGCTGACACTTAGGCATTACGTAAACGAAGCTTGGTACCATCGAACTTAAGTTTACCCAATAGATTCTTAGCATTGGCACGGCCGATATCGTCAAACTCTACACCGTAGCGTGCGTAGTGTGTCGATTTCTGCAAGTTACACACTGTGCCTCGTAGCGGAGGAATAAATGGGCCGTTGTAATTTCCAGGCGTGATCTCGATAGACACTCTATCGGCAATCTGAATAGGTCGTGACGTTGGCGATGTGACAAAGCGACAACCACTTTTAGATAGGTCTCGGATCTCACAATTCATTCGCTGATCATTGAAGATGATTCTGGACTCTAAATTGACTTCATAACGGGTTTCTTTACGAAGTTGAGTCACTTGCATTGTACTTGGTGTCGATAACACCAAAATTGGGAAAGGTTCACCAATATTATGATGAATTTGACATTTAAAGTGAATAAGCGCGCCCTCTCCTCTTAACGAGTAAGCTCTAACCGTCATCCAAAACCCTTCCTGAAAGAAAAAGCGTAGGTCATCGCTTGAAATCTCAGGGACTTCAACCAAGATACAGTTCTCACTGTGTGTGCCGATAAACTTCGTAGTCGCTAGAAATTTAGTGCCAACCGGAGTCGAGACGTTTAACGTCAGTTCACTACCGTGTTCAATCATGGCCAACGCATCGGTACTATTAATCGTGGAAATAGTGCGATTTCGAGGGTCTTGAAGTGCCTGATTATGCTCCAAAGGCTTCTTCAGTGGTGCGTTCATTATGTTTCTCCATGCGCCAACATGCGTCTGTTAGTTATTTGGTAACTTGCTAACAAGGTGTTATTACGTGCTAGGTTTAACAGGAGTACTTTATATTAATTTATAGAGTGAGTTTTCTATTTTCTAGTTTTATATAAAATAGTTAACTCTAAATTATTGACTGTATTTGTAAGTACTTAGTTTTATTTATATGCACTTTCGTTAGTCTATTACAAGGAACTAATACTTCAAACTTTTATTGTTTGGTGTACCAATTATTTGCAGGAGTTGAGAATGAAGGCCATAAAATGGGATCAACAAGCTAGCCAGATTACGGTTGAGCTAGAACCAAATCAGTTCGCTGTTGTTAAATATCAGAAGGATGGGGACGTCCTACATATTACTTCGACTCGGATTCCTGATGAACTACAAGGTAAAGGGTTTGGTAAGGTGATGATGGAGTCGGTCTTACCTGAAATTGAACAGGCTGGCTTAAAGATTGTTCCTGTTTGCAGCTACGTAGTGCATTACATGAATAGGCAGCCACAGTGGTCACATCTTCTCTCTGATAAAGCTTAGCAACGAGTAATATGTCTCAATCAATATCGCCAAAAAACCTTGTTCAACCTGAACTCTATCAAAAAATTGCAACCTCACTTGGCTGTCACCAGGGGTTTGATGTTCAAGTGATTCAACGCTTGTGGGGCGGATATGGCGAGTTAGTTCGCTTGGTCTTTGCTAAAGATAATAGTGCCTCGATGAACAATGCCTCAGTAAACAGTGTCATCGTCAAACATGTCGCATTGCCAGATAAAGCTGAACACCCCAAAGGCTGGAACACTAAATTATCTCATCAACGAAAGGTGCACTCTTACCAAGTGGAAACGGCTTGGTATCAATCGTTCACTCAACAGTGGGATGAGCGTTGTCCTGTGCCTGTTGGGCTGCAATGTGAGTTACAAGAGAACGAGTGGCTGATTGTGATGCAAAACCTTGCTGATATCGGCTTTCCTCTCACTTCTCAATTTGATGTGCTCGCCGTTTGTGATGAATTGGCTACTAAAGATACTCAGCTTGAACCAGTACTTGGTTACACTGCCGTCGAGGTTGAACAACGCGATGCCTGCCTAAAGTGGCTTGCTAATTTTCATGCGAAGCATATCCATATCGACCAAGATCAGTCTGCATCATTATGGAAAATAGGTACTTACTGGCATTTAGAAACACGTCCTGATGAGTTAAACGCGTTGGCCGACTTACCATTGAAGAATCAAGCGCCACACATCGATCGTTTACTCAGAGAGTGTCCGTATCCAACTTTGGTGCATGGTGACGCCAAGCTAGCTAATTTCTGTTTTGATTCGGCAAGCCAAAACGCAGCAGCTGTCGACTTCCAATATGTCGGTCATGGTTGTGCGATGAAAGACGTAGCTCTGTTTATGAGCAGCGCGGTTAGGCCGCAAGATTGCGAAGAGCTTGAATCAGAAATATTAGAGGCTTATTTTCGATACTTGAAAGAGGCACTCACATACTATCAATCACAACTTTCTTTTGATGATGTTGAAGCCACATGGCGACCAATGTTTTACGTGGCATGGGCCGACTTCCAACGATTTGTAAAAGGCTGGAGCCCAGAACACTGGAAGATCAATGCGTATACTGAGCGGCTAACTCAAATGGTTATTGAACAGTTGGAAAGTTCAGAATAGGCGGTCTGAATCGGCAGGCTTAATAATAAATCGCCCAATCAATGATTGGGCGATTTGGGCTTTATCGATGGTTTACTTTAGTTTGTGCGACTATCCGGTTGTACGCTGCTTGCGTAAGCAAGCTGATTAGCAAGCTTAAGTTTGCTATTAAAACCGTCTTTATCAATATCTCCCATCACTCGCGCAGGCTCTAGCTCTCCGCTTGTGGGTGAGTAAAAGAAAATCGCAGGTGGGCCAAACACATTTTTATCGTTGAGCCACGCCATTTGCTCTGGAGAGCTTTCTGTCACATCAAGCTTTATGGTTTTCCACTCTTTAAGCTTTTGACTCACTTGTTGGTCATTAAACACATTAGTTTCAATCACTTTACAAGAGATACACCAATCCGCGTAAAGGTCGACGAGCACTTTTTGGTCGGTATTTGCAGCGGCTTGTAACTTCTGCTCTAACTGAGCAATCGAATCGGTTTTTTCAAAGGGAGTAGCCGCAATAGGTTGAGCTGATTTTCTGTTTGCAAGCGGATTCAGAGGGTCGGTATTACCTAAGAAAAATCCGACAAACAAAATTAAACCGTAACTCAGTGGCAGTAAAGCAGAAAACTTACGAGTACGAGCCCAACCCGGTTGCGCGGCTTCCAAAGCACCGAAATGTACACCAGAACCGATGGCGAGCAGCGCCCATAAGATCATAATGATCGATGGAGCGACAAAGCGGCTTAATAGCACGATAGCAACAGCCAATAGCAGTACGCCAAACACTTGCTTGACCGATACCATCCACGCGCCACTTCTTAGCAACAGACGCCCGCCACTTGCCCCGATCGCGATAAGCGGTACTCCCATACCAAGCGCCATAACAAACAGAGTCGCTCCGCCAAACATCCAATCTTGAGTGGTTGAAACGTACAGCAACGCACCAGCCAATGGAGCGCTGACACAAGGTGATACCACCAAGGCTGAGATTGCGCCCATAGCAAAGACACTGGCGATCTTGCCGCCGCCAAGTTTGTCTGAACCACTGTTGAGTTTTTGCTGAAGGGCGGAAGGTAGTTGGAGTTCATAGAATCCGAACATTGCCAACGCAAGCAGAACAAAAACTGCCGCAAAGCTACTTAACAACCAAGGCTGTTGCATCGCGGCTTGAAGGTTAATCCCTTTTGCCAAGGTCGTTACTAATATCCCTGTCATCGCATAGCTGGTGGCCATACCCAGAACGTAAGAACTTGAGAGTGCCGTGCCTTTTTTCCCTGTCATCTCTTTTTCACCACCAATGATGCTGGCTAGAATTGGAATCATCGGTAGTACACATGGCGTCAGAGACAAGCCTAGGCCGAGTAAGAAGAATACAAGGAGAGCTTGTAACTTGCCCGCTTGAGATAGGAATGAAGATAAGCCATTAGTGTCTTCACTGATCTCGCCTAAGGTTTGATATAGCGAACTTGATGAGCTATCAGCTATCAAGATTTCCAGTTTAGGCAAATCTAGCTCTAACTTTTGTGGGAGGTAGCAAAGCCCTTTGTCTGCGCAGCCTTGGTAACGCACGGTGAGTTTGCCACTTCCAGTGTAAGGTACTGTAACGGTGAGCGGCTTGTGAAACACAACAACATTACCAAAGTTAGGATCCTGTTTTTCTTCACCTGGCTGCGAGTATTGAGGCTCTAGCGTCGATAATGACGACTCTTCTTTAAATGAGAATCGAGATTGGTACAGATAGTAACCAGGATGAGTATCAAAATTGATGATCGCACCTTGGTCTGTGGCTTCCCATGTGACAGGGAAGGCTTCTTCAACGGGAAGAAACTCACTTTCTTGAGCATGCAAAAAGCTGCTAAACAATAAGATTAACGTGAATAGGTAGCTTTTCATGAATGCAAAAACTCCGTGTTTTGGTGAATGTGTAATTGATCGTCGATGTAGATAACAGCACTATCTTCGGGCACTGAAATGCTTGGGTTCAGTGTCAGTGATGTACTGAGCACGCCCGCTTCCAATGTGGAAGAAGCAATCGCGGTAACCGATAGAATCTTCTTCTCAACATCTTGCTTCGACAAAATATGAGAGGTGGTTTTATCACCAAATTGCATTTGACGTTCGCTATGAGCCGAAGTTGTGAGCGCAGCGTTGGTTAAGGGAACCGCAAAAAATGGCGTTTTGTTGTCTCTTGGGTCCAATACCGCAATGTTAAATGCCGAGCCATCCGGCTTGTTGCCTAGCGCATAGATATCTCCGCCAAAGTTCACCAACATTGAGGTTGCACCACGTTGCTTGCCTATCTCTACTGCTTGGTCGACGGCGTACTCTTTGATGACGCCGCCAAAGTCGAAACGAGTACGTGAATCAGGGACGTGTAGCTGTGTTCTTTGTAGACCGACAGCCCTTTGTAGATCGACGGTCCCTTTTAGATCCATTGTTCCTTTCAATTCCCATGCTTGCTTACCCAGAGCAGAAGACAGCGCTTGGAAGGCGTGACTGTGCGACATCTTCGGTTTTTGTTTTAAAAGATGTTTGATGCTTCCGACCGTAGTATCAAAGGTATCGAACGTCAGTTGACTTAATCGGTCGAGATGTCGGAATACTTCGGCAGATTCAGGGTCGAGTTCGACATCACATGACGTTCGTTGATTAATGCATTGTGTTAGCCACGAATCGTCGCAGTAGAAGTTATATTTGTCTTCTAAACGGCGAGTGTTTTGCTCTATCTCATCGGCGATTTCTTTTGTACTTGCCTCTGGAAAGTTCGCTAAATCAATCGACAGGATTTGCACTTCACAAGGTACTGTCATCGCATGAAAACGATGCACAAAGAGCTGGTTAGAACTCATAGGTTGCTCCAACCGCCCACCATTGAGCTTCAAAACCGTTGCTCTGTTCGTAATACGCCGCAAGCGCATTCAAACGTAATTTCTTGTGTACCTTAATACTCGCACCCAGCTCATAAGCATTGGCGGTGAAGTTACCTAAGCGCAGGTCTGAAGTTGCGTAGCCTGATGAAGCAAATGAAGGATCGGCACTACTTGGGTCGCGATAGAAATCAGCTGCATCTTGCGTGTACCAGAAATAGCCCGGTGCTAATGTTAGCCATTCGCTCACACGCCAAGATAGTTTTCCACCTATCTGATGAGACATTACGCCCCAATCATCCATAAACCATTTGTATCTTGGTCGGATTTTTAGGCTATCGGACAATGAGTAAAAGGCTTGGATATTAATACCGCCAGAGAGTCGCGTATCCGGTCGAGAATCTTGCCCCAAGAACACTTCATCATCATCGATTTTACCGTCGTCATTGATATCGACTTCACGCAGAACCGTTAAATAGTGATTGCTCAAATAGCCACTGCGGTAACCAGTGTAAGCAGTAAAAATGCTGTATAGATTGGGCGTGAAGGTTTGTGATAAACCAGCTTCTAAACTACCAGTAAAAATATCTTCCCAACTCTGGCTGTTTGATGAAGCCAATGAGTATTTGCCGAACGCTTGAGTCTGATCGAAAAGGGCAGAGCCACCTAGACTGTAAGAGCGGTTTTTAGTGCTATCGGCATAGACCAAACCTTTGGCGTTAATGCCAAGGCTTTCATAATCTTCTTCTTGAGATGCGTTGCCACCTAAGGTCCATTCGTTACGTAACGTGTCACGATAGGTCGCGCTCAAGCTGATCGATTTTCTGGTGTCTTCTAGACCAACCTTCTGGATTTCATAACCGCTGCGATGAGGATCGTAGCCAGCACGAATCACTTCGTTGGTTTTGTTTTGCGCTTGCTGAGTTTTTAGGGCGCGATTGATCTGATCGGCATTCGAAGCTGGAGGTGTCGTTGGTCCCCACGCTGGTGAGGCACCGGAAACACTGTCGTAGCTTATCTCTGCGTTGAGTGTCCAATCTAAGCCGATACTTTTCTCAATCGAAACCATGGTGTCATTGGCTGATACTCTGTCATCGTATTCCTCATAGCTAAGGTAATGAACAGAGATATGGTCTTCAGCTAATGCCACGTTAGCCACTGCCGCTGCACTTAGCAGCGTAATTGGGATTCTTTTCATTTTGTTCTTATATTATTGATTTATAGATGTATTGTTTGTTTAGTTACAGCCGCAACCGCCGCCACCAACACCACTGCCGCCTACAGAACCTTGTTTGTAAGCGAAGACTTTTTCAGAGAACACGTCGAACTCAGGTACAGGACCGCCGGGTTTCATTTCTTTTTGAGCCAATGTGCCTTTTTCCCAAGGCTTTACAGGTTCAATACCAAGAAACTCATCAACGAAAGCCAGAGCAGAAGGTTTGTTGTTCACTACGGGCTCTTTCTCTTCGATGACCAGTTGCTTTGCCTTAGGTTTAACCATTTCAATATTTCGTCTGGTTGCGTGCTTTGCTTCTTGGTTTGAATATGAGCCGTTACTTGAATAAACGGTGCTGGAAATGATTTCTTCTTCGATGATAGAACCATCACTTTTTCCACTGGTGTCACTGATTTTCTGCTCAACGGGCTTTTTGCCCAGACCACTGAGGTCAAGTTCAAGAGTCGCATTCGCCGTCATTGGAATCGTGAGTAGTCCAAGAAGGGTGGCTTTGATTAGCATTACAGTTGAACTCCCATTTTGGTGAGGTCATCAGTAATCACGTCACTAATGTGGTTAATGGCACCAAAACGAATCTTGATAACCTTGCCTTGGTAGATGTAGTAAAGTGCAGGCATGCCGATCGGCTTGAATTCGGCGATTAACGCTTGGTCAGGGTCGTTAATAACTGGGAATTCCAGTCCAAGTTGTTTTTGAAACTCAAGGCCCACTTCTACATCTTCATCGACGTCAACACCTTTAAAAGTGACACCAGTACCTTTTAGTTCCGTGTAGAGCAGATTGACCTCAGGTAACTCTTCTCGACAAGACACACACCACTCTGCAAAGAAATCGACAATGGTGAGTTCATCTTTGTTGAGTTGAAGTTTGTTGATGACGTCTGGCGATAACGAATCGCCTTCTTGATAAGCCAATGCTGGCAAAGAAAGGCACAACGCAAATAACGCTAAGGCTCGTGTAAACATGTTGTTCTCCATATTGTTTTTAACTATTTGTTTTTCAATAGTTGTTTTTAATTCAGTGTTTCTAGCTAAGTGCTTCTAATTAAGCGCGTCTAATTAAGTGATTTGGTGAGTTTGATTGTTGCCGAGTATTCAACGGCCAAAATGTCGGAAAAATATTTGTTAAGTTGGGTGGTGTTAGTGGCGCTAAAGACGCGAGACTGACTTCCTGCACAGCGCTCGAATTGAGCGATTCGAGATGAACTGACGTCATAGCCGATGAAGTTCATTTCGATCCCATATTGATTGATTGCGGTTGTGCAAAACCCAGCGTTAACCAGTTGGTCAAACGTATCTCCTTCGTCGTTGCCATCGGTAAAAAGCACTAGCTTTCTTCTGGTCTCGGGTAGTGTGCTGACGTTTATGCCCCACGCTTGTTGCCAGCTTGGGATGAGTTGTCTGACTCCCCACAACAACCCGTGAAAAGAGCGAGTACCGCCGTTCGCCGTTAGGCTGTTTATCGAGTTTTGGACGCGAGAAAATACATTGGTCAACGGCAGCATTGGCGAGTTTTGGTTACAGTCAAGTAACCAGTCGTTGGGCTTAGCAAACTTCACAGGGCGTTCTGAGTGCAGCGTGGCGAGGTTGTCGACCGTCAGTGACGCAGAGAAATTACCATTGCGATAGCTCAGCCCATCGATACAGTAGATACCGGCTGCTTCTTTAGCTAACCAAGGTGGGCGCTGCGCTGCGACTCCAGAGTCGAAGGGAACGATTGAAATGCTTACAGAATCTAAATCGTTAGCGTTCTTACTCTGAGATTGAATCGTATTCAAAGCGTTGGATAAAATGGATTTCAATGACTGGATGTTTGAACCCATCGATCCAGACACATCAAGTACCAATACCAGCTCTGTTGGAATCGAAGAGTGCTTGCTTTCAACCACACCTTTATAACCTCCACCTGTTGCCGTTACCTTGTTTGCATAGCTCTCATATTTAAAGTTGGGCAGTATCGGTGACAATGAATAACCTAGGCTAATACGGCAGCTTGAGCCTTGTTTTTCTGGTGTTAAGCTACTCACCCCTTTTAGGGTTGGCTTATAGTACTCTTGGTAAGCCCGCATCATTGGGAGTGTGGCTGTGTCAGCAAAAGCACACGCTAATGCGGCCGAATCGGCGGCTTGCGCAGCTCGGTTTGAAACCATCACTTGTGCTGAGATCATTAGGGTACCAACGGCGATAAAAAGCGCGGGAAACAGTAACGCCAAGAATGAAATGGTCATGGAGCCTTGTTGATGACGGACTAGGCCTCTGAACATTGATTTAACCATAGTGCTTACCTACCACCGCTGATGAACTTGAGAGTGTTTTAGGAAGCTCGAGTCGCTTGTAATCAAACGGTGTATTTACACATAAAGTTAGTTGAATCAAGGTGGACGGTTGTCCATCTAATGCAGGGTCACCACTACCTTCTACGATAAGTGCCTTTAGTCGCTCGATAGGTGTGTCATTTTTACAGTTGAGCCCGGCATAGATGTGCTTGTATTCCCAGTTCGAAGCGGTGGTATCAAATACACGGCTTTCAAGTACCAGCCCAATATTGCTGCGCTTAATGTCTTGCGGAAGATAACGCTCGGCGAGATCGAGAAGTTGATCCTTTAACGTATTAGGTAATCCGTTTGGACCTTGTTCTGGTTTTAGTTGCGTCAGGGATACGGCATTCACTAGGTTATATGTCACGTTGTCGAGTTGAGTTTGTAGGTTGAATAGGCGATAGACAGCAACAAGCCCCCACAAAATGATCATGAGTGCGAGTACAACGAAGGGGAATTCAATCGCTGCTGAACCCGCTTGTTTTTTTCGAGGTGTTTTATTTGTTGTCATAACTAACCAATACCTTTCTTTTCAAGGTTGTCATGTTGCCGATAGACTCAGAAAACTGAGTTGATAGATTAGGTAATAAGGCAAATGAAAATGAGTAAGACACCTTGTACTCGCCTAACACTGCTCTGCTTTTGGATACCGGTTTCTCATTAACTAAATCTGAGAAGTTTTCGGCGTATAGCGGCGATGGATCCAAGACGAGCTTGCTCTTATCTATCAGTGGGAACTTTGCGATAGTCTCGGCAAAAGCTTGGTCTGAAATAGGACTAATCGGCCGTGTCTTGGCCTCACGAACACCCGCATTAACGGCTACATCAAAGATGATGTTGACCAACAGCAGGCGGCAGATCTCAAAGAAACCGATGATCAGTATCAGGAACGGTACCACCAACATTGCAAATTCGACGGTCTGCGCACCTTTTTGACGTGAGAGCATCACTGTTCTCCTTGCTCTGTTTTAGCAGCAAGCTCTTGGTAATACAGACTATTGTTGGCGAACTCAGGTTGAGATAGATGTGCACGAGCGATACTTTTCGCTGAATCACTGTCTCCCGAAAGTGCGTAAGCCAGTGCTAGATTGAGTTGCAGCTTTACACTCGCTTCACCTCGGACAAAGATCGGGTGCAGAATTCGGATCCCTTGCTCTGGTTTGCCATCGAGTATCCAGGCCATGGCTAAGTTGTTGCGGTACTCATTACTGGATGGCATCAAACTAAGGGCATGTGAGTAAGATTCACGCGCTTTTGAATACCGCTTATTGAGCGAGTAACTCACGCCTAGACTGTTTTGAGCAACATCATCAGTTGCGACTAATCTGACAGACTCTTCGAGAGCTGTTGTTGCTTGTTCAAGCTCTCCGAGCGCTAACCAAGCACGGCCAAGCTCTCTGTATATCGCACTCGATTGATTAAGCTCGATCCCACGCTTTAGGTAATGAAGAGCTTCATCATAACGACTTGCTTGATTCGCAGCGGCCCCCATTAGCAATAGCAGCTGCGGGTCATCGGGCTTCGATGTCAGCATTTTTCGATAGAGCTCCATGGCACTTTCTGGCTTGCCATTCATTAGCGCAACCTCTGCGACTTTCATGTCTTCAGAGGTCTCTTTTTCGACGCTATTGGTCGATTGACAGCCGACCAACACCAGCGATAAATAAAAGAGAACGATCTTGTTCATAAGCTTCCCAAGGTTTGTTTAAGGGCCAACATGATGGGTGCAACAACAATGATGACGAAAGGGATCATGATGAGTATCACCAAAGGGAATGACATCTTTGCAGGTATTTTTCCTACCCACTCTTCAAGCTCTAGGAAGTGATATTGGCGACTATCAGAAGCAATCAGCTTTAACGCTTCAGCGAGAGGCGTACCGTATTGAAGTGCTTGATTCATGGTGGTCACAATATTGTTGATGTCAGGAAGTTGAACTCGTTTGTCTAGGTTTGAAAGTGCCGTTTGTGGCGAATCGAGAACGGAAATCTCAGTTGCAGTGAGTAGCCATTCGCGTGCCAAAGCTGGAGAGATGGCACGCATCTCTTCGCCAACACAACGAAATACTGCTTCAAGCGTTAGGCCAGACGCGACGCAGACCACCATCAGGTCGACGGCATCAGGAATAACCCGACTAATCTGCATTCGAACTTGGTTCACACGCCAATCTAGAATGCGATCGAATAGGATGCCGATCACAATGGCGATTGCTATGCATTCGGCTACCGAGTTCAAGCTAAGTATTTGGATTCGAGTGGCGTACCAAGTAATGGCACCCATGACCATAGCCAGTAGTCTTAAGCCAAGAAAATAAATCTCTGCATTAGGATTTAACCACCCAATTAAGATCAATTTCTGGCGTCGTGGTTTTGCACCTTGGAAGCGCCATTTACTTGAAGTGGCGATGTACTTAGAGGAGTAGCTCGATACGCGAGTCAGTCGCTCAGCCACGACATCTCGTTTAAAGGAAGACAAGTGCGCGATTACTGTGAGCAGCAGTGCACAACCCATCAGAAGTAATGCTACGTACATCATGATGAGAACCTCTTGTTACGAGTCAGAGCGTTCAAGATCAGAGTGCCCAAGCAGATGCTACATACGGCATAAGTGAGGACACCTTGTCCTGACTCTGTATTGATTAAGCGATCTATCATCGTTGGTTCCATTACTGCGATAGTCGCTAGTAAACCAATCGGTAGTAAAGATAAAAACAGGGCAGTCATGCGAGGCTCCGAGGTTAAGCTCTTAACCTTTTTTCTCATGGCTCGGTTGTCATGCATGGTTCTGCTCAAGCTTTGAAGAATGTCGCGCAGTTGGCCACCATTCGATTGATTCAGGATCAACGCGACCGAGAAGTAGCGGAAACTGCTGTAAGGAAGGCGAACGCATGCATCATCGAGGCTTTGGCGTAGGCTTAAACCGAGCGCTAAATTATCGCGAATATAAGAGAATTCACGTCCTAATAGCCCTGGTTGGGTTTCTGAAACTTGTTCAATGGCTTGTGGAACCGAGAGCCCGGCGGCCACAGCCCTAGAAATCAAGCCAAGTACATTGATGATGCCTTGTTCGAACTCTTCTATCTGTATCTTTCGGCGGTACATCACCAAGGCACATGTGCATGTAAACCAAAGACCAGAAGCGGCGAGTAATTGATGAAGCATAGAAAATTGCGGGAACAGCATGTGACCTGATACCGGAAAACCGATGGCTGTTAAGGCAATAAAATACTTATCCCAGACTGGCAGCAACGCATTAATCCGCATGCACAAAGCATGCAGCTTGTTGGTGCGTTGGTGGTTGGCTTTTTTGATTGAGATGTCCGCTGCAATCGCTCGCTGCCCCCCACTTACTAACAGCAGGCGCTTATTCACGATGGCTTGTTTTGAGTTAAGCTTGATCAGACAAATCGCAACAAACAAAACGAAAATAGTGAGAACTAGGATCATCCGACTTCAAGCTCCATTGCCACTCTTAGTTGAGCATCTAGCTGGTGGTATTTGGCCTTTTCATTGAAGCTTGGCACGCACTTAGCGCTCTTATATTCGCCAATCAGGTTGCCTTGTTGATCTTCCGATAAAGGCTTGAATGTGAACAGATCTTGAGTGACGTATTGTTCTCCTTCTAACCCTTGCACCTCGGTGATTGAAACAATGCGTCGTTTGCCATCACGCATTCTTTCGACTTGTATAACGACATCGATGGTGTCTGCAATTTGACGACGTAATGAGAACAGAGGCAGTGTCGCTTGGCTCATCATCAACATGTTTTCCATACGAACTAGTGCGTCAGTCGCCGAGTTTGCGTGCAATGTACACAGTGAACCATCATGGCCTGTGTTCATGGCTTGCATCATTTCAAACGCTTCATTGCCACGAACTTCGCCTAAAATGATGCGATCTGGTCGCATACGTAGAGCATTTCGTACCAACTCTCGCTGGGTAATTGGCGTTAAGCCTTCGGCATTGGCTGGGCGAGTTTCTGCTCTTACAACATGAGGTTGTTGTAGACGCAGTTCCGCGGTGTCTTCAATGGTAATGATGCGTTCTTGAGGCGAAATGCTAAAAGACATCGCATTGAGAAGTGTGGTTTTACCTGCACCAGTGCCTCCTGCAACAAGCACATTAAGGCGTGAGCGAACAATAATATCGATAAGTTTAACCATCGATTTCGACATTGCGCCAAACTGCGCCAACTGGCTAAGCGTCAGCTTATTCTCGTTGAACTTTCGGATTGAAATGTAGGTGCCATCAAGCGCTAGCGGTGGGATCATCACGTTGACTCGGCTACCGTCATCCAATCGAGCATCGACTAATGGATTGGACTCATCGATTCTTCGCCCAACCTTGCTGACGATGCGTCGCGCTAGGTTGAGAAGTTGTTCTTCATTTCGAAATTGAACTGCCGTTTTTTGCAATTTTCCTGAGCGTTCTACGTAGACTTCACGGTACCCATTGACCATGATGTCGGTAATGCCTTGGTCTTCAATTAAGGGCTGTAGTGGACCTAAACCTAGAAACTCATTGAGCAGTTGTTCCACCGAATGAGCGACATCTTTGTGACCAAGCGGTAACTGCTTAGAGATCACGATATCAGCTACCATTTCGGCAATTCTAGCTTCAAGATCGGAAGCACTTAAGCTCACAACAACCGAAGGGTCGATCGCCTTGATGACCTCTTCATGAATTACATGATAATGCTCACGAACTGAAGGTGTTGATGTTAGGGCTTCATGCGATCGAACTCTATTCGCTTCAATTGGATCAATGACTTGTGTGTTGTGACCAAACATTATGCGCCTCGCTTCCAAAAACGGCGGCTGCCTTGTTGCGGCTCACCAGTAACTAGCTCAAGTAGAGAGTTAAACGCGATCTTCACTTTTCTATTGCCTTTATGGGCTGGCTGTCCAAGCGATGACTTGCTCAAGAAATGGTTAGGCAAAAACGGAATGACGACGTCTACGGATGTACCGAGTGATTTCTCCACATCATTGACCGAAATAAGGGATGCGGAGTCGGACTTACAATGGTTCAACACCACAATAGTTTGTGAAGCCGTTTGGTTTTGAAGTCGTTTGATTATCTGACCTGCATTGCGAATGGAGCTGAGTGTAGGTTCCACCACAATGATGCGGATATCGGCACTTTTTAACGCTTCAAAGCCAACCTGGTCGCGTAAGGAATAGGTCGGGATGTCGATCAGTAAGTAGTCTGAACTTTGCAGGCAGAATTTTGTAAACTGATCAAATGCACTCTTTTGTGGCCAAAAGGGTGTGGTGTCTAAAGGTAGATAACCGGTAAAGAGCGTGTGCTCGGATGACACACTGATTCCGCTGCGCTCGAACACGAGGGGGTCTAATCTTTCAGGGTATTGTAAAAGCTCTACCAAAGCCGTGTTACCTTCGACATTGAGTAGCAAATCCAAATCACCCATCGAAAAATCGAGGTCCATACAGGTTACTCGTTTATCGAGTTCGGCAAGCTGCTGTGATAACGTCGCGATAATGGTGCTGCTTCCTGAGCCACCTTTTGCACTGACAATGGAAACGATTTTTTCATTTCGTTTTTCGTTGTTGAGTTGCAAAGCAGCAAAAGAGACGTGTTCAAGATCTTGTGGTGTCACTGGGTTGACTAGGTAGTCACTGGCACCGGATGCGAGCATTCCACGGTAAGCAAAAATTTCAGTTGAATGACCAATCGCGATAACTTGGCACCCAGTACGTTGTATTAAACGCTGCACAACCTGTTTCGACTCTGGCAATTCGCTATTCAGTACATCGAGGAAGATGGTTTTAACATCATTCTTAAGTACCTGTCTCACCACGTCATCTTCTTGATTCGAAGAGGTCGTGATGTTGTTGATACCGAAATCATTCAGTGTGTATGTAAGCGCTAGTGTATCGAGTTGCTCCGATGCCGCGATGAGTACCGTTAAATTATGTACTTGATTCATTGCGAACCTCCTAGCGTGGTATTCGAAGAACCAGAGTTTGTCTGTTGGTTTTGTGCTGGTGGTGCAAAGTAATTGTCGATGCTAGACACCGCTTTTTGTCCTTGTGCACTGTCGATGGGTTGACCAACAATCAGGTCTTTTGGATTTGCGACCATTTGCGCAAGTGCGCTGGCATTCGCACAGCCAAAATTGCGCTGAGTACGATAAGCGTTGAGCGTGGTTCTTGGTGTTTTACCCGCGTCACATGCCGTTACTTTGGCACGATAAGATTCAACAAAAATCGTGAGTGCACCTTGACCTTGTACCGATGGATTCGATACTGAAATTTGAGAAGGGTAAAGCCCTGACTCGATGAGGTGAAGCCTGACTTTTTCGCTTTGGCTTGCTCCTTTCGGTGTCGTATTTTCGATCTTGACCATTAAGTTGGACAGCGTTCCTCGACGAGCAATAAAGTCAGAGATGTCAGCTTTCTCTTGAGCCGACATCGTTTTGCCCGACAATGTTAAAGTTAGTTTGTTTGTCACGGACACCACATCCACAGAAGGTTGTTGGGTTGTAGGCGTTGGCGCGCAACCCGCAAGCGCAATGAGAGCGGGCAGTAATAAGGATAATTTGTTCATGATGTCCTCAGTAGTAGAACCCGTTGTCACCCAGTAAGCGAGGCTTCTGGTTGTCGGTATAAGTCGCTTGATTATGTGATGCTTTTTGTTGATTTCTTGGCCATGCAAGTAAACGTTCAACATCGCTCAACGGGATTAAGCCATCGGTTGGAAGTGGCATTGAATCCGAACGAGTCGGTTGCACCAGGTACGCGGTTACTATGATGATCAGTTCGGTTTCTCTACGAGTGAATTCAGTCGAGCGGAATAGGCTACCGAGGACAGGTATTTCACCGATAAGAGGTACTTTTTGTAGCTGTTCGATGTCTTCCGATTTTAATAACCCGCCTAAAGCAAAGCTCTGCCCACTGGCCAATTCAATGGTGGTAGAGGCGCTACGAGTGGTAAAAGAAGGGAAGTTAGTTCCGTGTATCACTTGTTGGCTTTCGATTGAGACGTTACTGACTTCTGGGTTCACCTTTAAACTAATGCGGTTTTGGCTGAGCACGGTCGGCGTGAAATTCAGTTTCACACCGAAATCCTTGTATTCAATCTGAGTGGTGTCAGCCGTAATCAGTGGTAGCGGTACTTGCCCACCAACAAGAAACTCAGCGTCTTCACCTGACATCGCCGTCAAGTTAGGTTCAGCAAGTACAGACATCATGCCGTTAGTCGCTAGCGCATCAATTAGAGCGGTAATACTCGGTTTGCCCCAGCTACTGACGTTAGGCAGCTTTGAAAATGAAAATTGCCCTACACCACCAGCGATCGAACCCCATTTTATCCCCAATTTGTTGGATACATTTCTCGATACTTCAGCGATTTTTACACGAATGTTGACCTGATTTGGCATGGTGACAACCAACTGATTGATCAGCTCATCATCATTGGGTTGAGTTTGTTGATTTTGATTGGCTGAATTGCTGTTGCTATTGTTGCCCTCTGAACCTGAGTTCTCTTGTTGTTGGGTAGAACCCACGATAGGGGATAGGTAGCCTTTCGCTAGCGACACGATGTTGTGTGCCATCATTGGAGAAGGAACGCGTCCTTTAAGCCATAATTTTCCGCCAAGAGATTCCGCGTTTACTGAGGCTTCAGGGAATTTATTTTTGACCAGTTCATTGAACTCGCGGCTGTTGTGCGTCACGCGAATTTTATTGGTATAAATCACGCGCTCTTGCTCATTCAAAACGGTGATCGTAGCGCTGCCAGCTCGCTTACCAAATATCATCACCTTAGTATTGGTTAAGGTTTGGTAATCAGCGATATGGGTGCTAGAGATGAAAATGGATTTCGCTTTTTCTGGTAAGCGAATCATTCTTGCCTCATTGATCGTGACATCAAATGTTGATGCTGCAGATGCAAAAGAGACACATAGGCTTGAAAGCAGGAGAACACCCCACCAACGACAGATATTAGCCATTGTTATCAGCTCCAGTATTAGTTTTAACAGTTTTATTGTCGGCTCTAAATTCCACTAAACCTACGTCAGGTAGCACTTGAGTTGTATCTGGAGAAATGACTTTCAGCGTCACTGCATTTGCGTGTTGAGGTTGATCTTGAGTCTCGTTTTGCCCGCGCAATACAAGCGTTAACTTTCCTAACTGTTTCGCAAGTACCACTTGGTTTGCTTGCTCGGGTGTCACTTCTAAAGAGACACTGCTGTCTTCAGGAATACCATTTTCGAAACCAGTAGATTCCCGAGCCTTTTGATAAGACTCTGCCGTTTGCTTGTTGTTGAATGCCAAGACTCTTGCATCATGCACTATCGTTGTAACGTACAATCCTTGAGATGAGTTTCCATAACGTAGCAGCTCACCATCTTGTGAGCCGAGTAGGAGAATATCCACTCGATCGCCCGGCTCAATAAAGCCTGAGTTTGACGTGACTTGATCGACAGGAACCGAAATCGCGCGATAGCCCGGTTGCAACTTCAATGAGAGTGAGTAGCCCCCTTTAGGTTCTGTAATGTCAGCCTTCGATAACACGGAGTCTTTGACTAACTTGGTGCGTGCTAGCCCTGACATCGTGTGGTCGGCTGAAATATCTTTAGGTGTCACGTAGTCGATGTAATTTTCCAACTCTTCCAATGGAATAGTTTTCCATCGAAACGAGTTTGGAGTGTAGGTTTGGCCTATCTCGATAGTGCGAGTTGGAACCAGCACTTTGATAGTTTGCTCTGTAGCCGATACAGAGGTGCTCGCAGACTCGTTATTGGTTTGACTCAACAGTAATACGGATAATCCGAGCACCGAGCAAAATAACGACAGCAACATGAGTCGCTTGGCAGTCATAACTATTCCTTTAATTTACGGTAAACGGACTTATTCTGACTTTTGAGCGTCTTCGAGCTGTTCGACGACAGTCTGGTACGCGCCAGTAATGGCTTCGGTTAGATCGCCATTCTTGCCACCTACAAAATTGAGTAAAACCACTGACATTGCTGCTGCGAGAATTGCGTACTCGATAGCGGCCGCGCCGCGCTGCTTTTTCTTGTTAAACATGTTTTTGTTTCCTTGATGAAAACAGCCTCAGCTGAGGCTGCTGTGGTAATAAGTAACAGTGTCGTTAGTCTGCAATTAATCGATATAGATAAGCTGACGAATAGCTCGTTGTAGATACTTCATTCTCCGCCATCGTCGTCATATTTAATCCTTTGAAGCGGCCATAAGGTGCTGCGTCACTGGTGATGTAGTAGTGGTAACTGCCGCCGGTAGCGTTGTTGAACTCAAATACTTCGTTGTTAAGTGGCAATAAGCTATAGAGTTCAGCTTTTGTCGGGTAACGCCAATTGGCTTTGCCACAAATACTCTTGGTATTTTGTGCGGTGATAAGAGGAGCAATATCTACGTATTTCTTGAAACGGCTACTATCACCTCGAGAGAAGAGTTGCCAAACCAAGTTGCTGTCTGTGTCTTGAGCACACACTGCATTTTGTCGATTGGTTACCACCGTCCCTTGCGCATTTAGATACTGATAATTAGCAGACTTTTCTCTGAATAATCGAGCTAAGACGACTTTGTCTTCAGAACCATCGGTACGAGCTTTAGTTAGGGTTTGGCTACTTTCCTTAGTGTCGTAACTCGTGATGTATTGTTGATCACCGCTTGCTGCACTAGACCAGTAATAAAACGTGGTTCCACCATCAAAGTAAGACTTGTCGTACTCTGGCTTTAGTCCCAAGTAATTTGGAAATACGTCTGTATCCAAGGTCATTTTTGAATTTGAACCTTCGACAGCTTTGGTGTTAATCGACAGCAACTGCGCTAAGTGCGGAACTTCCCAGTCACTAAAACCACACAGCTTATTGTTATTAGCGTTAGCGAGTAATTCGTTGCTGCCTAGTATGCTGGCGTATCCGGCCGATGAAGCATCATAAGCAAGATCGTCTGCCCCATGCGGTAGTCCATCTTTAAGTAGTGCCCATACTCGACGTTTTCCTGAAATTTGCGTGTCTTCAACGCAGCGCCAACCTTGTTGATAGGTCGTGTCATTTGGTAGGTAGTTTCCTAGTTCATCCAACTTGGCGAAGCGGTTACTTACCATTGCGTTGGCTTGAGAAACACTAAATCCATTGTCTGCCGCTTGTTTTAGTCCATCTTTTGCTAACACTTTAGACTGAGCGAGATCGTGGAGTGTGGCTGTTGTGTTCATCTCTTTGATAAATGTTTGATATAGAGCCATGAGCGAATCAAACTCAGAGCCAATTCCGTTGGTCGCGGTATTCAGCTGAGTAATGAAGTCAGCGACTTGCGCATATTGGCTCTCTAATACGGCAATGGCATTGTAGAGATCCAAACTTGCCTGATGCAGTTCTGAAGCCAATGAAGCTGAGCCTATCGCACTTGTGGCATCGGTTAGCATCACCGAGCTTTTCTGGGTGAAAGCCATTTTCTGAGCAAACTTAGCGCCTTCTACTAGTACATTTAACCCGTTCGAGTTTTGCTGTAGTTTCGCAGCTTTTTCTTTGTAAGCTTTTACTTTGGTAACGAACTCAAGGCTCTCTGCATCAGTGCGGCTTTGAGCAACAGAGACTTGAAACTCGTAAATGGTGAGCTTCGTGGTCACTGTATTCAATTCGTCGAGCCATGGCTTAGTAAAGGCCGCCAGTTCAACAGCTTTTGCTTGCGCTTGCGTTTCTAAGGCGGTGTAGCTTTGCGCTTTTTTCTGATTGTTCGTTAACCATGTTGTTAGGTAAGCCTCGGCCCCTTTTACAATTGAGTTTTGTGTATTGAGTAGGGTGTCAACAGATGTTGTTGAAGCATCAATGTCACTTACCAGCTGAGGCCCTGATGGCAATTGCCATTTAGCGTATGCGTATTTACTGTAATACTGCTCAACAGATTCTTGACCTTTGTTTATAGTGACAGCGGCGCCATTCTTATCCGCTAATATATTTTGTGCTTGATTCGATATTAAGTAGCTTCTTAGGTTTGATGGCAGTGTCGCAGGGTCTCGCTGTGATAGCGTGATCACTTCATTGGTGTCTGGAAGCGTCCAACCTGCGATACCACAATCATCTACCTTTGTGATCTTATCGAATACAGTATCGATTTCTGAAGAGAATCGTTCCGCCCAAAACGTCGGTTCCCCTTGTCCTTTATCATCGTATTCAGCAATGCAATTTAGGGAGTAGGTATTCCATGAGCCACCGTAACTAAAATCAGCGGCCTGCGAACGGTTTTTCATCGGTACAAATTTTAATGCCGTGAAGCGGCTATTAGCCGTTGTAGCCCAAAGGGTGTCACTGATTGAGTTCGATACACCTTGTTTCGCATTCTTTTTTAATCGGACACCGACATTAGCTTTGTCGTATGCTTCAGGGCCAATAAATTGAGGTCTCGAAACGACAGGGTGCCAAGTGAGGCCTTTATCATTGGTGAACTCATAGTATTCGGCTTGATCAAAACGAACCGATTGCCCCTCAACATTGGCGGTTAAGTAAGCCCACTGAAGTCCATTCGTGTTGACTGGGTTGCTGCCTGTGAAAGTATTCACAATCTCAGGTGAGGTTGGAGCTGGTATTTCAAACACCTTGGTAAAGGCTTTTGTTGTTGGCGTGGCCGTACCATGAGGCATACCATTGGTAAGGTTTTTACCCACTCGTAACTGCACTTCAGCGATGTTCTTGTCTACATTGCCAATAGCAATAGGCTTGGTGGTCACTCTTGTCCAAGTTGAACCGGAATCAAGCGTTACTTCGAAGTGCTCGGGTTGAGTGAATTCGCCAAAGTATGCCCAATCGAGCGTGTTGTCTGTGTCGTTAACCACTAAACCTGTTGGAGCATTTGGCGCTGATGGGCGAACGGTAAACGGAATATTGTTGGTAAGCTCTGAACCGCTAGGGCGGCCAGTAACCGGATCTCGTTTAACTCGTACTTGGATTGAATCGACGGCGTAAGCTTGGTCGTTTAGCTGATATGGCTTTGTGGTAACGACTGTCCAGCCTGTGTTGAGCGCATTGATCTCGTAATCCGTTGCTTCTGAAAAACCGCCTACAAACGTCCAATCAAATGTGTCTAACCCATCGTGAGATATTGGTGATGTAGGTGCTACAGGCTTATCAGGAGTAACTGAGTAAAGCTTGTCTGAACATAGCGCTTCACCAGGATCATGTTGAGGATCAGATTCTGCTTTGACTCTCACACAGATTTGGCCCTTGGAAAAAGCCTCATCTGGGATAGTTTGTGGATTGCTAGTTGCAGGGCTAAAAGTAATGCCTCTGTCTAAAGAGTATTCGTAGTAGTCACTGCCCGTAAATCCTTCAACGTCTGTCCATGCGAACGAGTTTTCAGCGTCATCGACAATTGGCATGGTTGGCGATACAGGCTGGCTTTCTGAGCGAGTGAATGCAGAGCTAATGACCAATGGAACGCCTGCAGGGCGTGCATCCAATGCATTTGACTTAACGCGAACCGAAATCGAGTTCGCAGGAAGTGAAACATTGCCAACGAGATAAGGCAGTGTGGTCACGTCTTTCCAACCGCTACCTAGATTAATTTCGTAGAAAGACGGAGCGTTGTATCCGTTAACCCAAAGCCAATTGATTTGATTAGTGCTGTCATCAGCAAATTCCAGTACTGGCTGCGTTGGTTGTACTGGGGTTACCGTCATCGATGTTTCTGAAGCTGCACTTAAACCGGTTGGGTGACCTAGAGAATCATCTTTAGCAACACGAACTTTTAGGTGTCCAAGAGGAATATCGAGATCTCGGATGTTCTGTGGTTTTTCAGTCGCTTTTGTCCAACTCGAACCGTTATCTAATGAGTATTCATAAAGGTCTAGCTCATTAAACGAGTCGATAAATGCCCAGTCAAACTGATTGAGTGCGTTATTCACTGTAACCCAGGCTGGTGCCGCAGGAACTGTGGTCAGGGTGAATGCTTTATCTGAAAGAATCGGTTTGCCTGCTGGCGTATTACGAGCGCTAGATGCGGCCACTCGAACTTGAACGACTCCTTTTTCGAACGCCTGTTTTCCAACAACAATCGGTTTACGAATCACGGTTGCCCAAGTTTTACCGGAATCTAATGAATACTCGTAGTCTGTGTTTTGGTTGAAGCCACGCACAAACTGCCAATTGAAGGTGTCTGATGCATCATTGACTTGACCATGTTTGGGAGCGGGAGGCTTAGCGATGATTTCATTACCATCGACATCTTCTTGGGAGACCTTAAGTTGATCTCGGTATTCCTTACCAAGTTGCTTCAATGCACTGTCGGTTCCAGATGCTCCATGAGAGAGTAAATCTGTCTTGGCTTTAAATTCTGCCAAATCAAGTTCGGCCAATTTATACATTGCACCTTTACGAGCATTTACTTGGTCAACACCTGCGTCCACAGAGGCTATTTGTGCTTCTTGAAGTACGCGAGTAACGCCGCGCGCAAACATATGTACTTCGCGACTTTTAGCTGAGCTAGAGGCGGAGTAATCACCAATAGCCAGTTGTTTGTCGATTCCTAAGTCATTGGCAACAAGCTGGGATGCTGCATCAAAACTGATACCACTGGTTCTCGACACACTGGCAATCAAAGAGGTCACTGGGCTAATTACATCCGAATTGTTACTCGGCACTTCTAGCGTAAAGCCGGATTCAATGGGCTGATTTGGTGAATCCATATCGATGGTGACGCCTGCAACCGCTTCGACCAATATTGGGTATTGAGTAGCGTCATTGTCGACGTCTAGCTGAAATCGTCCTTCGGCGTCTGTGGTGGCAATTTCTCCATCAGCAGAGTCGCACATAGCATTGCTATTTTTGTCTAAACAAACCTTCGCATTGTGCAAATAACCATCCAAAGCTATGCCTGAAACATTCTGAGAATTTGGCTGGGTTTGTGACTGTTTAAGCTTAGGGTCTGACTCTGCTCCACCACAAGCAATTAGCAGTGTGGAAACGAGTGAAACACTCATTAACTTGTATGGATTTCTTACCACCTGAACTCCAAATAATTTATAAATTACCCATAAGAAAGGCAGAGAATATTAATTTAAATGATAGTAATTATCAATATCATTTGATCTTTTATTTCGTTAAGTGATTTAATAGCAAAATTAAATACTATCAATTCAATAATAAACTAGGTGAATCGGTCGAAAAATGCACAATAAATTTTTAATATGCAAATTATCACTAGCTATCTCTAGTGTCTTAATGGTCGCTGGCTGCGGTGGAGGTTCGGACGGAAATAGTTCTGTTGGAACGTCTGCTTCAGGCTATGCTTATCAAGGTTCATTAGTATGTGCTGATGCAGATCTGAATGGCGTATGTAGTGACCAAGAGAAGCAGCTTGAAGTGGTCTCTGGGTACGCGAAACAGAGGCAATATGATGGTGCAATTTTGACCGCCTCTCCCAGTATGGAATTGGTAACACCTTTCACGACCTTGATTCATAGTGAGATGATGTTTAACCCCAGCGTAAGCAACGATATTGAACAAGCAAAAGCATCACTTCAAAGTAAATTGGGTGATCATGTCGGCATCAATTTTAGCTTGCTAGATACAACGTATGGCCCCAAAGAACTGTCTAATGTGTTGCTAAAATCGTTGAAAAAGGCACAAACCGACGGTAAACAAGCCTCTTACACAAATATTGCTCACGCTCTGGATCTAATGATAGAGCATCAGACTTTAGATTTATCTGCCGTTGATGTCGCAGGATCGGTTTCTAGACATCTACAAATTGAAGATTCATTGGTGGTAAGAGGTTCCCAGTCAGTACCAGAACTGTACGGAGCTAAGTCGATTGCATTGAACCCTGCGAACAGCCAGATTGTGTTTGTTACGGCAAACGATGTGGTTATGCAGATTGATAGTACGTCACGCAATAAACCTGTGACAGTCAATGGCGACCCTGCATCTCAGGCAGTTTCTGGTTTGGTTAGTATCCGTTCGTACGACGACGATGATGACGATGACGATGACGATGACGATGACGACCACGATGGCGATGGCGATGGCGATCACGGAAGTGGTACTGGTGGTGGGGAAACAACGGTAGATGCTAATGAAATCATCCAGTTAGTACCGGCGTTAAATGGTGTTCAAGCCTACAAGGTTTACAAGCCGACCGCTTACGTTTCACCGACAGCGAGTGATATTTGTAATAGCCAAGGTGCTAATGGTGTTTTCCTCACGAGCCTCAATGGTTCCAATGACAAAAATGTTGGCGCAAAGGCTTTTGCCATTGATACATACAGCAGTCGCAGTGGGGGCACACTTCCACCTATACCAAAACCTAACCCTGCGGTTCAGCCAAACTCAAGTGAGTCGTGCATTAACGATAACTTTGCGGCAGTTGTTCCCTTGTTACAAAGCGGCTCGTTATTAGCGATTAAAAATACCGGAAGCTCGATATACTCACAGCAAGAGCTCAAATCGCTAAGTTCTAATAAACTAGATATGAAAAGCTGGAGTCACGCGTTGAAAGCTTCCTCACCTCAAGTCATGCCATCTTATGACGAAAGTGAAGCTTTGATTGTCTATAAGAATTACTTTTCAAACAGCAATTTAGCGGCAGAAATTATTGATACCTCTAACCTTTCGACTAAGATGACCGTTGATAAGTTAAACCTTAAAACAGCCAATATTGTCGCGAATCAGCAAATACTGTTAGGGTTGGATAGTAATAAGGTTGAGTGGGTATCTAACTCGATACAACAAACCGTACTTGGAGAGCTGAGCGTCGATGCTGAAATTAGCAAGATTGCGACATCGCGAGATGGAAAAACCAGCGCCATTACAACGGCGAACTCTCTGTATATCGTTGATAACATGACAAGAACCTTACTTGTACAAGAGGCTCTGAGTAGCAATGCCATTAAATCTTTGTACGTGTTGGAAGAAAAGGTTATTGCGGTAACCTCTTCTGGTGCTGACTACTATCAGTTCCGAAACATTAGTGGCCCAGCACTCAAAGTTGGCAGCCAACTGGTGACCAAAGAGCTTCTCAAAAAATGGGAAGATAGCGGAAACTCAAGCTGGAGCTCAACGAACTTGGGGTACATTCTTTCTCAAACTGGGATAGGAAGTGAAACCTCCGATCAGTTCAAAAATGTAAATCTGTCATTTTTACCGACCAATGCAACGACCTCTAGTGGTATTTCAGGGGTACACGTGAGCGGTTTAGAGCGAGGTGAGTGGGTGACCTTCTACAAAGGTCTTTAACGACTCCCATCCTTAAGAAGGGAGGTTTCTTCCCTTCTTAAGGATGTTATCTCTATTCATGTAACTGCCTATTATTTCCTCTTCACCTTTTCCTTCTGTTGATATGAATAGCCGCCATAGACACCAACAAAACGAAAGTTAATCCTTTGTTAATCGATATAAAACCAGAGTATGATACTGGATTACTATTTAGGATTTAGCTGTCATGAGTGCATCGACCGCGAGCTGGAAGACGCCGCAAAATTTTTTATTACTGATTTCGATTGTTGTACCTATCGCGTTTTCGAGCTGGATGGCTTTACTGAATAATTTCGTGATTGAAAAAGCGAATTTTGATGGTGCTGACATTGGCTTATTGCAAAGTGTTCGCGAGATCCCTGGCTTCTTGGCGTTTACCGTGGTGTTTGTGTTGGCTTTCATTCGTGAGCAGCGCTTTATGTTGATATCGCTAGCCATGCTAACCGTGGGAACCGCGATTACTGGTTTATTCCCTTCACTCACTGGCTTATTGCTGACTACAATTTTGATGTCGACAGGCTTTCACTATTTTGAAACGCTGAAGCAATCTTTGTCGTTGCAGTGGCTGAGCAAAGAAGAAGCACCAGAGATGTTGGGCAAGATGATTTCGGTCGGAGCACTGGCATCGTTGATAACTTATGGATCAATCTGGGTGATGTTGGAGCAACTAAAGCTCGACTTTGCTTGGGTATACGGCATAACTGGCAGTATCGGTTTTGTTTTGGTTTTGGTGATGACTTTTGGTTTTCCTGAGTTTCAAACTAAGACTCAACAAAATAAGAAATTGGTGCTAAGAAAGCGCTACTGGCTTTACTACGCACTGACATTCATGAGCGGAGCAAGAAGACAAATCTTCACGGTGTTTGCGGGCTTCTTGATGGTAGAGAAGTTCGGTTATTCTGCAGCCGACGTAACGCTACTATTCCTAATTAACTACCTGTTTAACTTCTTATTCGCAAAACGTATTGGGCGGTTTATCGGTGTGGTTGGTGAGCGCAAGGCACTGATTTTTGAGTATGTAGGCTTGATCGGTGTGTTTGTGGGTTATGGCTTGGTGCAAAGTGCTGAATGGGCGGCGGCGCTTTATGTGGTCGATCACTTGTTCTTTGCGTTAGCCTTGGCGATTAAAACCTACTTCCAGAAAATTGCAGACCCTGCTGACATGGCATCAACCGCCGGTGTCTCTTTCACTATCAATCATATTGCTGCGGTTGTTATCCCTGTCGTGTTTGGTGTGATTTGGCTCTCTTCGCCTGCAACGGTGTTCTACATTGGTGCGGCAATGGCGGCGGTTTCTCTAGCGTTGTCTTTGAACATTCCTAAGACACCTGAAGAAGGTAATGAAGTGCGGATGTTTAGCTGGCGTTAACTCTAGGTAGAGACAAATAAAAAGCTCCAATAGCGATATTGGAGCTTTTTTGTATGTGCTATTTGCTGGTCAAGAAGCGACTCTAAACGGATTGTTTTCCTATGCCATTTGTTTTTTCTAAAGCGCCTGTAAAGCGCTTCTTGTAGCTGCGTAACATGCTGAGGCTGACTATCGCGGTTAGGGTCTCGGCGAACAGAATACTTGCCCAAATACCTTGTTCTGGGAATAGCTTAGGTAAAATGACGATACCCAATGCGACGAAGACGAAGCCACGTCCAAGAGATATCAGTGTTGCTTGTTTGGGTTTTGCCGTTGCCTGAAACAGGTTGGCGATCACCAAGTTGACTCCCATCAGTGGTACAGCAAAGAAGAAGAACGTCAATGCAGTAGCTGAAAGTCCAATCAAGTCACTTGAAGCACCTAGATAAAGGGCTGCTATTTGAGGTGCAAACAGGTACACAATAACCATAAACACTAAACCACTACCAATTGCACTTTTTAAACCTAAGCGAAAAATTGCTTCGATGCGGTTTGGTTGGTTGGCTCCATGATTAAAGCTGATGATTGGCTGGCAGGCTTGAGCTATTCCGACCATCACAAACAGGGCGAATACCCCGACGTTTGCCGTTAAGCCATAGGCGATAATATGATTCTCACCAAACTGATGCAGCAACACGTAGTTGAACAATAAGATTGTCATCGCTGCGGTTACTTCAATGAAGAATGTCGGCGTACCTATTTTTAGGATGCTTGGCAGTTTGCTCAAACCAATCCCTTTTAAGCTCATTTCCAAGGTGCCTTGTCTACGTACAAAGTGGCTTAATAGAATACAAGTGATAACACCTTGAGCAATTGCTGTACCGTAGGCCGCGCCTTTCATGCCCCAGCCAAACTCTAAGACGAAGAAGTAGTCCAAAACTAGGTTAACCACAGCACCTATCGACATCGCGTAGGTCGCCAGTTTTGGGTTAGTATCGTTACGAACAAAGCATGACATGACCCAAGCTAACGAGTACAAAACAAAGAATGGCAGCATCACAGACAGGTAATCGTGAGTCAGTTCAGCCATGTAACCAGAAGCGCCCATTAACGCAATCATGTCGTCTAGAAAATACAGAGCAATGCTGACTGAAATGGTGCTAAGCACAGCGGTACTGAGCATGGATTGGCTAAACAGGGTTTGACCTGACGTTGTGTTCCCTTTACCGACTTCGATAGACATAAGTGCTGCGCCACCAATGCCCACCATCATGGCAATGGCGGTGAATATTGAAAAAGCAGGGATGGTCAAAGCGATAGCACCAAGCCCATCAGGGCCAACACCGCGTCCGACGAACCAAGCATCTCCCATGATAAAAAGAGACTTGATCACCATGCCCGTTAGTGCGGGCCAAAGATATTGATAAAAGGATTTTGAGATCGGGTCGGTTTTGAGATTAATGCCCATTCCAGAAAGCTCCCAGCAAATTGGATGAAATAAAGAGGGAGCATTATCCGAACTTAACTGGATTCTAAAAAGGGATTATCTGCGCATTATGTTGCACGATCTGCACATCGAGTTCGAAACTCTGCGGGTGACTCGTTCATTTGGCCACGATAAAAACGACTGAAATAGGCGGGGTCTTCGAAGCCGAGTTCAAAAGCGATGGTTTTAATTGTCTTGGTAGAAAAGATCAATTCTCGATTCGCTTCTAAGATGGTTCGGTCATGGATTAATTGAGTGACTGTTTTACCTCGTTCTGCTTTGACAATCTCGTTGACGCGCTTGTTAGTTATCGACAGCGCTTGCGCATAAAACTCGCAATGTTTGTGCGTGGCGTAGTGTTGCTCAATCAAATCAACAACCTTGTTTACTCGGCTGTCGCGTACTTCACCTTTCAATGAGGATTGGGTGGCGAAGCGTAATATATAGCGCAAAAAGCTATTCATGAGTGATTCTACCAAATCCCAGTCGCTATCCACTCGCTCACACTCTTCTTTGATCATGGTGAAAATAGGCAGCAGGTAGCGGTTGCCTTCCTCACTGCAATCCAAATAGGGAGGGCGACTTTGATGCATGGCAAAAACAGTGTCGACTAGTTGTGTGTTGCGATGATTGGTTTTGACAAAGCCTGGAGTAAATACCAGTAAACGAGCATTTTCTCCCACCAGTTCTGAGCGATGTACCTGACCTGGTGCGATGGTAAAAATCCGCCCGACTTTGTTGGCGTAGTCGACGAAATCAATACTTTGGCTACCTAGGTCATCCACGCACCACACTAATTCCCAATATTCATGTCTGTGCGGTTCTAAGAACGCATCGTCGCTGTTAGACAACTCTGTCGCACGACAGGGCTGACCTTTGATAAGGCGCATGTGCTTGATGGGAGTACTCATGACATTCCTTTGTTGGAGAAGGGTGCTGAAGGCTATGACCGAAGCCGACAATGATTGGTGTTTCTAATGTAGTTGATTGCGACTTTTATGTCATTCGCTTGCCATTATCAATGAGTGACGGGCAGAGAAAGAATGGACGCGGTGAAGCAGATAGGAGTGTATGCAAAGAGGAGTGTGGTAGAAGCTTCGATACGAGTAGCTAAATAGAACCCCAGAAGCGCATAGCAAGCTTCTGGGGAAAATTCATAGAACTTAGTTGCTGCTCGCTGTTTTTAACGAAGAGCGTAGCTTAAAGATCCCTTTTGGTGCTTTGGTCAGTAAGATGCCACAAAGCAGAGGAATCATCATAAGCAATGACTGTTCAGAAAGCACTTCATCATTGATATAGCAAGAGATCAGTAGTGCTACTACAGGGAAAATTAGGAAGCAGATAGACGCTTGGAAAGGTGTCGAAACCTGTCCTAATTTGAAGTAAGCCACAATACCGCCAACACTCGCCACAAAGCCTAGGTAAACCACGGCTGAGATTGAATCCCAAGTGAAGGATTCAACATTAACGCTTTCACCCATCGCTGAAACTGCGAACAAGAATAGGGAAGCAATTAAGCTCGGTACAGCGTTGTAAGTCAGTACTTCTATTCCTTTGCAGTGCTTTTGAACCAACACATACATAACAGCGTGAATAGCGACAGCAAGACCTAAACAAATTGTGCCGATGAGGTAGTCATCGCCACCCATTTGCATTTCGTTGCCAAGGATTAAACATAGGCTGATAACGGCAGTAACCAAACCAAATATTTGGTGCTTAGCTAATCGTAAACCCAAGAATAAGCCAGACATCAGCATCACAGCGACGGGCATGTTCGCGAAAATGATCGACGCCAAACCAGAAGAGATGTATTGCTCACCATAGATCATCAAAGTGAACGGAATAGCAAAATACATCAGTGCCACAATAAGCAGCCATTGACGCTTGCCCTTCGGAAATAGCAAAGGTTGTTTAAAGACTTTCGCTAATACTGCGAGCAACGGTGCTGCTAGGAGAAAGCGCAGTGCGGTAGCAAAAATGGGTGGGATAGAGTGCAATGCCACTTCCATAGCGAACCAAGTGGTTCCCCAAATTAAGCAAACAGAGACAAAAAGCAAGATAGTTAGCGACTTCGAATTCATGGTGACTACTCATTAATAATTATTTTAAATCATAGGCTTGTAGCGCCTTAATGACGTGGCACAGTATAAGTAGGTAGTCGGAGAAAAAATTTGTCTTTTTGTCTTTAATTACAATAAATCGTAGAAATAAAATCTACAAAATAACCATTTAAAGTAAAGTTTTTCCATGAAAGCAGGTTGGCTTAAAGTCATTGTTCTTTGTAAGGTCTAATTCTTAATTCTTAATTCTTAATTCTTAATTCTTAGAGATTTGAGGGTACTGCCTTTATGAGTAAGACTCAGCGTGTAATTTTAGGTCGTCAATGAAGGCACGAATCCTAGTTGGCATTTGTAACCCAAAATTATGCACGATATAGAAAGGAGCCTTAAGTATCCGTTCCTCTGGCAATATATTAATTAATGTACCTTTGTGTAGGTCTTCTTCAATTGCTTGTTTAGGTAAGCATGCAATTCCTAACCCAGCTAAAGTCATCATTCTAATGGTTGGGACACTATCCCCGATTCGGTTTGCTCTGAATTTATAAATGCTCATTTTACCTTTACTAACTTCAAAACTTCTTTGACTGTTAATACCTTCCCACTGGTTGGCAATATAGTCATATTCGGAGAGATCACTTGAAGTGATTGGCAACTGCATTTGTGCGCTTTTAAGGTAGTCAGGGTGACAGCATAGTACTTGCTGAAGATCTCCAAGTTTTATTGCTCGAGATGTTGAATCAGGAAGATCTCCAACAGTGACTGACAGATCGATGTACTTATCGATAAGGTCTAGGCGCATATCGCTGGCCAATAGTTGAGGCTCGATACGAGGGTGACTTTTCATAAATTCACACATTACCGGACCAATAAGATGTGTCATTAGTGTGTGTGGGGATGTGATGGTAATAGTGCCTGCAAAATCAGAACAGGACTCACGTGCTTCTTCTTCCGCGAGTGTCATTAATTTTCGCATTTCTAAGCATCGTTGATAAAGGCGCTGACCAGCGTCAGTTAAAGATTGGCGTCGTGTTGTTCGAGTGAGCAATTTCACATCAAGGTGTTGTTCAAGTCCTTGTAAATGATGGCTAACGACTGATTTCGAGAGATTGAGTTTATCGGCCGCTTTGGTTATGGAGCCGGATTCTACAATTTGTGCGAATACTTGCATGCGATGTAATTCGTTTTTCATTGTGATTTATTGTCTCATTAAATCGAACTATATTTGAAATATTACTGTATTTATCTATTTTAACAAACAAGTAAGCTTCTCTTCGTACCTCAATAAAACAAGAAAACGGAGAGAATGATGACTATTTTAGTGCAATTTACATTGAGTCATACTGAAGAGAAAGCAGCAGAAATCGTTGAGTTTTTTAACGAAATATTGCCGGATACTCGCACTTTTAACGGCAACCTTTCTGCGGAGCTTTACCAAAAAGATCTGTCTGAAAACTCTTTGGTTTTGTTCGAAGAATGGGAAGATACCGCTTGTTTCGATGAATATATTGCTTGGCGTAAAAATATAGGTGATTTTGATCGTTTAGGCACGATGCTTACGGATACGCCAACGATTACTGTCATGTCTAAAATCATCACGACATCTAAGGTGTAACGATGAATAAGATATGGAGTCCTTCTTCAGTTCCCGCTCCTGCCGCCAATTATCATCAATGTGCGTTGATTCCAGCTGGTTCAACGCGGTTACACATTGCTGGGCAACTAGGGATTGATGGCGAAGGTATGGTTGCTGAAAGTACGGAAGAACAGATTGTACTCGCTTGGAAAAACCTGAGAGGCGTACTTCAAGCAAACCAAATGGATATGGAAGATTTAATCAGTGTAAGGCTGTATTTAGTTGATCGGAGTGATATGCCTGACTATCAAGCTGCAAAGCAGCGAATACCTTTTGATGTTGGTGGCCTCCCAACGACTTTACTGTTTGTCCATGGACTCTTTGATGAGCGGTGGAAAGTCGAAATTGAAGCCGAAGCTGCGAAATTGATTTAAGCCGATTGCTGCTTTTCTATCTGGTATGAAAGAGCATTATACGAAGCAAAATGCCCCTTTATGCAATTTTTGATAAAGGGGCTATTTCTATTAATAACTTACCTATTTCTTGCGATGAAGTTTGGTGTACCGACACGCTTTTAGGAAAACTTACATGAAAAACACTACTGGCAGCAAAGTTATCGCATTGAGTGTTGAAGGTTTATTTTGTTCACGTTCATACTGAACAAAGAACGACATAGCATGGAAATGAGGTAGGGCATTTGAAAAACACAATCGACCTAAATCTGTATCGATTTTTGGATCTGCTGTATGAGCAACAGTCTCAGGCGAAGGTGTGCCATATCTTGGATATTAGTCGAGCGACGTTTAATCGTCATTTGGCGGAAGGTCGAGACTTGTTTGCGAATGAATTATTCATCGCGACTAAAGGTATTTATGCACCGACCTTGTTCACTACTCAATTGATGCTGGTGGTGAAAGAACCGCTAGAAAAGTTAGAGCAAGCTCAGCAAATATCGCAGTCGTTTATTGGTACCGATTCGAATATTGAATATGTTTTTCATGCAGCCAACCCTTTGAGCACACTGTTTACGGTTCCCTTGTTGCAAGGGCTAACCAACGAGGAGTCTAAGCCCAAAATATCGATGATGGACTGGTCTCTAGATGGAGTAGAGTTTCCGAAGGCTGGTACTTTAGCGATTGGTGTTTCGGGTTATCCCAATGAACTTAATGATCGCATTGTGGAGCGTAAAGTCGGTTCGCTAGACTTGTTCGCTTATGTGGCAGATGCACACCCTTTAGCCAAAAATGAAACCATCGACCTCACGCAACTAGAAACCTTTGATACGGTTCGTGTGTCTATGGGGTCATTGGACGGCAACTCATATTACGAGCGTTTGAAAAAACGCACAGGATTGGTGTTGCAGCAAAAGCTGACCGTTGCATCGGTCTTCTCTGCGTTGGAATGTGTTCAGGTGAGCCAGTATGTGTTTGTTGGCTTTGACATGGATTCGGCCTCCATACCAAGCGGGCTCAGTAAACGGCCAGTGCTGTTCAATGGAGAAACGGTCACTTTCGATGTTGGTATTCAGTATCACCGTGCTTGTTATCAGCATCCAATAGTGAAACGCATAGAGCAGATCTTAAGTGACAGTTTGAAAAACAGTTAACAATGAAAAAACGCGCCAATTAAGGCGCGTTTTTGTTTAAGATTTACAGCTCGATTAACGATGTAGGCTTCGTGTTAAAGCTTTACCTCTTCAATGTCGCTTGGTTTCCATGTCTTGTCATACCATGCTTCTTGTGGGCCATAGAGTCTTAGCACGGTAAACCAACCTTTGCCCGGAACGGTTTCTATCCAGTTAGCTTCTTTTCCTTTTGGAGCGGTAGGGCCAAAGTACAAATCCACCGAGCCATCTTCATTTTCAATAAAATCATCACGCTGGTTATTCTTACTTGGCAGCGGTTGACTGGTTTGCAGCTCTGAACGTGTTTGCGTGTCGTAAGCCACAACTGACCAGAAGTTTTTTGCTGGTACATTCGCTGGAATATTCAACTTATAGTGCTTACCTCCATCGAAGTATTCACCGCCTTTCTCTTGGTCGATCAGCGCATATTGAGAGCCTTTTTCGATAAGCTTGAGGGCCATTGCTGGCGTATTCACCGTTGCAACATAGAAGAAATAAGAGCGTGCATCTAGGTTGCGTCCGCCTTCACCTTTATCCACTAGCCATTGGTAATCTTTACCGATAAACGCTGTCTTCCATAGGCGATCTTCATAAATGTAAGCCTTCTTGTCTCTTGGTTGGAAGTACAGTGATCTTGCTGTTGCGTTACCGATTGCGACACCATCTTTCATTAGCTTTTGCATGCGTTCATCTGGAGCAAAAGGTTTGTTCTTTTGAATACCAATACTCGACATTAATCCGCGAAGTTCTGGGTCGATAAACGAGATTGGCTCTTTATCCAATACGGTTTTGATCTCTTTGTAGAAATGCTCGTCGTTCGCATGAATGGTATTGAACGGTTTACCACTACCGGAGATGAACTCCATTTTCGGCTGATCATCTTTCTTCGCTAGTGGGTAGATCTTAAGCTTTTCTTTATATGCTTTCACTGCAGCATCGGTTTTACCATCTTTCAGGAATCCGCGAGCGATGAACCAGTTGGTGTAGCTGGTGGATTGCGAAACGAAGTAGCCTTCTGGCACTTCACCTTTATAGCCTGGAGGTAGAATCAGGTACTTACCCCCTTTACCTTTGTCAGGTCCGACAATGCCTAAGTCGGTTACAAAGCGAAAGAATGCATCATTGACGGTTGTCGGCCCCATACCTTCAGGCACTTCAATGACGGTTGGGCCATCTTTCTCAAGGTCTAGGAACACCGAAGCATAAACGGTATCGGTGTTGCCCGTTAAAAAAAGAGGATTCGAATCCATCAGGTTATCGAAAACCACCACTTGGTTTGATGATGTTGACCCAATCTCAGTATGTCCAATACGAAGTGCTTCAATTGAAGCCATTGGAATTGCATTGAGGAAAACTTCTGTTGAACGAAGCGTGTCTAGGTTGTCATAGAGCTTTTGGGCGGTTTCAGGAGTTGGTGCACCATCTTTAAAGTTCAATTCACCGATGCTCGTTTGCACCGTATCTGGAGTCATGATGCTTAGTGGAATATCGGTATTGTAGTTTTCAGTCGCCAGTACTTGGTGTGAGATAAATATACTGCTCGCTAACGCTATTGCTTTCAGCTTCGACTTAATCATGATGCCACCTTTCAGTTTTGTTTCGATGCGCTTACTTTATGTTAGTCGAAAAAACATATCTGATACGCTGCAGGCTCAAAAATGAGAGTGTGTAATTATTTATTGTGAAACCGTGGAGAGGAAAATCGATGGATGGTTATCTAGAGCAAAAAGCCCCCTTTACTCAAACTGATCGTAAAGGGGAGAGAGCTACCACACGAAACGGTAAACTTAAAAACGCAGATTGAAACCTAGTTCGACACTGCCATCTGAACGAAATACATCTCCTGGACTAACGCGCTTTTGACCAAAGGTATATTTCACATAAGGCTCAACCCATTTAGGCTTCAGGGTAAACGTGACGTCTTGGCTGTTGTAATAACCTTTTGAACCCGTTAGTTGACGGTCATGGCTGAATGAATAGGAAAAGTTCATAAACTCTGTGGGAGAGTAACTTGTCCCGATAGTGTTTTTCCATTCTCTATCTGTCATATCTATGAGGGATAAAGAAACATCGCGCCATTCATGCGATGTGTTCGCAAACACCATAATATTGTTCGTGATGGCGGTTCCACTAAATAAGCCGATATCGTAGATATCGATAAGGTCTGCTCGGCCATAACTCACGAAAGCTTCAGTGTAAAAGTTGCCAAGCATTAAGCCGTAGCCAGTGCCAATTTCCAAGTAGCCCTCAGAATCTATTTCTGCACTAATATTGATCTCTTCAGTCGCTTGAATTACCCCAGATACTGTCCCTATCCAATTATCACCAGCCTTAGCGGTTTGAAAGCTCAAGCTTGGTTCGTGGTAGTTTAAAGTTTGAAGTTGATGATCGTTTGCACATACAGCAAAGGGCATCAGTAAAGTGATTAGTAGTCGTTTCATCGTGTTCTCAACTCTCAAATAAAAAGGAGCCGCTAATAAGCGGCTCCTTTGCTTTTATATTTATTATTTTTTATTAGCTACGGCTAGCGCGGTCTTTGACTGCTTGTTTAATTTGCTGACGTTGTTCTTGAGAAAGAGATTGAATTTTTTGTTTAAGCTCCTGCTTTTGAAGATCTGAAAGGCCTCTTACTTTTTCCTGTGCAATGTCTTTGATGTCATCTATGCTTTGTTTTTTGCCAGTCAACAGGTAGTAACCTAGTGAGTATGGGTCCTTGCCTAATTCGTCAACTTCAATAGCAATGATATGTAGCATTTTAGCTGTGTTTTCAGGTGATTGCTTAGCCCACGCTAAAGTCGAGTCTTTTTGAGTTTGCCATAAAGCTAGGCGTGCATCGTTATCAATAGCATCACCACTTTGGTTCACTAAGAATACGGCGACGAGTGATTTTTGCTCATCAATGGTTAGTAAATCTGCAGCCTCTTTGTATGCATCCATAGTCGCCTTTGAAACCGACATTTTCCCTTCTGGTCCGATAATTGTGCCACCTGCAATTCCATTATCTTTGATCATTACTTCAGTGCCATCTAAGAGAGTTACAGTTAGAATATCGTCTTCTAAGTCAAAGCCAATCGTAGGTAATTCTATAGACGCTTCACCTTCAATAGGGTTGATAGGTGCAGGGCGTTCAATTGGGTTCTCGACATTTGGTTTGCCAGTAATTGCAGCGAAAAGACGTCCGTTATCATTACGGAACGTAATTTCTGCGCCATTTTCTAAGCTCACAACAAAACCGACCTCTTGCATTTCGGCGCGAGCGATAACTTCGCCATCCATATTAGTGATTGTACCGTCAGCATTGAACACAGCTCCACTATCGGAACTTGGATGATATAAAACACCATCTTTTAAAATTAGGGTCTCACCGTTGTCTAGAGTAATGATAGTTGTACCTAGAACGTCATCTATGTCGCCGTAAGTTGGTGCTGAATCAGGCCCTTCGTGTTCGTGACCGTGACCGAATACAGTCGCAACTAATCGACCATCTTCATGGCGGATGACGATTTCTTCACCGCGGGGAGTGTTGAATGTTAAATGGGTGATTTGGCCTTCAGTTCGATGAGTTTCAACTGTGATCCCGGTGCTCTCACCAGACATAGTTAACACTTCACCATCTACGATTTTGTGGGTTGGTTTTGCATCTGAACCGTTGATGTTAAGGAAGTAGGCATCATCACCTTTGATAACCCACATGTAGTTCCCATTGTCACCTTCGATAAGTGCTACTGGCATTCCAAGTTCGTCTACAATCATGTAATTAGCAAAGAATTCATTGCCAGCAGAAGGCCCCCACTCGTCATCGCCGAACTCTGGGTCTAGCTCTGAGCCTTCGATGATTAATCGGCCGTTTTCAACAGCTAAAGTATATGATTTATCGTTGATATAAACTGTAGCAATACCATCGTCTGTGACAACTGTACCCACAATATCACCATTAGCGTTTACAACAACATCACCTTGTATAGTGAATATTTCGCCATTCACGGTTACTACCGCGTTACCTTGACCATCGCCAATAACGACTGCGTTGTTTCCTTCATCACCAATGATGTAAGCAGTATTTAGGTCTTCGTTGTAAACAACATCAGCTACGCCAACTTGTGGTCCAGGTGTTGTACCATTATCACTACTTCCTGAAGAAGAGCAGCCAGCAAGGAATGTCGCGGCAATAGCAGTACTTAGTAATTTTAGTTTCATGGTTTACTCTCAAATATTGTATAGGAACAAAGGTTGCTTCTTGCAGTGTTATGTGGCGTTCCTAGCCGATGAGAGAAGTATATGGATTGAACAAAAAAGCCTCTAATCCCTTAAAGGAATAGAGGCATTAACGTTTAGTTATTAATAAAGGAAAGTAAAGACGCTGATAACTACTGGTTATTATTGAGTAGGTTATCCAGTATCTTCTTAAGCCATAGGGTAGTAGGGCTGTTACGATTCTTGTGGTGGAAGTAAGCACACACGACAGGGTTGATATCTCGATTATCAAAAAGGATGTCGATTGCTCGTAAAGACGTTTTCTTTTCGATGCCTAAAAATTTAGAGGCAGGAAACATCATATCGGAGTTTTGTACGACATCGATAACTGCTGATGGCAGTTCCGAACGAAAGCCAATTCTTGCTTCAAGACCTTTGATTTTCAGAATTTTTTCAGCAAGCGTTTGATGGGAGTTCCAGTCAATAGCAATGATAGTCGCTAATTCAAATTTGACGCCATCTTTAACTTCAATGGAGTCTTTTTTGTAAGGGTGGCCTTCTCTTAAATAACCTTTAAAGCTGTCTTGGGCTATCGGTTGCTGTAATAGTTCTTTGGGAGCGTGGTTAATTTCATAATTGAAACCAATCAGTATCTCATCATTAATGATGTCAGCCATTGTTGTTTTAGACCAGTTTAATAACTGCACTTGAACATGTGGAGCTTGAGAGCGGATTGCGTTGAATAACTTACTGGATAGTGAACTAAGCAGAAATGGCGATAGTGCTAACTTTAGAGGCCCACGAAGTTCACCTGGATCGAACTCATTACTGTTATTGAGTGCTGACGAGAGCTCATCCAAGATAGGTGAAATACTTTCGGCTAGCATGTTGGCATGTTCTGTTGCTCGTAATCCATGGTGAGTCTTCACAAAGAGCTCATCATCGAAATGGTCACGCAATCGTTGGAGGGCTTTACTTATCGCTGGCTGAGATACGAATAGGCGCTCGGAGGCTTTCCGCATATTTCGTTCTTGATGCAGGATAATAAAAGTTCGTAGTAGATTTAAATCCAAACTAGAAAATAGGTCTTTTGCCATATTGAGAGCCCAAGTTTTATCATTATTTAATAATAAGATGGTGTTCGGTCTAGGACAAATAGATATTTCGCATAGGTGTGACGCCAATAAAATAAAACCCGCACTGGGCGGGTTTATTGGAGTCACTTACTCTTATTGAGTCACGGGTTTGATCGTTTTGGGTTGTCGGATTGCAAGGATGAGTTGCGGTAGCAGCGACATTACGATCATACCTGTCATTAGCGAATATTGGACTGGAGTAAATGATTCACCCATCAATAGCATTCCGGTAACGATGCCGGCAACAGGGTTGGCGATGCCACCGAAAGTGAAATCAACCACAGACATACGTTGTAGTAACCACACGTACATGCTGTAACCGAGTGCCGTGTTCAATCCAATCACCCACATTAGCCCCATCGCGTTACGAGAATCGAAATGGGTAACGGCATTAACATAAGGTTGAGGGTCGATGTACGCGTGAACGCCAGAAGCGACAGACAAAATCGTACCACCCAAAATCAACTGCCACGTTAATACCTTCCACCAGTGCATGCGGTTACCCAGTGATTTGGTAATGCTGCTGCCAATGATGATACACATGATAGCGGCGAACATGGCGCCTAAACCGATTGGATCCAAAGATATCTGACTCGGATTGAACAGTATCCACGCTAAGGTGATCAAGCCAATACCAGACAGGGCTTGAATTAGATGCGGGCGCTGCTTTTTCACTACCCAATGGAAGATCATCGCGAACACAGGCACTGAGATCATACCCACACCAGAAATTGCCGAAGGCAGCGTTAGTGCCATCACAAAGATCAGGCCAAAGAAGGTCGCAATATTGATAAGGCCCAATGTGAAAATTATCTGCCACTCGCCTTTTTTAGGCAGTGTCGGCTTTACTGCTAGCAATAACAAACCAGCAGGTAATGCACGCAAAGCACCGAGTAATAATGGTGGCCACTCCTGTAGCGTAAATTGCGTCACTGCATAGGTTGTTCCCCAAAAGAACGCGGGGATCATTGCTAATAATATATTCATTTAAAATATCTTTACGTTAAGATAACTATTGTGTGAACTGTATACTGAGAACTAGTGGTTGTAAAGTATCTTTATGTTAAACTAGTTTGAAGTATTCAAGACTAATAACGGAGCGAGATTGCAAATGGATGCTATCGACCGCGTAGTAGAGCAATGGGCAAAGGAAAAGCCTGAGCTAGAAACTGAGCCTATGGCAATGATGGGCCGGATTATGCGTATTGCCAAGTATATGGAGACTCAGGTTGCCGAGCTTCATAAAAAATACGACATGAAACTCGGTGAGTTTGATGTGCTAGCCACCTTGCGACGTTCTGGAAAGCCTTACCGACTCACTCCCTCAGAGCTGATAGGTTCGATGATGCTGACATCAGGTGCGATGACCAATCGCCTTGATAAGCTAGAAGCCAAAGGGCTGATCAGTCGTGAGCACAGTAAAGAAGACAGACGTAGCGTGAGCGTTCAGCTAACCAAAGATGGTCTGATTCTGATTGACCAAATGATGACTGAACATGTCGAAATGCAGAAAAAGCTGGTTAAATCTCTGTCTGCGAGCCAGAAGAAGAACACAAACCAATTGCTAAAAACATGGTTGAGTGCTTACGAGTAATCTGCTTGCTGAACTTAGTGAATTGAACGAGCTGAGTTTGATTTGAAAACCGAAGTGATGAGCTTCGGTTTTTTTGTGTCTTCAATTTGGTGTCGTGCTATTTAGTATCGGTTAATTTGGGAACGGCACTAAGCCAGAAAACCGAACAAGTTCCATCGATGTAATTCAATATTTTAGGACATCCTATTTAAGACTTCCCGTTATCAATAGATGCCACCCATCAGTATATTTCTCGTATTCCCACAATACAGAGATTACTGAAATGAAACTTAAAATAGCCCTTAGCGCAGCACTACTAGTGACGTCATTTGCATCTCATGCAGAATTGAAAATGTCGATCAACGAACAAACCAATGGCGTCGTCGTCACGGTTTATCAAGATGGAGAACGCGTTCCTAACGCTCAGGTCACCACCAATATTCGTGGGCAACAAGTGACAGAAACATCAGACAAAGGACAAGCATTTTTCTACAAGGGAAATATCCCGAGGGTGTACCGATTTGAAGCAACCACACCTCAAGGAGAGAGTGTCCAACAAAGTCGATTTATCGGACGAGATAAATAGACTTTTCGAAGTGCCTAGCTAGGAGCAAGCTAGTGAGTTTGAGCCGACGCTCTCCAGCACTTCTCTAACTTTTTTAAAGCGAGTGTTTTTGCTTTCCCCATATTGCCTATTTGCCACGCGAGCACGATATCAACGGTTCTTGCGTGGCCAATTTCCACTAAACTTCCGGCTTCTAACTCGGCGGTTATAAGCTGTTTAGGCAGAGTGCCTATACCAAGGTTACGTTGAATTGCCGTTAACTTACTACTCATTGAACTGACCGTACTGGTTTTTTGGTTTAGTAAGATGTTTTTGGTGATTTTAGGCGCTGACTTAGCGGTATCGGCAACCGCGATGATTGTGTGTTCACGTCGTGTGGATTCACTGAGTGGATTTGATTCGTTTAAGATGGAGGCATTTTTCGCAGCTACCCAGATCATTTCTACACTGCCGATGGTTTTACTGTTTACGGTATTCGGTAGCTCGATATTGGGCATTGATGAGATGAGAATATCCGCTTTTCCTGAGATTAATGCCTCCCAACCGCCCGACAATATATCCTCTTGGACGTACAGTTGCGTGCTGCACTCCGTTGCCATATCAGCGATTAATGACAACGCAATATCTTGTCCGATAATGCCGTCATAAGAAACAAACAGTTCGCTTTCCCAACCACTGGAGAAACGTTGTACTTGGTTTATGAGTTCATCTGATCCCGCTAGCAGCTGTCGGCCATTTTCCACCAACATTTGTCCTACCTGGGTAAACACGGCTCTGTGTCCTGATCGATCTAAGATCAAGATGCCGAGTTCGTCTTCCAACTTTTGAATTTGATAGCTCAATGCAGAAACGGATCGATTGAGGTGCGCAGAGGCTGACGAGTAAGTCCCTTCACGTTGTAGAACATCCAATATTTGTAAGGTGTCGAGCGGCAGTGTCTTCTTCAGAGTCTTCATAAAATCAAGCAAGTGTTTCGATGAATTTAAGCTAATGGTAACAGCATTGAGGTTGTTGAATCTTCGGATTTAGTCAGTAATTTGTATGCGAGTATGTCTACTAAAATTTCAAACAAGTTGTTCTATTTTTCTCGTTATCATCTCAATGCTAAGTCGAATAACCTATCGGCAATGAAACTTATCAAGGCTTAGAACTATGAACACCAGATGGAACGATACACTGACTTTTTTCGCTCGTATTTTATTGGCTTACTTGTTTATTCAAGCGGGTTGGGGAAAGCTATTTAGCTATGAAGGAACGGCGGGATACATGGCTTCTCAAGGAGTCAGCGCTCACTTGTTGCCTTTGGTTATTTTACTAGAACTTGGCGGTGGACTAGCGATTTTAGCTGGGTTTATGACTCGCTTTACTGCGTTGTCGATTGCGTTTTTCTCTTTAGTCTCTGGTGTTATGTTTCACTTCGACCCAAGTTCATCGGGTCAAATGATTCATTTCTACAAAAACGTCTCTGTTGCTGGCGGGTATCTTGCTTTAGCTGTACTTGGTGCAGGATCGTTTAGTGTTGATTACTGGCTGTCTAACAAGCTGAAGCAAGACACGAAATGGGCGCGCTTAGTGGCTTTTGTTCGTTAATTTCATTGATGCAGATTGATGTCCTACGAATAATAAAAACCGAAGCTGACTGGCTTCGGTTTTTGTCGTTTAAGAACTTAAGAACTTAAGAACTTAAGAACGGCTAACTGGTGAATTAAGCTTGCAGCATTTCATCACTGAACAGTTCCGCGCACCCTATACCATTGATGGCGCAGCTTTCGTCTATATCTGAAATGTCACCACTTACCCCAATAGCACCGAGTACCGTTTTATCCTTGTCTCGAATCAGTAAGCCCCCTGGTACTGGCACCATATTACCGTGTGCGAGTACGTTTACGGCGGAGATAAATGCTGGTCTGGTGTCAGCATCTTGGGCGAGTTTTCTAGAGGAACAACCCAGTGCGAGGGCTCCCCATGCTTTAGCGATAGCGATGTCTGGTCGCATCATGCTAGAGCCGTCTTGACGTTGCAAAGAAATCAACTTGCCACCACTGTCTAAGACGGCGACCGTCAAAGGCTCGGTGTGGATCTTGTTTCCTGCTTTTAAGGTTCCATCTATGATGGTTAACGCTTGTTGTAGAGTCAAACTTCCCATGTTATCTCCTAGTTTTTCAAGGGGCATATGTACCAAGCTCAGTCAGCCAATTGCTACTCATGTTCGTGAATACCATTGACGGATTCAACTTGGTACAAGAGTCCTAACTGGACTCTTGTAGTAGCCCATAGCTGGGTAAAGTTAGGAAGGCAGCGAACTCATCGGCTGTAGAAAGTTGATAGAAAAGATCGGCTGTCTCTTCAAATCGACCAGCTGCATAACGCGAGTCTCCGACTTCATGTTTTATCGTGTCTAGCTCTTGGTAAAGCCAAGAGTGGAACAGTTGTTTGGTAAAAGTTTGGCCGTCATCAAGTGTGACTCCGTGGTGGATCCATTGCCAGATGTTGGCTCTTGAGATCTCAGCGGTTGCGGCATCTTCCATCAAACCGTAGATAGGTACACAACCGTAGCCTTGGATCCAAGCTTCAATGTAATAAAGCGCGATGCGTATGTTTTTACGTACGCCCGCTTCGTCGCGGCTTCCTTCACAAGGTTTCAATAGCGTGTCTGCGTTGATCACATGCTCAGGGCTTTGGAAATCCATTTGGTTTACTTTGCCATCAAGGTGTTTATCAAAGATCGACATTGCTAAATCAACCAATGCTGGATGCGCTACCCACGTGCCATCGTGACCATTTTGAGATTCTCTTTGCTTGTCTTCGATAACTTTGGCAGTTACACACTCCATCTCTTGAGGATCTTTTGCTGGAATGAAGGCTGACATACCGCCCATTGCCAGAGCACCGCGTGCGTGACAAGTGCGAACCAACAGTTGGCTATACGCGTTAAGAAACTCTTGATCCATCCCGATCCCATGACGGTCAGGCAGGATGCGGTCTTTATGGTTCTTCAGCGTTTTGATGTAGCTGAAGATGTAGTCCCAGCGGCCGCAGTTCATCGCTACGATATGATCACGCATGGCATACAAAATCTCTTCCATCTGGAATACAGCAGGAAGCGTTTCAATCAAAACGGTCGCGCGAATGGTGCCTTTTGGTACGTGGAAATAGTTTTCGGTGAAGCTAAAAATGTCGTCCCACCACTGTGCTTCTTCCATGCTTTCAAGTTTTGGAATGTAGTAATAAACCCCTAAACCTTGTTGTGCGCGTGATTGGTAGTTATGGAAAAAGTACAAAGCGAAGTCCATCAGGCAACCACCGATAGGCTGATTGTTGAATTGGATGGACTGCTCTGGTAAATGAATACCACGTGGACGAGCAATCAGTAGCGCTGGATCGTTATTTAACTGGTAATTCTTTTGCTTCTTTTCATCGAAGTAACTAATGGTACCGAGGTTGGCGTCTCTAAGGTTGATTTGCCCTTCGACCATATTGGCCCAAGTTGGGGAAGACGCATCCTCAAAGCAGCACATGAAGACTTTTGCTCCTGAGTTCAGAGCGTTAATCACCATCTTGCGCTCTATTGGGCCGGTGATCTCTACGCGGCGATCCAGTAGCTCTGGTGGTGGTGTTGCCACTTTCCATTCTTTATTCTGGCGAATAGAGATAGTGTCTTTTCTGAAATTGGGTAACTCACCCTCGTCGTATTTAGCCTGTTTTATGTCGCGGTCATTTAGCAGGGCATGACGGCGATCTCCAAACTTATTCACGAGAGCTTCTAAGAATTTTAATGCATCTTTAGACAAGATCTCTTTGTACTCGGAGTTGTCCATATTCCCGAGTACCTGCATACACTGTACTTCTTCTCTCTCTTTTACGTCATTCATCATTGTTGTCTCCTTTAAACAATACGATGCCACTTTGTATACAAAATGCTCTTTTTAAGGATATTTATATTGCATAAATTGTAAACAAGCAAAGGGTATTTAACATTTATTTATCATTTAATCTTTTTGTAATTTATTTTTACGTAAAGATATTTTATGTAAAGCAATGAATTGTAAGCTTTTCAGGCTTGTTTGCTGTTCAAGAGGATAGGTTGATGTAACAAAAATGTTTCAATCTGGGGTTGATAAATGCTGAGGATGATTCATAGTGTACAAAAGTTAGTTTAATTGTATACAATCTGAACTGGAGGTTCGAATGGCAATTATGAAAGCGATTGAAGCAGCGGTAGAAGTGCTTAAACGTGAAGGCGTAGACATCGCATTTGGTGTTCCCGGCGCAGCAATAAACCCTATGTATGCGGCTATGAAAAAGCTCGGAGGAATCGACCACGTCTTAGCTCGTCACGTAGAGGGTGCATCCCATATGGCTGAAGGGTACACGCGTACCAATCAAGGCAATATTGGTGTGTGTATTGGTACCTCTGGTCCTGCGGGCACGGATATGATCACGGGTCTTTATTCTGCATCTGCAGATTCGATTCCAATTCTATGTATCACAGGCCAAGCGCCACGTGCTCGTCTTCATAAAGAAGATTTTCAAGCGGTCGACATTGAATCTATCGCTAAGCCAGTAACAAAGTGGGCAACCACGGTACTGGAACCTGCACAAGTGCCACGCGCATTCCAAAAAGCGTTTCATTTAATGCGTTCGGGTCGTCCTGGTCCTATTCTGATTGACCTGCCTATCGATGTTCAGTTGGCTGAAATTGAGTTTGATATTGATACCTATGAACCGCTAGAACCGTATAAGCCACAAGCAACACGTGCGCAAGTTGAGAAAGCACTAACCATGATGTCTCAATCTGACAAGCCGCTGATTGTATCTGGTGGTGGCGTAATTAACGCAGGCGCATCTGAGTTGCTGCAGCAGTTTGCAGAAATCACGGGTGTACCGGTTATCCCAACCTTGATGGGCTGGGGTTCTATCCCAGATGATCATGAATTGATGGCCGGCATGGTGGGGCTACAAACCTCTCACCGTTACGGCAACGAAACCATGCTCAACTCTGATTTTGTATTTGGTGTAGGTAACCGCTGGGCAAACCGTCATACCGGCTCTGTCGATGTTTACACCGAAGGGCGCAAGTTTGTACACGTTGATATTGAACCGACCCAAATCGGTCGAGTGTTCTGTCCTGATTTAGGTATTGTTTCTGATGCGAAAGCAGCACTTGAATTAATGGTTGAAGTTGCTCAAGAGTGGCGTGATGCAGGCAAACTGCCAAACCGAAATGCTTGGGCAAGTGAGTGTCAGGAACGAAAATCGACCATGCTGCGTAAAACCAATTTCGATGAAGCACCAATGAAACCAATGCGTGTTTATGAAGAGATGAACAAGGCATTTGGTCGTGACACTTGCTATGTAAGCACCATTGGTTTGTCGCAAATTGCTGCTGCTCAATTCCTGCATGTTTATAAGCCACGTAACTGGATCAACTGTGGTCAGGCTGGCCCTCTAGGTTGGACAACACCTGCGGCATTGGGTGTACGTGCGGCTGATCCGGATCGCGATATTGTCGCTATCTCTGGTGATTATGATTTCCAATTCATGATCGAAGAACTGGCGGTAGGTGCTCAATTCAACTTGCCATACATTCATGTGTTGGTGAACAACTCATACCTAGGTTTGATTCGCCAAGCACAGCGCCAATTTGATATCGATTATTGTGTACAACTGGCGTTTGATAACCAGAATGCACCTGAGCTTGAAGGCTACGGAGTTGACCATGTAGCGGTTGTGGAAGGTTTAGGTTGTAAAGCGATTCGAGTTCGTGAGCCTGAGCAAATTGCTGCTGCGTTTGAGCAAGCAAAAGAGCTGATGAATAAGCATAAAGTCCCAGTTGTTGTTGAGCTAATTCTTGAGCGAGTAACCAACATAGCAATGGGCGTCGAGATCAATGCCATCAATGAATTCGAACCGCTTGCCGAAAGCCGCGGCGATGCCCCGACAGCGCTTGCATACAAGTAGCTTTGTTGTACGTGTACCCGTTGAGCCAAAGCTTGGCTCAACGGAGAAGATCCAAGAGATGGGAGCTTCATTAAGTAACCGTAGCTTCACTAAGCAGTCATAGTTTCAATAAATAACGGTTTCTTTACCTAATAACCAGAGCTTCACCAAATAAAGAGTAAGGACAGAGTCATGGCAAAATTTGCAGCAAACTTGTCAATGTTATTCACGGAAGTTGATTTTATGGATCGCTTTGAAGCCGCAGCAGAAGCGGGCTTTCAGGGCGTGGAGTACCTTTTCCCGTATGCCTTTGAGGCAGACAAAATTAAAGAAAAGCTTGTCGCTAATAATTTAGAACAAGTGCTATTTAACCTACCAGCAGGCGATTGGGACGCCGGTGATCGTGGTATCGCGGTCGACCCCGCACGAGTTGAAGAGTTTCAAGCGGGTGTGCCTAAGGCGATTGCTTACGCTAAAGCGCTCGGTTGTACCCAAGTGAATTGTTTGGCTGGGATAGTTCCGCAAGGTGTTACCCAACATGACGCCCAATCGGCGTTTGTGATTAACCTGCATTACGCGGCGAACGCGCTAGCAGCAGAAGGGATCAGCCTAGTGGTTGAAGCGATCAACACGCGTGATATTCCGGGCTTCTTCTTAAATACCACTGAGCAAGCCAAAGCGATCATTAAAGAGGTAGGGAGCGATAACCTTTCTATCCAATACGACATTTATCACATGCAAATTATGGAAGGCGACTTAACGCCGACCATGCAACAGAACATTGGCCAAATCGCACACGTTCAACTAGCTGATAATCCAGGCCGACACGAACCGGGGACGGGAGAAATCAATTACCCATTCGTGCTCAATTACCTTGATGAGCTTGGCTATCAAGGCTGGGTTGGCTGCGAGTACAAGCCAAAAACAACGACTACAGAAGGCCTTGGTTGGCTACACCAGTACCGTTAATTCCGTCTGGTAACCCTCAAACGTTAAGGAGAACAACATGTCTAAAATTGCATTTATCGGTACTGGCATCATGGGTAAACCGATGGCGAGTAACCTACAAAAAGCGGGCCACGATATCTTTCTATCAGACCACTTCAATGAAGCACCTGCCGATCTGGTCGCAGCGGGCGCAACAGTTTGTCATTCCCCGGCGGAAGCGGCAGAGGCGGCGGATGTCATTATCCTAATGGTGCCAAACACACCTCAAGTTGAAGACGTACTGTTTGGTAACAACGGAGTAGAGCAAGGCCTAGCCGCGGGCGGTGCGACTGGAAAACTGGTTATCGATATGAGTTCAATTTCACCTATCGCGACCAAAGCAATTGCAGCTCGTATCAATGAAGGTGGTGCTTCTTACCTAGATGCTCCGGTATCGGGTGGTGAAGTAGGTGCTATCAATGCCGCACTGACCATTATGGTTGGTGGCGAGCAAGACGCCTTTGACAAAGCTCGTCCGCTATTCGAAATCATGGGTAAGAACATCACGCTGGTGGGTGATAACGGTGCTGGCCAAACGTGTAAGGTTGCTAACCAGATCATAGTTGCACTGAATATCGAAGCGGTATCTGAAGCCTTGGTATTTGCCTCAAAAGCCGGTGCTGATCCAGCTCGTGTACGTCAGGCACTATTGGGTGGCTTTGCTAACTCTAAGATCCTGGAAGTTCATGGCGAACGTATGGTTGAAGGCACATTTGACCCAGGTTTTAGAATCTCGCTTCACCAGAAAGACCTGAACCTTGCGCTAACGGGCGCACAAGAGTTAGGTGTCGCACTACCGAATACGGCTAACGCTCAAGAGTTGTTTGGAGAGTGTGCCGAAATGGGCGGTGAAGGCTGGGATCACTCTGCGCTGATTCAAGCGATAGAGAAGCGTTCTGACCACTCAATTCGCTAATATCCGTAACGATTAATCCGTCTCAATTCATTGGTTTTTGTCGCTGTAGTAGCTTTGTTGTAAAGCTTTGTCGCTTCAGTAGGGTTAAGGCCAATGAACCTGGGCTGCCATTACATGTAATGTCGAATTGTGAATCTACTTTGCGCCTCGACAGAACTGCGATGTGTGAGTCCACCAGTTTCAAACAGTTTGTTTATAAATCGCGTAGTTTCGTCTCCTTTTATACGCGTTCCTGATACGAGGCAGAGGTTGAAGTTGTTCCTTTCCAACTTAATCTTAGCAGGCACCCTTTCGCCTTGTATCGGGGTTCTTTTTTTCTCCGTCAACTAAGGAGTGGCTGATGGACATTGATGCTAAGCAGTTTCTGCAAACCCTTTTCTCAAGTGCTGTAAATGAGGCATTACCAAAAAATCACATCGAACCTTTTCTACCTCAAGACATTTTTTATCGCTCTGCTAATCAAGCTGGGCGCACTGTCGTGATCGGAGCGGGAAAAGCTGCAGCGTCAATGGCGGCGGAGCTTGAAGCCGTATGGCAAACAAAGAAGCAACAAGATCTTGCACTGCGTGACCTTGAAGGTTTGGTCGTGACTCGCTATGAGCACACGGCTCCTTGCGAACACATTGAGGTGATCGAAGCGGCGCACCCAGTTCCAGACGCGATGGGTTTAGAAGTGAGTCAACGTATGTTGCAACTCGTCAATGATCTTAGCGCCGATGACACGGTGATCTGCTTGTTGTCGGGTGGAGGCTCCGCTCTATTGAGTCTACCGGGTGGCGATATCAGTTTGGCAGAGAAGCAACAAATCAATAAAGCGCTGCTTAAGTCGGGTGCAGCCATTGATGAGATGAATTGCGTTCGTAAGCATTTATCTTCAATCAAAGGTGGTCGACTTGCCAAAGCCGCCTACCCAGCAAGAGTTGTGTCTTTGGCAATATCTGATGTGCCGGGAGACGATATTAGTGTGATTGCCTCTGGCCCAACCGTACCTGACACCACCACTCGTTTTGATGCAATGGCAATCTTAGAACGCTACCAAATTGAAACACCACGCTCGGCATTTGAATGGCTCAATAACCCTGAGTCAGAGACCGTTAAGCCGGATGATGTGTGTTGGAAGAATGCAGAGCATCATATTATCGCTACTCCAATGTCAGCATTAGAATCTGCCGCTGCAGAAGCTGAAGGTTTGGGGATTCCCGCTTACGTATTGAGTGACTGTATTGAAGGAGAAGCGCGAGAAGTGGCGAAGGTTCATGCTGCTTTGGCCAAACAAGTTGCTAATAATAAACATCCATTCGAGACGCCTTGCGTGCTGCTTTCAGGTGGTGAGACCACGGTGACGGTTAAAGGAAATGGTCGTGGCGGGCGAAATTGTGAATTCCTTTTAAGCTTGTATAACGAACTTAAAGGTCAAGACAATATATTTGCTCTGGCTGCCGATACTGATGGTATAGATGGTGTCGAAGACAATGCAGGGGCGTGGATAACACCTCAAACATGGCAGCAAGGTTCGAGCCAGTCTCTTAAAGCGCAAGACTACCTTGACGCGAACAACAGCTACGACTTCTTCAAGCAAGTTGATGTGCTTCTTACGACAGGCCCAACGCTAACTAATGTCAATGATTTCAGGGCTATATTGATTTTGTAGTCTGAAAACTCGTTTGTTGTGAGTAGATCTCAGAGTGTTCAAATGGTCGCCGGTGTACTGACATCAAGGCGGCCATTTTGATTTTATCGACGCTGTCAGTGTTTCGTCAGATGAGATAAGCGCTGGGGTTGAGTTATGGCATTATCTTCTGGACTAATGAAGCACGTTGATTACTATGGCTTAAGTAATGAGTTGTAAAGGATGCAATATGTCTAGGATCAGACAAAAGAATCAAGATTTAATCATCGAAGTCGCGTGCGAACAATTTGCGACTCATGGTTACGCTGCGACAAAAATGGCAGATATCGCTAAAGCTGCTGACATTCCCAAACCAAACGTATTCTATTACTTCAGTTCCAAAGATAAGCTCTACAATGCCGTGCTTGAAACTGTCACTCAGCCATTATTGGAAGCGTCTCGCCCAATTGAAGATCTCTGCGATCCTGTTGAAGCTTTATCTCAGTATATTCAGACTAAGCTTATCATTTCTCGCGACCATCCATACGCATCTAAGGTATTTGCCAATGAAGTGATGTCGGGCGCTAAGGTGTTGCCAAAAGAGATTGGCGATGAGCTGTATAAGCAATCGCAGATGATCCTTGATAAATTCTCGACCTGGTCTGCACAAGGCTTGATGGACGATGTACCTGCGCATCACCTGATGTTTACCATTTGGGCGGCAACCCAAACCTATGCCGACTTTGGCTGGCAAATTTGCAGCGTGATGCAGAAAGAGCAGATCGATGACAAAGATTATGAAGAAGCCGCTGAGTTCATCACCCAGTTAGTGATTAAAGGTTGCGGTGTGAAAGGAAAGTCTTAGTTTTTTGCTTTCGGTTTATTGGGAAAGGACATCATTTGATGTCCTTTTTTGTATACGCAGGTTCTTGTAAGAATCGCTTTTGAATAGATGCAGATTTTATACATCGTTTCGAGCAAAAGTCGCAGTGCAGCCCGTGGGATGTAGGCTCGTGTCCGACGGGGCTTTATTATCTATCAGTGTGGATGTCCAGCCGTAACTGTCTCCGATGCGTTTCACGATGATGAGGCCAAGGCCGTGTTCCGTTTTTGTATTATCATTCAGCCCTGAGCCAGTATCTGAAACCGAAATCGTGTTGGAGTTGATGGTCACTATAATCTTACCTTGTGTGGTAAATCGAATCGCATTTTCAATGTAGTTCTTTAATACCATGTTCACCAACGGTAGCGGCATGTTGAGCGTGGTGTTTGGCTCAACATTCAGAACTAACTCCACACCAGCAGTTAGCATGCCGCGGTACTTCGATACATCGATAGATTCTTGGTTAATCGCTGTAAGTGTTTTATCTGTTGAAGAGTTCTCTTGCTTAACAATATTTAGTAGCACTTCAACAGTAGTACTCATGCCATTGGCGGCTCCAAGAATACGTTCTCGTTGCTTAGCTTGAAATACAGGATCATCGGGCTTCATGGCTTGTAATTCTGCTGCGCCAATAACAATTGAGATCGGTGTTTTCAATTCATGGCTAGCGTATTTCGCAAACATCATCTCTTGCTTGGCAAGTCTGTCTTTCATTGTCGAGTAACTGTTGAGGTGCGAGGTGAGCATCTGCAACTCATCAACCGTGTGGTCGGGTACTTTGAAGTTGTCAGATTCAAGTTTAGTGAGTTGAGTACTGAGCTCTGAAATAGGCGCCATTAGTTGGTCGAACACTCGCTTGAGTGTAATCCGCAATACTATGATCAGCCCGATCATCAACAGAGTCGAAATCGCCATCAATACGCCCCAACTGTCGTCCCACAGGTCCATATCAAATGAGCTTATAGTAATGTAAGTCGGGATGGTTTCTCCCTGGTCTTCAAAAGCAAAGTGGTAGACGATAACCCCGGGAATAATAATATCTTCTTCGGAAAGCCTGATCTCAAAACGCTGTCGATCGACCGTTTCCAACGCCATTGGCGGTAGCTTTTTCAGTTGGTCGGTAAAGTCTGCCTCACCATAGTAGGCCGTTACGTTTTCTGACAGCTTGAGACTGCCTTTTGGAGAAAGAAGGCGGTAAAACTGCTGTGCTACCCCTTTATATGATTTTAGGTGATTCTCGATTTGAGCCTCTTCTTGCCACACTAAACGTAGCGAGAAAACGAAAAAGACAATGCATGAAGAGACAAGTGCGATGACCGAAAACGTTCGCATAGTGCGAATTCTGACATCCTCAATTGAGTTGCCTAGCTTTGTGCGAATTTTCATGCGAATTGAGGCTCATTGTTAGACTCGATCAATTGAAAGCCGTGTTTAGGAATGGTCTTGAGCATAGGAAAATCGAAGGGTTTATCGAGCACGTTTCGTAATAGGTAGATATGGCTGCGGAGTACGTCTTTGTCTGGAATGTCATCTCCCCACAGCATGTAGATTAGGCTTTCACGAGTGACTACGCCACCTTGAGCTTTTACTAACTCTCTCAAAATCTGAAACATGATAGGGGTTAGGTTGAGTGATTGACCACTTCTTGAAGCGGTATGTGTTTTTTCATCGATGATCACTTCACCAAAGCTCAACGACTTTTTGGCGACTAAGCCTTTATTGCGTTTTATCAGTGCTGACAGGCGAGCTTCTAATTCAGGAAACTTGAACGGTTTGGTTACGAAGTCGTCGGCACCTGAATCAAAGCTACTTAATAGATCTTCTTGGCCATTCAATGCTGTTAGCATCAATATTGGAGTGGTTACACCATTTTGACGTAACTTAGACGCCACCTCCATCCCGTCAAGCTTGGGTAGCATTACATCGAGAACGATAGCGTCGAAGTCGTTGTCCATTGCAAGCTTGAAGCCTTGTTCACCATCAGAAGCGAAGTCTGCAATGGCCTCTTTCACTTCTAAGAAGTCGGCAATAATGCCTTGTAGTTCGATATTGTCTTCAACAACCAAAATACGACTGCGTTCAAGCATCGCTCTGCTCCCACCCAAAATATACGGTCAGTAAAAATGTAGCCTATCCAAAATTATGTCGAATTTATGTCTAATTGATAGTGTTGCGCACAAAAATACAACGTCATCAGATTATTTTTCATTGTCGAACCGACTTCGACTTTAATTCGACAAAGCGAATTCAACAATAGTTCACATCAATAGGTGAGGGTTGAATTATGAACACTAAAATTATCACGCTTGCAGTTCTTCTGGGAGTATCCACAACTCAAATATCAATAACTCAAGCAACGGAGTTAATCGGACATGTTCAAGGTTTAAATAAACACAGTGTCGTGGCAGAGGTGCCCGGTGTGGTTGAGATGAATAACCTTGAAGTGGGTGATGCGGTAAACCAGCAACAGATACTGGCTCAGATAAAAGCCGATGATTTTAAGTTTAGCGTGAACAAAGCCAAAGCAAACCTAGCTCTGGCTGAGGCGGATCTCGCATTGCGCAAAGCGACCTACAACCGCTATCAAGCTCTCATCAAGAAGAACAGCCTCTCATTAGGAGAGTTAGACACTGCGCGCGCAGAGTTTCTTAGCGCCAAAGCCGCGGTTTCCGTCGCTAAAATTGAATACCAACAATCGCAAGTGGATCTTGATAACACTCAGATTGAATCCTTAATTTCGGGTTACATCTCCAATAAACCTGCGCAATCAGGCGCTTGGGTTAGCGAGGGGGATTTACTTTATGAAGTGGTCAATATCGATAAGGTGACTCTGTCATTCATGGCGAGTGAGTATGACTTAAAGCATTTTACCGTTGGTCAGGAAGTGGTGGTGTGGTCTGAAACTAACCCTGAAATCAAGATGGAAGCGAACGTGCAGCGCATTGGCGTCGAGATGCAAAACTCAACCTATCCGGTACTCGTAGAAATCACCAACCAAGGCCATCAGTTTAAACCGGGTATGTCGGTTTATGCCTCGACCGACCTTTCTATGCAAAGCATGACAACCGCTCAAACAAAATCGAATCAAATTGTATTAAATGAAGGTAAAGGGCTGTAATAATGAACTTTCTAGCATACTTCGCCAAACGTCAGTTCTTGGCTCGTATCATCACGGTTATGGTGCTGTTAACCGGTGCTATGTCGTTAATGCAGCTCAATTTGCAAGAGTACCCTGATGTTGCGATGGATACTGCTGAAATCGAAACCATCTACCCCGGTGCAACGGCCCAAGACATTGAATTGAACATTACTAATCCAATCGAGAAAGAGCTTCGTTCAGTGGATGGTATTGCGTACTTTTCGTCGGAATCTTCAGAAGGACGTTCTTTCATTGAGGTAGAATATCTGCCCGGTGAAGATGCTGCAGTGATCTTGCGAGACATTCAACAAGCGGTCGATCGAGTGGGTAATCTGCCGAAAGATATTGATTCGCCGCCAGTAGTGACTCAACAGAAAACCTCTTCTTTGGATGTGTACCATTTTGGTGTCAGCCTAGCGGGTAACAATACAGATTCGGCGTTTTTGCAGCACTACGCCTATCAGTTAGAAAAGAAAATCAACAACCTTGGCGGTGTTGGTTCTATCACTATGTCTGGCTTTAATGAGCGAGAGTTTTGGGTTGAGGTCGATCCTGAAAAAGCGCGTCGTTATCAAGTTGCTTTCGACGATATCAGCACCGCGATAGAGCAGCACAACCTGTCGCAATCGGGCGGCTTTGTTGAGTCGTGGAGTCAAGAACAGAAGATCGTCACCATGACCAAAGTGGAGTCGACGGATGATGTGTCTAACATCGTGATTAAGGCGTTGGATTCTGGTCAAGTTGTGCGAGTTTCTGATGTCGCGACAGTCATCGATACCTTTGCTCGAGCAACGCAAGCTCCAGTCATGAGCGGCAAGCCTGCAGTTATCTTCTCAATCACCAATAGCGGCAGTGCCGATGTGATCGCCACCATCGATAGCATCAAGGCATTGTTGGACAAAGAGAGCGAACGCATTGGTGATCAATTCATTTTCCAGACAAGCCTAGATCTTGGCAAAGACATGGGCGAGAAGTTCTCTATCGTGGCAACCAACGGTGCAATAGGGTTAGTGTTAGTTCTGCTGATTTTGAGCATGATCTTGCAGCGTCGCGTGGCTTTCTGGGTATCGGTCTCTATTCCATTTTGTGTATTTGGAGTGATGATGGTTCTACCAATCATGGGACTGAATTTAGACAGCATCACACTGGCCGCATTGTTGTTGGTGATCGGTATTATTGTCGACGACTCAGTGATCATTGCTGAGAGTATTTTCCAAGAGAAGGAAGCAGGTAAAAAAGGCGTAGATGCCGCGGTGTCGGGTACTTTAAAAGTGATTAAGCCATTGATGGCGAGCCTAGTGACAACCGCATTGGTGTTTATTCCAATGATGTTCATTCCGGGCACCATGGGTAAAGCCGTCGCAGTGATTCCAATTACGGTTATTGCAGCATTAGTGTTCTCATTTATCGAATGTACGTTAACGCTACCTGCTCACTTATCTTCTGCAAAAGAGAACGCTAAAAAAGTTGAAGAAAAAGACCGTTTTGAATGGGTTTCTAACCAATATTGTTCATTGCTGAATATCGCGCTCAACTACAAAAAATCGGTTATCGCATTGGCCATCGTTGGTTTCGTCGCTTCAGGTTATTTAGTGTCCTCGTTGAAAGTGGATATCTTCCCGACTGAAGCGGGCAAGTACATTGATGTGTATACCGAGGTAAAGGCTGGAACTCCGTTATCCCAAGTGCGAGAGGCTCATCAAGTTATTGAACAAGCGATTGAATCTCTGCCTGAAACCGAGCTAGTTAGCTATGAACTGACTTACTCGTCGCCAGTATCACAAGGTATCATCAATCTAACGAACTTTGACCAACGTAGCCGTTCTGCTGAACAGATTATAGCTTCACTGAATGAAGAGTTGGCGTCGTTGTCTGATGAGATGTTTATTAAGTTCTCAATTGATGCTGGTGGTCCGCCTCCGGGTGACCCGGTTGAAGTCCGAGTGCTTGGTGGAACGGAGAGTGAACGCAACCAAACGGTTGATTTGGTGATGGCTTGGTTAGAAGACTACCAAGGGGTAACCAGCATTAATCACAGTGAAGCGCTGAAAGATCCCCAGCTTAATATAGTTCCTCAGTATCACTGGCTGGCGAAATATAACCTAACGGTGACTGACCTATCGAATGCGCTGCGTGTCGGGTTTGATGGTAACAGCGTGACATCCACTTGGCTTGGTGACCAAGAAGTCGATATACGAGTGGTATTGGACGAGCAGTTCCGCGATATAGAGAAACTGAAAACCACAAAGATTTACACGGCAGACGGACAACAAGTGCCACTGAGCCGCTTGGCCATGGTTGAGCAGATTGAAATCCCACGTCTTATCAAACACTACAATGGTGAGCGTGAGGTGACAGTTTCTGCGGGGTTGTCTGACGAGAATATCAGCTCTGTCGCGCTAGCCGATGAGTTAGTTACTGAACTCGCGGGACAATACCCAGCAAGTGTGACCATTAATGTTGGTGGCGAGGCGGAAAGCACCAATGAAACCATGAGCGGTTTTATGGTGGTGTTCCCTGCGGCGATGGTGGCGATCTACTTTGTATTGGCGGTGATGTTCAACTCACTACTGCAACCATTACTTATTATGGCAGTTATCCCGTTTGCGATCATGGCTTCACTGATGGCGTTAGTCGTACACATGCAGCCGATGTCTCTGTTTGGACTGATTGGCGTACTTGGAATGACTGGAGTTGTGGTCAATAACTCTTTGGTTCTGATTAACAGGATCAACGAGCTAAGAATCGAAGGATTGAACGCGATAGACGCCGTGACGCAAGCTGCCGTCAGCCGTCTACGTCCAATTGTCATGACCTCTCTGACCACAGTAGCTGGCTTGCTACCGCTCGCTTATGGGCTAGGTGGAACGGATGTGTTTATGGGGCCAATGTCGCTCACATTAGGCTATGGCCTGTTGTTCTCGTTGCCTGTTGTACTGTTGGTGATTCCTGCTATGTATGCGTTGTTCTTTGCTAGAAAATTAAGTATCTCATCATAGATGCGGGTGAGTTGTTCATATAATTTATAGTGAAAGGTTGTATAGAGTATTAACAATAATAAGGCACCGATAGGTGCCTTATTAAATCATAAAGCCGAACCATAAAGCTGGTTTTAGGCGAAGTTAATCACACCCTTTAATAGCTCTTTGTTGTTAACCACTTGCTCTTCGTAAATCGTACCAATTGTCTCAAATTCAAATGAGTGGGTAAGCATCATGTTGGCAGTTAGTAGGCCTTTGGTCATCAGTTGCTGTACCTTACTGAAATCTTCTTGGGTGGCATTTCGACTTCCCATTAGAGTTGTCTCTTTTTTATGGAAGTCTGGGTCACTGATTTCTAGGTTTCCTTTAAATAAACCAACGAATACAATTTTCCCGCCATGACGAATATGATTTACAGCATTATTCATCGCATGGGGATTACCTGTAGCATCAATAACTGTTTGAGCTAGAGTGCCTCCAAACAAAGCTTGTAGCTGTACGTGAAAGTCCTCATCCATAGGGTTCAGTGTAGGAAGTTGTAATTCACTAGTTACATGGTCTCGACGTTCTTTTTGTGTATCGGCAACTACAACATTGGCGCCATCTGCTGCGGCAATAGCTGCAGCACCTAACCCGATTGGTCCAGCACCAACAACAAGCACAGCTTCCCCAGGTTTGATATCTGCACGGCGAATCGAGTGTGCACTAATCGCAAAAGGTTCTATAAGTGCTGCTGTAGCATTGTCGACACCATTTACTTTCAATACATTCGTTTGAGGTACTGTAATATATTCACAAAAACCACCATCTTGATGGACACCAATAACAGAAATATTTTCACAGCAATTTGTTTTCCCACTTTTGCACGATGGGCATTCATAGCAAGCTACGTAAGGGATTAGAGCAACTTTATCTCCTATTACAAATGTTTCATCTACTTGTGCACCAGTTTCACAAACAGTACCGCACAATTCGTGTCCCAATACTCGCGGATAGCTAAAGAAAGGCTGTTTTCCTGTATATGCGTGAATATCTGTTCCACAAATACCAACTGAAGCCACTTTCACAAGTAACTCGTGAGGTTGTACTTTTGGCATGTCTTGTTCAATGTAATTTAGCTGGTATGGCTTTTCGCAAATCAATGACTTCATATGTGAATCTCTTGGTTATTTGAACTTGAAATCAGTGTATTTGACCTGTTTTTTATAGCGACAAATTCTCATAAATACGTGCTTGCTATCAATGTTGATTGTTTTTTAATGGTATTTTATCTTTTGGGAGGAGATAGAATGGCAAGAAATAAAAACTTAAGAGAAACCACTACTAATCAATTACTCGATGCTGTAAGGCTTGGTCATATTGAGTCCCCTTTACCGTCTCAATCCGCTCTTGCTGATTTATTTAGTGTAAGCCGAACAACGATTAGGCATGTTTTGTCTGATTTACTAGATAAAGGCGTATTAGAGCTTGAGGGGGAAGTGTGGTTGATTGGACGAGAGCCTGAAGAAGAAGACGGCTATACGACCGCTATGTCAGAGAATGACATCCAAAGCGCGGAGTTTGAAACCTTCTTCAATGAAGCTATAAAAAACAAGCATATTATGCCAGGGCAAGAGTTCACGGAGCTTGAGCTTTCAAAGCAAGCTAAGTGTTCAACCACTGTTGTTAGAGAGCACCTTATTCGTTTTTCTCGTTTTCATTTAATTGAAAATATTAACCGCGGTCGTTGGCGCATGGTACGTTTTGAACAAAATTATGCTTCTAGCTTGTTTGAGTTTCGTGAAATGCTTGAGTGTCATGCTTTGAGTCGATTTATGAACCTGCCTAAAAATGATGATCGGTGGCAACAAGCACAATATCTATTACATGAGCATAGGCAGCTTCGTGAAGCAATGGTAAGTGAATACCAAGCTTTTTCTGAACTGGATCAAAAATTTCATTCTCTATTATTATCGGCGACCAACAATCCATTTATGGATCAATTTTACGATATCATTTCAGTGATATTTCATTTCCATTACCAGTGGGATAATAGTGATCTTCGCACTCGAAATATGGTTGCTATTGAAGAGCATATGGCGGTGTTGAGTAAAATTTTAAGTGGTGATGATATTGGAGCTATGGGAGAGTTGAGACATCATCTTCAAACGGCCAAGCGAACCATGGAAAATAGTCTGATAATGGATAAGCCAGCATAAAGGCTGGCTTATCTTTTTTGATTTTATTGAGCTTATTGATTTACGAGTTGGATAGCTTCTCTAGTTAGCTGACCGATTTTATCCCACTCGCCCTGATTGATTAATGTCTTATCGACCATCCACGATCCCCCGCAACATAGCACTCGTGGAATATCGAGGTATTGACTGATGTTGCTGGTATTGATTCCTCCGGTCGGCATCAGCTGAATATCACCGTACGGTGCCAGTAAAGATTTAACCATATTGATGCCACCAGAAGCTTCCGCTGGGAAAAACTTCAACGTGGTAATTCCCATTTCTAAAGCCGCTTCTACCGTGCTTGGGCTATTCACCCCTGGGATAATTGGAATATTGAGGTCTTGGCAAGCTTTTACTGTATTCGGGTTAAAGCCAGGGCTGACAATAAATGTTGCGCCAGCTTCTTTGGCCGCGATTACTTGTTCTCGAGTTAGTATGGTGCCCGCTCCAATCAACATATCAGGTTGTGCTTCTTTGAGTAGACGAATCGCTTCTACCGCAGCGTCGGAGCGAAAAGTGATTTCAGCGACAGGTAAACCATTTTCTGCTAGTACTTTGCCTAAAGGAAGAATGTCCTCTGCTTTATCAATTGCGATAACAGGGATGACTTTTAAGTCGGCTAATACAGAGTTTAGAGAGGTCATAATAGTTCCTTGATTGATTCGTAAATAGGCTGAGTGATGTTCTTTGAGACCACAGCCCCTTTATGTTGGATTACATGGCTAGCAAGTAAATTTCCTGCCATACAGCAGCTAGCAAGTGTTTTTCCGTTTGTATAAAGAGCAAGAAAAGCGCCATTGAAAGAGTCACCCGCAGATGTTGTGTCTACGATATGGTTAACAGTGAATGCTTCGATGTGTTCAGGTTCTTCTTGTTGGCTGAACTCTTGACAGAGACAGCCACTTTCACCGAGCTTCACAATCGCTTTTTTTACACCAAGCTTCCTCAATCTAGCTAAAGTGTCTTGTGGTGTTTTATCTGCCCATATCTGCTGCTCATCATCGAACGTCACCAAAGCTATATCGCAAGCGAAAAGCATAGCTTGGTAAGCACTCTGAGCGGCTGCCAAGCTATCCCATAACGCAGGCCGGAAGTTGCTATCAAATGCTATTTCTATGCCGCGATCTCTATATTCAGCCAGCAGTTGCATTAAAGCATTACGATCTGTTGTAGATAAAATAGCTAAGGAGATACCACTAAGAAAAATGAGGTCGCTGTCTACTAATTGCCTATTTATCGATGAAAACATAGGGTGTTTCAGCAGATATTTAGCAGCAGATTGAGAGCGCCAATATTGAAAGCTGCGCTCACCTTCATTATCAACATGAATCATATATAGACCTGTCGAATGCTTGTTATCAACAGCCACTAAAGAGGTATTAATACCTTCATCTGACCAACAGGCTCTCATCATGCTACTGAGTTTGTCATCGCCTATAGCTGTTACGTAATAGGTATTAACTTGTTCATGGCTCATACGTTTTAAGTAGATCGCAGCGTTTAAAGTATCGCCTCCAAAACTTTGTCTCATTTCGCCAAAAGGAGTGCCACTAAGCTCAATCATACACTCGCCGATAATAGCTATATTCTTTGCTTGCATTACTTACTCCTTACCCAAAGACTAAATTAGGAAGGCCAATAGAAATTACTGGAATATAGGTGATCATAATCAGTGCGATAACTAACAACGTCCAAAAAGGCATCACTTCTTTGACGAAATCTTCAATAGGTACCTTTGTTATCGAACAGGTAGTAAACATCACTGTTCCTAAAGGCGGTGTAATGGTACCGATCGCACTATTGAAAATAAAAATGATACCAAAATGTACAGGGTCAATACCGTATGATTGAGCAACGGGGCGAGTAGCGGAGCTAAGACAATCATGACGGCGTTCCCTTCTAGGAACATCCCAATGATGAGCAAGAAGATATTGACCAATAATAAGAAGGCTAGTGGGCTTTCTACTGCACCGGTTAACCAGGTTGCTAGATCTTGGGGGACACGTTCCCACGTTAGGAACTTCGAGAAACCAACGGCTACACAAATAATTAAGAGCACGTTAGCCGATGCGAGAACAGACTCTTTTGTCGCATCCCACAACAACTTACTATTCATTTGTTTATAGACAAACATTCCTAAAACTAATGCGTAGATTACAGCTGCTGCACCAGCTTCTGTTGGCGTGAATACTCCAAAGCGAATTCCACCAATAATGATGACAGGCAACAGCAGGGCTAAAAAAGCATCTTTGGCTGACAATACTATCTCTTTTGTAGACGCTCGTTTTTCTCTAAGAGGGGCATAATTCCGCTTTTTAGCAATAAAGGCGACTAACGTCATCATCATTACACACAGCATGATTCCGGGAACAACGCCTGCAAGAAAGAGCTTTCCTATGGATACATTATTTACGTAACCATAAATAATAAGTGCGATACCTGGTGGAATAATCGGCGTAATAAGCGAAGAAGCGGCCGTTACTGCTGAAGAAAAAGAAGCGCTGTAGCCACGTGCAACCATCTGCGGGACGAGGAGCTTTGAGCTCATAGCGGCATCTGCAATGTTGGAACCAGATAAACCTCCCATTAAAGTACTGAGAACAACATTAACCTGTGCTAGTCCTCCGTTCATGTGTCCAGTTAGAACTTCAGAAAATTTTAGAAGTCGTTGACTTATGCCTGAGTGGTTCATGAAAACACCAGCCATAACAAAAAACGGAATCGCAAGTAAGGTTACTGACTCTAAGCCTCCGGCTAGACGCTGAACTAACATCATCATGGGTAAATGATCATTAATCAAAAAGTAAGCTAGCGTGGCTATAAAAATGCAGAATGCGACTGGGATTCCAAGTGTAAATAAAAATAACAATGCGGATATCGGCAAAATGACGGACATGATTAGTCTTCCTTGTTGCGAGAAGCAAAGAATGAATATAGGTGCTTAAATTGGTGATAAAGCATAAACATGCCACTCACAGGTACCGCTGCGTAGATATAGATATAAGGAATTTTAAGTGCAGGGGTAAATCGGACTTGAGAAAAAGGCAATAACTTCCAACCCCAATAAACCATAAATCCTAATGCAAATATGACGAGTAAAGGGCGGATCAAGTTGTCAAGAATATTAGCTGCAGTCGCTGGGATTTTTCGGACAAGGAAGTCGATACGTACAACTTCATCTGTTCTCATCAGGGCACTTGCACCCATAAATGTCATCCAAACAAATAGTGCTAAACATACTTCCTCTACCCAAGAGCTGGGTGAATTTAAGACATAACGAGTAACGACACCATAGCTCATCAATAAAACAATTATGGACAAAAAGCTGGCAGCGATGATCGTATCAAGCTGACTGATCCTATCCAAAACCATCATCAACTTATTTTTTTCAGGTGTATTGTGCTGATTCAACGAAACTTGAGTTTCCATTATGTACTCCAGAAGCTATAAAAAATGGGCTCCCGACAGAGCCCTAAGAAACTTATAGCTGCGCTAGCTTATCTTGAACGTTTTTGTATAAATTTGGGGACCACTCAGGGAATTCAGCCTGAACCACTTTTCGTGCAGATTCTTCGAACGCTTGAATATCTACTTCATTTACCGCAACACCTTCAGATTTTAGTTGGTCAATGGCTTCCTGTTCGCTTTCAGCAATAAGAGTAGCGCCATAGCTCACCATGTCACGACTGGTTTCCAAAATAATTTTTTGTTCTTTTTCAGATAGTTGGTTCCAGAACATACTGCCCGCGACAAAAGGAGACATATGTTTGGTGTGAGCCGTTAAATTTAGGTTTTTAACGACTTCGTAGAACTTACCGCCCTGCAGTACTACCGCAGGGTTTTCTACGCCTTCAATTACGCCTTGTGATAAACCTGGGTAAACATCAGCTAGTGACATCGGAGTTGGTACGCCCCCCATTGCTTTTACTGTTGCAACGAACAAACGTGAGTGTTGAACACGAACTTTCACGCCTTTGAGGTCATCTGGTGATGTCACTGACCCTTTAGAAAGTAAGTGGCGAGTACCGTAGACTACGTCGGGTACGACAATTTTTAAGCCTTTATCAGATAGTTCGTTATTTAAGCCTTGGAACCACTCTGTATGAAGTAGCTTTGATTTTTTCTCAAACGACTGAGATAAATACGGGGCGTTTATAATACCCAGATCAGGAACGGTATCCATTAAGTAGCCATAAGAGCTAATCGTAATAATGTTTGCTCCAAACTTGGCTTGCTCCATAACTTCAGTTTCACTTCCTAATTGGCTAGAAGGGAATAGACGGAACTGAATTTCACCATTAGATTTTTCATTTACTTGCTCTGCCCAGTATTGCATCGCTTTGTCGATAGGTTCACCTGGCTGGTTACCGTAGGCAATCATTACTTCTGTTGCTGCGCTAGCACCGAAGCTAACAGCTAAAGTTAAACTAACAGCTGCAGTTATGTTTTTAAGTTGAGTTTGTAGGGTGTTCATAAGTAAGTCGTCCTTTATATTTATAATTAATATTGCTCAGAGGTTTACAGCTGCTTCATTGCGCCTTTTAAACCTAGGTTTCGGATCTGTTCGACGTAAGTTACAACTAAGTATTCAAGATTAGGTAACTGAGTCAGATCGCAATCCCAGTGATGCTCCATCGCTAAAAACTGCTTTACGTTATGTGCGTGGCCGCTTTTGGTATCGCGCCATGCCACGAAAGGTTCAAGTAGGTGCCGGTCATCACTTAATGGAATATCTTCATCGCCTCGCTTTCCTAAATAAAAACAATACAAGGCAGCAAGGCTAAAGCTTAGGTATTTTGGAGCTGTGCCCGTTGATTTTGTATATGTGATAAGTTGTGGAAGTAGGCGAGTTTTGAATTTAGTCATTGAATTCAACGAAATAGAAATAAGATAGTGCTTTATATAGGGATTTCTAAATCGGTCGAGAACGCTATCTTTAAATGACATTAAATCTTGTTCGTTCATGTCTAACGATGGGATAATTTCATGGTCCAGTAAGCAATCGAGATAGTTTAAGATATCTTGATCTTCCATTGCCTCACTCACGGTATTTAAGCCACTTAGGTAAGCCGCGGGAACCATCGCTGTGTGAGCTCCATTTAGTATTCCAACTTTGCGTTCTTTGTAGGGTTTGATGTCGTCAACGATTTTAATATTAAGCCCGCATTCGCTCAGTCTTAGTTTTTCTTGAAGCCAGCTAGGGCCTTGAATTACGAATAAGTAGTAATATTCAGCGGCAACAATAAAGTTATCTTTGTAACCCAATTCAGATTCAATCGTTTCAATTTCTTCTTTTGGGTTGCCGGTGACAATTCTATCAACTAGGGTTGAGCAAAATGTGTTTGAAGTCGAAATCCACTTAGAAAACTCAGGTTCGAGATCCCAAATGTTTGCATATTTGAGGACGATCTCTTTTAGTTTATCTCCATTCGCATCTATCAATTCACAAGGTAGATGAATAAGGCCTTTGTTGTTACACCCATTAAAGTGATGGTAACGGTGATAAAGAAATTGGGTTAGCTTTGCAGGAAAGCTAGCAGGAGGGAAGGCATCAAGAGTATCCTGCGCGTTATAGACAATACCTGCCTCTGTAGTGTTGGATACAACCCATTCGAGTTCTGGGTTTTCAGCTACACGTAATACTTCTTCATACTCACCATAGGCTAGTAGTTCACGGTTGACAGAGCTAATAACTCTTGGTTGAGAAACATTTTCTCCTTGCTCATTAATTCCTCGGATAAGTGCCGTATATAACCCATGCTGGGTATCAAGTTTCGGGTGACTCGCATCAATAGGCCTAACAATGGTTATGCCAGAATTGAAATCAGTATACTCATTGAGCAAGTCGAATTGCCAATCAATGAAAGCGCGTAGAAAGTTACCTTCTCCGAACTGAATGATTTTTTCAGGGTAGGAAGGCGTAGCGAAAACATCTCTATTAAGTTGTGTCATTTTATATCCCTAATCGATAGGTAGTTCTGTGTGTCGGACAGGTGTTATCGAAGTTGGAATTGAGTTTATGGGAAGGTATCGTTCAAACAGTCAAAAATATTCTCAAACGTGTAAGTGATCATTTTTATCTGTTTTTTATCTGTTTTTTATTTCTGAAAAAATCAGTATTAAAAGAAAAATAGCGTAATTACTCTCGAAATAGTCAGTGGATATATGTTGTAGATAGAATTTGACTGTTTTTAATTTGATTAAAATACAACTTCATGTGTAAACTAAATGAGTCGGACGGGAATCACTTAACTGGGATACCCATGAAAAAAATCATCAAAATCAATTCAAAAGACAATATTGTAGTTTGTTTGCAACCTCTTCAGTCTGGTGACAAGTTTAATATTGACGGCCAAGAGATCATCGTAATTCAAGATGTTGACCGTGGTAGCAAGTTGGCATTAAGACCTATTGGCACTGGTGAAGATATCATTAAATATGGGAGCTCTATAGGAGTTGCCTCGACTGATATTGATGTTGGTGAGTGGATTCACATTCATAATATGACGACCAAATTATCAGATACAGACACCTATATTTATACGCCGAGTTTTCCTCACTTGTTAGCGTCGTCAATTGAAGAACGATTCTTTCAAGGTTATGAGCGAGATAATGGCGATGTAGCAATACGTAATGAAATCTGGGTTATACCTACAGTTGGTTGTGTTAATGGTATAGCCAAACAAGCTATTGAACGCTTTCGTCGAAATCATCCAGAATTACGTTGTGATGGAGTCCATTTATTTCCTCATAATTACGGGTGCTCTCAATTGGGCGACGACCATGAAAATACTCGTCAAATACTGGCCAACATGGTTCAACATCCAAATGCAGGTGGAGTACTAGTTATTGGCTTAGGTTGTGAGAATAACCAAGTCGGTCCTTTTAAAGAGCTTGTAGGTGACATTGATGAAAGTCGTGTTCAGTATATGGTTGCTCAAAATGAACAGGACGAAATCGAAGTAGCAGTTAACCATTTGGAATCTATTTATCAAAGCGTTCAACTGGATACTCGTACACCTATTAGTTTTGGTCGGTTGAAGGTGGGCTTAGAGTGTGGAGGCTCAGATGGACTTTCTGGTATAACGGCTAACCCAATGCTAGGACGTTTTTCTGACTACCTTATCGGATTAGGAGGCACTTCAGTACTGACTGAGGTGCCTGAAATGTTTGGAGCTGAGCACTTGCTGTTTGAGCGCTGCATTGATAGAAAAACCTTTGATAAAGCAGTTGGTATGATAAATGGCTTCAAACAGTATTTTATAGACCATAACCAACCGATTTATGAAAACCCATCACCAGGCAATAAAAAAGGTGGTATCTCGACGTTGGAAGACAAATCTATGGGCTGTACTCAAAAAGCGGGTAGCAGCCCTGTAGTCGATGTTTTGAATTATGCGGATACACTATCTATACCAGGGCTAAATCTTCTGAGTGCTCCGGGAAATGATGCTGTAGCCACTTCAGCTCTTGCTGCGAGTGGTTGCCATTTGGTTCTTTTTACTACGGGACGAGGAACACCTTATGGAGGCTTTGTTCCAACAGTTAAAGTATCAACAAACTCTGAACTAGCACTTAAAAAACCGCATTGGATTGATTTCAATGCTGGCGCACTAGTAGAAAACACACCGATGAATACCCTTCTAGAGCAATTCATTGACTGTGTCGAAGCAATTGCTAGTGGTGGCAAGACAAATAATGAACGAAATGAAATCAGAGAGTTAGCTATTTTTAAGTCTGGAGTGACTTTGTAATCGGTCGCTTTTTCATAAATCTAGCATCGACAAATTAATGGCATCGAGAGATGCCTTTTTTATGCGTGTTTACAGTAAAAGGTTCACGGGAATTAGGCTCATAGGTTTATGGCGAACAGGCATTTCTGTGACTTGTTGTGCAATTACATATTTATCTTGAATCTGGCTCGATTAGGTATGCCATTTCATTTAAATAACAGGTTATAGTGTCGCGAAAATTAGCGGCACTGTCGTTCTCAAGCGCGAATAGCGCAGAACACTAAAGTGAAGCTTCTAACAATATTACACGCACAACATATAGGTTTAGCAATGACGCTTAAAAGCTTGGCATGCACCATTAGCGCAGTTTTACTGGCTGGCTGTGGTTCGACAGTGGCAACTCAAACATACAACGCCGATCTGATTATCACTAATGGACAAGTCCTGACTATCAACTCTGAAATGGATGTGATTGAAGATGGTGTTGTCGTCGTTAAAAACGACCAGATCATCGCGGTGGGCAATGAGGACTTGATGACTCAATACCGAGCTGAAAAGGTGATTGATGCTCAAGATGGTATTGTTATGCCAGGCATGGTCAATGCTCACAACCACCTTCCTATGATTGCGTTTCGCGGTTTAGGCGAAGAGGGTATTTCCAACCGATTGTTCGCTTACTTTTTCCCGCTTGAAGCCGAAAAGCTAAGAGTTACGATAAAGCCATTGCGGGCAAGGGCTCTCTCATCTTTCTTAACAAGATAAGTTATTTAGTGAATCCTTATTACCACATGGATGAAATGGCAAAAGCGACCAAAGAAGTTGGCCTGCGTGCTGTGCTCGGCGAAACCGTGATTAAGTTCCCAGTGGTTGATGCGAAAGAACCTTATGGTGGCATCGATTATGCCAAAGGCTTCATTGAGCAGTACCAAAACGATGAGCTGATTACGCCTGCTTATGCACCACACGCGGTGTACACGGTGAGCAAAGACAAGCTGCAAGAGATCAACAAGCTGTCTGCTCAATACGATGTGCCGGTGTTAATTCACGTTGCTGAGTTTCCGAACGAAGAGAAGCGCATCAAAGATGAAACTAAAGCAACATCCCCAGTCGAATACATGGATGAAATTGGTGTGCTGGACGAGCGTGTAGTGATTGCTCACGGTATTCACCTTTCAGAGAACGATCAAAAGCTTCTAAAACAAGCTGATGCAGGGATTTCATACAACCCAATGGCGAATGCTAAAGGCGCAACCGGAATCGCACCGGCATGGGATATGTATCGTGCTGATATGCGTATTGGTTTGGGGACAGATGGCCCAATGAGCTCAAACCAAGTCGATATCATGCGTACGCTAAGCTATGCAGCGAACATGCAACGCTTGAAGCACTCTGATCGCACTATCATGATCCCTGAACAGGTTATTGAAATGGCAACCTTAGGCGGCGCTAAAGCCCTACACATGGAAGACCAAATTGGCTCTCTGGAAGTAGGTAAAAAAGCGGACATTGTGATTGTCGAAACACAATCAGCGAACATGATGCCAAGCTACGACCCATACGCAACCTTGGTTTATCAAGCGAACCCGAGCAACATCGACACGACCATTGTTAACGGCCAAATCGTAATGGAAAACCGCGTGATGCAAACTGTTCAACTGGATGACATTCGCCAGAGTGTTGATGAGTTTGAAGCTGACATTACCGAGTTTGCCAAAGAACTGTCTAAGAAGGCGATTAAATCGAAGAGCTTGATGGATTAGGAAGTAAACCTGATTTTAAAAATCGAATAAAAATAACAAGGCCGACATTACGTCGGCCTTTTTGTTACTGGCTTATTCCCTTAACCTCGGTTCTTTGGGTTATAGCAGTGCTTAACTAATTGGAACAACTATTGCCATTCGGGATACCACTGCCTAAGAACTCGACGCGAATTTGTTCAACATCTTTTAGATATTGGTTGTTGGCTTGGTTTGTCTCATCGAAATTGTTGAGTGTGACATTCCATGAGGTGAATGGAGTAGGTTGGAAATACGCGTATTCGAACTTATTCGCTACGGCACCGTCGGTGATGATGCTGACGTCGTTGGTGGTTGGATCATCTAGGCGATAGTAGAACGCGCGCGACACGGGGTTTGAGCTGAACTGATAATCTTGGTTTTCATATCGGTCGGCATAGTTGCCTGAACTAGAGACTCGCAGATTGAGTTGCTTGCCATAGGGTAAGTTTCCACCCTCTAAGAACACTCGTACCGTGGAAAGCCTAACGCGGTCAAACGAACACAATTGGACTTGCTCTAATGGAATAGAGAAATTCAACTGTCCGGTTGTTGCAAAGTTCTCTAGTTGTTCTGGGCTAGAAATGGTGTAGTTATCGATGGTGAAGTCTTGTGGTGCAGGCTGGAAAGAAGATAGGGCATTCACATACTCACTTTCGATGGACGCCAAGTCAAACTGGTAGTCCAAGTAACTTTTGTTCAGAGAAGGCGTGATTTCGCTTGGCTTCAATGCCCAGTATTCGTATGCCTGAACATAGTTAGACAAAGCAACGAACATCGGGCGTTTGAAGTGCATTAACACTCTCGACAGTTCACGTTCAATCGAATCGAAGCTGTCGGTGTCTACTTGATAACCCTCAATAGCATCATTCAGTCTTTGTTGTTGATTGATGGTTACGTTATTGGTTAGCAGTAAGTCGACCAGCTTTGCTTGTTCCTGAGCAAAGTTAAGCTGGGTGATGTTAATTGCCTTACCCAGAAGCACCTGTTTCTCAAGCTCAAGTAAGTACTGTCTTGTCCCTTTAATTCCCAAACTATCAGCATATCTTAAGTTGCTGCGGATCTCTGTGATCATCAGATCCCACGCTAGATTGCTTTCATTAATGGTTGGGATGTTGAAGTTAAAGCCATCCATAGCTTCCGATATCTTCTGGAACTTGATGGTTGATTTAATATCCGCAGTTAACTGAGAAATACCAGAGATCGTTTTGGTGACGCTATCAATAATACCCGTGACAGACTTGATATTGGTGACGAGGTTCTTGGCTTTTTCTAATGCTTCTGGGGTTTTAGCCAATTGCTCGGTTAGGTCGTTGACGCCTGAAAGATTCCCCGTGAATACGCCACTCACTGCGCTACCAATTTCGGCGATTGCTTTGAAAATCGCCAGTGCAGCGTTGAGTTGCTGTTGGGTTTTCCAATTCTCTACGCCAACTAGATAAGTCGTTCTTGCATCGAGAGTCACTAACTCCTGAGCTTTGTATTGGCTATCTACCTCGGTCAGGCTATCGCCTATCTTGTCTATGTTGGATTGGGTTTGTGTGATGATCGAGCTTTGAGCGCGAAGAACGTCTTCAATGTTAGCGAGTGCTAACTTAGCGGCTTCGATTTTGTCTTCAATGACAGTATTTCTGTCTTGAATAATGTCCCACTGAGCTTGATACGCGACCATGGCATTCAAGTACGCTTCGTACTTGTCTTGGTAAAGTACTTTGTCGAGATAAGGTACGTAGTGGCTCTCTTTGGTACTGAAGCTAATGAACTGCTTGAACGCGACCGTTTGAAGGTAAAGGTCTGAAAGAGTCGGGTCGTCTTCCACCACAGAACCTGAGTAACGTAAGCTCTGCTCAATCCAGTTGATAAGGTCGAGGCTAAGTTCTGGGTTGGTGTCGAACAAGCTGGCTGCCATATCAAAAGAACGATTAATAATGTCTGTAAAAGGTTCGGTAGCCAGTTTCATTTGCCCGGTAATGTTTGAGTCTATGGTGGTTCTTCGGTAGTGCTCTCCTGCTAAGACAACGGATTCACCATCTCCTGTATTTCCTGTTAGGGCATCTCGTGTAATGCTGCCATCGCTTTGGAAAGCGAGCACATTAATCGGTGTTTCTATTTCGCCAGCAATCACAGAAATCGATGCTGCGGAACCTTGTTGTCCGAGCACAAACGTTGGCGTACCTTGGCCAACGATTTTGCGTGCAAAAATCAGGATGTTTTGGTTGTTTACAAGCAAGTTGAAGTTCTCTGGTACCTCGATGGTGTCTGCAAACACGACGATTTTTGAAGGGTTGGTGACGTATAGGTTCTGTTCCGCTATCCAGTCACTGAGGTTGATGTGTAGATCGGATGTTGAGCGAGATAGGACGTCAACATCTGAATAGGCAGATTGAACCCAAGTAGGGTATTCAGTTGAATTGGGTAAATTGTTCAGTTCAAGCCAGTCGCTAGAAAAAGCCTGTGGAGAAAATGAAAGAGAAATAATAATAGGTAGAAGTCTCATATTTATATCCTGTCGAAATTAGTATTCGCCAAATTTTGGGTAGCAGAAGCCAACACCTTAATTTTCATAAGGTGTGGATTCTTATTTGGAGGGGTATTTGGTTATCTCGTTATATTTTTAGCTGTCTCGTTGTTGTATATAGCGCTGCTTTTTTCGTTATCCTTCGCGCTATTTCTTCGAGATACATAGGGACTATTCCATTTCTTGAATGTACGCATTGTTTGCAAACGCTTTTGCTTTCTCGCTGATATTACTCCAGTTACTTTCTGCAACCGTTGTATTGGCAAGTGCACCTATGGCACCAAGCATTGCGTCGTCTTTCATGATGTCGGCATTATTCTGGGCTTGTTCTAATGCCACGAGCAGTGAAGTAAAGTCGGCGTTCATTTTTTGCCAATTCAGTTTCAGCTTATTAATATGTGGAATCGCATTTTCAATTTGTTGAGAAATCATATCGATACTTTCTGAAGATCGATGATAGGAGTTATATATTTTCTGCGTGTAAGTTAACTGCTCTTGAAGCTCTTTTACTTCGTTTTGTAACTCGTTACGAAGTTTGCGTGCTTTTTCTGCTTTATCGCCATATACGCCCATGATTGGACCTGCAACTAGAGGGAACCATGCATAAGTCACCGCAGTAGAGGCGACCGTAACGTAGTGAGTGTAATCTTTGTTGAGTTGAGTAATACGTGCGTTGATGTCATTCACTCGCTGCTGAAGCGCACTGCCATCATCGCTTAGGTAACCGTTGTGAGTGCCTTCCAACACATCTAACTGCAATTTTTGTGTGTCTAATGTGGCTGAGAATTCCAATAGGTCACCACCAACGTCAGACACTTCTTGCTGGTATCTCATTGAAAAACTTTGCAGGCTTTTTAGGTAAGCGATCGCCATCTTTCTATTACGTTCCACCGCTTCAATATCTTCTGGCATTGGCGAGAATGCTTTGGCCAGCATTTCATTCAAAGCATCGCTTAGCGGCTTAAGCATATAGTCTTTAATTTGGACGTAATTGGCCAAGCTTAATGACAGGTCAACGATGCTTGGATAGAGATCTTTTTTCCAATAGAAGGCGGTATCGTGAATATTTGAGTATTGCTGAACCAGAGCTTCGAAATTAGAGAAAGGAATGTCGTTAGGAATACTTAAAGTCGACTTCATACTGGCTTCTGTCACGGGCAGCGCTAAAGCACCTTCGACATAGGCTTGGATCTGATACCACTCTTGCTGCTTGAGAATAAAGTTGTCAGTTTCTAAATCGATAAATGCGCCATTATCCCCCATGATCGTGTTGTAGGTGACTTGAGGTATGTTTTGTTCTGCTGACGCTTGGTTAATTTGAACTGTAGCTGCTTGAGAAGTGAAAACAAAAGAGGAAAGTAGCCCAATTGAAATCGAAGATAATACGAGTGTTTTAGTGATTTTTTTCATCGTTTAGCCCTGTTAGATTTGTTATTAGCTTTTTGCAAAGACAATAATCCTCCTACCATCTGATGGCATTATTTAAATATTTATGAAGGGTTATTGAATGGTTTTATATTGTTATTATTGTGATTATATTTTTGTTTTAAAAACCCACTCCTTTAATGTGTTTTTTGTTTTTATAAGATTTGGTCAATCTATAGCAGATTTATAATGAAAAGTTCTATTTAGATCACATATTTGCATTCATATTGATTGTTTGTTGATCTATTGAAATTAATGATATTTAGGTCATTACTCTTGTGTCTTTTGTCAGGCTAGGTATGGAAAGGTCTCAAGGGGTTTTTATTCTATTCACAAACGTGATAAGTGATAAAAGTATAATTATCTAGATTATTTTAGTTATTACTGAATCTGTTGATTGACTTGATGAATATATAAATAGAACGAGCGTTTTAAATTTGATCTGTGCCAAAAATATACGAGTGGTTTTATATTAATCGAAGGTTTTATTAGTGAATGTTTTATTAGTTAATATTAAATTAGATTACATTTAATTAGGTTGTCTTCAATTGGTGAAGGTTTATCTTTCGGTTTAATAGGGATGGAAGTATTTAAGTAAATTGACTAATACATAGCCTGTGAGGCAATCATGTTTGCAGATTTTTGCAGGTATTTTTGGATGTTTGCCCATCAAAGTCACGCGCTTTGGCTCGCAGTGTTTGATGGGCAAGTATCTTAATTAATTGTTATTCATCGCCAACTTACCTAACTTCATGGCTGCTGCATGGTGGCGGTGCATCAGTTGCTCCATGTCTACGCCAATCACAGCGCCATCGTTGACTCGCCACTTACCGGCAACCATCACTTTATCTGCTTGTTGAGCACCACAAAGCAATAGTGCAGCGAGTGGATCGTGGCTGCCAGAGAAACGAATATCATCGAGTTTGAACATCGCAATATCAGCTTGTTTGCCAACTTCGAGCGTACCAATATCAGTTCGCCCCATAGCGGCAGCAGAGCCTGAGGTTGCCCAGCGTAGGGCATCGAAATGGGAGACGTTCGCCGAACCATATTGCAGGCGTTGTAGATACATCGCCATGCGCACTTCGGCAATCATATTGGAGCCATCGTTTGAGGCGGAACCGTCCACACCAAGCCCCACTTTGACGCCAGCGGCTTCAAGGTCGTTGTTCTTACAAATACCGGAAGCCAACATCATGTTGGAGGTAGGGCAGTGGCTGATACCGATTCCCGCTTTACCTAAACGTTTGATCTCTTCTGAATTGAAGTGAATGCCATGAGCAAGCCAAGTGCGTTCGTTTAACCAACCCACATCCTCTAGGTAATCCACAGGGCGCAGGCCAAACTTCTCAATACAGAAGTCTTCTTCATCAAGTGTTTCACATAAGTGCGTGTGCATCATTACGTTCTCACGCTCACTTATCTTAGCGGTTTCTTTCATCAGATCTGTGGTGACAGAGAACGGTGAACAAGGCGCGAGTGCGATTTGAATCATCGCCCCTTCATCACGCTGGTGGTAATCGCGAATCAAGCGTTGGCTGTCATCAATGATGGTTTGTTCGGTTTGAATGGTGTGTCGTGGAGGTAGTCCACCTTCATCTTCCCCTAGGCTCATAGAACCGCGAGTGAAAATTGCCCTTACACCCAGCTTCTCTGCCGCCTCGACTTGTAAATCAATAGCGTGCTCAAGCCCGTTTGGCAATAAGTAATGGTGATCGGAAGCTGTAGTACAACCCGACATCATTAATTCCACCAGAGCCAGTTCTGTGGCTAGGCTCATCATTTCAGAATCGAGGTTTGCCCAAACAGGATAGAGGCTTTGCAGCCAATGGAAGAGCTCTTTATTAAGTGCGCCGGGGTAGGCACGCGTTAAGGTTTGATAGAAGTGGTGGTGCGCATTGATAAGCCCAGGAGTTACAACATGACGAGAGGCGTCTACGCTGTAATCTACGGGTAAGGTTGGTTCTCTGTGTTTACCAACCAGTTCAATGATTTTATTACCTTTTATGACAATACCGCCTTCTGCATCTGCATTTGAGCCAGTGTAGATTGCGAGAGGATTCTTAATCCAGATGGTTTCCATTCATAGTAGTCCTTAGCCATCTCAGCCTTTTCAGGGAAGAGGGTCTTTATTGGTATTTATAGTTGTAAGATAAATTCGAATCAGGGGCGTTAAAACTTTCAATGTTCTAATTCGACCCTGATTCTGTGGAAATCGGTTTACGTTAGTCCGTGAATTAGTTAGCTAGTTAGTTCGCTTTGGGCTCAGGATTTTCTGATGCTGCTTGAACATTTGCTTCTGTGCTTGCCTGTTGAGTCTCTAATTGCTCGTCTGACGCCATTGCTTCTTCAGCTTGCTCTTTCATTTCTAGCTCAACTTGTGCTTGGCTTTCGGCTAGTGCTTCTTGTTCTTCTGCTCGTGAAGATTTCGGTAACACAAGGTTTAGCAGCACGGTCATGATAGTACCGGTCGTGATGCCAGAGTGAAGAAAGTTCGCTAGGTCATGAGGTAAATGTTGGAGTAATCTTGGTTCGAAGGTAACAGCTAAACCAGACGCCAAACCAACACAGATTACCAAAGCGTTACGTTTGGTGTCTGCGGCTTTGATCAACATGCGGATACCCGCGTAGGCAATCATTCCAAACATGACAAAACCTACGCCGCCTAATACTGGTTTAGGAATGGTGACGGCAATAGCAGCTAATTTCGGGAATAAACCGCCTAAAATTAGCAAACCACCTGTTGCTGCTACGACATAGCGACTTGCAACACCTGTGATACCGACAATACCAACGTTTTGGCTGAATGATGCCAATGGCATCGCCGTTAGAATTGAAGAGAGCGTACTACCAAGGCCATCACCTAGTAATCCACGTTTTAGATCTTTACCACTAACTTTGGTTTGGCAGTTGTTGCCCAATGCCATGAAGTCGCCCGTTGCTTCAGCGATAACCACGATGTATACCAAGCTCATGCTGATGATAGCGCTGGCAGAAAAGGTAAAGCCATATTTGAAAGGTTCAGGGCCACCAACCCAAGCGGCAGAGCTGATTTGCTCAAGGTCTACCATGCCGAGCGATAGCGCTACAATGTAGCCTCCCGCTAAACCAATCACGATAGCAGAGGCAGCAACGGCACCTTTGCAGTAAACCGATACACCAACCACAATACCCAGTGAGACAAGGGCTAGGAACAGTTTAGGTAGCGTGGCGAATTGTTCACTGTTGGCAGGAGAGTCTCCGACCCAATTCATGGCAACCGGTAAAATGGTTAAGCCGATTAGGGTAACCACCACACCACTTACCACGGTTGGGAACAGCTTTCGAACCTTGTCCATGTAGAAGCTAGCAGCTATGACCACGAATGAGCCGATCAGCGCCGATCCCATGATAGCGGCGACACCACCTTCGTTACCGATTGAAATCGCCACACCTAAAAAGGCAAAGCTCGAACCCATAACCACGGGCAGTCGAATGCCAACAGGGCCAAAGCCGAGGCATTGAGCGACGGTCACAATACCAGATGCCAGTAGTGCTGCATTGATCAGTGAGACGATCTCTGTGTTAGGTAGGCCGATAGAAGCGCCGACAATGAGGGGAACAGCGACGATGCCACCTATCGAGGCGAGCATATGCTGTAAAGCGAGTAAAAAGGTTAAGCCGTGAGGCGGTCTTTCATTTAGGGTGTACAGAAGTTTCATTTGATATTCCTCTGCCTGCGTTTCCATTTACAGGCGACTGGCGGTCAAATAATGACTTCTACAAACTGCGTAGGGTCATAAAAAAGGTGCATTAAAGGGACGGAATGTATCTGCGTTCCGCGTATTAATACAATTAGCTTTCTTAGCAATTTTGTCGGTAGATTGTGTGTCAGTAGCTTGGCTCATGAATGAGCCAAGCAATAAATCATGTTGCTGTATTGATTATCCGATGAATACCAGCTTGGCAACGAAGATAGCCGCTAGGAAGTACATCGAAATTGATACGTCTTTTGTTTTACCTGTCGCCAGCTTAAGTACTGTGTAGGTAATGAAACCCAGTGCGATACCATTCGCGATAGAGAACGTCAGTGGCATCATCAAAGCGGTAATCGCTGCGGGTGCACCGTTGGTGAAATCTTTCCAATCAACGTGCTGCATGCTGCTCATCATCACAAACGCTACGTAAATCAACGCGCCAGAGGTGGCGTAAGCAGGGATCATTCCAGCAAGTGGTGATAGGAAAATCGCCGCTAAGAACAAAGCGCCAACTACAATCGCAGATAGGCCTGTTCGAGCACCGGCTGCAACACCTGCAGCACTTTCTACGTAACTGGTGACAGGTGGACAACCCACACACGCACCTGCAACACTTGAGATACTATCGGCTTTCAGTGCTTTGCTCAGACCTTCAATTTTGCCCGTTTCAGGGTTAGTTAGGTTTGCACGCTCAGCCACGCCCATCAAAGTACCCGCGGTATCGAACATGTTTACAAAAAGGAAAGCCAAGATAACGCTGATCATCGAAACATCAAGCGCACCCATAATATCCATCTTTAGGAACGTAGGAGCTAAACTTGGTGGGGCTGCGAAGAAACCGTTGTAGTGAACGAGGCCAAGCATCATGCCGACCAGAGTTACACTCAAAATACCGATTAACACTGCGCCAAATACCTTGCGTTCACTCAGAACGGCGATGATAAGGAATGCGATAGCTGCAAGTAGAGCTTCAGGTTTGGTGAAGTCACCTAATGAAACCAAAGTTGCTGGGTTTTCAACGACAATACCTGCTGTTTTCAGACCAATCAGGCCCAGGAATAAACCAACACCCGCTGTCATGGAGTAACGCAGACTCACTGGGATACTTTCAATTATCCATTGGCGGACTTTGTAGAAGCTCATTCCGACGAACAAGATACCGGAGATGAACACTGCACCCAGTGCCACTTCCCAGCTGTAGCCCATTTCACTTACTACAGTGAACGAGAAGAAGGCATTCAGCCCCATACCCGGCGCAAGGCCGACAGGCCAGTTCGCAAATAACCCCATTAGCAAACAACCGATCGCAGCACCAATACAGGTTGCGACGAATACGGCCCCCGCGTCCATACCTGATGCGGCCATAATTTGTGGGTTAACGAAGATAATGTATGCCATGGTGGCGAAGGTCGTGACACCCCCGACCAACTCATTTTTCACACTGCTCCCGTGTGCCTTAATTTTAAAGAGTTTCTCTAAAATTCCGTTATTCGCATCTTGGTTGAGTATTTCTGTTTTACTCTCACTCATGTCAGCAAGTCCTTTTATGTTGTGATCCATTTATTGAATACAGCGAGATTTCAATATTAAGTTTTAAGGTTTTTCCTAGCCGCTATTTCTTTAGTTATCAATTTCTAACCATCTGTTTTCTAGTTATTAATCTCTAACTATTAACGTTGTTAGTATTTTTATATGAGCGTGTTTAATGAGCGCGCATTATTTTGGATGCACGCACTAATCTGTTTAATATTTGTCGGTTGAGCCTAGTTCGAAGTTCTAGGTCACGGGACTAACTGCCCCGATAGGTTGAGAAACTGTAAGGCGAGACGAGAAGAGGGACATGATAATGCGCTTCTGGGTCATCTAAGCCGAAACGAATCACCACATCATCTAAGAAGGGCACACCATCCAATTCTACACCTTTGCTTTTGTAGTAATCCGCAACGTAGAACACCAATTGATATTTCCCTGGTCGGAAATCATTCCCTGCCAGAATCGGCGCATCGGTTCGGCCATCGGAGTTGGTGAGTACCGTCGCCAGCTTTTCTGTTGAGTCTTCATTGACCTTATAAAGCTCTACCTTGATCTCTGCACCTGGTAAGCCGTGAGTAGTGTCTAATACGTGTGTTGTTAGTCTTCCCATAGTCCCTTAATAGCGCTTTTAGCGCTCCTCTGTTCCGTGGTTTATCTGTCTGTTTCGACCTTGCAAAGAATGCAACTGGTCACTTTGTTATCACTAACTATGTACGAACTGTACACAATTAGTAAAGCTAATTGTTGGAAAAATGTTAACCATTGTGTCGTTTTTTCTGACTTTATAGATCTTAATTATCGTTTTTTAGTGAGTTTGCACTTTGTTAAGTTTTTGTTTTTAAATGATTAAAGAGCTTAAATTTAACTTGAATAACAAAATCTTTACATTGAGATAAATAATTGTATACAATAAATGTACAGGGGTAAGGTTGCTCTGTTTATCGAGAATCCATTTGATTGAAACATTTGGTGACTCACTTAAAGAGCGGCTAAGCCAACCACTTATGTTAGGAGTACTTGGATGAATAAGGATTATTCAAGAAATTTGATCGGTTACGGAGCTAACCCTCCAAACCCTCAATGGCCAGGTAATGCGCGCGTCGCGGTTTCTTTTGTATTGAACTATGAAGAGGGCGGTGAGCGTTGTTTGTTACATGGAGACGACGAGTCTGAAGCCTTTCTTTCAGAGATCCCGTCAGCACAACCGATCAAAGGCGAACGTCACATCAGCATGGAATCCATCTATGAATATGGTAGCCGTGTGGGTGTATGGCGTGTTCTTCGCTTGTTCGATGAATATGAAATCCCACTGACCGTATTTGCGGTCGCTATGGCGATCGAACGTCACCCAGACGTTGCCAAAGCCATGGTCGAAGCGGGGCATGAAATCTGTAGCCACGGTTACCGCTGGATAGACTATCAATACATTGATGAGTCTGAAGAGCGTGATCACATGACCAAAGCGATTGAGATCATCCAGCAAGTGACGGGCCAACGTCCACAAGGCTGGTACACAGGTCGTACAGGGCCGAATACTCGTCGTTTAGTGGCAGAAGAAGGCGGCTTTCTTTATGACTCAGATGCCTACGATGATGACCTGCCTTATTGGCATACCGAAACGGGTCACCCTCAATTGGTGATCCCTTACACACTCGATGTGAACGACATGCGTTTTTCTACCGCGCAAGGTTTCAACTCAGGTGAACAGTTCTTCCAGTATCTAAAAGACACTTTTGACACCCTTTATATGGAAGGCGAAACCGCACCGAAAATGATGTCGGTTGGGTTGCACTGTCGGCTGATTGGTCGCCCCGGTCGTATTGCTGCGTTAAGACGTTTCCTAGATTACGTCAAACAGCACGACAGTGTGTGGCTATGTCGTCGAATCGATATTGCCAATCACTGGCACCAACATCATCCATACCAACAACAAGCTAATCATCAACAGAAAAAATGACAAAGCGAGAAGCAAGGAGGCTATACGTGACTGAATTTCGATCATGCCAACCAACAACCATGGAACGCGATACCTTTGTCGCTCATTTCGCTGATGTTTACGAACATAGCCCATGGGTTGCAGAAGTGGTGTATGACCAAGGTTTGAATGCCGAAGATGACCATATCGAGAATCTTCATCTGAAAATGGCAACAACCTTGTTAAATGCAGAGCAAGGCAAACAGTTGGCTTTGATCAACGCTCACCCGGATTTAGCCGGCCGAGCAGCAGTAAACGGCGAACTCACAGAGTCGTCGACAAAAGAACAAGCGGGGGCGGGCATTGACCAGTGCAGCGCCGAAGAATTTGAAAAATTCACTTCTTACAACAACAGCTACAAAAGTCGCTTCAATTTCCCTTTTATCATGGCGGTGAAGGGAGCCAATCGTTACCAAATTCTTGAGTCGTTCGAGATGCGATTAGGAAATGATAGTGAAACTGAGTTTGCTACGGCGATTCAAGAGATCAACAAGATCGCGATGTTTCGTCTCTGGGATATGTAAGTTAACGGAGTTAACAGCTATCTCAGCCCAGTCTTGGTGCGCTAAGAGCCCGCTTTATAAGCGAATAAGCCACTAAGTTCTCATTTTATTATTACTTGATTAATTGGATAGGATTACACGGACATGACCCAAACATTTGAACAATACATAAACCTTGCAGACGAAAAACTCGGTGCAGAAGCTATCTTCGCAACAGACGATTTTTTCGCGGATAAAAGCCGTCTACTCAGCCACGCAGCGCCAGAGTGGAAAGACGACTTATACGACGATAACGGCAAGTGGATGGACGGTTGGGAAAGCAGACGTAAACGTGGCGAAGGTTATGACCACTGTGTCGTTCGCCTTGGTCTAGCTGGCACCATTGCTGGCGTTGATGTTGATACCTCTTTCTTCACTGGTAACTTCCCACCTTCGGCTTCAATTGACGCGTGTTATTCACCACAAGGTGAACCAACTGACTCAACAGAGTGGCAAGAAATTCTGCCTTCAATGGCACTACAGGGTGATCACCATCATCTTGAAGAGATTGAAAGCGACCTAGTATTTACTCACCTACGTTTGAACATCTACCCAGACGGCGGTGTTGCACGTCTACGTGTTTACGGTCGACCAAGCGTGGATTGGGACGCAATAGATTCTCAGCAACAAGTTGACCTAGCAGCCGTTGAACACGGTGGTCGAGCACTCGCATGTAGCGATGAGCACTATGGCAACAAAGCCAATATCTTAGGCCCAGGCCGCGGTGAAAACATGGGGGACGGTTGGGAAACAGCACGTCGTCGTACACCGGGTAACGACTGGGTTATCGTGGCACTAGGCCATCCAGGTAACATTGAACGTATCGTTGTGGATACTGCCCACTTCAAAGGTAACTACCCAGACAGCTGTTCGATTCAAGCGGCTTACGTGAAAGGCGGTACCGACGACCAAGTTGCAACACAAAGCCTATTCTGGCGTGAACTGTTGCCTGCTCAAAAGCTGCAAGCACACGAGATTCACGAATTCATTTCTGAGGTTAATGACCTTGGTGCGATTACCCACGTACGTGCAAACATATTCCCAGATGGTGGTATCAGCCGTTTGCGTCTATTTGGTACGAAAGCGAAATAGGTAAGGAAATGAGTATGAGTAATGGAATACGTCGTTTATCAATCGAACCGTTAACCAAGCAGGCTTTTGCAGAGTTTGGCGATGTTATCGAGTCCGATAATAGTGATTTCTTCATGATCAACAGTGGATCAACACGTCGCTACCACCAGTTAGCGACAACGGATGTGCAAGACCAAGGCGGAGAAGCCATCATCAGCATCTTCCAGGCCACACCGTTGAGCTACCCACTGACCATCAAAATGTTAGAGCGTCATCCACTTGGCTCTCAGGCATTCATTCCATTACTTGGTCAACCCTATTTAATTGTTGTTGCGCCAAAAGGCGATGATCCAACATTAGCCAATAGCCGAGCTTTCTTGAGCAACGGCCGTCAAGGAGTGAACTATCACAAAGGGGTGTGGCACCACCCAGTTCTCGCCCTCACCGATCAAGACCAGTTCTTGATCGTCGATAGAGGCGGCGAAGGACACAACTGTGATGAAGTTTATTTCGACAACGACCTAGTGGCATTGCATTTGGACGATCTGCCAACGGACGACAATAAGGAAGAGCAACGTTTAGCTAAAGCGTTGTGATACAGGAGTTTATTATGGATCCGCATATTACAGAGTGGTTGAACTTAGCAATACGCTGGGCTCACATGATTGTTGGTGTTGCGTGGATAGGCGCATCATTTTACTTTGTTTGGTTAGAGAACAACCTTAACCGAGTAAACCCAAAAACGGGCCTTTCTGGCGACTTATGGGCAATTCACGGTGGTGGTATTTATCACCTGGAAAAATACAAACTTGCACCGCCAGAGATGCCGGAGCACCTGCACTGGTTCAAATGGGAAGCTTACTTCACGTGGATCACCGGTGTGTGTCTACTGGGTGTGGTTTACTACCTTAACGCTGAGATTTACCTGATTGCACCGGGCTCTGGTCTTGATTCAACCACTGCAATTGCGATTGGTATTGGTTCATTCGTTGCCGGTTGGTTTATCTACGACCTACTGTGTGACTCACCATTAGGTAAAACCCCAGTGTTGCTTGGCGTTGTGCTGTTTGTGCTGCTCGTCGCTGCGACATATGGCCTAACTCAAGTGTTCAGTGGCCGTGGTGCTTACATTCATGTGGGTGCAATCATTGGTACCATCATGGTGGGTAACGTATTCCGAGTTATCATGCCTGCACAACGTAATTTAGTGAAAGCGATTGAAGAGAAGCGCGAACCGGATCCGGCATTGCCAGCGAAAGGTCTACTGCGTTCTCGTCACAACAACTACATGACACTGCCAGTGTTGTTCATCATGATCAGTAACCACTTCCCAAGCACTTATGGCTCGGAATACAACTGGCTGATTCTTGCTGGCCTAGCGATCTTCAGTATCTTGGTGCGTCACTATTTCAACACCCGTCACGGTAGTCAGAAATTTGCATGGACAGTACCAGTCGCGGCATTGGGTATGATCACTCTTGCGTTTGTGACTTCACCTTACGCGAAAAAACAGATGACCCCAGTTGTACAGGCGCAAGTCGTTCAAGAAGTGCAAGTAAGCGCGACTGAATCGACGGTAGAAGAGGCTGCTTCAATCGATACTGCTTCAACTACAACTGATGCTCCAGCTTTACCAGCAGACCACGCAGCTCAAACCGCTAGCGCAGGAGTCAGCTTTGAAACCATCAACAAGGTCATTCAAGAGCGCTGTTCTGTGTGTCACTCTTCAACCCCTAGTCACGCCGCTTTTGCTGCTGCGCCTGCGGGTGTAATGTTTGATACGCCAGAAGAGATCAAAGCCAACGTCCCAAGGATTGTTGCTCAAACCGTAACAACCAAGGTGATGCCGCTCGGCAACATGACTCAAATGACCGACGAAGAACGCGCACTCATCGGCACTTGGGTAGAGCAAGGCGCTACGCTTCAATAATGATGCGAATCCTTTACCTAAGAGCATGAGTCTTAGGTGAGGCTTGGGGAGAGTTTGGTTTACGGGCACGCACCAAACTCCTCCCACCCTGTTTCCCCGGTTCCTATAACCGGGGCTTTTTGTTTTTGGGGTAATTTTGTTTACGGGCAATCAGGTGCAGGAAAGTGGAAACCGAGTGCTTTATTGATTAAATCTGCAGAATGAGGGAAGGTGAATTAAGCTGATTGGTGAGGTTGAATATTACAAACTGCATAGCCGATACAATGGTAGATGCAGTCGAGCACTTCTTGTTCTTCACCTTGGATCTTAGCTTGCAGCCCTTTGATGCCTTTCTCGGTTGGCATAATCGGGCCAAATGCCACAATTGCTGCTACAAAGCTAGGTTCGTTATCAATGGCTTTTTGCCATGTTTTTGAAAAGGCACTGGTTGATTCATAGCTTAAGTGCTCATTGATAATCTTTGCAAACAGAGGCTCGAGTTCTTTGGCAATATCGGCTTTTCTGTCGAAGTGGGCGTTAATCCCTGATTTAGACACGCCAGCTTTTTTTGCGATATAAGCAAAGGTTGCCTTGTCGAAACCTTCATGCAGTGCAATATCAAATGCAGCATCGATAATTTTCTGTCGTGTAATAATCGCTTGTGCAGCGCTTGCTCTTCCCACTCTTGCCTCCGAATGTTGGATGATGGTTGTTTTTATGTGCCATCGATAATAAGCAGTAACAGGCCGTAGAATAAAGGCACAAAGCTTGCGATACAATCGCTCGTTAAGTCACTGAATATCAATGGGCTCAAACATGCCTCATCGAGATCATGCTATTGAAATTATACATTTAGCACATAGAATAGGGGTTGTTAACCTTTATTTTTTGAAAGGGGTGACTCTATATTCAAATTTAGGAATCCAACTCCAATAGAGTTGAGCGGCTATTCTGACTTTTGGTTACGAAGTAGCTTGACGATAAGTTTGACTAAACGTAGACTTTGAAAATAAAGGGCGACGACCTTTATTTGGAGGGTGTAACAACAGTTCGTTGGCTTTGGCTAATAAATAATTAGCGATAAAACAAAAACCACGATCAAATAAAGGGTGTTGACCTTTAAAGTATCATTAAATATTAGTGTGTTATTGAAGGTGTTGGAGTCAACAAGGCTTATTTCTGGAGAGAGTGATGGGAGAAGAAGTGGAACCAATTTACGTTTTTCTTTGTATTAGCAGCATCGTGATGAGTGTTCTATGCATTGTCGCTGCATTTCTGATTTATCGAATGATCAAGCAGAACATTGACGATCGATGATGACTCTCTCTGATTGTATATTTAACAGAGTAAGACACGATATTTCAACAACCATTTGCCAATCCCTCAACTAGGACATCAGCTTTAGATGAGGTTTCGGGGGAGTTTGGTCGCAGGCATACGTCAGACTCATTTTCCCCATCTTCCCCCCGGCTCCTATCGCCGGGGATTTTTTATGCATTTACTCAGAGCGCAGGTCTCGGAAGACAACACATCCACCTTATAGAAGCTACGATGAAAAAATTAGTTATTACCACTTTCACTATATCGCTATTGTCTGGATGTGCGACTCCGCCACAGCAATTAGCAGCACAGCATGTAAGCCCCTTACAATATGAAAATTTTAATTGTGAACAAGTTGACCGTAGTTACTCTGACGTTATACAACGGCAGGATGTGCTAGAAATAGAGCTTCAAACCTTGGCAGAAAATGATGCACTTCAGATGACATTCGGTATGCTTTTGTTTTGGCCTACTCTCTTTTTCCTTGAGGGAGGTGATGGCTCTCAGGCTACCGAGTATACCCGGCTCAAAGGTGAGGCATATGCACTTAAATTTGCTTCTATAGAGAAGAAATGCCCTGACTTCACAATTAATAAAGTGGAAGAGCAAGTAAATCAATCTTTAGAAAAGGAAAAGCCGAGAGGTAAAACGAAACGGGTTCGTTGCGGGATGTACTCTACTTGTGAAGTGGAAATTTAACATTGACGGTAGCAACTGAAATGATTCCGTAAAAGTTTAGCCATTCATTGCATGTTAAGGAAATTATGCATCGATATACCAATGCATGCTGCCTTCTACACTTCTGAGTTTGAGCCAAAAAAAATCGCTCTATAATGGTGCGATATGGTTGTGTATGCGCTGAACTACCGTGTAGAAAATAGTTGCTAAAACTGGTTTTATTAAGACAGAGATAAAGGATAAATATGGATATTGCCGTACTAACATTTGATGGATTCAACGAGCTAGATTCTTTCATCGCATCGGGTATTTTGAATCGAATGAAAGAGTTTGGCTGGAATGTGCAGATTACTAGCCCCACAGAATCAGTGACTTCAATGAATGGAGTCACAATTCAATCTCAGCAACCTCTGGAGTTTGCCAATACTGCTGATGCGGTGTTGTTTGGTAGTGGCATGCTGACCCGCGATATCGCCAAAGATGCTAAATTACTCTCAAGATTGAACCTCAATCCACAAACACAATTGATTGGCGGTCAATGTTCAGGGACTTTGTTAATGTCGGTATTGAGATTGCTGAATCAAGTTCCAGCCTGTACTGATTTAACAACGAAACCATGGGTAATTGAATCGGGTGTGACTGTGTTGGATCAGCCGTTTTATGCGGAAGGTAACATTGCTACAGCGGGTGGCTGTTTGTCGTCTAAATACCTAGCAGCATGGGTTATCAGTAAGCTCGCAGATCGAGCACATGCCGAAGCTGCCATTCACTATGTTGCGCCTGTCGGCGAGAAAGAAGAGTCAGTTAATCATTGCATGTCGATAGTAAGCACTTACGTTTAAAATTATTCATTACGTGCGCAGTCCTGTATAAGATACTTAATATGAATCTCTACCCAAGGCATTTTCTGTTCCAAATTGACTTTAATTGGGACTGTCATTTGTTTCTGAGTTAGGAGGGGCGTATCCAACGTGTTCATTTTAGAGCGATTCCCTTCGCTTACTTCAATTCTTGGTGCTGTTTTTACTTTCCCCTTACACTCTTTTCTAATATCGCTCTTAGTATCAAATCACTCCTTGTTTTAATGGCAAGCAACTCATTATGAAGAACTTTTTTGATAGCGAACTCATGCTCTCTAGCTCCTTGAATTTCGTTTTGCTATCGCTTGGGCTAACGCTCCTTTTACACCTTCCCATTTGGTGTGGGTTCAACTTGAGCCGACGTAAATGGAAACTGATGGACTATTTGTGGCCATTATTGGCAGGGATCGGGATGCTCGGTGCAGTATCTGAGATTCGTGCGAAAGTGGCGGGTGATTGGGTTGAAACAGAACAAACCAGAGCAGTGGTGATTCTAGAATCGGTTCAGCAGTTTTCTTTGGATAAGCTGAGAAGTGATATCTGCACAGGTCAACCATCTTTAGATAACCAGGCTCAGCATCATGAAGCGTGTTTGTGGTATTTGAGCACCGCAATGACGTTCAAAGATGTTGATTTCACCTTATTACCCAACGCATCGGATTTTACGGTTCCTGCGCCTAGTGTATCGCTTGTTGAAAGTGATGCGGTGTGGGTGGATGGTATGCTGAGTCAGTATGAGAAGCAGAAAAACCAATACATAAGAACCAGAGAAGCGCAGGTGAAGCAACCGTTAGAAAGTATCTTCTGGTATGTGAGTCCTTACTTAGTCTGTTTCGCAATAGCGCTGCGCCTTACTAAAGTAACGGCAGAGCTTAAACTGGATAAGTGCGTAAAGTGAGGTAAGAATATTGGTCACTACATCGATATGCAGTGACCATGTTGTTGGTATTATGGGTATCGATAGGCATTAATCCATTTCAACAATGAGTTTACCGTTAGCTTGGTTGGCATCCATTAGCGAGTGAGCCTTTTTGGTATCTTCATATTTAAATACCTGAGAAATAATCGATGGCATTTTTCCGTCGAGTATTTGGTCCGCAACCCAGTCAAGCGGTGACTCTTCTAGTGGTAGTTCGTTACCTAGCATTCCACTTTGGAAAAAGCTTAGTTTTACTGAGCTTGGTAAGTCTGACATTAAACCAAAGTTCTCAATCACAGGTGCGCCGCCAAGAAGGCCGACTACAGTGACTTCACCCCATGGTCTAATCGCTTTCATTGTATCAACAACGGTTGATGCACCAACAACTTCCAGGGCTTTATCGACACCTTCAGGAAGAATAGCTCGTACTTTGTCACCTACATGACCATCATCGATAAGAACGTTATCTGCCCCCATGGACTTCAAGAACTCAACCTTATCTTCACTGCGTGTTGTTGCGAAGATGGTTAAGCCTTTTGCTTTAGCATAAGTGATGGCTGCTAAGCCAACTGCTGACGTTGCCCCTCTAACTAATAACGTTTCACCTGATTGAATGTTTAGCGTTTTGTCCAATGCACCCCATACCGTTGAGTAAAGCTCTGGTAATGAAGCGAGAGTGGTAAAATCAATATCACTATTAATTTTTTTCACGTTGGTTTTGTTTACGGCAATGATTTCTGCATAACCACCGTGGCGAGCAAACATCATTCCGCCCATTGCTGTAACAACCTTGTCCCCTTTCTGATACGTACCTGATGGGTCGAAGATAACTTCGCCAGCAGCTTCAATACCCAGTGCCAATTCAGGGTTTAGTTGACCAAAGTGGCCTGCTCGGTAATAAGTTTCTGCTTTATTGAGGCCAAATGCTTTTACTTTAATTTTGACTTCATTTTCTTGTGTTTCTGGTTCATTAATATCAATCAGAGTAAGAACTTCTGGAGAACCTGCTTGTGCTGCGATAATAGCTTTCATAATTTTATTCCTATGTTTTTTCGTTAAATCTCGTGTTGAGAACTGCAGTATCAAGCAAACCAAAAAGAACAACAATATGGTAAAATTACAATGGACTATCCCATATTTGGAATTATTGTATGAAAGATCTAAGTCTTAATGGAGCACGAATTTTCGTTGCGGTTGTGGACAAGGGCTCTTTTACAGCTGCAGCTAAAGAGCTCAATGTTCCACTCACGACAGTAAGTAGAAAAGTCTCAGAGTTGGAAGAAGAACTAGGCATTCGTTTATTGGAAAGGACAACGAGAAAACAGAGATCAACAGAAGCTGGCGACATCTTATATAACTCTTTTGTTCGTGCATTCAATGAGATTAATAACGGCCTTGAGACTTTATCTGACAATGAACAAGCCATAAGAGGGCGGATTAAAATATCTATTCCTCCCTCTTTTCATATTGTGTGGCCATTGTTACAAGCTTTCAAAGAGGCTTATCCAAACATTGAAATTGATACTGTAGTGACGACAGAAAAGTTAGATTTAATTTCAAATGGGATTGATGTTGCCTTTCGTGTTGGGAGCATTAACAACTTATCGCATGTAGTTCGCCGTTTAACTTCTTATCGTCATAAGCTGGTTTCTTCTCCTGAGATGGATCCAATCGCTAAGCCATCGGAGCTTTATCATAAATCTTGTATTGCATGGGGTTATCCGGGAGAAAGTATTGTCTGGAGCTTAGGAGATGAAAAAATAAAAATTGAGCCGAAAGAGGTATGTAATGACTATTCTCAACTTAAGTATAGTGTTTTAAATGGTCAGTACGTTACGGAACTGCCGCCATTCTTATGTGAATGTGAGATTAAAAGAGGGGAGTTAATCGAGGTTTTACCTGACTTCCCTATGCCTTTATTCGAAATCAGTTTGCTTTACCCTTCCAGAAAGCAGCTTCCGCGTTTAACTCGGTTGTTCATTGATCATAGTGTTCAGTATTTTAACGAAAAAGCCTGACTATAGAGAATTCAATTGAGAGGTGATGGCGTTAACATCAGAGCATTGGCACCTGCCATAAGCTAGAGAGTCCTATGGCTAGTAGACATGCTCAGAAGTTACAACTACGGTTTTAACTAAGAGGTGATTTATGACAAGACAATTGATTGCAAGCACAAGTCCTTACGCTCCGGTTATCGGTTTTTCTCGGGCAGTGAGAGTGGGTAACCATATTTCAGTTGGCGGCACTGCGCCTATCGATGAGTACGGGATGACGGTAGGTGTTGGAGACCCCGCAGCGCAAACTCAACAGTGTATTGAGACCATTAAAGCGGCGCTTGAAAGTGCAGGTAGCGGCTTAGGTGATGTGGTAAGAACTCGGATAATGTTGACCAACATTAACGATTGGTCAGAGGTGGCGAAAGTGAGAGGCCGTTATTTCAGAGATATCTTGCCTGTTGATACCGTGGTTGAAGTCAGTCGCTTCATCAACCCTGAATGGCTTCTTGAAATCGAAGCTGAGGCGATTGTGAGTCAAGACAAGTAACTAGAGGATTCAATAACGGTTCTTTGTATGGAATACACCTAGAGGTCACAGCTTAACCGCCCTAGTTACCGTATTTTTAAATGGTGTGAATTTGGTTTGAGGGAATGATGAAATTATCGAATAAACAAAGTGGTGTTTTAAAAGGAATGGTCTCAGCTATGCTGACTTCAGTCGTCGTCATCGCAGTTGCGGTTGTATTCGACCCCTTCAATTACTCAGAAATTAGCCAAGTATCAGAACGACTTACTGTTTTAGCGCTGTCCTTACTATTTCCAGTTCTATTTTTAATTGCATCAATTGGTCGGCTCGCCAAGTTCCGTTTTTTTAGCCCGGAAGACATTGATGGCAGTGGTCTAACGTCTGGCACAAACGAAGCGATGATTTTACAGAGCTTACTCCAAAACACGTTAGAACAACTTGTGATTGCGCTTGGTGTGTATACGGCTTGGAGTTTATTAATGCCAGCTTCATGGTTATCGGTCGTGCCATTATGCTCGATGTTGTTTGCCATTGGGCGAATTTTCTTTTTTAAGGGGTACAAACAAGGTGCTCCAGCCAGAGCCTTCGGTTTTGCTCTGACATTTTATTCCACCGTATTAATGTTCTTAGTGCTGATCGCCTATCAACTTCTAGCGCTCATAAGTTAGTTCTCAGGCTTGGTCGTTATCATGCAAGATAGGCGATGTAATGCCGTCTAATTAAAAACACTGTTCAATAGTTCAAGTGTTAGATATCATTCTGCTCAATTTTATAAACAGTAGGGTGTGAGTATGATAAAGCTAGGGGTACCTTTACTCGTTTTGTTCTCGGGCGGCGTATTTGGCGTGAATGAACCTGTGTTTTTAGGGCACGGAAAACAATATGAGATACCGACACCGAGTTTTTCTGAAAGGCAATGTGGAAGTATCATTTGTAAAGAGAGAGCTGCGATACAAACTGTACCGTCAATCGGTGACATACCTGAAAGAGAGCCGAATGATACTTTGGATACGATTGGTAGTGCTATCTACTTTATTGGTGAGCTTGGGTTTGCAGAGAACCTCAACGAACCTAACTATCGCGTTTACCCTTCAAACTAAGTTTAAAACACCTTCCATCTAGTGGCGGTTAAGTCCGTCATTTTTGTTTTCCCTTCCGGCTCTCTTCGCGAAAACTCCTCTTTTCTGATGATATTACAGTGTAAGTGACAGCCTTGATTCGGATCGAATGCTTTTAAAGCGGTGGTCTACACTTCATGGTAACCAAGGAGTGCACCATGAAAGATCTCAATGACATTATGGCTACGTTAAATAATTACGCAGACGCGTATTGTGCAAAGGATATTGAAGCACTGATGCGTGTATTTGATGTGAATGGCCACATTTCAGTGATAGGGACGGGCGAAGATGAGTTGTGTTCAGGTGCAGAATCAGTAAAGCAGCTATTTCTGAGAAATTTTTCTGAAGCCACAGCGATAAGATTTGAATGGGGTTGGTCAGATACTGTGATATCGGGTAATCATGCTGTGGTTTCACAGTGTTTAACGATCCATTTGAATGCGGGTGGATCGTTTTTGTCTATCCCTGTTCGTTGGAGCGTGATGCTAAAGAAAACGGACCGCTGGGTGTGGCTGCACAGACATGCTTCATCGGCCGCGACTTCTCAGGGGGAAGGGCAGGCTTATCCGACTCGATAGTAAAAGGTTTACGGCCTTCAGGTCGACAAAGACAACGCAAATGATAGCAATATCGGCAGCGTTACCACGCTCAGGAAGTTGCCGAATAACACCATAGACGCAACCTTGGGTGGCTCTACGTTGAACCTTTCTGCAAACAGGTAATTCATCACTGCGGGTGGCAGCATGGTGAACAGCACCATCATTTGTAAGTGCAGCGTAGGCAGAGGAATAAAGAAGTAGATGATCGTAAAAGCGATGGCTCCAGTAAATAGGGATTGCGCTGTACATAACAAGCCGACCTTTAATCCGCTAAGCCTCAAGTTGACCATTTGCGAACCCAGTGACAACAGCATGATAGGGACAGCGGCTTGCCCAAGCAGTGACGTTGCTTCGTAGATTGGGTTCCACACTGCAATGCCGGATAAGTTCAGTGTCATCGCCAATGCTGCCGCTAAAAATATCGGCATCTTGAGGATCTGTTTGATTGGGTTGCCTTCGCTTAGTAGCGCCAAGCCCACACTGATATGAACACACGCCGACACCACAAACAGCAGTACCGCTGGGGCTAATGCGCTCTCGCCAAAGGTATACGTGAACAGGGGAATCGCAAGGTTACCACTGTTGCGGAACATGTGTGGTGGAGCCCAAGCCTTGAAGTTGAGCTTAAAGATCTTACAGATCGGAATCATCAACAAAGCTGGCACTAATACCGCGACCAAAGAAGCAGAGATGAGTGGCAACTGTTCGGTGTCGAGCGGCATGGTGGTCAGCGACGCAAACACCAGAGCAGGAATACAGACATCCATATTAATGCGATTGATCGGTTTGAAATCGGGCTTGAGCCAACGACCTACTGCAAAGCCAGCACTGGCGAGTGCAAAAACGGGAAACAGAATGCTGACGACCTGTTCGAACATAGAATTCCTTTCTAAGTGGAGTGTTGGTTCTGTTTTAAACGGACAAACTTCGACCTAATAGCATTTAATCTACTAACACTTAACCTATCAACATAAAGCGTCTTCGTCATGGGTGTTGAGCACACCACGAGTAATAATTTGTATTTCTTTGAATTAAGGACAAAAAAAGACCAGCGGAGTTAACGACTGGTCTTTTAAAGCTAGGGGAATCTGGACGGATTCTTTAACAACAAAGGCTACCTAGCATGTGTTCATTGTTAGCGCGCTAGCTAACGAGTTTTTTGTAATCTTTGAAGTTCACGTCGTAGGCTTTTTCACCGTAGATGTAAGTTTCGCTGACGGTTCTATCGTCACCTAAACTCATTAGCACGAACAGTCTCTCTTCAAGCTTGGTCGCTTGTTCCATTCTAAAGCGCATCAGTTGTGTCGCGTGCAGATCCAACACGACGAAATCTGCTTCTTTACCGACTTCTAGGTTACCGATCTTGTCTTCTAAATGCAGCGAGCGTGCGCCACCCAGAGTTGCTAAGAACAGTGATTTAACCGGGTGTAGTTTCTCTTGTTGAAGCTGCATGATTTTATACGCTTCGCTCATGGTTTGCAGAATTGAGAAGCTGGTACCAGCGCCAACGTCTGTCCCCATCCCAACACGAATACCGTGCTCTTCCATTTTTGGCAGCTTGAATAAGCCAGAGCCTAAAAACAGGTTTGAAGTAGGGCAGAAGGCGATTGCAGAATCGGTATCCGCTAGGCGCTTACATTCGCAGTCTGATAGGTGAATACCGTGTGCGAATACCGAACGCTTATGCAGCAAGCCATAGTGGTCATACACATCTAAATAGCTGTCGCGTTCGGGGAACAATTCTAGAACCCAGTCGATTTCTTTCTTGTTTTCAGAAAGGTGGGTGTGCATGTACACATCTGGGTATTCTTCTAATAGCTTACCAACCGTCGCCAATTGTTCTGGGGTGCTGGTTGGTGCAAAGCGAGGCGTCACAGCGTAGTGCAAGCGACCACGGTTGTGCCATTTCTCGATGAGTTCTTTTGAATCTTTATAGCCAGATTCAGGGGTATCGGTGAGGTAATCAGGCGCGTTGCGATCCATCAAAACCTTACCCGCGATCATACGTAGGTTACGTTTTTCAGCTTCTTCGAAGAACACATTGACCGACTCTTTGTGCACAGTGCCGAACACGAGTGCTGTCGTGGTACCGTTGCTGGCCAGTTCGTCTAGAAATAGCTTCGCCACTTTGTGTGCGTAGACTGGGTTTTTGAAGCGTTTTTCTTCTGGGAAGGTGTAGTTTTCCAACCAATCGAGAAGCTGCTCACCGTAAGACGCGATCATCCCTGTTTGAGGGTAGTGGATGTGCGTATCAATAAAGCCAGAGGTGATCAGCTTGTCTTTGTATTCTTTTACTTCGAGTGTTTTTGGTTGGCGAGCCAATACGTCATCCGCATGGCCTAGGTCAACGATGTGGCCGTTCTCAACCACTAAAACACCGTCTTCAAAATAGTCGTAAGACTCATCGATACCGACGTCTTTTGGGTCGGCTACGCTGTGTAAAATACTTGCGCGATAAGCTTTGCGTTGCGTTGTCATGTTTACTTCCTTTTAATGACTTCAGCGACGTTATGGCCACTGAAGCTTTGCGACTTTTATTAGGCGATCTTCTCTTCCAAAGGAGGTTCGCCTACATCGCTTGGTTGACTGTGTTGATCGGTCAAATCCTGATTTTGATATTGTTTGGTTGGACGCTTTTGTTCAAGTGCCTGGCCTTGATAATGTGCGATCAGTTCACCCGCAACCGATACCGCAATTTCGGCCGGATGTTTGCCATTCACAGCACTAATACCAATAGGGCAAACCATGGTTTCAATTTGTTCTTGGCTATAGCCACGTTGCTCTAGGCGGAAGTCGAATTTCTTGCGCTTGGTCAGCGAGCCGATCATGCCGAAGTAGCGACTGTCTTCACGGTCGATGATGGCTTTAGTTAAATCGAAATCAAGCTGGTGGTTGTGCGTCATCACAAGGTAGTAGCTGTTTGGTGGCATGTGTTTTACTTCGCCAACCGGATCGTCTGAGACCAGCTTTTTCACACCGTGAGGAAGTGTGTCAGGGAACACTTCTTCACGTTCATCAATCCAGGTCACACGGAAGGGCAGGGTTGCGACAATGTGCAGCAGAGCTTTGGCCACATGGCCAGCGCCGAACAGCACGAGGTGGTTCTGCTGAGTGCCGATCGGTTCAAAGCTTAATGTTGCCATTCCGCCACAACATTGGCCCAAACGAGCACCTAGGTTAAAGCGTTCTACTTTGAGCGATTTTTCGCTGGCAATCAGCATCTCGCGAGCCATTTTAGTGGCCACATGTTCAAGGTGACCACCACCAATCGTAGCGATGATTCGGTCACGAGTGACAAGCATCTTGGTACCCGCATCACGTGGCACTGAGCCTCTGTCTTCAAGCACTGTCACCATGACACATGGTTCGTAGTTCTCTTCCAGTTTTGCCAGTTCGTGAATCCAATTATCCTTAAACATATGTCCTCCTAAATCCCTTCTATGCTTCCTAAGCTGTTTATTACGCCCTAAGCCATATCTGTCAGCTCTAAGCCGTTTCTGATTGAGCATCGACCGAAGTCGGGGCTGTTTCAGAGACTTCCTGAATCGCCATCAGAATGCGCTCTGGCGTTGCTGGTGTGTTCAGCTTAGGAATCGCGCCATCAACGGCTACGTAGCTAATCGCATCTTTCAATGCACTCCATACCGACATACCCAACATGAAAGGTGGCTCACCCACGGCTTTCGAGTTGAATACTGTGTCTTCTGGGTTGCTACGGTTTTCCAAAAGGTGCGTTCTGAAATCAATCGGCATATCAGCAATCGCAGGGATCTTGTAACTTGCAGGGCCATTGGTCATTAAGCGACCTTGTTGGTTCCATACCAGTTCTTCGGTCGTCAACCAGCCAACACCTTGCACAAAGCCACCTTCGACTTGGCCGATATCAATCGCTGGGTTCAACGAAGCCCCCACGTCATGCAGAATATCGACACGTAGAATTTTGTTTTCGCCCGTTAGGGTATCAACGATAACCTCTGAACAAGATGCGCCGTATGCGTAGTAGTAGAACGGGCGACCGCGTGCTTTCTCGTGATCGTAGAAGATCTTCGGCGTGCGGTAGAAGCCGGTGCTCGACAGCGAAATTTGGTTAAACCAAGCCAGTTCAACAAATGAGTTGAAGGTCATGATCTCATCGCGGATCTGCACCATACCGTTCTTGAAGATGACTTCTTCGGGCCACACTTTGAAGTGTGAAGAAGCAAAGTCAATCAAGCGCTGCTTAATAGTTATTGCGGCGTTTTGCGCGGCCTTACCGTTGAGGTCGGCGCCCGATGAGGCTGCGGTTGGTGATGTGTTCGGAACTTTGTCTGTGTTTGTAGCGGTGATCTGGATACGTTCGACATCGACTTGGAACTCCTGTGCAACGATTTGTGCCACTTTGATGTTCAAGCCTTGCCCCATTTCCGTACCACCGTGATTCAAATGAATACTGCCATCGGTGTAGATATGGATGAGCGCACCTGCTTGGTTCAAGAAAGTCGCAGTAAATGAGATACCGAATTTCACTGGTGTGATCGCTAGGCCTTTCTTCAAGATAGGGCTTTGCTTGTTGAACTCGGCAATTTCTTTACGACGTGCGTGGTAGTCACTGCTGCGCTCAAGCTGTTCGGTTATCTCAGGTAAAAAGTTGTCTTCAACGGTTTGGTAGTAGTGGGTCACGTTACGGCCTTCTTCGCCGTAGTAGTTTGCCTTACGTACTTCCAAAGGATCTTTTTTCAGGTAACGCGCAATCTCATCCATGATGTGTTCGATGGTCATCATGCCTTGCGGACCACCAAAGCCACGATACGCGGTGTTCGATGCTGTGTTGGTTTTGCATCGGTGACCGACCACAGTTGCATCGCCTAGGTAATAAGCGTTGTCCGAGTGGAACATCGCGCGGTCGACGATAGAGCTTGATAAGTCAGGTGAGTAGCCACAGTTACCTGCAACGGTTATATCAGCACCTTGAATCACACCATTGTCGTCAAAACCGACGGTATATTGGTTGTAGAACGGGTGGCGTTTACCTGTTTGCTGCATGTCTTCACTACGCAGCAAACGCATTTTTGTTGGTCGACCGGTTAGGCTCGCGATAACCGCTGCCATACAAGCTGGAGAGGCCGCCTGAGTCTCTTTACCACCAAAACCACCACCCATACGACGCATATCAATCACGACTTTGTGCATCGGTACACCAATCACTTCCGCAACCAGTTTTTGAACTTCGGTCGGGTTTTGGGTTGAGGTATACACGATCATGCCGCCATCTTCGGTTGGCATCACGCTACTGATTTGTGTTTCTAGGTAGAAGTGCTCTTGGCCGCCGATCTCTAGGTCGCCAGAGATCACATGTTTTGCTTTTGCCAGTGCTGCTTTTGAATCACCACGCTGTTGAGTGTGGCTTTCTGTCACGAAGTGCTCTTTCGCCAGTGCTTCTTTTACATCAAGAATGGCAGGTAGCTCTTCGTATTCAATAATGGCGGCGTGTGCGGCTTTACGTGCGGTTTCTAAATCGTTGGCAGCCACGGCAATTACTGGTTGGCCGTAATACTCTACTTTGCCATCCGCAAGTAGTGGGTCACCCGGTAGGATTGCACCGATATCCAGTTCACCCGGTACGTCTTTGGCCTGAATAGCAATCGCCACACCTTCAAACTCGTAACACGGTGATAAATCTATCTTGGTGATGTTGGCGTGTGCTTGTGTGCTCAGGCGTGCGTATACATGCAGCTGATTTGGGAACTCTAGGCGGTCATCAATGTATACCGCTTCGCCCGTTACTTGTTTGGCTGCACTGTCGTGTTTAACGCTTTTACCCACGCCAGTTTTTAGGTCTTGTTTTGCAATGGTAACCATTTCTTCGTGGGTCATCGCATGCTCGTTTGATTTAGACATAAGACGTTACCCTTGTTTCGATTTGGTTGCTTTTGTTCTGTTGTTCAATGAAGTAGCGACGCAGCATGTTAGCCGCTGACAATGAACGGTATTCTTGGCTTGCACGGAAATCCGATAGCGGCTCAAAGTCGTTATACAGTTCCTGCATCGCTAACTTAATATTAGCGTCTGTCCACGGTTTGCCTAATAACGTATTTTCACAACGCGCCGCGCGCTTAGGTGTTGCTGCCATACCGCCAAAGGCGATGCGAGCATAGGAAACCTTGCCATCTTCAATTTGAATATCAAACGCACCACAAACCGCAGAGATGTCATCGTCTAAACGTTTAGACAGTTTGTAAGCTCGGAAGCTGTCATTGGTTGGCTTTGGAATAATAATCTGTTCAATGAATTCACTCTCTTTCTGAGCAGTCACCTTGTAGCTGATGAAGTAATCTTCGATCGGCATGATGCGTGACTCATCACCGCAACGCAGTTTGATTTTCGCGTTAAGTGCAATCAGCAGAGGAGGTGTATCACCGATAGGCGAAGCATTCGCAACATTACCGCCAATGGTTCCTTGGTTACGCACTTGCAGCGAAGCAAAGCGATGCAGAAGTTCACCAAAGTCTGGGTAGTGTTTTTTCAGTAGTGAGTATGAATCGCTAATAGGCAGGTTGGCACCAATGATTAAGTCAGTGTCTGTCTCTTCACATACTTTCATGTCTTCAACAAGGTTAACGCTGATTAGTGTTTCAATCTCACGATGGAATTGAGTCACTTCCAGTGCTAAATCCGTACCGCCAGCAACCAGCTTAGCGTTCGGATGTGCTTGAAAAAGCTTGGCCAACTCATCGGTGCTTTTCGGGGAAAAAGCCGTGAGGTGACCAAGGCGTAAGTTGGCCTCAGTGTCTTGAATGCTTTCTAATTTCTTGATGGTGTTGCGTTCAAGTTCAGCAAATTGGTCTATCAAAGGTTGGTCTGTTGAAAGTGACATCGCAGCATCAACAATTGGGCGGTAGCCAGTACAGCGACATAGGTTACCCGCCAGTGATTCCATGACGTCTTCTTTGCTCGCATCGGGTTTGTTCTTACCTAGCGCAAACATCGACATGATGAAGCCCGGAGTACAGTAACCACACTGTGAACCGTGAAAATCAACCACTGCTTTTTGCACTGGGTGCAGAGAGCGGTCTTTGTTTTGCAAATCTTCTACCGTGATCAGTTGCTTACCATGCAGCGCTGATACAAACGTTAGGCAAGAATTCACCGAACGGTATTGCAGTTGCCCATCAACTACTTCACCTAGAACGACCGTACATGCGCCGCAGTCGCCTGAACCGCATCCCTCTTTTGTACCCGTCTTATTTATCTTGGTACGAAGGTAGTTGAGCACTGTCATGTTAGGTGACAGATTGTCTTCACGTCTTATTTCCTGATTGAGCAAAAAAGTAATCAAGAGACCTCCTTGTATATCGACATATTTCCATGTGTATTCTTTTTGACTTCTAGGTCAATAATTATCCATCCTGACCCTGTGGTCAACTATTTATTTACAAAAATGCAACAAAGAGGCGCTAATTGGAATTGTATACAATAAATTATCGACTCTATTTGGTTGTTTTATAAAGGGTTGTCCGAAGTATTAATTAGTTTGACAGTGTGAATGAATTGATAGCGATGTATACAAAATAACGGCAGGGTTTGTGGGGTAGGAAGGAAATGCATTATTGAGGTTAAGTTAACGGTTCAGGCCTGTTTTGATGGGACTTTAAGGATAAGTGGTATCGATTTTTGTACCGAGTTAGAGAAGGTGGGGCATAAAAAAGAGAAGTGAGCACAGGCGCTTACTTCTCTCTATTTGTTAACAGGTGGTTACTAATGTTTGTGCTGTAATGTTCTTAGCATCGCTATATCGCTATATCGTTGATACGGTTATGATTTGCTCTTGAGCAGATCAGAGAACACCACGTGTAGGTCGCTAGAAGCTGTGCTGCTGTCTAAATTGAGCTTTGAACGGATGTGGCTTAAGTGTTCTTGCATCAACTCTACCGCTTGCTCTTCATTGCCTGATTCAATCGTATCAAGTAACCCAGAGTGCTCATCTAAAGAACAGTTTGAATGATTACCTGTTTCGTATTGAGCGATCAGCAGTGAAGTTTGTGACACTAAACTGCGTTGGAAGGCGAGAAGTGGTGCGTTTTCTGCCATTTCAGCCAGTTTGATGTGGAACTCACCAGACAGTCGTAAGCCAGAGCCGTAATCACCTTGGTCAAAGGCGCAATTCTCTTTCGCTACTAATTTTCTACATTCTTCGATTTGAGCTTTGGTCGCATTTTTCACTGCAAGTTCGGTGATAGCGATTTCCATCACTTCACGCGCTTTAAATATCTGTTTGGCTTCGTCTACCGTTGGCGCAGCAATCATTGCCCCTCGGTTTGGACGGATCACCACAACTTGTTCTAAAGATAGACGTAGCAAGGCACGACGGATGATTGTACGGCTAACACCAAAGATTTCTGCTAGGGCTTCTTCACTTAATTTAGTGGCTGGTGGTAGCCTTTGTTCTAGTATTGCGTCGAAGATATGGCAGTAAACAACATCGTCTTGAGTCTGGCCTGATACTTTTGTATTTACACCTTTGGAGACAGAGTTTTTGAGAGCTGTCATAGAGATAAGGACCCTTGTTTAGTCGAGTTGGTCTGGTCGAGAGTAATTCATGAGTATTACTCTATATTGTATACATTTATCTATACAATGCCACCGCATGAAAGTGTAATACACGCTTATTTGTTAATGACTTATAACATTTAGTTTGCAGGATACTGTGTGCAATATTGAGCTTTAAGCAATTCTAGCGATAACTAGACTCGATTATCGCCGCAGCTGTATGCAACGATCTGGCTGATTTCGCTTAGGCTACGCCCAGATTGTTGCTGCCACTCATTAAAGGCTTTACCTGCCGCCAGTTGTGCTCGCTTGGTGTTACGACCGCTATCGATAACATCTGTGCTACGCAGGTGTGCTTCAACGTCAGAAGACAGGATAAAGGTGTCTTTACCCATTTGACGCAAGGTATAGGCGCCTGTATTTCCGCCCAATCGCTTGCCGTGTTTCTTCAGGTAATCCCAAAGCTCAGTAATGCGTTCTGAAGGCCAGTCGGCTACCATTTGTGAGAATGAATCGGCTTCACGCTTGGCATTGTGGATCATGGTGGCGTTAGCTGGGATGGTCATCACCTTAGTGAGGTGGCGAATAATACGCGGGTCTTGTGCTTTTTGTTCCCACATTTCATTAGGCAGCATCAGCATTTTTTCGATATTGAATTCAAAGAACACTTCTTCAAATTGCGGCCATTTCTTTCTCACTACATTCCATGAAATGCCACATTGGAAGACCTTTTCGGTAAAGGCTGCCAACCAGCGGTCGTCTGTGATTTGTGATAGATCGGCTTGTGAAAGGGGCGCACGAACAATCTTTTCGAGTTCGGCTGCGCCACCTTTACGGTGAGCTGCACGTTGGTAAATGGTGTCGAATTTTTCTTGGGTCATTGAAGGTTCCAAACTAATGCGAGTTTTTAAGATATGGGGTCAAACCTGGTAATTAAAACCAGCCTGACAATTAAAACGAATTAGCCGAGCTGTAATTCCATTTGATACAAGGGCCATGTTTTACCATTGAATTCTTTAACGCTTGGTTCTTTGTCGACAACCTGAAACCCCGCTTTGTCGTAGCAGCGCTTTGCCCCTTGGTTTTGCTTGAATACGGCCAAGGTGATGGTGGTGACATCCGGTATTTCTTTCGCCGCTTCGAGGGCCGTTTCTAGCATCGATTGTCCTAACCCTTCGCCTCGAAGGTTTGGGTGTATGGCGACACGGCAAAAGCGAAGCTCACTGTCTGACATGCGTTGAAACTCCATAAAGCCAAGCAATGCACCTGTGCTAGAGCCAACATTAGGTTGAGAGAAGGTATATAGCTCAACATGTGGTTCTTGAGATCGTTCGATGATAGAAGTCGCTTCTAACGGCCAACCAAAGGTTCGTCCGCCCCATAGCACGTAATCTTCCAGTGACGTGAACCAAGTGACGATCTCGTCGGCGTCGGATTCCTTAAAGCGATTAATTTCCATATTCGAACTTCTCCCTTGTTGGCTAACTATTTTTCTAAGCAAGTAAGCCGTTAAACTTCTGTGCTCAACTGATCAAGAAAGCCACGCATATAGTCAGTGCGCTTGTTAGCTTCTAACTTGGCGGATTCTGTATTCATGGTTTCAGCGAGCTTAAACAGCTTCACGTAGAAATGGTCGACGCTGTAATGCTTGTCATCCAAGTCTCGTTGCGTCGCGAACGGGTCTTGATGGTTATAGAGTTCGGCATTAAAGCTCTGACCCACGTACAGGCAGCGAGCAATACCAATTGCACCGAGAGAATCAAGGCGATCAGCATCTTGGACGATTTGTGCTTCTAAGGTTTCTGGTGTGACATTGGCGCTGTAGCTGTGCGTGACAATGGCATGATGGATCTCATCAAGATAGGACACGGGGTAGTCGATAGTTTTGAGGAAAGAAATCGCCTTGTCTGCTGCCATTCTTGAGCTTTGGGCTCTGTCTGGATGGTTCTTAGGAAAGGTGAAGCAATCGTGAAGGTAAGCAGCGGGAAGAACGACTTCAAGTTTAGCCTGTTCTTGAGTACACAAAGCTTTGGCAGTTTTGACTACGCGCTTAATGTGGCTGATGTCGTGCGCTGCATCTTGTGTCATTTCTCGCTGTGCAAAATCAAGCAGTTGGCCTTTAAATTTCTCAATCACGTGTCTCTTTCTCCATCTTTAGGCGTTAGCAATCTTGTTCATCATTTGGCATATGTTTCACATCGACTTTAACAGTTTCAAGCGCGAGTTTTTATCTTTTATAAAAACTATACCGACAAAAAAACCGACTCTGTGAGTCGGCTTAATAGGAGGCTTGTCTACGTTGATAAAAGCATTATCAACGGCAGTTAGAGCTTAAGCTGCAGCTTGTTGAAGCTGTGCTAATACATCATGCAGAGAAGGGCTGATGGTGTGACCAAGCGCTTTTACTTCGTCACATGGCTCTACTAAATCAGGGATTTGAAAGCTGATCATGTTGGCTGCCATCGAAGCGCGAATGCCGTTGTTTGAATCTTCAAACGCGAGACAAGTTTCAGGTGCAACCCCTAGGCGTTCAGCTGCAAGTAAGTAAATCTCTGGGTGAGGCTTACCATTAGTCACTTCGCAACCTGTGCTTAATGAGGTGAAATAAGAATCTAAGCCAGCCAGTTCCAGCTTTTTCTTCGCGATATCAAGCTGCGTCGATGTTGCCACCGCGATAGGAATATCGTTCGACTTTAGCCACTCTAAAAGCTCAATCACGCCGTCTTTTACTGGAATAGCTTGGTTCTTCACTATCGCGCTATAGCGGGTGCGCCATTCGTTATTTAGAGCCGGATAATCGAGATCTTCACCATAACCATTTCGAAAGATCTGTTCGATGGTTCTTGCGTTGCAGCCAATGATGCCTAGGTAAACGTCCTTTAAAAATGGGACACCCTGCGCGTGACATGCTTCTTCAAAAATCTGCATACAAAGTCGCTCGGTGTCGAGCAGCAGTCCATCCATATCAAAAATAGCAGCTTGAAAATTCATATCCGTGGTTCTTTATGTGTTGTCGTCGTGAGGGCAGGTATTTTGACATAGTGTCTAGGGATAGGCGAGCCAGTGTTGTGTGAGAATATGTCTAATTAGTTCGGCAATATGCTTATGAGTGACTTTAATTGTGATTGGTTGTAGTTGAAACAATACCGTTAAGTTATGAGTCTGGTGTTTTATAGGCTATACGGATCTAATAGACACAATAATGGTTATCATAGATAACAAATCTAGGTCGAGAGTCTAGTTTGCTATTACAATTCATAAACTTACAGACTTGGTAGCGTGACCACAATCTTATAAAAAACAATTTGCGGAAGCCTGCAATGAGAGTGTGACCAAGCAATAAGTAAATGGCTGAATTTGCGGACAAAATATAAATAGTCCACACTTTTAGCAGGGTTGCTTATGTTGTATTTTGAGTTTCTATTTTTACTTGTCGTTCTCTATATCGGTTCTCGATATGGTGGTATTGGTTTAGGGGTTGTTTCTGGAATTGGTTTGGTTATCGAGGTGTTTGTCTTCAAGATGCCACCAACGTCTCCACCTGTCACAGTAATGCTGATTATCCTCGCCGTTGTTACCTGTGCCTCGATCCTCGAAGCCGCAGGTGGCTTGAAATACATGCTGCAAGTTGCGGAAAGGGTGCTCAGAAAGAACCCGAAACGTGTCACCTTGATAGCCCCGTTTGTGACATATTCGATGACTTTCCTATTGGGTACTGGCCACGCGGTTTACTCAATCATGCCGATCATTGGTGATGTGGCATTGAAGAATGGGATTCGTCCTGAGCGCCCGATGGCGGCAGCTTCCGTTGCGTCTCAACTTGCGATCACAGCATCGCCAATCTCGGCAGCCGTGGTTTATTACTTAGCGCAGTTGTCGGATATTCAACACTCTATCACTTTGCTTTCAATTCTATTAGTGACTGTGCCTGCAACGCTATTCGGTACGCTGTTACTTTCTTTGTACAGCTTGAAGCGCGGCAAAGAATTGAACGACGATCCTGATTATCAAGCTCGTTTAAAAGATCCTGAGTGGAAAAAGCGCATTGAAAACACCACTGCGACGTCTTTGGATGAAGTGCTTCCAAGCTCGGCACGTAATGCAGTATTGATTTTCCTACTGTCGATAGTTGTGATTGTTATTGTGGCGATGGTGCCAGAAATCAGAACCATCGTAGACGGTGACAAGCCAATCAAGATGTCGGTCATCATCCAAATGATGATGCTCTGCTTCGGCGGTATCATCTTGCTAGCAACCAAAACTGACCCGCGTGATGTGCCAAATGGCGTGGTATTTAAATCGGGTATGGTGGCGGCAATTGCTATCTTCGGTATCGCATGGATGTCGGATACTTACTTCCAATACGCAATGCCTCAGTTTAAATCGGGTATCGTGGAAATGGTAACCAACTACCCATGGACGTTTGCACTAGCACTATTCATCGTATCGGTTGTGGTGAACTCACAAGCCGCAACTGCACGTATGATGCTACCTGTAGGTCTTGGCCTAGGGTTAGACCCTGCCTTGCTTATCGGCTTGATGCCAGCGGTTTACGGTTACTTCTTTATCCCAAATTACCCATCTGATATCGCAACAGTGAACTTCGATGTCTCTGGCACCACCAAGATTGGTAAGTGGTACTTCAACCACTCATTCATGTCGGTGGGTTTAATTGGTGTAGTAGGCGCATGTTGTTTGGGTTATGCACTGGCACAGATTTTTATCGCTTAAGCTAACTTCTTGTCGCTTAATTAAACTAGCGATAACGAGATAAGAAACGAAAAACAGCGCCTGAATTGGCGCTGTTTTTGTTTGTGATTAAGGAGGTGTCGTCAGTCGTTTTGATATTTATGACTCTTAAAGAATAGGTGGGCTAACTGAGTTTTGAAGTATCGATGATCTGAGAGGACATTAAAAAAAGGCCACTCAATAGGGGGGAGTGACCTTCAGGAGTTTAGGTTGGGTTTTTAGCAGGAGTATAAATTCCCATCGACTAGAACGGAATTTGGTTCGCCGTTTTTATCAAGAATTGTTGCAGATGCTCGGTATCCTACTTTTAGGTAGCCTAGTTCATTTTCAAGATTCATCGCATGGGCTGGGTTAGTGCTGGCCATTTGGTAAGCGTGTTCTGGGCTAACGCCCCAATCAATAAGGTTTTTTACGGACTGAGCCATGGTGATATGCGCGCCTGCGAGGTTGCCTGCTTCGTTAACTAACTTACCATCTTTGACTCGAATCTTTTGGCCATCAAGAATGAAGCTTTCATCAGGGTTTCCTACTGATGCCATTGCATCGGTAACCAGCACCATTTTGTCTTTTGGCTTAAGTTTGATAGCCATTAACAAGTTTTGTGGGTGAACGTGAATACCATCAGCAATGTAAGATGCCCAACAATCATCATCACTTAATGCGACACCGACTGCGCCAAGCTCACGACCAGTTTGTGATGACATCGCGTTATATAGGTGGGTAAAACCATGGATGTTCTCACGCTTGCCAACGAGATCTAGCTCGGCAAGGTTGGTATGTCCTGCAGCAATGATGCAACCCTTATCTGATAGCCATTTGATGGATGCTGAATCCACTTGCTCAGGCGCTAAAGTTATGAAGTTAATGCCTTGCGTTAGCCACGGAAAAGCGGCCAACTGTTCAATGCTCGGGCTGTAGAAGTTATTTTCATCGTGAGCCCCTTTTTTTACAGGGTTTAGCCATGGACCTTCTAAGTGAATGCCTAGCAAACCATCAACTTTTTTCTCTATCCCTTGCTCAATCGCGTTTAGCGCCGCTGCCATAGCGGATGGCTTTTCGCTGACTAGGGTAGGTAATAGATACGCTGTGCCGCCTTTGCGGTGTGCTTTTATGATGGTTTCAATCGTGGGAACGGATTGAGCATCATGCCACCACCGCCGTTGACTTGAATATCGATAAAGCCTGGGGTAATGATAGCGTCCCCGTAACTAATCAAATCGACACTTGAATCGAGTTTGTCGATTGGGGTTATTTCGAGGATCCCGGTGTGATCAAACACTAAAGCGTGTTGCTCTAGATAGCGTTCACCGTCAAATAATGTGCGTGCGGTAATGGCTTTCAACATGATGCTATCCTTTTCTTATTTCGCTATTTTTGCACTAGCGGCTGCGTCGAGGTACCACGATGTTGCAACTTCTAGACGCGTTAGTGCGGAGCCTACGGTCACTGAAAGCGCACCGGCTTGGATGGCTTGTTTACATAGTTCTGGAGAGTTGAATCTTCCTTCTGCCATAGTGAGATAGCCTGCTTGAGCAAACTTGGTAACCAGTTCAAAGTCTGGCTCTTCTGGAGTTGTCTCACCAGTGTAGCCAGAAAGCGTAGAACCGATCAATTCAATGCCTTGGGAATGCGCCCAGAAGCCGTCTGCAAACTCGGCACAATCGGCCATACCAATACAACAAGATTGAACAATAGCTTGCGCAATGACTTGGCGGGTTTCCGGTCTAACTCGATCGGTCGCATCGAAAGCAATAATCGCTGCACCGGCTGCTTCTAGTGCTTTCACATCATCAACAAAGGGTGTGATACGCACCGGGCTGTCAGGTAAATCTCTCTTTACGATGCCAATGATAGGGATGGATACGGCTTTCGCCACAGCAGCAACGCGTTCAGCACTTTCTATTCTTAACGCTGGTGCACCTGCCATTTCTGCGGCCTTTGCCATAGCAACAACAAACTCAGTGGTGTCGAGTGGACTTCCTTCAACTGGTTGGATAGAAACGACAATAGTGTCGGCCAGTGTTTTGGCTATTTTAGTGATATCCCAGTTCTTCATTACTCGCCTCTTAATATGATCTTTATTCTTCAGAACTTGTTTATGAGGCAGTTATACTACTGAAAATAATCTTCATCCACAGTGAAGATTATATTTTTTACACCGATCACAGATTTTCTTCATGGTGTTTGAAGAAAATTTTTATTGTGTTGATAATTGACTCGATTAAGGGAAGCTGCATAGCGGTTTAAATACAATTTTAATAAATCAAAGGGTTTGGAGGGTACATGAACGGTATCTTTTCTGTACTACAAAAGATCGGTCGGGCATTTATGTTGCCCATTGCTGTTTTGCCAATGGCGGGTATTTTACTTGGGGTTGGTGGGGCATTTACGAGTGGGCCACTCATTGAAACTTATAATCTGACCTTCTTAGCTCCAGGAACGCTTGCCAATCAGTTTTTGGTACTCTGTTTCCAAGCGGGTCTATTCGTGTTTGTAAACTTACCATTGCTATTTGCAGTTGGCGTTGCGATTGGTATGGCGAATAATAATAAAGAAACGGCGGCACTCTCCGCAGTACTTGGCTTCTTACTATTCCACACAGTGATTGGTGCAGTACTTGGTTTCCAGGGCTTCTCACCAGAGACTACCAGTATTGATGGGCTTATTGCGGCTGGCGCCAATGCGGATGAAGCGGTGGGTTTAGCCTCTCTGTATACCAAAGAGCTTGGCATATTTACCCTACAAACAGGTGTGTTTGGCGGTATTACGTGTGGCCTATTATCGGCGTTTATCACTAACCGTTTCTCAAACGTGACACTGCCTGATTACTTGGCGTTCTTTAGCGGAAACCGCTTAGTACCCGTCATGACAATGGTGTTCTTTATTCCGTTAGCATTTGTGTTCCCATTCATCTGGCCACCAATTTTTAAATCTATCGTTTTTGCAGGTGAAGCCTTCTCTGCAATGGGGTACATCGGTACTTTCTTCTACGGTTCATTGATGCGTCTATTGAACGTATTTGGTCTCCATCATGCGATTTACCCATTGTTCTGGTATACCGAATTAGGTGGCGTACAAGAAGTTGCCGGTGAAATGGTCGCTGGTGGTCAAAAGATTTTCTTTGCTCAGCTCGCTGATCCAGCGACGGTACATTTTAGCTCTGAAGCAACACGCACAATGACCGGTGGCTTCTTACCAATGATGTTTGGCCTGCCTGCCGCAGCTTTAGCTATGTACCGCTGTGCAGACGATAAGAATAAAGCCAAAGTAAAAGGTATCTTGTTCTCAGCTGCGTTAACGTCGTTCCTGACAGGTATTACTGAGCCACTAGAGTTTACTTTCTTGTTTGTTGCACCAGCATTGTACGCGGTACACGCAGTGCTCGAAGGTATCGCTTACATGTTGATGCACATGCTGGACGTCGCGGTTGGTATTACTTTCTCTCGCGGTATCATCGATTTTACCTTCTTTGGTTTGCTACAAGGGACAGCGAAAACATCGTATCAATGGATTCTGATCCTTGGCCCGATTTACTCTGTGATTTACTACTTTGTGTTCAGCTTTATGATCCGCAAGTTCAATTATTCAACACCGGGCCGTAACGATGCTGAGAGCAAACTTTACACACGTAAAGACTATAGCGGTAAAGAGGGTGGGCTGATTGATGACATCGTGACGAATTTAGGTGGTAAAGAGAACATTGCTTCGATTGACGCTTGTATCACTCGCCTGAGAATTACTGTGAAAGACAGTGAGTTGCCTGCCAGTGATGAGGTTTGGAAATCGTTGGATGCCAAAGGAGTGATTCGCTCCGGCAATGGTATTCAGTTGATTTACGGAACTCAGGCTGAAACCTATAAGAATCAGATAATAGAAAAATATCAGTTATAACAATTAATTGAGATAAGAGCCTAGCAATCGCTAGGTTCTTGTTGTTTGAAATTACGTTATACTCCCAGCGTTAGTTATGGAATCAAGAGCACTATGAACGCACAATCTCAAGTCAATTTACTCTCTCGCCTTCGCTATGGCATGGAAGGTTACAGCCCTAAATTAAAAAAAGTGGCTGATTTTATTGTATCTAACGCTGATAGCGCTCAATACCTAACCATTACAGAGTTAGCAAGAGATACTACGACAAGTGAAGCGACCGTGATTCGCTTGTGTCGAGACTTGGGCTTTAAAGGTTACTCTGACTTTCGAATGGGGTTGGCAATTGAGCTCAGCCAGCCGCGAGCACAGAAAGCAAATGAACCCCTTAATGAGAATGCAGATCGAATTGACAGCGCGACCCAAAGTGCGATTACCAGCCTGCAAGACACCAGTACACTGATAGATAGAAAGCAGATTGATCGTATTTGTCTGATGATTCATGAAGCCGATAATATTCATTGTGTCGGTGTTGGGGCGTCGAGCATTGTTGGTCGTTACTTATCTTTTCGCTTAACTCGAATAGGTAAATGCTCGACCATGTTTGAAGACACTCATATTGCAGCGATGCGTGCCGTTAAGTCGAAAACAAGTGATCTGTGGTTTGCGATTTCAAGCTCGGGTTCAACGAAAGATGTGGTGTATGCCGCGACAAGAGCGAAGAGCCAACAGTCTCCAGTCGTGAGTTTAACTAACATTCGCCATAGCCCATTATCAGTGACTTCTGATGAAGTGTTGGTTGCCGCTAGACCAGAAGGCCCTTTAACTGGCGGTGCATTCGCATCAAAAGTAAGTGCATTGCTTTTGGTTGACGTCTTGATTAATCAGTTGGTGGCTGAGTACGAAGAGTACGCGGAATCGGTAAAAGACACCGCTGAAGTAACCATGGCGTTTATGGTCTGAGTACTGAATTTATTGGATACTCGATTTGATTTTGAAAAACAGCGCTTATTCGGCGCTGTTTTTGTATCCACTGTTTAACGAGCCTGATTTGTATCAGCAACCAATCTTAACGTGGCTCAAAAGCCAAAGACTGAATCGCTTCTTCGATAGTCAGGAAATGAATCTTCATCAGGCACACTTCTGCTTTCTGGAACTCGTGATTTCGAATCAGTTTAGTGATGTTTTCAACTGAATACTGCTGTGTTCTTTTAGATAGAGCTAATTGGTTGTGACTCGATTGAAGCGAGTAGCTATCACCCTGTGAATCAATAAGATAATCATGTTCGCCCAAGATCATGTCTGAGCATTCCGTCTGAAAATCTTGCTCAGATGAGACGTAAATAAGCTCATCATCACCGTCGAGTTTTACTAAAGATGGCCAACTGATCATTACTGCCTCTATATCATGGGTGTTGAAGTTTGTGTTTCACGACTATAAACACTTTTCATTGTTGGATCATCTCTTGTCCCTACGACGATTTGCTTAGATAGATCCGTTATTTAAACATCTATTATTCTGTATATTTACTTACTCAATGACCTGCCTAACGGTGCGAAGTAACCTTGTAACGCTTGGTATATTTCTTCTCTGTGTGAGAGATCGGGATACAAAGGGAACATGTCAGGCTTGGTTGTGCCATTGACTAGATAAGGGTTTTTGATATCCGAACAGGATTCAATCGTGGCCTCAAAGGCACGGGCCATCATTTCTGTTGGCAATGAGAAATAACGTGCAGACGTCGCCTTGTCGGCGATGACACTACGAGCAACGTAATCATGCTTATCTAAGCTGTTGTCGCTAAGTAGAGTGGTATCGAACAGTGACATCAAACTCTCGTTTAATGGGTGAGGTCGAACTTTTCTATCGTGTAGCCAACAATCGCTGGCAAACAAGATGTGTTTTTGAGGGCCTGAGGTGTCACCAATCTCAAAAGCCTTTTCGGCGATGTAGTGGTCAAAAGCATGCCAAAATTCGTGGGCTAACGCACCTGCACCTGCGTTCTTAGCGAGTGCCAATTCTCGTTGGTTCGGTGCATAGTGTGCTTGCACCCCTTTCCTGCCACCGCTGCCGAAGGCTAAGCCTAGTGTACCTCGAAGGCCAATCGCTTCTGGTGGCAGGGCTAAGATGTAAGCTAAGTCAGCCAATGAATCGAAGATCAGATTTGCGGCTAACTCTTTCTCTTCTTTCGTTACCCAAGCCCCCACACGAATACTGCCCATACCGAAGGTCTGCTTGATGTCCATAAAAGACACCTGATCGCCATGTCGGTAGTCTGGGCCTTTACGTGTTTTGTATTTAAAGTGAGTTAACTTCAAAGGGTTCCTTAGAAACAGGCGTAAGATGGAGAGATACGTTCTTTTAGGATGCTCCTCTTTGAGCCGTAGCTCTTTGGCTCATCTTTTTGAAACCAGAGAAAGTTAGCACTTTTGTCATTAAATTACCGAACAAAATTATTCAATATTGAGTTTAAGTGGATCTTACGACGTTGGATTACCTTCACGAGTTAGTGGAAATAAAGGCTCGTAAGATCTGCCTAAATCGTTGGTAATAAGGGGTAAGTCGATTATCTAAAAAGCATTGATGATTTAGGCATAGTCTAAAGATCCAAAGTTACTCAATTTTCTATTGCAGCGGTTTGCTATTGAGCGATACCATGTACGGCTGTTTTATTGGTAAAGATTGCAAAATGTCAGATGAAAAGCTCGCGCTAGAGTGGATGCGCCAACAAGCGCATAGAATTGATCCGTATGTTATAAATCCATCATTTGATGAGTGTGTCGAACTGCTTGAACCTGCTTTCAAAAAGGGGAAAAGTGTCGCGCAGCTAAAATATCTATTATCAGAAGCCGATCGCCGAGCAGGTGCCGCCGAGCGTAAACATGCTGCCTTAAAGTTCGCCAAAGAAAAAAGCCCAAAGGCGGGCCAAAATCTTCGCCTTCAAAGCAAGCTCCAGCAAGTGCAGTTAGCGTTAAAGTTAGCAACAGGCGACAACAACATGACCATATCGCAGTTCTGTTCTGAGTATGATGTGAGCAAGCGAGACGGCAACGTAGCGTGGAATGAAAAACTGGTTGAGCAGAACAAGAAGAAGTGATTTTTCAAAAGCCTGAAAAGCTTCTTTTATTCTCAGGCTTTGGCAACGATCAGTGATTAATCTCTTCCTCTTCCTCCTTACTCGCGACTAAAAGTATCGATGAGCGAATGTCAGACGCTAAGGTCGAATATTATTGAAGCTGACCTTCTGCATTCCGCCCTCAAGCTTCTCCAACTTAACCAAATCCCCTTGATAGTAATACGGTGCCATTGGCATTGTGCTGTTGGTTGGCCTTGCGTAGTGCAATACCGCGGGTTGCTCTTCAACTTGCTGTGCGTACAAATAACCAATCAACGCGTGCTCAAACTGATGGTACCCGTTGCCCCAATGGAAAGCTTTGGTGCGCTTAGGTTCAAGCCCTACACCACCATATTTGTGGTCGACCCACACATCATGAAAAGTCGGCAACGTGTATTGCAGGACTTCTTTCATTGAACCATCGACAAGAGATACCGTCATTGCAGCTTGGTCGAGCTCAGCCCACTCCCATGAGGAAGCCCAATTTGTGTTTGGTCTGCTTTGCCAGCCAGTAATTTCTCGTCCTTGCCATGCCTTCTGAAGCTTGCCGCCAAAGTATTGGGATACATCGGTGAAGTCTTTCTGGTACTGCGCTTGGGCTAAAGTGTGCTTCATCCCTTTCATACCGAACTCTTTCCATTCGGAGTTATCCAGTGTTTGTCCGGTAAGGTAAGTCATCCAATACGCTTTTATCGTGTGCCCAAAATCGTTGTGATTGGCGTTCGGCATCATGGCTGCTTTGCTGTGAATTGCACCGTAGAAGCGTTGTTCATCTTGAGAGTGATAGTGATCGACCATGGTTTGGGTCAGCCAATTCAGGTCATCAAGCCATTTTGATTGGATGGGCTCTTTTAGCAGCGGAGCAACTAACAGCATGTAACCGTTAATCTGGTCAAGCTGTGCAACCAATTCCCGTTGAGTGGCTTTGCCATCTTCACCGTCGGCAAGTACCCACGCTAGGCCGCTGTTATCGCTAAGTCGATATTTGTCGAAGATAAAAGCTTGTTGGGCAATGAGCGCTTGCTCAACCTTTTTGTCTTGGGTCAGGTAGTAGTACATGGCTAACCCAACCAGAGCATAAGCTTGATCTTGAGAAGTTCGCTGTTGCCACTCAAGTCCCGCTTTACCGTCTTTGGTGAAGCTTATGAAGCCACCATTTTGCTCATCTTCTAAGTGTTCAATGAGGTAGTACGCTCCTTGCTTGGCAAGTGCTAATGCCTGTTTGTTTCCGGTTAGGTGGTAGAGCACGCCATAGGCATAGGTTTGGCGTGACTTCATTCGTGTGAACTCTTTGCCAAAGTGCGGCGTGATCCAGCCTCGGTCTAACTCAGGACAAACATTGGTTACATCAAGCAATGTTCCATCATCACAACGAAAAGTAGGGAAGTTGCCTATCGGCTCGCCCTGAGCACTGGGCATCAACCAGTAAGGTGCTAATCCTTCGCTGGCATGAGCAATCCAGTCTTCTCCAGTGGGAAGGGCAATATTGGCAGATACAGCTAAGCTCGTGACACTGATTAATGCGATAGAGGCTCGTAACATGATGTTTATCTTAATAATTTGAGTTTGCTTGAATATAAACAATCAGCTCTGCACATTGTGGTTAGGCGATCACAATCAACCACATTATCAACGATGCTGAGTAAGTTTTTCAAAGTTATGAACTTTACTGGGTCAACAAATTACCATTGAGAATTATCCTAAAAATGAATAATAACTAATGAGTATAAGTCATTGGATGAATTTTGGTCTCATTCGTATACTTGGTTCAAACAAAGGATGTTTTTTAAACAATTGAATGTTTCAACTTTACGAAGAGATATGCTCAACATGAAAAAACTTCTACTCGCTTCGCTACTCACTATCAGTACATTGCCGGTCTATTCTCAATCATTTGATGATACTGATGACATCCTTAACCGCGCATCACAGATCGAAAACCTCGAATACAAAATGATGGTACAACGTGCCACGCAAACCGCTATTCATTACATGCCAGCTGTCACTCAGATTGATTTTTTGAAAGCGACTCGTCGCGACCTGAATGGCGATTTCAACGACGTGGTTTACGTTAACGAACCTTTTGGCTCAGAAAAAGGCTTCCTCACGGCTAACGACACCACGGCATATGCTTGGGCAACCACAACCTCTAAAAATGGCCCTGTTGTTATTGAAGTTCCGGCTGCAACAGACAAGGTGAATTACTTTGGCTCGATTGTTAACCAATGGGAGGTGCCGATTACAGATGTGGGGTACAAAGGTGCTGATGAAGGTAAGGGAGGAAAGTATCTATTCTTACCACCAGGTTACGATAATGAACTTGGTACTAAGCAAGCGTTAGAAAGCCAAGGTTATTTGGTGTTTGAAACTGACACGTATTTGTATGGTTTTTCGTTCAGACCGTCGTTGACCAATGGAGCAACAGATTTAGATGCGGGTAATTACGCGAAGAAAATCAAAATCTACAATCTTGCTGAGGCCAAAAATCCACCAAAGACAGACTACTTAGATGCAACGGATGTCGCGTATGACAGCCTTCCGTATTACAACGAGACGTTCTTCCAAGACATTAATGATGTCATTCAAGAGAACCCTGTTAGAACACAAGATAAGGCGATGGTTTCGTTACTAAAAGATCTTGGTATCGAGAAAGGCAAAAAATTCGACCCGTCAGAAGAGCAGAAAAAAGCGATTCGTGAGGGGGTACTGATGGCGTATGCGCACATGCAGTCGAAATTCGTAGAGCCTGATCAAACGGTTAGCGCGCTATGGAAAGATGAAAATGGCAAACCACTTTCACAATGGTCTTTCTGGAACTTTGGCCCTCAGGCTCAGCTTGGCTTCCCATTTGTGGATGAAAATGAAGTGCTAGTCGATAAGCGTGCAGCGTCGTACTTTTATGTGACTTATTTACCGAAACAGCTGGGTGGTTCAACCTTCTACCTAACGGGGCTGCGTGATTCAAAAGGTGAAATGTTAGATGGAAAAGCGACGTATAAGCTCAACGTGCCAGCCGATACGCCAGTTGAAGATTTCTGGTCTGCCATTGTTTACAACATGGAAACCAAGAACTTTGTTAAAGGTGTCGACCGAGTAGGACTATCTTCTCGAAACGCAGACACGATGAAAAAGAATCCAGACGGTTCTTACGACCTGTACTTCGGTCCAGAAGCACCAAAAGGGCAAGAGAATAACTGGGTGCCTACGGGCGGAGAAGATTACTTCTTGTTGTTCCGACTTTACCGACCAACCTCGAAAACATTCTTTAAGAACTGGATGCTAGAAGACATGGAGAAAATCAGTGACTAGCCAGCAATAGAGACTCAACCGTCTCTGGAAATAAATAGCCTATGGCGTGGATAGCCAAATGAAGATTACAAACGAGACAGCCTAGGCTACGTGAATCACATTAGATAAGAGAAATTATGATGAAAAAATCCATTATTGCTACGTTACTGATTACTTTAGGTTGTTCATCTTTTGCATTCGCTGAGCCTAAATATAGTGCCCAAGTACCAGAGAGTATTATCACCCCAAATAAGGTTGAGTCAGCCTATCTAGGAGATCTGAACTATACCGATGGCGCACCTACTGAAGAAACGCACACTAAGGTGCAAGACTTTGTTCAAGTCTCCAATGCGGTTCGTGTGTTTCTATCCGGTATTCCTGTTGCTTCAATACAAGGACTGCTACTGGGACATGAAAGTATTGGCATGAAGCCGAACCAAACCATTGCGATTTCTGAAGACAACTTAGACGCCAATAGCCTGTGGTTAACCGCGAATACAACCACACCGTATATCACTTCTGAAATTGATGTGAAAAATGGCCCGGTTGTTCTGGAAATTCCAACCCCAGCACTTGGCTTACTCGACAACGCTGCGTTTAAATATGTAGACCGAATTGGTGTTACCCACCCAGACAATCTCGCAAAGTCAGGCAAGTACTTTATCCGCCATTCCTCGTGGGAAGGTGAAGTGCCAGAGGGATACATTGAAATCGTCAGTGAAGGTTATCAGCACTGGTTGTTATTGCGTCTTGTAAGCTCGCCAGATGAAATGCAAGCGAGTATTGCGACGCTGAAAGAGACCACTAAGCTTTACCCGTATGGAGAGAAAGACAACACAGAGTTCATGAATATTTCAGGTGTCGACTACAACACTATTCATGCAATGGATGCGACATTTTACGATGAGGTGAATGCACTCATTCAATACGAACCTACGGCAATCTTTGATGCTGAATGGTTGTCGTTAGCCAAAGATATCGGAATCGAAAAAGGGCAGGAATTTGCTCCCAATAAGCGCATGCAGCAAATCCTGTCGGAAGCGGCAAAAATAGCAACCGCTGAAGCGCGCTCTACCTATTTTCATCCTAAGGAAGAGATGTTTCGCTACGAAGATAGACAATGGTTTACTCCGTTAGTCTCAGGGCATGAATTTAAAGACGCAAATGGGGTTATTGACTCTGATATGCGAGCAACATTCCACTTTATGGCAACGGGAATTACCCCTGATATGGTGACGAAAACCGTAGGCAAAGGTTCGGATTACTTATTGGCAACACGTGATGCCAATCAGGAAGTGTTAGATGGTAGCCAGTACTACACGGTAACACTGCCGCCGAATGCGCCTGTAGAGAAGTTCTGGTCATTTATGATCTACGATAACCAGACGCGTTCCATGTTAGAAACCGACCAAAAATCTGCGGGTATCGATGGTTTGAGTGAAGACATTAAGAAAAACAGTGATGGTTCTATCACCATACATTTTGCACCTGATGCGCCAAAAGGAATGGAAAACAACTGGGTGCAAACGACGGAAGGGAAAGGTTTTAATATCATCTTCCGTATGTATTCACCGACAGAAAAATGGTTTGATAATTCATGGAAGCCAGGTGACTTTATTAAAGTAAACGAGTAATTCTATCAAAGTAAAGTAGCAGGCTAATCAAGATTGGATACACCTTTAAGTGGGTGTATCTTTTCGTGTTATGGTTAGTTCGTCTAAACAATGTCGTTGTTCAATATCGCAGAGGGATTATGCAAAAAGATATTTCATATCAATTGAATCGAGTCGACCTGAATTTGCTGGTGGCCTTTGACACATTACTTAGAGAACGCAATGTAACCAATGCTGCAAAGGTGTTATTTGTCTCGCAGTCGGCTATGAGTCGCAGCTTAAAACGGTTGAGAGAAACCTTCGATGATCCCCTTTTTATCCGAACCTCTACTGGCCTGACACCGACATCAAAGTCGCTAGAGTTAGGTCAAGAGCTGCAACACATTCTTCCGCAGTTGGGGGCGTTGTTTCAACGTAGTCAATTTGATCCTCAAGAATGTAATGATACGTTTTCGATCTCTTTGCCTACCTTTCTAGGAAGTACCATTCTTCCTAACTTAGCATTAGGGTTATTTGAAGAAGCCCCAGACGTCAACTTGATAGAAATGGCCGCCAAAAGTAACCCTTATGACTTACTCGACAAAGGTAAGTTAGACTTTGCGATTCATTATTCAAGCTCGCTAGATCAAAAATACCAAGCGACAAAAATAGGAACCATCTATCCCAAACTGTTTGTTCGTAAAGACCACCCGCTGGTTGGAAAAGACACTACGTTAGATGAAATCATGCGATACCCTATAGTCGCTATGAACGTAGAAGAAGACCACAAGCAAGCATTCAACACGCCTCTTCAACAAGTTCTATTACAGTTGGAAAGTGACAAACGCCCAAAACTTCGAAGCACCCAAACTCATGTGTTGATGGAGATCGCGTCTCGTTCAGATGCGGTGATCTTTGGTATGAATGCGTTGAATGCACTACCGGGTTTCGATAGCCAGTTTGTGGATATTTACGATTTTGTAGCCAGTAAGCAATATCACGTCGACCTATATTTACTGCAACATCAGCGTACATTTACATCAGCTTCGCATCAGTGGATAGCGTCGAAGTTCAGTGAGTTATTGAAGAGTACACTTTAAAAGTTATCGTTTATCGATAATTTTTTATTGATCATCGTTTGTTTTGATCTTAGTATCCTCCTGTCAACTCAACAGGAACAATAACTATGTCTAACATTCAAAAACAAAGCCGACGTGTTCGCATGCTACTGCAATGTCTTTTTGCACTTGTACCAATCATGGTGTGTTACTTTTGGCTAGCCGTTCAAACTCCCTATGACTTCCTTACTAATATGGGTATTGTTCAGTTTTCTTACGAAATTGAATCTCTTACAACGTTGCCATTAACTTTGACCACAAGAATCATTGCGATGTTCACAAGTTTGGCCGTGTGGAGCATTGTTTTGTATGCGTTAATGGTTCTGATACGTTTATTCCGTAATTATGAACGCGGAGAAATCTTCTCACTAGAAAATGCAATGTCTTATCAGAAGCTTGGTTACTGCTTGTTTTACTGGGTATTTGGGTCGGTGATCTACGGTGCAGCGATGTCTGTAGTATTGTCGTTCAATAATCCTCCTGGCGAACGAATATTTGCAATTAGTTTTGTCGGCATGGATTTTTTAACCCTGATATTGGGTATGATTATCTTGATCATCTCATGGGTGATGAAAGAGGGGTATATTTTGGCCGACGAACACAGCCACACGATTTAAAGGACTTGTCATGACTATCTGCATTAATTTAGACATTATGATGGCCAAGCGGAAAATGCGATTGAAGACATTGGCAAAAGAAGTAGGGATTACAGAAGCCAACTTGTCGGTGTTAAAGAATGGCAAGGCCAAAGCGGTAAGGCTATCTACACTCGACAAGTTGTGTGAAGTATTAGAGTGCCAACCGGGTGACATATTGGAATTTGAAGCGAACGTTCACCAAGACAGCGTTACTGCTGAATAGCGAGTCAGTAAATCGTATTCCGTTATGAAAACAATGAGTCTCGAAGCCATTCGAGACTCATTCGCTCCAGACTAAACAGGTTCTCCCGCCTCGTCTTCTTTAACGATATCCTTTTCTAAACTCGCCTCCGCCAACCATTTTCTTATAGACGGGCTATTCAACACACGTTGTTGATACTGTTGGGCTTTGTCCGAAAGCTTGATGCCATAGGTTTCGGCTCGCAGCGCTACAGGTGCAAACATCGCATCAGCAATCGACCACTCACCAAACAACCAGCCTTCTGGATACTGTTCCATTTGCGCTGACCATATCGCATCGATACGAGCGATGTCTTTCAGTGCGCCTTCACTCAGCGTTAGCGTTCTTTTTGCTCGGCAGTTCATTGGCACTTCATTTCTTAGATTGAAGAACCCAGAGTGCATCTCTGCGGAAATTGCTCGGGCATGGGCGCGTTCTGCGACGGAAGAAGGCCACGCAGCACCGTCTAAATAGGCATCGTTCACGTATTCGAGAATAGCCAGTGAATCCCACACTGCAATGTCACCATCAACCAAAGTCGGGACTTTCGCAGTCGGTGTTACTGAGGCTAGAGTGTCGTAAAAGTCAGAGGTGAAAAGCTTGAGCTTGATAACTTCTGTATTCAAGTTGTAGTTGTCGAATATTAGCCATGCGCGCAGTGACCAAGTTGAGTAGTTCTGATTAGCGATATAAAGCTGCATAGATGCTTCCTTGCATTTGGTGGGGATGCATTTGAGATTAAGGGATTGTATTACTGAGCACTAACGGATAATTTTGATGCAATACATTAATAAAAACGATGGGTGGTTATTTCAATATGGATATTGATGCTTTGCGAGGCTTTCTCGCGTTTGTGGAAACAAGTAGCTTCACGCGTGCTGCCAAACAGATCAATCGCACCCAATCGGCATTTAGCGCGCAGATGCGTAAGTTGGAAGAGGAACTCAACGTCACCCTGTTTCAAAAAGAGGGGCGTAACTTAGTTTTAACTGAGGCGGGCTTAGCACTGCGTTCTCATGCGGAGCAGCTAGTCGCACTCCACAATACGGCATTAAAACAAGTTAAGCGTTATGAGGATAAACAACCTCTGCGATTAGGTTGTCCTGAAGACTATAACGACACCATTCTGCCGAAAGTCATTCGTCTGTTGCAGAAAGCAGAACCTACCTGTTCTATTCAAGTATTCAGCTTACCAAGCATTACGCTCAGAGAGTGGTTGGATGATGGCCGATTAGATGCCGCGATTGTGACCAGAGCACCTGACAGTGAAGAGGGTTATTGGCTGACCCATGATGTTGGAGTGTGGATAAGCAGTTCTGATTATGTCTTGGATGACTCTAAGCCAGTTCCATTAGCTCTATTTCAGACTGACTGTAAATACCACGCTGCGGCGGTAAATGGTTTAACTAAGCAGGGGATACCCTATCAATTACTAGCCTGTAGTAACACGGCTTCAGCTCAGCGCGCGATTGTGAAAGCCGGTTTAGCGATTGGTGCAATGGGTAAGCTCAGCGTCACTCCGGATCTGAAAATCCTTGATGACATGCCACCATTGCCTTCGGTTGATATCGTGCTGATCCTAGCGAGCAAACACCACCCTGTATTAGATAAAGAGGTGCTCAATCAACTTGTCGAGTTGGATTCTGATTAGCTTTTTCTAAAGGACTTTTGCTTTCTTACTCAGGAGTTGAGCTTTTTACGATGGGATAAGGTGGATAAGAGATAGGCCGAGAACATTGAGCTTCTCGGCCTTGTTTTTATGGAAGAGATAGCGAATTAAGAGAGCTTAAACTTGCTCAGTTCTCCGTGCAAATCTCCAGCTTTTACTGTCAGATCGTTACTAATTTGGACCGACGATGTCATGGTGCCCATCACCTCAACGGCAGTGTCATTGATGATCACCACATTACGGTTAATCTCTTCTGATACCGAGCTTTGTTCCTCAGCAGCGGAAGCAATCTGGTTGTTCATGTCGTTGATCACTTCAATCGCTTGGTTGATTTCTGACAAGGCGAGATGAGCGGCTTCAGTTTCGCCTTTGGTGTCGTTTGCTTGCTTTTGGCTTTGCTCCATCAATACCACGATAGATTGAGTCTCTTGCTCTAAGCGCGCCAGCATTGAGCGGATCTCTTCGGTCGAACCTTGAGTACGATTCGCGAGGTTACGTACTTCATCAGCAACCACAGCAAAGCCACGTCCGGCTTCACCCGCACGAGCTGCTTCAATCGCGGCGTTAAGTGCAAGTAGGTTGGTTTGTTCTGCAATACCGCCAATTTCACTCAAAATACCTTGAATGGCGGTGCTTGAATCAACTAAGTTTTGCGTTTGTTGCTGAGCGTCATTGACCTGAATGGCCAAGCTATCTACTGCGCTCGCGGCATTGTCCATACGTGCCATACCATTAAGGCTGTTGCTTTGCACTTGGCTCGCAGCTGCGGCCGCTTGAACGGCTGAACTTGCCACTTCTTGTGCAGTCGCACTCATCTCATTGATTGCAGTGGCCAGTGAGTTCACTTCGTTAACTTGAGAATTCAACTGATCACGAGAAACCTCAGCGCGAGCTTGGCCTTCAGCAGCATTTTTATCCACTTGGTCTGCCGTTACCATAACGGTTAGGAGCATTTCTTGTATGCGAGATAGGAAAGTATTGAACCAATGTGCTAGCTGAGCAGTTTCATCCTTACCTTTCACTTCAATGCGATAAGTTAAGTCACCCTCGCCTTGTGCTGCATCTTTGAAACGTTCCACTAAGTTGTTCAGAACCTTGCCTAAAGAGTTGGCGATAAATGCCATGGAGGCAATGCCTAGAAGAGCTGCGATGATCCCCGCCCACACACCTTTTTCAAGTGCTTTTGAATTCTGTTCATCACTCCAATTCGTGTAGTCGTCGACGCTTTTTGTAAGGTGACTACTGGGTACTGAAACCATGACGACCCATGGCGCATCACTGGTATTAATTGAAGTAATCGCGTATTCATCGCCGCCGAAAGTGACAAGGCCAGCGCCTGCTCGCTGAGCGATAGATTGAATGCTCGACCATTCTGCTTCCAATTCAGATGAGACTTTTTTACCTACCATATCTGCAGAGCGACTGTTGGCCAGTGTAATACCTTTCCAGGATGTGATGAGGATCTTGCCTTTGCCATCAAACAGGTCACGCGCAAACAATTCACTCTGGCTTTGAAGCTCGAACAAAGACAAATCAAAGCCAATTGAGCCAATGATTTTCCCGTCTTGTTTGATTGGTTGGCTGATGGTGGTGATGAGCTCTTGCTTACCTCGAACCGGGTAGAAATACGGTTCCATCACAAATGTCTTACCGGTTTGGTAAGGCATTAAGTGCCAATCGTCTTTTCGCTCCCCGTTGCTGTTGAGTTCAGTATTGCTGAAGCTCTCCATTGCGACGGCATCAAAACTGTTGTGATCATTTGGAGAGAAGAAAGGTGCAAGGTAGCCTTGGCTGTTAAAGCCTAATTCGGTGTCTGAGCTTTCTTGGGAGTTTGAGTTGCTTTCGCTGTTCAACTTAGCTTGCTGTGGCCATGTTTTGTTTTCCCAAACCATGTAGCCCGCAAATACAGCTTTGTTTTGTGCTTCCAAGGCGGCAGTAAACTGTTTAACAACAAGGTCTGCGCTTGCGTTGGTTTCTGAACTCAACTCAATGATTGAGCGTGCTTGTTTTAGGTTGGCCAATACAGGGTCAAGCTGGTTAGCGATGTTTAAACCTTGTTGAAGCGCTGTGTTTTGTAAATCCGATGTCGTGGCGTCTGTCAGCTGCGTTTTGACTTTTTTAGTGACTTGCTCATTCACATCGGTAAATGCGTTGGTCGTCATCCCCATTGCGATTAACAGAGTGAAAGCCATTGCCCCGCCTGCACTTACCGCAATTCGTGTACGTATACTGTTAAACATATGATCTCATGCCAAATATTTTAAATTTGCTGAGATTTTAAACAAGATAAATGAATGAAAAATTCAAAATAATGAATACAAAAAGAACAGACAGATCAAATTTATAAACAGGATTGCATTGGGCTTATCTTTATATTTGATGTGTGGGTTCTGAAAGATAAATAAATGCTTGCTTAAGGTTAAGTAACCAATTGTATTTATTGATCTTTAAACCTTATTGATAAAGTGGTCTTTTATTGGGTGAGAACAGTGTTGTTTTCGCTCGTTACTGAATGTGGATTATTCATTATATGACAATGGTCACACTTAATTTTACTCAAAGTCATTCATTCCCCCTATTTATGCGAGTGTTTATGTTTGTTTTATAAATTTAGGGCAGCCAAAGCTTGGTTCATTTTCTTCATTGAAGAATCCCCAAACTCTTTAGTTTTCGATAAATAGTATTACGGCTGATGCCTAGTATTCGGGATGTCTTGCTGATATTACCTTGGTTGGCTTGATAGGTTTGTAGCAAGGTCTCTTCAACGGTACTTCTTAAATCAGCATTTGACTTACCTTCGATGATACGAGAAGCAGTAATCTGATGATGACTATCTTGAGCTAAAGAGGTGAGGTGCTGAGCAAGGTGGCTTGGTACATGTTCTAGAGTGACTTGTGGTTCGTCGCTCGCGAGTAGGGCGGTGACCTTCAGTAAGTTATCTAATTCTCGGATATTACCCGGCCAAGAATAAGCGCATAGTAAGCTCATCAAGTGAGGGCAGATTGTCTGTTCATCTTCTGCGTATTTTCGGTGAATATTTTTGATTAAAGCGTGCTTGTCTTGTCGGTATTGCAGGCTTGGTAAGGTGAAGGCCAAGCCATTTAGTCTGTAATACAGATCTTGCCTAAATTCTCCTGTCGCAACTAACTGCTCGAGGTTTTTATGTGTGGCAGCGATGATCTGACAATCAACTTGGTAACTCTGGTTTGAACCTACAGGTACTACGGATTTATCTTGCAGAACATGCAGCAGTCGACACTGAGCCTCCAAAGGCATGTCGGCGATCTCATCTAGAAATAGAATCCCTTTGTCTGCTTGGCGGATCTTGCCTTGGAAGCCCTTGTGGCTTGCTCCCGTAAAGGCGCCCGGCGCGTAACCAAACAATTCAGATTCGATAAGATCTTTCGGTAGTGCTCCACAATTGACGGCAACTAAGGGTGAGGATTTACGCTGGCTCTGTTTGTGTAAGGCTTTAACAAACTCACCTTTTCCAACGCCAGTTTCACCTAAGATCAGCAAGCTGATCCCTTTATCGATGACCTTATTAGCTTGCTGCCAAGCGTGTTCTATCTGTTGTTCGCCATGGTGCAAATCACACGATGCTGAAATAGAACGTGTGCGTTTGGTTGTCGTGCGTTTGAGGTGCTGTTTTTCAAACACAAATGAGGTGTCTAATGAAGTTCGGTTGAAGAGGGTATCAATGCATGCACCAACGATCGAGGTTTGATCCAGCAATTGAGAGGCGACTTGATTATGCGCCACCACCTCACCAGCCTCATTCGCTATTACGATCCCTTGCCAACCACTGTGCAATAACGATTTCTCACACGCGAGATCAATACGAGTCGTGCCTTGTGGGATATGACTCAATAGCTGGTTTTCAACAAGCTGAACCATGTTTTGAACGAGTAGCTGCACCGAACTGTCGTGTTGTTGCTGTTCACTGGTTATGTCCAATACGCCAACCATCTGGCCTTGATGATCAAACACAGGGCTTGCTGAACAACTTATAAACCGATGCTGGTGGATGAAGTGCTGTTCGCCAATGATAGTCACTGGTTTGGCTTCCACAATGGCGGTGCCAATCGCGTTGGTCCCCTTGAGTTGTTCCTGCCAACACGCTCCAGAGCTAAGTGCAATCGAAGTCAGTTTCTCCTTAAACCTTTCTTGGCCCCAACTCGCCAGAACCACCCCTTCAATATCGGTCAGAATCAAGCGACTGTCTGTGCGTGCAAACATCTGATTAAACAGAGGCAGTGCATTGCGCTCGACGATTTGAATCAAGTCAGAAGATTGATGACGTCGTTGCTTAAGGATCGATTGTGGCAGGCGTATATCTTCAGGAAGCCGTCTTTGTTTTAGTCCAGCTTCTGTGCTGCGGTGCCAAGAGGACGAAAGCCAATCTGAGTTTTGTGTGTGTTGAAGTTGCATGACTGTTCCATGTCGTAACAGTGAGGGTGTACCAAATTGGAACAGTTGAACACTGGAGTGGTTTCCATACGTCCGTTCAATGCCAACTCACTTTGGGTTGTAAACGTTTGGTAATCATAGTTTTACAATTTATTAACAACAAGTTTTGAAGTTCTGGCGTGTGATTTGCGTTGTTACTGTTGTGAAGAAAACACGAAGTATCAGTGTTTTAAACAGAAAGAATAAACATGGCGAATCTTTTTTTGAGTTCTCTTCTCGGGTTCTCTTCTCAAGGGACGCCGCCATGCTAGCTCGACAACATAAGCTCAACAACGAATGAGCAACGACTAAAAATCAAAGAAGGATCTAACTATGATTTACGCACAGCCGGGTAGTGATAACGCAGTGGTGAACTTTAAAGCTCAATACGATAATTTTATCGGTGGTGAGTGGGTGAAGCCTGTCAGCGGCGAGTATTTTGATAACACTTCCCCAGTAAATGGTCAGGTGTATTGCCAAGTCGCGCGCTCAACTGAGGCGGATATTAGCTTAGCACTTGATGCCGCGCATGCAGCTCGTGCAAGTTGGGCAGCAACGAGTGTAACTGAGCGCTCTAATATCCTACTTAAAATTGCTGACCGTATTGAAGCGAATCTAGAAGAAATCGCGGTTGCTGAAACGTGGGAAAACGGCAAACCTGTGCGTGAAACTTTAGCGGCAGATATTCCTTTGGTTGTCGATCACTTCCGCTACTTTGCGGGTTGTATTCGAGCGCAAGAAGGCAGTGCAGCTGAGCTAGATTCAAACACCGCTAGCTACCACTTCCCAGAACCAATTGGCGTAGTCGGTCAAATCATTCCTTGGAACTTCCCAATCTTAATGGCGGCTTGGAAACTGGCACCCGCACTGGCTGCGGGGTGTTGTGTGGTTATGAAGCCAGCCGAGCAAACGCCAACCTCGATTTTGGTGATGATGGAGAAGATCGCTGACCTTCTGCCTGCAGGTGTGGTCAACATCGTCAATGGTTTTGGTAGTGAAGCGGGTCAGGCTCTCGCGACCAGTAATCGCATTGCTAAGTTAGCATTTACAGGTTCAACAGAGGTCGGTCACCATATTCTAAAATGTGCTGCTGAAAGCTTGATTCCATCAACGGTTGAGCTTGGCGGTAAGTCTCCAAACATCTACTTCCCAGATATCTTTAACCATGAAGATGAATACCTAGATAAGTGTGTCGAAGGTATGTTGCTGGCGTTTTTTAACCAAGGTGAAGTGTGTACCTGTCCATCACGTGTATTGATCCATGAATCGGTGTACGACAAGTTCATCGCCAAGGTGGTTGAGCGTGCTCAAACCATCAAACAAGGTAACCCGCTAGATACCGATACTCAGGTTGGCGCACAAGCTTCTAAAGAGCAGTTCGATAAGATTCTGAGCTATCTTGAGATTGGCCGCCAAGAAGGCGCGAAAGTGCTGACAGGTGGCGAAATCGCGCAGCAACCAGATGATTTAGGAAATGGTTACTACATCCAGCCAACCATGCTCGAAGGGCACAACAAAATGCGTGTTTTCCAAGAAGAGATCTTCGGCCCTGTTATCGCGGTCACCACTTTTAAAGATGAAGCAGAAGCGTTAGAAATTGCCAATGATACCGAGTATGGCTTGGGTGCAGGGGTGTGGACACGTGATGCAAACTTAGCGTATCGAATGGGGCGCAATATCGAAGCGGGTCGTATTTGGGTGAATTGCTACCACGCTTATCCAGCGCATGCCGCGTTTGGTGGTTACAAGAAATCTGGCATTGGCCGTGAGACACATAAGATGATGCTCGACCATTACCAAAACACTAAGAACCTACTGATCAGTTACGACACTAATCCGCTAGGCTTTTTCTAAAATAGATATGGTCTAGAACGCTTTATCAAGGAGTCACTAACAACGAGTTGGCTTAACTAATATAAGTAAAATGAAAAGCAAAACGCCAAGTTCTGATGAGCTTGGCGTTTTTTAGTGTTTGTGAGAAATGTGCTAGATAAGCTGAACGCGCTTGGTCTTACTCTTCTGCGATAAAGCTGTTCGTGATTTGCGCTTCTTGCTTAATCATAAGTTGGTGCGCTGTAAGCATATGCTGCTGCATGATTTGCTTTGCTTTTACAGCGTCATTTTTTCTTAGTGCTTGCACAAGGTCGCGCTGGCTTTGCACACCGGTACGCCAAAGCTTGTGGTTTCCTGGTTCGTAAAGCTTGTGATAAATCGTCAGTTCGGTAAGCATTTGCGCGGTGAAACGCACCACAAACTTCAATAGCTCATTATCAGAATAGCTCGCCAGCAGACTGTGGAACTCTAACGAAGCGATGTGATGTTCACGCTCTTGATATATATCTTCTGGCGGCGTCTGATATTTATCGATTTGGTTGCTCAGTGCCTGCAGTTGCGATTCGCCTAATTTTCCCGCGAGGGAAGCTGCAATCTCCGGCTCAAGCGACAAACGCATTTGGTATAAATCTGATATCGAAGTGTTCTTAAAAAACAGGTAGTTACTTAAGAGTGACTGCGCTTTGTTTTCGCTCATCTCACTAACAAAGACACCGCCATTAGGGCCAGTTTTGGTAGACAAAATCCCTTGCGCTTCCAAGATTCGCATACTTTCACGAACCGTTCCTTTTGAAGCGTCAAACCTCTCCATAACCTCTAGTTCGTTAGGTAAACGATCCCCAGGCTGAAGAGCTTGTTCGACGATCCAGTTCTTGATCGATTCTGCTAATTCTTGTGTTCTACGTCTTTTCGCGCTTTTTGCCACATTATCCTCGCTGGGGTGCTATCCGTACTTATTGAATTCTGACGGAATTCCTCTGAATGTCACCTGTTTTCTTGCCATAAAAACCCCGGAAGAATCGGAGTGTTGAGCTATGAAACACTCCGATTATTGATCGAATCTTAGTCACAAAATGCTTATTTATCATGATAAATAGCTTTTATTTGATATTTATCATGATAAATTGCCTGAGTGTACATGATCAGAATGGAATGATTTTAGATGGGTAAATTCGAAGAAACCGCCAGCTTAACGTGGGAATGGCTAGAGTCTATTGCTCAGTGCAGCCAAACATCCGATCCCGATAACGAAGGGGTTACGCGTTTATGTGCGTCTAAAGAACATGAAGAGGCAAACCGTAAGCTGCATAACTGGATGACAATGTCTGGTATGGAAGTTCGAATGGACAATGCGGCAAATTTAATTGGTCGTTACCCAAGTGCTAACCCAGATGCCAAAACACTGATCTTTGGATCACACCAAGATACGGTGCCTAATGGTGGAAAATACGATGGGATTTTGGGCGTAGTGCTGCCAATCGCATTGGTTAATTATTTTCATAACAATCAGTTAGAGTTCCCATTTCATATTGATGTGATTGGTTTTAGTGACGAGGAAGGCACGCGCTTTCAATCAACACTTTTAGGCTCAAAAGCGATTTCAGGCATCTTCGACCCTGCGATGTTGACGGCAGAAGACGCAAACGGCGTAAGCATGCGTGATGCTTTGGTGTCTTTCGGTTGTAATCCAGACCTCATCAGTAATGACGCTTACGAGAAAGAGGATGTGCTTGGCTTTGTTGAGTTACATATTGAGCAAGGCCCGCAGTTAGAACAAGCCAACCTGCCTGTAGGGGTTGTGACTGCAATGACTGGGATTGAGCGCCATACCTTATCGATCATTGGTAAGGCGAGCCATGCGGGCACAGTACCGATGAACTTACGCCAAGATGCGTTGGTGGGTGCAGCTCAAGTGATCCATATGTTTGATCAGCTTTGCAAGCGAGAAGAAGACTTAGTCGGTGTTGTGGGCAAAATTGCTAACTACCCGAATGGCGTCAACGTAATCCCACAGCAGACAGACATTACCATTGAGCTTCGTTCGCCAAATGACGCTTCTCGTGTTAAAGCGCGAGAAGAGATGTTGGCAGATATCGACAGCCTGATGACTCAATACAACTTGGCTTACCGTCATGAACAGACTTATGAGCAAGCAGCTGTGACCTGTGCCGACTCTTTATCGTCAGTTTTAAGTAACGCGGTAAGTTTGTCGGGTATCACACCGAAACACCTATACAGCGGTGCAGGCCATGACGGCTTGGCAGTGAGTAAGCTCACCGATATTGCCATGCTGTTTATGCGTTGTACTGATGGCATTAGCCACCACCCAGACGAAGCCATTCTTCAGCAAGATTTGGTTGCTGCAGTCGAAGTGTTAAACCACTTCTGTCTATTGATGAAAGCAGAGCAAGAATAAACGATTCGAGATTTTAGTAGCAGTCTTTAACGGTATCTGAACAAAGTTCTGGTTATCGCCTGCTACAAATAACACAGAGCGCAGCTCTTAGGCGCTCCCTATACTAAGGAGAGATTTGGTTATGGACATGACAGAGAAAATGGAAACAGCAGAGAAGAAGGCGTGGTACAAAAACGTACCAGACCCGATGGTTCTTATCTTTTTTATACTGGTTGCCACTTACCTTCTTACTTTTATAGTGCCAGCAGGTGAGTTTGAACGCGTTGTCGTTGATGGTAGAACAACGGTTGTTGCTGATTCATTTACTTATATTGAAGGCATTCCGTCAGTACATTTCTTCGATATTTTCGTCTCTATTCCTAAAGGTTTGATTAGCGCGGCACCTTACCTGTTTATTGTGTTTATTGCGGGTGGTCTATTCCATATTTTGCAACGCACTGGCGCATTAGAAAATGCCATCGGTGTTGCGGTAAATAAGGCTGGAATTAAAAACCGTAATCTAATCATTACGATAGGCACGTTCATCTATGGTTTCTTTGGTGTGGCGGTCGGCTTCGAAAACAACATCGCCTTAGTGCCAGTTGCGGTACTGATCTCTGCTGCGGTTGGATATTCGAGCTTAGTTGGCACGGTGATGGCGGTAGGTGGTATCGGTGTGGGTTTCGCTCTGTCACCGATTAACCCGTACACGGTTGGTGTTGCACAAGGCATTGCGGAACTTCCAATCTTCTCTGGTGCTTGGTTGCGTACCGTTATGGTGCTTTCTTCTTTGGCATTTCTGTCTTACTACATTTGTTCTCGTGTCACTAAAATGGAGTTCAAAGAGCCAGAGACTGCTGGCGGCCTGAGTAAAGATCTTTCTGAATACCAACTCAATAAGAAAGACAAAATGACCTTGGGCGTTTTTCTTATTGGCTTAGGTATCATGCTTTACGGTGTGTTCGCTAATGGCTGGTACATCAATGAGATCGCGGGTCTTTTCTTATTGATGGCGATTGCGATTGGTATCGTGAACGGCTTGGGTGCAAACGCTATTGTTAAGCAGATGATGGAAGGTGCGTCGGGCGTTACCTCTGGTGCATTGGTGATCGGTGTTGCTGCATCTATTCAAGTGATCCTTAACCAAGCGTCAATTATTGATACCATCGTGAACGCACTGAGTTCATTGATTCAAGATATGCCAATCGCGTTAGCTGCCATTGCGGCGAGTGTAGTTCAAGGCATCATCAACTTGTTCATTCCTGGTGGTTCTGGTCAGGCGATGGTGACCATGCCGATTATGATCCCGGTTGCCGACCTAGCAGGTATGAGTCGCCAGCTAATGGTTACCGCATTCCAAGTGGGTGATGGCTTAACTAACCTTATTGTACCTACGTCAGGCGGTACTCTAGCGATGCTTGCACTGGGTCGAGTTTCTTACGAGCAGTGGTTGAAAGCGATTGTGCCATTTATGTTGGTGGTTTATGCCCTATGTTGGGTGGCGCTGTTCATTGGACAAATGATTGGTTACTAGTTTTTTGGTGTTGAACATCTATGACAATTTCACTTATTCACGTTAATCCCAATACCGGTTTATCGGCTTCTATCTCTGCGACAGGAGGTGTTTCAGTCGGAGGCTATGTAAACCATAGCTGGCGAGGTGTCGGAGCGTGTGCAACTCAAGGGTTATTTACCAACCCTTGGTATGCGGACAAAGCACGTGAGTTATTTATTCTCGGTCAGACGGCTCAGCAGGTTGTTGAGTCTTTAAAAGCGGGCGATGCCGAATATTCAAAACGCCAATGTATGGTGATGGATAAAAATGGCGACAGCGCTTTCATTCATGGGGATGACAACATCCCTTATGTTGGTTCGATTGCTTACCCTACGATTGCCGTTGCTGGGAACATGCTAGAGAGTGACAAGGTTTTACAGGCCTTTTCTGACAGCTTTATCGCTCAAGCAACCTTGAATCCAAGCTCAATCTCAGAAGATGGTGCGCCTGTTTATAGAGATAACTATGAAGCAGAGCTACCAGAAATATTGATAACAGCATTGGAAGCCGCGTTGCAAGCGGGAGGAGACAAGCGAGGAACCTTTTCTGCATCACTCCGAGTAGAAAGCCTGACTAAAGCGCCGATTGATATTCGTGTTGATTGGGCTGATGGGTGCTTAATTGGTGAATTGCGAAAAGTGCTGGGGCGTGTCCGAGAAACAGGTTTTCGCGACTTCCTAAACAATCTACCAAACCAGTAACAACAAAGGTTTAATCGAAATAAAAGCCAAGTGAGTTTCAAATCACTTGGCTTTTTTGTTTTGCAATCTTTGAGGCGACTAAGCATTAGTGCTTCGAAAAGAAGATCTCTGGCTTGTGGTTCGGGCCAGAGTTCCCTTTTAGTTGGGTAAGCTCTAATCCTTGCTTGCCTATCAGAGATGCGACCAATTGGCGGTTAAACGGGTAACTGTCAGGATTGTTAATGTACTCTTCAACATCAACCCATTTAGCCTCTGCAATTTCATCAGTGTCTTGAATCGCAATCTCCTGAGTTTGAGCAATAAGGTGACAAACAAAGTAGAGGTTCGATTTGCCAAACTGATATGGGTGGCGCGTTGCCATACCAACCACTGAAACGAACGTGGCTTCGATGCCAGTCTCTTCCAAGGTTTCTCGAACCACAGACTCTTCAATACCCTCGCCAAGTTCAATGTGGCCACCCGGTAATTTATAGCCTGTCATGCCATGCTCTTTGATCATCAGCACTTGGTTGTGTTCGTTGGTGATCAATGCGCCTGCACCCAAGGTGTGAGTAGGAATGAAAGGCACAAACTCGACGATTTCAGATTTATGGATCAGCGTGATCTCTTCTTCTAGGCAGTTGTGGAACACGAAGCCTAGTTCAGTAGCTACAGGGATAAGATGCGAGAGCGAAATAGGCAAACTAATCCAAATAATGCCTTTGTTATTTTGTTTTGAAAATTCGGTGATTTCACTAAGTTCGGCATGAAATACATCAGCGTCTTGAGGTGCTGTCGCTGGGTCGATGATGATGCCGTTAAATTTGTCGAGCGTAAATTCCACGGGTGATCCTTTATTATTTTTGATTTATACCAATCACAGTAAGTAAGTGATCAAAAATAGCGTAGGGAAAAGGCTTGAGAACAAGGAAGAATTTTTCGATAAGTAGTTATTCTACAATCAAAAATTCTAACGCAGTTATCGAGCATTTTAGCAAGCTAGGGTGAACAGTTATTTACTACGATTGGTATTATAGGGAGTCGAGCATTGGCTGAGCTTATCGTATCTCAAGCGGAAAGGGCAGTGGTCGGTGGAAAGTGAGGGGAGGTTTGAAGCGAGAGGCAAGAAACAAAAACAGCGCTTGGAAGCCAAGCGCTGTCTAATAATAGATTCTATTGTATGTCGACTTTAACGAACGTAGTTGGCGTCAACACTTACATACCAGTGCTGCAGTTTGCCATCGGCTTTTTTGATCCACAAATCGTTGGTGTAGCTCTCAATCTTGCCGTTAACCGTAAGGTTGAATGTGTTCTCGTCGAATTCGCCAAGCTTCACAAACTGGTCTGTCGTAATCAGAAAAGGGTCCATGTCGTCCACGCCAACCACATCGGAAATCACATAGTAGTGATAGGTCAGCGGCTTGCTCGCATCGTTCGGATTACTGCGATACGCCACCAGCTTGAATGGTTCCGTTAATGGAACGTCGAGTGTTTGTTTGTCCATGGTCGCTGGAATCGGGATAAACAGCCAAGCGGTAAACAGACCACTCAATAAAACCATCAGGAAGAAAAGAGTTTTAATTGCTTTCATAGCAACCTTCAAAATAGGTAATGTTGAAGGCGCTATGGTAACAGGTTTGATTCGCTGATTGTAAGAGTATGAATAAGTGAAGGTATCACCTGCCTGTTAGAAAATTTGAACGAATTGACACACTGTTAATAACTTATTGTTCGCTACCCCGAGTTCACAAGCTTCTGTTCACAACTCTAGGTTAAAATTAGTGCGAGTGACCTTGAGATAGGTTGATCATCACAACACCAGCTGCAACGAATAACATGCCAATCCAAACCATAGTATCTAGGTGCTGGCGGTAAACGAAGGTAGAAATCAGGCTCACTGTCACGATAGCTAAACCTGCCCATAAAGAGTGCACCACACCAACCGGCATCCCTTTCATGGCTTGGCTCAAAAATAGAAAGGCCGCCAAGTGGCCGGAAATAACCAGTAAAGCAGGAATAGGTTTAGACAAACTAAAACCATCAGTTGCCTTAAGTGCAACGTGAGAAAGTGCTTCAGCCATTACGCCCATCATCAAGAAAAACCAGCTCATATTCGTACCTTTATCGTTGTATTGTTTGTGTTGGTATAGCGAGAGTGTTTGAAAGTGGTAATCGATGCTAATCGCGGATTAGCTCATATTGCAGGCACAAAAAAGCCCACACCTCACGCTTTTGCAAGGTGTGGGCTAAATAGGTGTGACTATTTGTTTAGGTAAGCAGCGTGGAACTCAATATGCTCATCAATAAAGCTAGAGATAAAGTAGTAGCTGTGGTCGTAACCTGGCTGCATACGTAGCTCTAAATCGGCATTCGTTACCTTAGCGGCTTCCACTAATTGTTCAGGTTTTAGCTGCTCAATTAGGAAGTTATCGGCTTCGCCTTGGTCTACTAACATTGGTAGCTTAGTGCCTTTGGTTTTTAGAAGCTCAGAGGCATCGTAGTGTTTCCACTCTTCAATATCTAAGCCTAGATATTGGTTGAATGCTTTCTGTCCCCAAGGGCATTGCATTGGGTTTGTTATCGGGCTGAATGCAGAGATAGAACGGTAGTTTTCTTCGTTCTTGATGCCAATTGTTAGTGCACCATGTCCGCCCATACTGTGGCCAGAAATCGATTTTACTGATGTTACAGGGAAGAACGATTCAATCAGCGCTGGGAGCTCTGTTACGACATAATCGTACATGTGGTAATGGCTGTCCCACGGTGCTTGAGTAGCATTCACGTAGAATCCTGCACCTTGGCCTAGATCGTAGCTTTCATTGTCGGCAACGCCTTCGCCACGTGGGCTAGTATCAGGTGCAACAATAGCGATGCCTTGCTCAGCAGCGGCTTTGAAAGCGCCGGCTTTTTGCATGAAGTTTTCATCGGTACAGGTTAAGCCTGATAACCAATACAAAACAGGAACTGGGTTTTCTTTGCTTGCATTTGGTGGCAAGAAAATCGCAAAACGCATGTTGCAGTCAAGCGTTGTTGAAAAGTGGGTGTATTGTTTGTGCCAACCACCAGCAACCTTTGCTTGGCTAATGTTTTCGATTGTCATTTATTGTGCTCCGTTAGGTTGATGGTTTCGGAATTAATGTGTTTGGGTTGTTTAATACTAAAGTCAAAGTTATAGCTAAAGGTTTCACCACCCACCGGGCAGGAGGTGGTGAAGACAGTTTCGCTCTGATGTTTAAGTCAGAACTGTGGTCTCGACACCGAAGTATCGAGACCAAGGAGAGTTACTTATCCATGTGTAGAACAGTACGGATAGATTCACCTTTGTGCATTAGGTCGAATGCTTCGTTTACATCTTGCAGACCCATAGTGTGAGTAATGAACTCTTGTAGACCAAACTCACCAGCCATGTAACGGTTTACGATTTCTGGAAGCTCAGAGCGGCCTTTAACACCACCGAAAGCAGAACCACGCCATACACGACCTGTTACTAGTTGGAACGGACGAGTTGAGATCTCTTGACCTGCACCAGCAACACCGATGATTACAGATTCGCCCCAACCTTTGTGACAGCACTCAAGTGCTTGACGCATAACGTTAACGTTACCGATACACTCGAAAGAGTATTCAACGCCACCGTCTGTCATCTCAACGATAACGTCTTGGATTGGCTTGTCGTAGTTCATTGGGTTGATGCAGTCAGTCGCGCCTAGTTGTTTCGCTAGCTCGAATTTGCTCTCGTTGATGTCAACACCGATGATGCGGTCAGCACCAGCCATGCGAGCACCAATGATTGCAGATAGACCGATACCGCCTAGGCCGAATACAGCAACGTTGTCGCCTTTTTCAACTTTCGCTGTGTTCAGTACTGCGCCCATACCTGTTGTAACGCCACAACCTAGAAGACAAACTTCTTCAAGTGGTGCTTCTTTGCTTACTTTCGCTAGTGAGATTTCTGGAAGTACTGTGTACTCAGAGAAAGTAGAACAACCCATGTAATGGAAAATAGTTTCGCCATTTACAGAGAAGCGGCTAGTACCGTCTGGCATTAGGCCTTTACCTTGCGTTTCACGAACGGCTTGGCATAGGTTAGTTTTACCAGACTTACAGAATTTACATTCGCCACATTCAGCTGTGTAAAGTGGGATAACGTGGTCGCCAATTTCAACGCTTGTTACGCCTTCGCCGATCATCTCAACGATACCGCCACCTTCGTGACCAAGAATTGACGGGAAGATACCTTCTGGATCGTCACCTGAAAGAGTGAATGCATCAGTGTGACAAACGCCAGTAGCAACGATACGAACTAGAACCTCACCAGCTTTAGGAAGTTGTACATCAACTTCTTCCATTTTTAGCGGTTCACCAGCTGCCCATGCAACCATTGCTTTTGATTTAATATGAGTTTGACCAGGTTTAATTTCGATTGTCATTGGATATTTCCTATATATGTCAGTACAGCGGATAACTGTTCAATTAACGTTAACTCGTTAAGAGTAGTTGAGCTTAATTGTTTCCGCTCTCTCGTTTTGTTGTGGCTAGTATAGATGTGAGTGCGGGTTTTGATAATCCCCCTAAATGGAAAATAATTATTACACATGTGTAATAGTTGCTTGGTTTTACTATAAAATCGAAGTGATATGTTTTGGTACTACTCAGCCTTCACTCTTTGAAGCTTGGATTGAGGTGTTATTGGTATAAATGATTGTAAATCATAATGTTATACCCACCTGGTAGTCGCAGTTTATATATTAATCCCCAATGAGGTTTGTTGGAGTGATTAACAGCAATGATGGTAAGTAAGTTATTGAATTTTAAAGGTTGAAGCAATGTCGCATAAGCGCTCTGTGTGCGACGTTTTGTAAGATATCGGAAACAATAATGTCATTTTACTCGCCTAATCTCCTCGCCAAATTTTGAGTTCTAACTTTTTGGGAAGAGAAAATGAAAAAGAGTACATTGACTGTACTGTCGGGCTTGATGGCAGCCACACTGGTGGGTTGTAATTCAAGCTCTCCAAGTGATGACAGCGGTAATCTAGATAGCGCGGTGCAAGTCGCCTTCATGCCTGATATCCACTTCCATGACGTTTACGGTGATTTTCAAGATGGCTCGTTCGCTGGTTTGCCGAATCCAATCAGTGGTGAGAATGCAACGATAAGAACGATGGAGTCTCAAATGAACTCTACTCGTTTATTCAATGAAAACTACTTTGCGATGATAGCGGCACTGGATGATGTGGTTGAGCGTGGCGTGAAGTACGTAGCCTTACCCGGTGATTTTAGTGACGACGGCCAACCTGTTCATATGCGTGGCTTGGTTAGCATCTTTGACCACTACCGTGATACTTACGGTCTTGAGTTTTTTGCGGCGCCAGGAAACCACGATCCAGTTCGTCCATTTACTATCCCAGCGGGTAAGTCGGACTTTTTGGGAGAAGGAGGCAAGAATCAACGTATCTATAGCCGCGGTAAAGAAGAGTGTGTTGGCTACGACGATGAGTGGACAACCATTCCTGGTCAAGGCGACAACCTAGCGACCATCTGTACAGAAGAAGTCCGTGAATGGGGTTATGAAGAGATCATGGGTATTCTTGGAACTCACGGTTTCTACCCTCAACAAGATTACCTCTACTTTGAAACCCCTTACAGCAGCGATCTAGCTCGTACCGATTACAGTTATGAATTAGCCAAAGAAGAAGCGGCTTTTGATCAGCGAATGTACGAGATCTGTTATGAAGGCACTGGCGGCAGTTATAAAGAGAGTGGTTACACAAGTTGTTCTGAAGTGCCTGATACCAGTTACTTAGTCGAGCCAGTTAAAGGCTTGTGGTTGTTAGCTATTGACGCGAATGTTTATCGCCCTAAAGAAAACTCGTCTGATAGCTCTGTAGATGGCAATACGTTTGATGGCTCAAGTAGCGCTGGCTACAACATGATGCTGACTCACAAAGAACATGTGATCGATTGGATCTCTGATGTAGTAAAAGCAGCGAAAGAGCAGAATAAGACGCTTGTTTCCTTCTCGCACTTCCCAATGACAGATTTCTACAACGGTGCCTCTGAAGAGATTGAAGATCTGTTTGGTGAAGGAAGCCATCAACTGGCTCGCGAACCAGATGACAATACCAGTCGTGCACTTGCTGCAACAGGATTGAATATCCACGTTGGCGGTCACATGCACTTTAACGATACGGGCAAGAAGAGCTTCAATATCGATGGCGTACAGCACACACTCTTCAATATTCAAGCACCATCGCTAGCGGGTTACATTCCGGCCTATAAACTATTGAACATTCGCCCTGACAATCAAATCGAAGTAGAGACGGTAGTTATAGATCAAGTGGCACGTTACAACGAGTTGTTTAGTCACTATGAAGAAGAGCATGCGTACCTAACAGCAAGCGCGGGCGATGATGATGAAGCAAAAGCTAAGATTTGGAATAAAGAAATTCTAGATTCTGAAAGCTATTACGAACTCACTGATTGGCACATTCGTGAACTGACGCGTCTACGTTTTCTTCCGAGCGATTGGCCGCTAGAAATGCGCGCAATGATCATGAACATGAACGGTGAAGAGATGATGATCATGTCTCAACTAGAAACGCAATTCACGGTTTGTCAATTAGCAGACAAGCTGGGCTATCCAGTTGAAGGCTGTACTGCGAATGGTGTCGTTGATGAGGAACAGTTCCAGAAAGATTGGCAGGCAGCCAAAGAAGAAGCCGAGGTTTTGGCATCTACTGAGGGGTTAAGCTTAGCTGACTTTGCAGAGTGGAGCGGTGAGCTACTAGCGACAGATTTTTACCGACTACGTAATGCAGACGAGTTGGCGTTCCGTGATATTGGTGAAACACAGCTTCGTCAATACGAACTGTTAAGCCGCGAGCTAGCTGAGTTTGATGGCACTGTGGATTCTGAGCTAGGTGACCTTGGCCAATATACCGTTGGTGAAGTGTTCCGTTCTCGTTTTGGTAGCTTGTTTGTGATTCTTGAAAAGTTTGCGACTGGCCAAGCGAGTGATCACTTCTTGATTGATATCGACCAACAAACCTTGACCGACCTGAAAGGTGAAGTGAAGCGCGATATTCTAAGAGGCTCAACGTCAGCAAATTAAGTGTCTTACCGATTAGATGATTAGATTGATGAAGAGCCTGCTAGCCATGAGTTAGTGGGCTCTTTTGTTTGTCTGAGCGTAGGTTTTAATCGAGAATTACACCTAAGAATTTTTAAGGTGCATCATAATAATTACTTACTGAAAATCGCATGAATCGGAAATAAAACTACAATATTCTGAGCGCCGTATTTTATTGTTGTGGATTCAAACATGCTTTTATCTCTTCCCCCTCCAGTGATGCTGTCACTTGCCATTGTGCTTGAAGTTGTCGCAACTTCTTTATTACCGAAGACGCAGCAATTTACTTCCCTTCCTGCTACCACCGCTGTTTTAGTCGGCTACGGCTTTGCTTTCTATCTATTGTCTCTAACAGTTCAAACCATGTCTTTGGGTGTGGCGTATGCGATTTGGTGTGGGGCAGGGATAGTGCTAGTCGCAGCTTTGTCTTGGCTGGTCTACGGGCAAAAACTGGATATCTACGCGATCATTGGCATCGCTTTGATTCTGTCGGGTGTGGTGATCATCAACCTGTTTTCGAGTTTGGTGAGTCATTAGGGAGCTCTAACTCGTTTTTGCCATGAAATAAGTTAGATCAAATAATCTGCAAAATTTTTTGGGGCGTTTTCCCTACTAAATCTAATCCAATTTGAGAGGGTCAGACAATGCTCATTTGGAACAGACCATATATAAGATTAGTTGCCTTCAATGTTGCTAAAGTGGTCTACAAAATTATTTTGATATCTCATTTTTTGTGGGATATCGATCTGGTCGTGACTTCTGCTTAAATTTCCATCCAAGTAGGATCTTGCCCTGCCATAAAGAGCACTCGCTTGCAATGCAACTATATTTATATAAACTAGCAGCTCTAAAATTTAGATTTTGGAATACCATTTCTATTATTTTTTTGAATAGTAGGAATCAGATATGAAAAAAATTAATAATAAAGGCTTAAAAGTGAATAAATTAAATTACCTTTTCCTAACGACTCTATCTTCAGCTTGTATTGCTCTTACATTCCCTGCTCAGTCAGCAGAAACAATAATATTCCGACCTCAAATAGATACAACATTTCCAATCTATGCTGCACCAGACGATGGAAAGGGTACAAAATGGACTCTCGATCTTGGCGAGACTTTTACTACGATTTCTAAAATGTGTGTAAAGACAAAAGGCGAGAGAAGATATAATTCTGGGAATTCACCGTCATATGGTCATAGAACTAAAGTGTATACCGCCCCAGGTCAAAGCTATGGTCTCGACTTTGGAGGTTGGTTTAGTAATGGGGTTAACACTTCTTGCCATAGAAGCGAAGGTTGGGATAGCCACCCCGAATTTTTTAAACGTCTACAAAGATCGGGCAAGTGGAGCTTCACTTTATACACTTGGAGCAGTTCTGTTCGTTACGATGAAATATGGGTTGAAATTACAGGTGAAACAAACACAACTGGAGATAATATCGTACTTGATATCCCCTCTAACACTTTGGGTGCACTAGGCGCTGGCGAGCTTTATAAACATGTTGTGGAGAAAAATGTATCTTATTCTATCAAAATTCACGAAAATCGTTCTAATCATGATACAAGTAAAGATGAGACACAATTTAAATCTGTTGGTGTAGCTTATTTGGATAATGAGAGAAACAAGCGCCTTTCCGTAATAAACCAAGAAGATGCCACAACAGTAAGTGCCATTGATGGTGAGCTGCAATTCTTTATTATTGACGATGATGTTAATAATGACGGACAAATAACAATAAATATCAAGAATTCAAATATAGATTAATCATCTATTTTAAAATCAAGCCCTTTCGTAGTGCGATTTTACTCATCGCACTAGTTCTTCATGAATAACTTTTCCATACCTAATTATTCATGAATTGCTAATTTAGCAAAGTCGCTGACAAATAGATGCCCAACAACGAGTCACACTAACCTCCCTCTCGCCCCCGCAACACTGCCACAAACGCATCCAAATACTGTTCGATAGTCAAATCTGAAGAAACGGGCGGCAGTTCTACGGTAATGCACGGCAGGTTTTTTTCTTGGCACCATGTTCCGAATGAGCCTGGGGTTTCGTAATCGACGTCTTCGACGAGCGGCAGGTTGAACTGCTTGCCTAGCCAAGTGGCGAGTTCCGATTGAGTGGGGTCGTCGACCATGGCGAGTGGTTCGTGGAACGAGATGACGAATTTAGGTTGGCGTTGTTCGATGAGGTTGATGAGCGATTGCACTTCCGGTTCAAGCTGATCGGCTTGTCCCGTTTTTACTTTTACATCTCTGACTGGGGTGTGAGAACTCCAGCGATAGACGGTGCCGTTTTCTGTCCAGTTTTGAGTTGGGAAAGCGCGGTTTAGATCGACTTGATTAGCGTTGGCACGGGTGCCTAGTTGGTTGCCATCTGGGTTCATCGACAGAATCACATCGTGTCGTAAGTTGGTGGCAGGTAGGCTTCTTAGTGCGCAAGACAAACCCGCGATAGAAGCGGTTTCATCGCCGTGTGTGCCCGCTAAAATCAGCCCGCGAGATTCGCTTTCTACTTGCGCGGGGAAGTAGAGCAAGGGTGCGCCCAATACTGACTTTCCATATTGTAGCGGCTTTATTGAAAATGCAGCTCTTTCCGTTCTTGGAATTAAACTCACCTTTATCTCCTGATTGATCAAGTACTATCAAGTATTAACGATTACACCAACTTACTTAAATAAACTAAAGCGTTAAAACTCGTCAACAGTCGCATTGTTAATTTTATTACTTGCTTCAAAGATAGGCTAGGAGAGCAAAAAAACATGGATTTTAAGAAACATTCAACGGCTTTAATCATTTCATCTTTATTGACCCCTTTTATATCAGTGACTGCCGTTGCTGACACATTGCCTGCCGGAACTTCTCTGGCGAAAGAGCAACACTTGGTGCGCGCTAATGATGCAGAAGCGGCGACACTCGATCCGGCTAAGGCAGAAGGCTTGCCTGAAATGCACATTCTACGCGACCTATTTGAAGGTTTAGTGATTCAAGATCGCGATGGCAACATCACTCCAGGTGTTGCGGAATCTTGGGAAACTGAAGACAACCAGAGGTTTGTATTCCACCTGCGTAAAGATGCTAAATGGTCGAATGGCGATCCGGTGACGGCCGATGATTTCGTGTACGCGATAAGACGTGCGGTCGACCCGAAACTCGCTTCGCCGAATGTTTGGTACCTCAAGCTCACCCAAATCAACAACATTGCTGACGTGGCAGAAGGCAAGAAGCCTGTTGAAGAGTTAGGCATTTCCGCTGTCGACAAGCACACCGTAAAGTTCGAACTCGATAGCAAAGTGCCTTATTTTGTGGCGATGACAGGCCACACCTCAATGATGCCAGTTCACAAGGCAACGCTAGAAAGTAACGACAAGCCGTGGAGCGATCCTAAGCAATTTGTCGGTAATGGTGCGTTTGTGCTGGATGAGTGGGTGGTTAACGAGCGCATTGAACTGAAGAAGAACTCTAACTATTGGAACAGTTCAGATACCAATCTAACCGAAGTGACTTACATTCCGTTCGAGAACCAGAATGCGTCGATCAACCGTTATGCGGTGGGCGAGGTCGATATCACATCTGATGTGCCGACACACATGGCGCAGCAACTTAAAACTAAATATCAAGATGCGTTTACCGCTGTGCCTTTACTGTGTACTTATTACTACGCGTTTAATACCACGCGTCCGCCATTTGATGACGCGCGAGTGCGTAAAGCGGTGTCTTATTCAATGATGCGTGATGTGATTACCAATGGTGTTACTCAGGTGGGTAACCTACCTGCTTATACTTTTGCCCATGAGTACACGGCAGGCTTTGATGCGACTCAGCCTGAATACAGTGAATGGACTCAAAAGGAACGCGACCAAAAGGCGAAAGAGTTGTTGAAAGAAGCGGGTTACGATTCGGCTAATCCATTGGATTTCAAATTGCTCTACAACACCAGTGAGTCGAACAAGTCGATTGCAGTGGCTATTGCGTCGATGCTGAAAGGTAATCTAGGCGCTCAAGTTGAGTTAGAAAATCAAGAGTGGAAATCTTACCTAGTATCACGTCGCCAAGGTGATTTTGATGTGATGCGAGCGTCTTGGTGTGGTGACTACAATGAAGCATCGACTTTCTTGAGCCTGCTACGCTCTGAGTCTTCGGGTAACTTTGCGCGTTACAACAATGACAAGTACGACTCAGCCATGGACAGTGCGTTAGCCGCAACTAATGAGCAAGATCGCCAAGGCTTCTATGACCAAGCGGAGCAGTTACTGGCTGAAGATATGCCTATCGCGCCAATCTATTACTACATGCAGGCTCGACTAGTGAGACCAAGTGTTGGTGGCTTTGCGAAGAACAACGTAGAAGGGCGCATCTATTCTAAGGATCTTTATATCAAAGAATAGATAAGCCTGATGCGAGCTCTGATATGACGGAGCTAAGGTATTACGTATAAAAATAGAAATAAGAAATAGAAGAAAAGGGACGTTGATCATAAATATTTGATCAATGTCCCTTCGTCATTAATCTGTAACTGGAACCGCAAAAAACTGAAACCTGATTGAAGTATTTTTCACTTTTATTTCAATCAGGTGAAGCCATGTTACCCCCTCTGCGCGCCCTTGTTGCGTTCGAAGCTGTTGCTCGTCTCGGTTCCATTGGCGCCGCTGCGCGAGAGCTTTGCGTCACTCAAGCTGCGGTTAGTCAGCAGCTCAAAAGTTTAGAAACCTTCCTCGATACCACCCTGTTTGAACGCAGTTCTAAAGGCGTGAAGCTGACCTCTTCGGCTCAACATTATCAACCGATTGTGGCGGGCTCGCTCGCTCACCTGAAATTGCAGACTCAGATCTTGTTCGGAGAAAAAGAAACCGACGTGTTGAGCCTGCGCGTTAATCACACCTTTTGCCATAACTGGCTGTTACCTCGTCTGCCATCTTTCTATCAAAAATACCCTTTTATCAGGCTCTATATTCAGCTGGTGGACTGGCCATCAACCACACCTTGTCAGAATGTTGATATCGAACTGACCAACGGCAAGGTCGAAAGCGAAGACACCCATTGCGAGAGACTGTTTCAAGAACACTGGCAACTGGTGTGCAGCCCTCAATTCAAAACCGACCATCAAGAACTACTCAGCAAGCCCGACTTCGCTGCTTTGCCAACGGTTCAGGTGAAAGGCTACCGAGAGAACTGGTTGCAATGGCTCAGTCATAACCAATTCGAGATGACATTGCCCAAAGTGTTGCTCGAAGTGAGTAACTCTCTGCATGCCTTAGAAGCGGTCAAGCATGGCATTGGAATGTTGTTAGTGCGCTCCCTCGCTGTGTCTGAATTGCTAAAGAAAAACGACCTTGTATTAGCAAGTGATTCGTCAATGCCTGCCGAATCGGCCCACTACCTGATTACCAAACACAGTCGCAGTGCCAAGGTGAATTTCTTCTGCGATTGGCTCTATCACCAGATGGAAGACGGTGAACTGGAGTAAAGATTTTCTTATGGGTAGCCATAAAAAAAATGAAGGGCGCTCTTACTAACCTGTCATAAAAAACACTTAGTTTAACCGCATACAAATAAGGACGAGGTCACCATGAGTGCTTTCTCACAACCAATGAAAAACCGCTTAAAGGTACTGTTATTTACCGCACCGTTGTTGGTGCCACTGTTTACTTTTTGGCTCGTACCATTTGGTTATTCGATTTATATCAGCTTCACCGATTGGGATTACATCTCACCAGATTACTCGTTCATCGGTTTAGAAAATTACCAGTACATGGTTGAAGACTATGAGTTCATTCAAGCGGTACTCAACACGTTTTGGTTCTCGGTTGGTGTGGTGATTCCCACCATCATTCTTGGTCTTGTGTTTGCGCTGTTGCTACACAAAAACTTTAAGGGCAGCCAGTTTTATCGTGCGGTGATCTTCTCACCTTGGATTACACCAACCGTCGCTGTGTCGATTGTGTGGTCTTGGGTTTTTGAAACTAAATCGGGCTTGGCAAACCACTTACTAGAGTCGGCAGGGTTTAGCGCGATTCCATGGCTAGAGAACGGTAACACAGCCTTGATTGCCGTGATTATTGTGACGGTGTGGCAGGCGATTGGTTGGACGATGCTGTTCTACATCAGTGCACTCAACAAGATTCCAGAGTCACTGTATGAGGCCTCTTTGATTGATGGTTGCAGTAGCTTAACGCGCTTTTTGAAGATAACGCTGCCACTGATTTCTCCAACCACATTCTTCTTGGTGGTGGTTAACATTATCACAGCAATGCAGGCGTTCGATCAGTTCCAGATTCTAACGCAAGGCGGGCCGGGTGGTGAGACACGTACCTTGCTGTACCTGTTCTACCAACAAGCATTTGAGCGTTACGAAATGGGGCCTGCAGCTGCGACATCGTTAGTGATATTCCTGATTACTGGATTGCTGGCACTTATTAATACCTACATCGGCAAGCGCTGGGTGTACTACTAGTCGATTTTTGAAAGGACAGAATTATGACCACGCAAGTATTGGATGCCAACCAAGTCTTAAATCAGAGTGTAGCTAAAGCCAAAGTTAGAGCCCAAACGAAAGCGACCAAATCAGAGATTGTGTCAAAGAAAGCCTCAGTGGATCGCCGTTCGTTTATCGCATTGGCTAAGCACCTGTTCTTGGCAACCTGCGGAACCATTATGGTGTTCCCGTTCTTATGGATGCTGTCAGGCTCGCTGAAAACCAATGATGAGATCTTTGCTAACCCGCTGGACTTGATTCCAGAGCAGTTTCGCTGGGAAACCTTCGTAGAAACCTTTCACAGCGCGCCGTTTGGTTTGTACATCTTCAACAGCTTTAGCGTGGCTTTGTTCACGACCTTATTGGTGATTGTGAATTCAGCGATGTTTGCATACGCGCTGACTCAGCTGAAGTTTCGCTCGAAGACAGTGCTCTATTTCATCGTGATGGGTTGTTACATGCTGCCGGGCGCAGTGACTTACATTCCGTCTTACATCACCTTGGCAAAACTGGGTTTGTTGGATTCACACATGGGCTTGGTGGCGTCGAACGCGGCGTCGGTGTTCGGTGTGTTCTATCTACGCCAAGTGTTTATCAAGGTGCATCCGTCGCTGATTGAAGCGGCACGAATTGATGGTGCAGGTGAGCTCAAGATCTTATGGGCAATCATCTTACCGCAATGCCGAGCAGCAGTCGCAACACTGTTCCTCATCACTTTTATTACCAATTACAACAGCTACATGTGGCCAAGTCTGGTGATTACGACTCAGGATTTAAATCTGATCGCTACTGGTATTCGTCACTACTTTATTGCCGAAGGTAACTATGGGTTGAACTGGTCGCAAATCATGGCGGCGAGCACCATTGCAGTATTGCCTTTGTTAATTCTATTCGTCATTTGTCAAAAGACGATTCTTTCAGGTATCGCCGATAACGGCGTAAAAGAGTAAACGGAAATGAAATTAAAAACTCTCGCACTAGTGTGTGCCGGCGCAGCAAGCGCGTCTATGTTCTCTAGCAGTGTTCTGGCCGCAACCGAAGTTAACTTTTGGTATTCCGGTGGTACTAAGCCACAGCAAATGATGACTAAACTCATCGAAGAGTTCAACGCGAGCCAAGATGAGTATGTGGTGAAGCCTGCATTGCAAGGTAACTACACGGAAACCTACCAGAAGCTGCAAGCCGGTTTAGCGTCGAAAACGGCACCTGAACTTGTGCTGTTAGATTCAGGTCGTGCGGAAGCGATGCACGGACGTGGTTTGAGCCGTGACCTAATGCCGTTCATGGATGAAGAGTTCAACTTCTCTGATTTCATTGGCGCGTTCAAAGATCAAGTGACAGCAGACGATGGCACCATCATTGGTCTGCCTGCTTACGGTACAACCCAAGTGTTTTACTACAACAAGCAGGTGTTAGCGGAGAACGGCTTTACCGAGCAAGACCTAAACACATGGCAAGGCGTGGCTAAGGTCGCAGAGAAAGTCACACAGCGTGACGAGAAAGGCAAGGTAACGTTTTATGGCTGGGAGCCGATGTGGGGTCAAGATAACATGATTGACGCGGCTTTCTCTAATGGCGCGCAGATCATCAGTGATGATGGCAAAACCGTACTTATCGATTCACCTGAGTGGGTTGAGGTGTGGGACAGCTTCCGTAAGTGGATCCACGATGATCAAATTATGCGTATTCACTACGGCGGTCAAGGTTGGGAATACTGGTACAAAACCATTGATGACGTAATGAAAGATAACGCGCTTGGTTACACCGGTTCATCGGGCGACCAAGGTGACTTGGACTTCACTAAGCTTTCAGCAACCACACAGCCAGGCTGGGGTTCAAACCCTTCTGCGCCACAAGCGGGTGCGCTGGTTTACGTGATGCCAAAAGGCACAGACGAAGCAGCAGCAAAAGGCGCGTTCGAGTTTGTTGAGTTCTACACCAACGCGAAAAACACGGCGGCATGGTCAATGTTTACGGGTTACATCCCAGTGCGTAATAGCGTTTCTGAAGTACCAGAATACCAAGCGTTCACTAAAGATAATCCGCAAGCTCTGATTCCGTTGAAGCAAGCGAACACGGCAACCAAAGACTTCTTAGATCCTACCAACGGTAAGATCATGGATGCTCTAAAAGTGGCAGCGGATCAGATTCAGATTCAAAACGTGCCTGCTGACAAAGCGCTAAAACAAGCGGCTAAGAAAGCGCAACGTGCACTAGACCGAGCGAATCGTTCTTAATCGGTAAAGTGGTTAAAACTATCTTTGCATGCATAAAGGCCCATCTATTCGGGTGGGCCTCTTTTTGACCCAGTCCTTCAATTAGGACGAATTTGGTGAAGACAATGACCCAATTTCAAGGTGAGCTGCCGTTTGGCAGAGTACGTATCCCCTTTGATGTGCCAACAGGCTCTCACAGCGTAGCGATTACCGGCACGACGGTGAAAAAAGGATTCTTATACGCAGCAGCCTACGATGCCAACCAAGCATTTCGTGGCAAGGTGTTGTTTGAAAAGGCGCACAAGTCACTCACTATCCAGCCGAAAAACTCAGGGCTAGGCGCGATTGATGGAGCGATTCCATCGGGCGAGTGGTTTTTAGAACTTTATAACCTCGAAGGTGAGTTTCGCACTGAGCGCGCGATGCAGTATCAAGTCGATGTGCTGTGCTCTGATGAGCAAAATACTGACGGAATTGAGACCGAGCTTGAGCTGAACTCAACAGTAACAACGGATCACGATATCGAGTTCGATTACAGCCACATGCTGAGTTCTGAATCTCGTTGGTATCGTGGTGATTTGCACGCCCATACACAGCTTTCTGATGGTCACAATACCTTAGCCGCGGCTAGAGACATTGTGGAATCACAAGGGCTCGATTTCTTCTTCTTCACAGAGCACAACATCTGCCAGCCTAAACTGCCAGTATCAAAGCAGTGCTTGTTCTTACCCGCTTTAGAAGTCACAACCGACCTTGGGCACTTTAATGTGCATGGCCCGGTTAAGTCTTTAGACCTGAGAGACGTTAAACACAGCAGCCAAGCGACCATGGAAGCCGGATTGAGCTTAGCTAAAAGTGGACACAGCTCCCTTGGCATTAATCACCCGATGATGAAGCCGTGGCATTGGCATTATGATCAAGTGGATCTAAGCCAAGTGTCTACGTTTGAAGTGTGTTGTGACCCGACTTGGTCAACCTCGCCAAAAGCGACCGAAGAAGCGTTATTGGTTCTCAATGAAATGTGGAATTGCGGCCAGCGCATTACCGCGATTGGTGGCAGTGATTCACACCTTGAGCCCCATGAACGTAATCCAAAATCGGATGAACCCTCTATCTATGGTGACCCATCAACCTTCGTATACAGCCATGGTTTGACTGGCGAAGGCATCTTGTCTGGTCTGCGTAATGGACAAGTTTACCTAGAGCGCCGTTGCGGCTTGAAGTTTGATATTAACTTAGGTGATTTGCTACCGGGCAACGACTCTAAAGGCCAAGCACTAACCTACCGAATTGCAGTCTCTGACTCAGAAAACCCTTACTACGCTGAGTGCGTGGTTGATGGTGAAATTATTGAGCGAATCGCTTTGAGTGATGAGCTGCAAAGTATCCATATTGATGAGGGCTACCGTTGGTGCCGAGTGGATATCCGTCGCGGAGAGCTTGCTTCAGCATTAATGAATAGTACTCAATCTGTATCTGACGAACGTGAGTTTGAAGGCTGCATCAATGCCGTATTCGACGGCAAACAACCAGAATTTAACCAACCCCCAGTGCGTACTTGGGGAGAACTAATGGAGCGAATGAGCCGTGATGAAGTTTAAGGCGATGTTATTTGATAAAGACGGCACATTGTTAGAGTTCCATAAGATGTGGCTTAACGTTTCTCGTGGTGCTTGTGAGCGTGTGAAATCTTACAGTGACCAGCATCAAGGTAATCAAACTGTCACACCTGCTGAGTTACTCTTGGCCATCGGCGTTGAAGGTGATGTGGTTGATAACTATGGATTATTAGCCTCAAACCCAGTGGAAGATACCGCGATAGCGTGGTTCGACATGCTGCAACCTAATGTTTCGCTCACTGAGTTTACTAAGGTGACCAAAGCCGCTTTCAATGACGAAGTGGAAGAGAATCCAAGCTGGATTGAAGCCCTACCGGGTGTGACCGAAAAGCTCGGTCTGTTCAAGCAACAAGGCATGATTTTAGGCATCGCGACGGCAGACACTAAAGATTCAACCATCTACACATTAGAGCAATCGGGTTTGAGCGAGATGTTCGATTATGTTGGTTACTCCGATGGTGATATTGAACCTAAACCAGCGCCAGCACTGCTTAACGCATTCTGTGAGCAATGCGGTATTGAGCCACACGAAGTGATCATGTTTGGTGACACGGTTTCAGATATGGAATTTGGCCGCAATGCAGGCGCAAGCAATGTCGGTGTTCTGACGGGTACGGCGCAACATAGCGAGTTAGAGCCTGTGGCAGATCTGGTCATCGCATCAGTAGCCCATTTTGAGCTCAATCAACTGCAAGAACGTGGCTAAAACGTCCACGACAGATTGCAAAGATAGTATTTAACGAATTGATTTAAGGACAGGTTATGGCTGAAGTCACACTGAGAGGGGTAGAGAAAACCTACCCAAATGGTTTTAAGGCCGTGCACGGTGTCGATCTGAATATTCGCGAAGGTGAGTTCATGGTATTTGTAGGGCCGTCTGGCTGCGCAAAATCCACCACACTTCGAATGATCGCAGGCCTTGAAGATATCTCAGAAGGCGATGTCTACATTGGCGATAAGCGTGTAAACGAGCTGCCACCCAAAGATCGAGGCATCTCAATGGTGTTTCAGAACTACGCGCTTTATCCGCACATGTCGGTGTATGAAAATATGGCTTTTGGCCTTAAGCAACAGAAGCTGCCAAAGCATGAAATCAATGAACGTATTGAAGACGCAGCCAAGACTCTGGATATCGAACACTTGTTGAATAACAAGCCGGGTGAAATGTCGGGCGGTCAAAGGCAGCGTGTGGCGCTGGGCCGTGCGATGGTTCGTAAGCCGGATGTATTTCTGTTTGATGAGCCTTTGTCTAACTTAGATGCCAAGCTGCGTGTTTCAACGCGAGTCAGCATTGCACAGCTGCATAATAACCTAAAGCAAGAAGGACAGAACGCCACCATGATCTACGTGACACACGATCAGGTGGAAGCCATGACTCTTGGTGACCGCATCTGCGTGCTGAATCAAGGTGAGATCATGCAAGTCGATACGCCGATGAATCTTTATCAGTACCCAGCCAATAAGTTTGTTGCAGGCTTTATTGGTTCGCCAGCCATGAACCTTATCAAGGTCAGAGTGGACGAGATTGACGGCGCAATGAATGTGGTATCAGAAAGTGGCGCACGTTGGACGTTGCCGCAAGACAAGCAAGCTATCGTACGTGAGAAGGTAGGTGAGTGGTTGTGGTTTGGTGTTCGCCCTGAGCATATTCAATTGGCTAATCACGATGCTCCATTGTCTGAGGTGAATACTCAAACGCACAGGCTTGATGTGGTCGAGTCGATGGGTAACGAGCTGTATCTTTACTTTAAACTCGGTGCAGATAAGCTGGTGGCACGAGTGCCTTTCGATGCAGATCGCACGGCAAACAGTGGTGAAGAGACAGTACTCCATTTTAATACGCTACAGTGTCACTTGTTTGATTTGGAAACCGAAGAGACGCTTGTTCCTCAGGGCTGATCAAACTGACGCTACAGAGTTAAAATTTGTGACCAAATCCTTTAGATAAACAAATCCCCATTCGCTGACAAAACGAATGGGGATTTTAGTTACTAGGGGGTAGTTACTTTATCAATAGTGAGCATTCACTAATTTATTGATTCTTTATTTAGATAGCTTTTAGCTTTAGATCGCCACCATAGTCGCAGCTTTCTTCATTGCTTCCTTAGTTGAACACTCAATCACGTTCGCGTTAGCAAAGCGGTGAGCGTCTTTCACTTGAATATCGTGAGCTAAGATAACCAGTCTTGCGTTCGCAACATCTAGGTCGCTGATGCGGTTCTGAATACCGTTTTGACCTTGTGTTTCTACCTTAATCTTAAGGCCTGCTGCTAAGCCTGCTTTTTCTAGTGCTTTGGCTGCCATGAAGGTGTGTGCAACACCAGAAGGGCAACATGTTACTGCTACGATGTCGTACTCGCCTTCGCCTGCTACAGGCGCTGTCTGAGCTTGTACTGGCGCTTCAGTCATGTCTTCGTCCGTTTCTACCGCGACAGGTTTCCAGAAGCCAACGATAACGGCTGTAGTTAATGAGCCAAGTGCAATACCCACTACGTACATAGGAATGTTGCTTGATACTGGCGCAGTGATTAGGCCGCCCCATGGTGCGTGCAGTAGAACGTCTGTCATGAAGCCGAACACACAGCCAACGATACCACCGGCAACGATTGAAGGAAGTACGCGCATTGGGTCGTTCGCTGCGAACGGGATAGCGCCTTCAGAGATACCGATAGAACCCATGATTGCAGCCGCTTTACCTGCTTCTTGTTCTTGTTTAGAGAACTTGTTTTTGAATAGGAACGTTGCCAGTGCCATGCCTAGAGGTGGTGTACAAATCGCAATGCCTACGCCGCCCATTAACCATGGTTGTGTGTCTACTTGAGTTTGAGCAAATAGGGTTGCTACTTTGTTGATAGGGCCGCCCATATCAAACGCCGTCATACCACCAAGGATTGTGCCTAGAACCATCTTAGATGCGCCAGCCATTGACGCTAGGAACTCGTTCATTGAAGACATGAACAGCTTGATTGGTTCACCGATGCCCCACAGTACGATACCTGCAGAGATTAATGTGCCTAGAAGCGGGTAGATGAAGTACGCACCTAACGCTGTCATGTTGGTAGAAAGTGGGATCTTCTTGAGTTGAAGCACCACACCACCTGCAATAAAGCCAGCCACGATACAACCAAGGAAGCCGCCGCCCATGTCTGCCATGATGCCAGAAGAGATCATCGCAGGTGCTAGTGCTGGTTTATCTGCAATTGAGTAACCAATAAAGCCGCCAAGAATGATTGGGAAAAGAACAAGGCCTTTGATACCGATATTAGAGATGTCTGCCAGCAAGCCGTCTGCTGGAACTGCACCTTTACCTGATGCCATTACCGCTAAAGCCAACAGAACACCACCAGCTACGATGAAAGGCAGCATGTGTGATGTACCGAAAAGCAGGTGACCTTTCATGGTACTAAGGATTTTTTTATAGTCGCTACTACTATTCTTATTTGTTTTATTAGAATTGCTACTGGTATTCGTAGCTTGGTTTGCTAGGGTGCTCATAATTTTCTACGCCTTATGAATTAATTAAAATATTAAGGATTTGATGTTCATCTTTTGCGTTATGGATATTTTGGATAAAGTCATCACTGAATTTTCCAAATAGTTCTTGTAGTACATAAATATGATGGTCAGCACCGTTATCTGGTGACGCAATCATAAAAAACACGGTTGGATTAATGCCGTCTTCATCGCCATACTCGATACCTTCACGCTTAACTCCGACAGCGATTGCTGGCTCTGTTACTGACTTACTTTTCGAGTGTGGGTAAGCGATGCCGTCCATCGAGGTAATGCTTTGAGATTCACGAATTTCGATGTCTGCCAAGAAGGCTTCTTTATTGCTGATTCGGTTGTTCTCAAATAACATGCCTGCCAATTCTTCAAACAGTTCTTTTTTATTATTCGCTTGAAGGTTGTTATTAATTAAGTTGACGTTAGTTAGCTGTGTGATCATTTATTAACTCATTCACTATTGAAGTTCTTGAATTAAAATTAATGGATTAACCCGATTCGCGAAATAGCAAATAAAAGCCCTTCACTGTACATTTGTACCAAGCAAAATTAAGTGTGATTTGCATCATTCATCCAGTGTGAAGTGGGTCATATTTGATGGCGTATTTCGGTGTTGAAATAACTTTCTGTAGGAAGAAAAGAGCTCTAGGAACAAAAAAGCAGTAGGAACAAAAATGCCCCGCAAAGCAGGGCATGAAGAGTGTGTTGTGAGTTGTTAGAAAGCTAGCTGTAAGCGCGCGCTACGCGTCCAACGCAATCCAGTTTGTAGCTCTCTGCGTAAGCTGGAATGAACACCGATTGGCCTTTCTCTATTACGCAAGTTTCACCACATTGATGGGTTAGCACCATGGATTCATCAAGTGGTAGTAGGATCTCGGCACCTTCGGTGGTGATTTTTCTCTGATGAGAATTCTGCACGATAGAGAACTTAAAATCCTCGACTGGAATTTGGTATTCCATCACATCACCTTGCTCTATCGGGCTTAGCAGTAATCTATCCGCGGGCTTTTCATTAAATCGAGTACAAGAAACCAGTTCATTCACGTCCATGTATTTAGGCGTCAGCCCTGCACGTAACACATTGTCTGAGTTCGCCATGATTTCTAAGCCTGTGCCTTTGATGTAAGCGTGAGGCGTTTCGGCATCCAGATACATGGCTTGCCCTGGCTTTAGGGTTATCACATTCAATAGCAGCGGAGCGAACAAGCCGACATCACCTGGGTATTGAGCTTCCAGTTCTGAAATCAATTGGAATACATGTTTATCTGAAAGCTTAGCCTTCATGATCAACATGGTAAGTGCCATTCCTTTTTGCTCGCCTTCTAAAGACAATAAGCTCGCAAAAAAGCATGCTAAGCCATTGGGGGTTTGGTCGCCCGCGAGATCGTTAACCATCGAGTGCAGCTCTGGAATATCGAGGTAATGGAAGTGCTCAAGGATCTCGCTGATTGATCTAAAACCATTCATCGCCGTGTAGTCGGTTAGGGCATACACCAGTTCTGGTTTGTGGTTGGCATCCTTGTAGTTACGATTGCCAGCTGTCATCGGAATGCCTTGCTGCTCTTCTAGAGCATAGCCAGATTCAGCTTGTTGTTTGTTTGGGTGTACTTGTACAGACAGCGCTTTTTCAGCCGCTAACACCTTAAAAAGGTATGGTAACTCGCCAAAACGACTCGCGACTTTCTCACTTAGAAATAGGTTTAGATTCTTAGAAATCAAGTTCGACAACGTGGTTTGCTGACCATTGTCGGTCACCATTGAGCAACCATTCGGGTGAGCCCCCATCCAGATCTCCGCTTGCGGCTCGCCAGACTGGTTATCAATACCAAACAGTTGCTTGAATGAAGACGGGCTACCCCATGCGTAGTTTTGAATGACGTTAGTCATAGGGTAGAAAAAGCGTTGTGCGAACGAGTCGTTCGCTAAAGAAAAATCAGACATCGAAATCACCATGAAAGGAAGCATGGCTTGAGCTCTATTCGTTCCTAAAAAGGAGAGTAGAGGGGCTCAAGCCATTGGAGTTGAAATGGCTTAAGCCGCTGCTGTTGTTAGCTTGGCTTTACGTAGATTTTTAAGCGCGATACAAGTAACCGCAGTCACGCCCGCCCCTGATGCCATGCACAGAAGTGCCAGCATTGGGTAGTTCATTGCGCCAAGCAGAGCGACTACTGGACCACCGTGAGCAACGCTGTTGGTGATGCCGAATGAGAACGCCATAACCGCTGCAGTCATTGAACCAAGTACGTTGGCAGGGATAACCGACATTGGGTCTTGAGCCGCGAAAGGAATCGCACCTTCAGAGATACCCACCAAGCCCATCGCACCTGCTGCTTTACCCGCTTCGATTTCAGAAGATTCGAACAGGTCGAACTTACGGCCAAGTCTGGTTGCGATAGCCATGCCTAGTGGAGCGACAGGAATAGCACACGCCATTGCACCCATGAACTGAGTTTGACCGCTGGCAATCATGCCGACCGAGAATAGGAACGCCACCTTGTTGAATGGACCGCCCATATCAAAGCCGGCCATACCACCAAGGACAATACCAAGCAGAACCACGTTGCCTGTGCTCATGCTGGTTAGCAGCGCAGTAAGAGCATCCATCAGCCCAGCGATTGGCGCGCCGATAACAAAGATGAACAGACCCGCGATGAATAGAGAGCCAGTGATCGGAGCGATCATGATAGGCACAAGCGGTTGAACGAATTTGTGGTAGTTAAACGAGGTAATCCACTTAACGAAGTAACCAACCAATAGGCCGGCGATGATTGCGCCAATGAAGCCTGTACCTGCATCAGCACCGTAGAAAGAACCGTTGTTGGCAATCCAACCGCCAATCAAACCTGGAGTTAAGGCAGGGCGGTCTGCAATCGCGTAAGCAATGTAGCCAGCCAAGATTGGGATCATCAGGGTGAACGCAACCACACCGACTTCTAGAATTTGGTTCCACATGCTACCAGCAGGAATTGCCATACCGGATTCACTTGGTTCGCCGCCAATCGCCAATGCTAAGGCAATCAAAAGGCCGCCAGTCACCACGAATGGAATCATGTGTGAGACGCCATTCATCAAGTAACGATAAAGGTCAGAACGCGCTTGTGATGCTTTCTCTACAACAGATTGATTGGTCGGCGTTTGTTCGGCTTGGTAGCTAGGTGCGTTGAGTGCTTGTTTAATCAAGCCTTGCGCGTCTTTGATTGGCGCTTTTACGTTGGTTTTGATAACGCGCTTTCCAGCAAAGCGAGCCATGTCGACTTGTTTGTCACAAGCAACAACGATAGCGTCCGCACGTTCGATTTCTTCTTGAGTTGGGCTGTTTTTGACCCCGATAGAACCGTTGGTCTCTACCTTGATGTCGTAGCCAAGAGCCGCAGCGCCTTTCTCTAGTGCTTCGGCTGCTAAATAAGTGTGTGCAACGCCAGCAGGACAGCCAGTCACGCCAATGATGAAGCCTTGCTTCTCAACGTTTGTTTCGGTTGCTGATGGTTCAGGTTTGGTAAGCAGCAGTTCTAACGCCGCTTGTTCAGAGTCAGCATTCATGAAGTTTTCGATAAAACCTTCTTCAATCAGTTTTGAAGAAAGCTCTGCCAGTACTTCGATGTGATGGTTGTCGCCGCCATCGGGAGAGGCAATCATAAAGAACAGTTTTGATGGCTGGCCGTCATCGGCACCGTACTCAATGCCCTGCTTGTGGACGCCGATAACAACCGCGGGTTTGATAACCGCGCTGCTTTTTGCGTGTGGTAGAGCAATGCCTTCTTCAAACCCGGTATTACCTTGCTCTTCTCGCGCTTTAATGTCGGCAAGGAACTGTGCTTTGTCTGAAATTCGACCTTGTGCATAAAGCACGTCTATCAGCTCTTTGAATACTTCTTCTTTTGAATCAGCGCTAAGCGAAAGTTTAATCAAATCTTGATTGATCAATGTTGTGATCATAATGAACCCCTACTCTTTTTTATTTTGTTAGGGGTATTCTGGAATCTACTGCTTACCTTCTGTAGTGAAGAAAAAATGCATTTACTGGATGATTGATGCGTTCTAAATGGAGTGTGATTTTGATCGGTTAGTGGTGCGTTTTTCGATCACTGTTGACAGCGATCTTGAGGAGCTTAGGCTTTTATTTATAAGGGCTGTAGCGTGTTGGGTTCTCAGGGGGATTACGTGCTATATCAGATTTGTGACTGGAGATTTATTTCCACGACTGGATTTTTGTAACCTAGATCTCAAATTGTGATTTTGCTCAATAGCGCTATGTTTCACTAAGGGGTATATCTATTCCCGTAGCCTTATTGCTGCCCACTAGAGTTCGTATAATGATATTTCATGACTTAATCTCGTCTGTGTTAAATGAGCGCGAACCGTTTCATAACATCTGGTTTGCTGGAGATTTTCATACACCTTCAGCGTGTAGTTATCAGGTGAACTTTCCGCGCTTAGAGCTGGTGCTAGACGGAGAGTATATTAATGAAATGGAAAGCCATGACCGCAAGATCACCAATGTTATAGCCAAAGCCGGAGACGCGATTTTCATCCCACCCAACTGTTGGAATAAACCCAATTGGGACACTGACTGTTCGGTGTTGAGTATGTTGTTTGGTCGTCGTCAGCTGGGTTTAAGTTTGGTGAGCAAACGCAAAGGTGAGGAGAGGTTTTACGATATTCAAAAGCACAGTATTCAGACTCGCTCTGGTTTTGCGATTGATAACATTCTAGAAGCGCTCAGCTCGTTAGCGAGAGAGAGTAATAAGCAGCCAATGGACGAGTTATTGCTGCAAGCTCTGCTGCAATACAGCAAGGCGATGTTGGAAGCGCCCGTCGAAAAATCTCACAGCCGAGTACAAGATGTGTATCAGGGGATTTGTATCTACATTCAAGAGAACTTCCACCGCCAAATCACCCGAGACAGCATCGCCTCGCGCTTTAGCATTTCATCGAACCACTTGTCGCGAATGTTCCGTCAACAAGGCCACATGACGCTAGCAGAATACATCACCCGTGTGCGAGTTGACCGCGCTAAGTTCATGCTCAAGAAGTACAACTTCAAGCTCAATGAAGTGTCGGTTCGTTGCGGTTTCAAAGACGTGAACTACTTCTGCCGAGTATTTAAAAACCGAACCGGAAAAACCCCAACCGAATACCGTGGATCTATCTAGTCCCAAGCTATTTGATGAATCAAATAAGGCGAGATGAGATGTACATCAACAGGGCTTGCAGATCGACACTGCTGCGGGTCTTCTGTAAACGCTCGTTGACCTGATCGTGAAGCAGATTTCTGGTTAGGTTGGTAGCTGCCACAATATGCTCTCGTTGCGGCTTGGTTGGTAGCACTAAAGCGATCGCAACGTGTACTTCGCCGATACGTGATGCCCAATCAATCGGGTCGTCGCTGACGATGACCGCAATCGAGAGATCTTGAGTCGATTCAAACATCACATGTGGCAGTGCGATCCCCGGTGACACGCAGGTAGAGGAGCGTTCTTCTCGTTTAATAAACGCCAGAATCAGTTCATCCGGGTCTTGTGGATACACCAGATGAGCGAGCCCTTTTAGGCATTCAAATTTAGTCAGTTGGGTTTGAGCTTTAGCATGATGCCAATTGATCTCACAAGGTGGACATATCTGCGGCATGCGCTGGATTAGATCTTTGGAGAACTCATGATTCACTTGCGAACCAACCATAGCGTAATGCTCGGCAATCACGTCTTTAAGAACGAAACACGCGAGCTCTGCATCAATACCCACAGCGGTAATCTGGCACAAATCCCCTCGGAGTAAACCCACTTGTAACATCGCGACAGATTTGGAGAGTTCGGCGGTTCGGTTTTGAGTGATGTTGATAATACGGATGGTACTTTTGAATTTCTTAGCCAAGCGGCTAAGTGGCTGCGCGACGTGTGAGTTCGCGGCAGGATCGTCAACGAAGAAGGTAAGCTGATATTCATTCATGAAAGGTTTAAGCTCGACAATGCTTAATAAAAACCTTGTCGACGCTTAACAGCACCTCTTCCATAGGAATGAATAAGGTTTTAGCTGGGTCGAAGCGGCTTGGTTGTTCAATGTCGATATCAGAGACGATCAACACTTTGTCTGCGAGGGTAATGTCCTGTGCAGAGAGTAAGTTTTCAATACCCATAGCGCCTTGTGTTTCAACTTTAATTGAAACGTTGAATTTAGGGGCAGTTTTATTTAATGCATCAGCTGCCATATAGGTGTGCGCAATGCCTGTAGGGCACGCAGTTACCGCTACAATTCTCATTATTATTCTCGGCTTAATGTCGTCCCTTATTACCTTTCATAAGCTACCTTGCAAAAGCTATCTTGCATGGGAAATCCAGTATGGAAAGCTCGCATAGGGGAGGGGCGATATTGTTATGGGTTCTGTGGATTTTATGGATTGGCGTTTTTTATTCCAAGGTGGACGTCACACTCTGAGTTCTTGGTTACAATAATCCAGTTAATGCACCTTTCGTCCTATATATTGAGTGCCCTCACACCGCTAATCTTTTCATCCTATTAACATCGAATTTTAACTTAGGTCGGAAGAACCTAATTACTTCAGTCTGAAATCAGGTGAGGCAGATCAACATATGGATATCACTGACATTATCGAGCCCGAGATTATCTGCTTGGAACTACAAGCCGACTCTAAACAGGCGGTATTTGAAGAGCTAGTCGAGTTACTCGATCGTGCCGGTAAGCTCTCGAATAAAAGTGAATTCCTTGATGACATTTGGAAGCGTGAAGCCATAGGTAACACGGGCTTTGACGATGGTATCGCTATTCCACACGCGAAAAGTACCGCCGTTGCTAAACCTGCCGTCGCGGTAGGTATCAGCCGAACGGGCATTGATTATGGTGCCGATGGCGGTGAACTGTCGGATGTGTTTTTTATGCTCGCTTCACCAGACAACAATGACGACCACCATATCGAGGTACTGGCTCAGATCTCGACCAAATTGATTGAAGATGACTTTGTTACAAAATTAAAGGCAGTCGAGTCGGTTGAGGAAGCTCAAGAGCTGTTTCTCGAAGCCAATTCTGAATCGTTCGATAGTTATGCCTCAAGCCATCATGAAGTTTACGTCGAGCCACTGAGCCCTTGGGCGCAGTCGCTGAATCGCCTTAAAGAGCACTTGTTATACGGCACCTCACACATGATTCCCTTTGTGGTCGCGGGTGGTGTTTTGTTGTCTTTGTCGGTGATGATTTCGGGCCATGGTGCTGTGCCTGAGAGCGGAGTTCTGGCGGACATCGCACAGATGGGCATCGCGGGCTTAACGCTGTTTACTGCCGTTCTAGGTGGCTACATCGCGTACTCAATGGCTGATAAACCCGGTTTAGCTCCAGGCATGATTGGTTCTTGGGTGGCGGTGAATCAATACAATACCGGCTTCCTCGGCGCGATTGTGGTCGGTTTCTTTGCCGGTTTTGTGGTTAATCTACTCAAGAAGATCAAACTGCCAGACAGTATGATCTCGTTGAGCTCTATCTTCATCTATCCACTCGTCGGCACTTTCGTCACTTGTGGCGCTGTGATGTGGGTGATTGGCTCGCCGATTGCACAAGTGATGCTTGAGATGAACCAGATGCTGACTGGCATGGCAGGTTCGGGGAAAATGGTGCTCGGCAGTATTTTAGGCGCGATGACGGCCTTTGATATGGGGGGCCCAATCAACAAGGTCGCAACGTTGTTTGCTCAAACGCAGGTAAATACCCAGCCTTGGTTGATGGGTGGCGTTGGCATTGCGATTTGTACGCCGCCACTGGGCATGGCTCTCGCGACTTTTATATCGCCGAAGAAGTTTAAAAGAGACGAACGCGAAGCGGGCAAAGCGGCGGGCATCATGGGAATGATCGGCATTAGCGAAGGGGCAATTCCATTTGCTGCCGCTGATCCTGCACGTGTTCTGCCTGCTGTCGTGGCTGGTGGCATTGTCGGTAATGTGGTTGGCTTTATGTTTCATGTGGTAAACCATGCGCCATGGGGAGGCTGGATTGTTCTGCCTGTGGTTGATGGCAAGATTGGCTACATCATTGGCACACTCGCTGGGGCTCTTACCACGGCTTTAATCGTAATATTGCTGAAAAAGAATGTGGTCGAAGGTGAGGCTCGCTCTAATCAGTTTGCGGGTGGTTCGGTGACGGAAGAAGGGCAAGCGGATGTACTCGCGATCACTTCTTGTCCGTCTGGTGTTGCTCACACTTTCCTAGCGGCTAAATCTTTGGAAAAAGCGGCGTATCATCTTGGGGTTCGGATCAAAGTCGAAACACAGGGTGCTAACGGAATAGGCAATCGCATTACACAAAAAGACATTGATAGGGCGAGGTTAGTGATTTTTGCTCATGATGTGGCGATTAAAGAAGTCGAGCGCTTTGCGAATGTGAAAACCTTAGATGTCAGCACCAAAGAGGCGATGCTTAATGCGCAGGCGCTGATCATGAGAAAGGTGTAACCCTTAAACCGCAAAGTTTATCGCTTCCAACTAAAAAGACTCCGCTCAGACCTGTTAAGGTGAAAGTGGAGTCTTTTTGTATTGTGCCCAATCTATAAGGTCAGGCGCTAAAAAGGGTGGTACTTAAATACGTCTTCAACCATTGAGTTGAGCAAATCGATGTCGTTACAGGTTTTCGCGTAGGTACGCAGGCCTGCGATTTGAACCTGAACATGACGAGCTAGTTGAGTCGGCTCGCGCTCTTTGCTGATCTCACCCAGTTCTTGTGCTTCTGCAATCAACTTGGCGAATTCGCCTTCCATGATCTTAAGTGATTTCTTCGCCTCTTCTAATAATTCTGCGTGCTCATCGGTCAGTTCAGCGACCGTTTTTGCCAGCATACACATGCCGTTTGGCGCACTCTGTTTTGATTCAACAACTGCACGTTTTACGAAGTTTTCTAGCGCTTTGATTGGAGAATCCGTTTCACTGCGGAAGCGGTTCAAATTAAGGATGCCAAGTTCGGTATAGCGAGCCAATGTCTCTTTAAACAACCCTTCTTTGCTGCCAAAAGTCGCGTAGATGCTACCCGGACGCATATCAATCACGTCTTGCAGGTTACGCATAGAAGTCGCGTGAAAGCCCTTTTCCCAATACAGGTTCGTTGCTTTATCTACTACGTCTTGTCTATCGAACTTCGCGGTCTTGGCCATAACATTTACTTCATTAATCTGAACATATGTTCAATATTTTATGCTGAACGCTCGTTCCAGTAAAGGGATGTTTGGCTCAGCTTGATTCCAATCGACCTTACTTGAGCGTCTTAAAGCAACTAGCCCTTGATGCTGTTTGGCTATGTTCTAATCTTTCGAGAGACTGGTTAGGTTAAGTATTTGCTTGCCACGGAACGCACATATTCAGGTTCAAGCTTTCCACCACACAGGGTTTGGTGGGTCAGCAGGCCGATGAGGACGCTATACAGCTCGACCGCACTCTCGGCATCGATGTATTGAGCCAGTAGCTGTTGATACTTATTGTTGGCGATCTCGATGCTGGCATCTTGTGCCACGGCGTCTTGGCCAATCACATCAATGTAATCAAAGACTAACTTCATCTCTTGGAAGTAGCGTGACTCTATCGCTTGAAAGATATGGACGAAGTTTTCAACCTTTTGCTCGGTTGTAGCATCAACAGCAAGGGGCAAGTCGGCGAGGTTACCGCTATCGTGTCGAACAATGGCTTCGGTCGCAGCCTTGAAAAGTTCGTCCTTACTTTTGTAGTAGTGATAAACCGCGCTTTTACTCATGTTGAGGTGTGAGCACAGTTGTCTCATTCCCAATTCTTTATAACCAAATTCCAAAAATACACCTGCGGCTTTCAGTGCGATCTCTTCGCGTCTTTTGTCATGATCGACGATCTTTGGCATGAGTCTTCCTCGGAACTAAATGTTTGAATGTTCGGTCGATTTAGGCAACCGCAGCAATAGCTTAATGCAGCTGATGAGTGTCATCTTAGTTTAAATTAGTCCAAGTGGTCAAAATAATTCTTTACAGTGGTTAAACTTCGATCTAATTTAAAAAGACCAAGTGTTCTAAATAAAAATTAAACGACGATTATTCGAGGTAACTATGAGAATTGATTGGAACCTACCCCCATTCAGAGCGGGCTTCTTAGGTGGACTAGATAAATTTATTGGTCCGGGTGCGACATCAGCAGAGAAGAACCTGCAACTGTACATTCCGTTCATAGCGGGTGCGCTTATTGCCGCGTATGCCAATCATGCAGAGTTGGGTTGGTCTTGGGGACAATACGTAGCAGCGGTTCTGTTAACTATCGATATGTTGGGTGGCGTGATCACCAACGCGACTTCAAGTGCCAAGCGCTGGTTCCACAGAGAAGGGGAAGGCTTTAAGCAACACATGACTTTTATCGCCATCCATTTCATCCAGCTCACGGTATTCAGTTGGCTGTTCTTGGATTTGAACCTGATGTGGGTTGTGGTGACTGGGGGGTACATGATGTTGGCATGTGCCTTGGTACTGAAAACCGCACTTTACCTTCAACGCCCTGTTGCTTTGATCTTGTATACACTGAGCTTAATTATATCGCTCTATGTGGTCGAATCACCTGTCGGCTTAGAGTGGTTTTTACCTGTGTTCTACCTGAAGTTATTGATCAGCCATATTTTACGAGAGGAGCCTTACCGTCCAGAAATTGAAGAGGCTTAATCTACCTGGAAGAGAGTAAAAATATGGGTTTACGCTAGTTCGTGTGGCTTGAATTTAAACTAGCGTTGGCTGTTAATTATCGACCACTTCCACGGTTTTATGCTGTGCGCCGTAGTAGGTGCCTTCATCGATGGTATACATCAAAGCTTCCTTACACTCAGGACAATCGAACTCTTCATTGGGTTCGATTGCTTCTTCTTCCACCCATTCCCATCCGATGTGTTCTTCGCAAGCGGGACAGTTCATAAAACCTCTGATTATGCTTCTACGTTAATTGAATTCTTAACTTTACGAGCCCGGCATTATACATAGTTGGTGCTGGATATATAGTGGCTACGGAGTACATTATTAGCGATTTCCTACCTCTTTAGTAGTGTGTAAAAACTGTCAATTTTCAGTCACTTGCGTCGGAAAAATGTTGTTGCACGTATTTTTTGTAAAGTTAAGTCGATTAGCTAACAATTTTATTGATAATCCAATGAATTTTGTAAGGTTAAATGTTAGTTTCTCCGCTTACCGGACTATGTGTACGGTAATTGAGAAACTGAATAATTATATAGTTACACATTGGGTGTGTGTTGTTAGAAGCGCGCCTAATTAGATGACTGATAAAGATTTGTTAGCTGCTAGGGATTGAAAATGAAATTAACTGATATGTCTTTTAAGCAAAAAATAGTCGCTTTGCTTATATTACCGATTTTGGGGTTTCTTTGGCTTAGTGTCTCCGCTATTTCAAAAGGCGTAGAAACCACCAGTGAAATGTCCTCATTAAACCAACTTACGCGCCTTTCTGTTGTGTACAGTGAGCTTGTCCATGAGCTACAAAAAGAGCGTGGAATGACAGCGGGTTTTATTGGTTCGCAGGGTACTAAGTTTGTGGGTGAGCTACGTTCACAAAGAATCAACGCGGATAGTAGACGTGATCAGCGAAATGAATACTGGCAGACGGCTGATATTACCTTGCCGCAAATCACTCGACTCAATACAGAGATCAGCAATAGCCTAAACCAGCTTTCTTCTATTCGAAGTCGAGTTGACTCTCAATCTATCCCTCTTTCTGAAGCGTTAGGTTATTACACTCAGTTGAATGCCAAATTGCTTAGCGTATCAGCATTGATTGCAGAGTTGAGTTCAGATGCCGCGATCACTACCGAAACCATTGCTTACTACAATTTCTTACAAGGTAAAGAGCGTGCTGGTATCGAACGTGCGGTTTTAAACAATACTTTTTCGAAAAATGAATTTGGCCCAGGGATGTTAGTGAAATTCATCTCGTTAGTGACTGAGCAAAATACTTATTTCTCTAACTTCGAAGTATTGAGTAATCAAGCGAACGTTCGTTTTTTCGAACAGCAGTTGAAAGACAACTCGGTTGCTGAAGTCGCAAAACTGCGCCAATTAGCTGAATCGAAAATGAGTGGTTTTGATGTGGACCCAGTTTATTGGTTCGCTCAAGCAACAGGTCGTATTGTTCAGCTAAAGAAAACAGAAAACCAGCTGGCAGATTCACTGATTGCATTGACTGAGAAAAAAGCGAATGAGGCTCAATCTGCGATGTTCGCGAGTATAGCGATGTTTGTTGCAATCACTTTATTTGCGGCGTTTGTGAGCTTTAAGGTCATTACCGATTTAACGACCAGAGTGAAGAACCTAACCTCAGTGCTTTCTGTCGTTCGTGATGACAATGACTTAACAGTAAGAGCAAAGTACCTTGGCAACAGTGAATTAGGGCTTATCTCATCATCACTCAATGAAACGCTCGAGAAGTTTTCTCAAGTCATCGATAACCTATCTCAATCGAGCCTTACATTGGCTTCAGCTGCGGAAGAGACAGCTCAGACATGTCAGTACAACTCTAACACCCTAGTAGAGCAGCAAGGCCAAATCGGTTTGATTGCGACAGCCACTGAAGAGCTTTCTGCGACTGTGAATGAGGTTGCGGCGAAAACGCAACAAACGGCGAGTTCAGCCAAACAGGTAGACGAGCAGTCTCAAGAGGGGTTGAGCATTGTTCAGCACTCTTACCAATCTATTGAAATATTGGCTTCTGAAATTAACGGCTTGGCTGAGAAAATCACGCACCTGCATGAGAGCAGCAACAACATTAACAGTGTGATTGATGTGATTAAGTCGGTAGCAGAACAAACCAACCTACTGGCATTGAATGCAGCGATTGAAGCAGCGCGAGCGGGTGAGCAAGGGCGTGGCTTTGCCGTTGTTGCTGATGAAGTTCGAACACTGGCACAACGTACTCAACAATCCACGTTAGAGATTGAAGGTTTTATCAGTTCATTGCAATCTGATGTACAAACCGCCTTCAATGTCATTGATAACAGCAAAAAGATGTCTTCGAAAGCAGTAGAAGATTCAAGAGAAGTTGAGCAGACCTTGCAAGGAATTTCAAACGCAGTGAGTGAGATCTTCAGCATGACAGAACAAATTGCGACAGCTACAGAAGAGCAAGCGGTCGTGACTCAAGACATTGCTCAGAACGTGATGGCTGTGGAGCAGAAATCGACAGAATCTACGACGGGTGCGACTCAAATTGCAGCAACAGCTAAAGAACAAGCGGAGTTGGCAGCGTCACTTAAACTGATTTCCAGTACTTTTAAGATCTAATCAACCTCAGACTTATGGTGGGATGTCCCGTGTTTAAGGCATTCCATCGCTGTTAGCTCGTTAGCTCGTTAGTTTGTGAGTGAGTTATATATCGACAATAAAAAGCCCGTTACCTAGCCTGTTAGTCATATTGAATAATAGGTTGGGGAACGGGCTTTTTTGATCTGTTTTAAAACGTGCTTTTCAAAAATAGAAGGTTAGTCTTCACTAACGAATACATACATATCACCACGACAATGATTGATACTGTATTCAATCGGCACGCCTTTCTTGTCGTAAGCCGTTTGTTCAATAAGTAGTACAGGAACTGTCTCATCGATATTGAGCTTATCTAGGAACTCTTCTGTTGGCATTTTAGCTGAAACACGACTCTGTGTTTTGGTTGGCGAAATATCTTGGCTACGGAAGTAGTCGTAAAGCGACAACTGAATCTCGTCTGGGTCATGGATAAGATGCGCAGGAACGTAAGATTCTTCAATGGATACGGCTTGCTCGTCGATGTAACGAACACGCTTCAACAGAAAGACTTGATCGTTCTCGGCGATTTTGAGCATCTTGGCGATTTCAGAAGAACACGCAATTACGTCTTTCTTAATCCATAACGTGTCGGGCTTTTTGCCTTTCAGAACCACTTGTTGAGAGAAACCGGTCGCCTCTTTACTTGAATATTCGACAGTTTCGCTGATCATAGTCCCCAAGCCACGAGAACGGACTATCACACCTTCTTTATCTAATATATCCAACGCTTTGCGAACGGTAATACGAGACACACCAAGCTTGTCACTGAACTCACGCTCGGTAGGAATGAAGTCTCCACCTTTGAGCATTTGTTGTTCAGTCGCCAGCTTCACTGAATCAGCAATCTTCAGATACAGAGGTGATTTATCTTTCTGGTCGATTCGTTCTTGAATCAGGGTAAGCAGTGGTTGATAAGCGCTCATAAAGGTCTGTTTTAGCTTTTATATTTAACCAAAGTATACCCGAAGTTCTCAGCCCACACTTAATAGAAATGTGAAATCTGAGGGCGAAACAAAGATTCCACCACTCAGAGGTTTTATTGAGCTAGCTTGAACGTTCCAACTGACAACTTGGAGCCGATTCTTTGTCGCTACATGGCTCTGTTGTAATGGGTTTTACTCGGAAGGTCAGTACAGTAGCGATGCTCACTAAGACCGCACATATCAAGTAAGCGATTGAGTAACTGCCATACCAATCCATCGATATCGCAGCAAGGATAGGGCCGATAAAGCCGCCAATGCCCCAGGCGGTGTAAAGCACGCCGTAGTTGGCGCCGAAGTTCTTCAGGCCGTATAAGTCCGCCATGATAGAGGGAAACACGGCTAATAACGTGCCATATCCAACTCCTGCCAACGCCGCGCCAACCATCAGAGTAGGGCTAGAAACAAACTGACTGAATAACAGCATATTGATGGTTTGTAGCCCTAGCGCGATAGCCAATGTTTTTAATGCGCCAATCTTGTCGCTCAGTAACCCTGATACCAGTCGGCCTGCCGAGTTAAATATCGATAAGGTCACAATCAAATAAGCGCCTTCTAGGATATTGGCTTGTTCTGCAGCAATTGAAGTGATGTTGGCTATGATCATCAAACCAGCCGCCGCACCAAAAGCGTAAGTGAACCACAACAGATAGAACTGCTTGGTGGCGAGCATCTCTTTCCACACGTAATTACGTGCGGGAGGTGGTGCAGGCTTTGAGGCACCAGATTTTTCTGAGCTTGCTTTCGGCTCATACCCAGTTGGCGGGTTCTTGATCGAACAAGCCAGTGGGAAAGCAGTGACGATGAGCCCAGTTCCAAGTATGAGAAGGCTTTGTTCCAATCCAACGACGGATATTAGGTAGCTAGTAAGCGGAGCCAAGTAGATAGCAGCAAGGCCAAATGCTGTGGCGAGTAACCCATTCACCATGCCTTTCTGAGAAGCATGAAACCACTTCATTGCAGTTGGGTTCAAGCATGCGTAAGCGAAGCCAATTCCCGCACCAGTGATCAAACCAAAGCTCACATTAAGGTTCCATGGCGTCAAAGATAGGCTCGCTAAGATCATTCCTGCGCCCGCCATCAAAGAACCCACCATCAATACCTTTTGTGGGCCAATCTTATCTTGAATACGACCAGCAATGAGCAGTGCCAATGAAAGAGTGATGATGGTGATCGTGTAGGGCATCGAGGCTTGAGTGTTGTTCCAACCGAGTTCTAAAAGCGAGTTTTTGAATACACTCCAGGTATAGAGAACACCGATGCACAGGTTGATTCCACAGCTCGCGAGCAGAATCCTTGTTGCTTTGTTATTTGCATTGGAAAAGCGGTTCAAAGCAGAAAAATTAATCATGGGAGAAAGGCCAAAAAGGTAGGTAAAAGAAAGATAGGCGTAACAAAAAGGCCCAGTAATACTGAGCCTAGTGTCTACATGAGCAGGTAAGGGTTAGTACTGGTTGAGGTAGTCAGTTATCTCACTAACACTCGGGGCACAATCGCCTCCTACATGGCTCACCACATAAGATGCTACGGCATTGCCTAACAAGATTGCGTCGGGTAATTCCCAGCCAGAAGCCAAGCCAGCTAATACACCTCCGGCATGGGTATCGCCTGCACCTATGGTATCAACCACCGTAGCTTTAAACGGTGCAACGTTTCCGTAGCCGTCATGAGTGGCGAACAAAGCACCATCACTGTCGATGCGTAGAATCAGAGGGCAGCGATAAGTGTGATGCCATTGCTCAACGAAGGTGTTGATGTCTTGCATGCCGAGCACTTCAGCTTCCTGGCGATTCAAAGACACCGTTGGCTTCAGTTTGATTAGGCGATCAAATAGCGGTTTTGGAATATCACCAATACGAGGGCCAAAATCGATGAACAGCTCAATACTGTTGGGCAACGTTTCTAGCCAGCTAACGATCTCTTCACCACAACCCGAAGACAACTGATAACCAGAAAGGTAGATAATCGCATCGTCTTGCAGATCTAACTGCTCAAGTGCTTGTTGGTTCCAGTTGTTCTCGACACCGCTAACAGACAAGAAGGTTCGTTCACCGTCGGGCTCAACGAGCGCTAAACACCAGCCATTGTCGCCGCTTGGATCTTGTAGGTGACTTGTTAGACCTTTTTCAGCCATTGCCGCGGTGATGATGTCTGCCCACTTACCTTGACCAATTGGTAAGGCATTGATTGATTCAACACCGAGCTTTTTCAGAGCAATCGCGATATTTAGGGCGCAACCGCCGACATGAATGCCTTTCTCGGTCAGTTCTACATCGGTACCACGTTTCGGTAGGGCAGGTGTTTCTGTCACGATATCGACCACAGCAGCGCCAATCAGGCACAGCTGTCGTTGATTCTTTAGGGTTGGAATCAGTGTAACCAAAGAACTATGAGGCATACCCTTGCTCCTTAATTTCTCTTAAACGCAGGAAGGTTGCGGCGTAACCTGCAAAGTCGAGTTGGTTTTCGTCATCTAGCTGTTTCTTCAAATCAACATCAATAGCTTGGATACCATTTAATGCGCCACAAATTGCGGTCGCCATTGCACCAATCGTGTCGGTATCACCACCTAAGTTAGCACACAGAATCGCACAGCGGTTTGGATCGGTTTGCGCCAGTTCAACCATCGCAATGGCTGCCGGTACGGATTCGATCGTGCTCACGCCAGCACCGACTAAGTTGTAGACTTTTTCCATACGCTCTTCAATACCACTGTTTTCTGAAGCAACCATTAAAGCAAGTTCAATACGAGCGCCCATTGAGGCACTGAATGTGGTGATGTTTTTGGTTTGTGCTGCGTTGGCAATCGCAGGTAATTGATCTTTGATTGCGCTCCAGCTATGTCCTTCAATCGCTTTTGATACTGACCAAGCAATTGCAACCGCGCCCGCGATAGCGACATCTGATTTGTGCGTAGGGCTTGAGGCCAGTGCAACTTGGTCAATGAATGTATCTAGGCTAGTGGTTGGAACAAGGCAACCCATAGGCGATACACGCATCGCAGCGCCATTGGTCACACCGTTGTTTTCAAGCTCATCGATTGAAGTGCCTTCTTTGATGGCACGCATTGCGGCTTTCGAGCTTGGGCCGAAGATATTCTTGTTGAATGCGTCGAAGCCTTCAGCCCAACTTAATACGTTACGAGCAATGATCTCTGGTGAGATCTCACCGTCGCATTCGATGATAGCGTCAGCAAGAGCCAGCGCCATTGAGGTGTCATCCGTGAACTGGCAAGCATCGAAATAACAAGCGGCGTTGTTTTCAGCAGGCCCCGGCAGGAATGAGTCAATCCAACCAAAGTGTGCTTTTACTCGGCTTCTTGGCCAAAGCTCTGATGGCATTCCCATCGAATCACCCAGTGCTTGACCATAAAATGTGCCTAAAATTCTGTCTTGTTTTGAAATGTTCATCTTACTTCACCAAAAATAGGTTATTTAAAAACTGCTCAGTCAGAAACTAGGGGGAGAGACTGAGCAGGTACAAAATTACGCTTGAGCTTTTTCTACTTGAGTCTGCTCTGATGGATTTCCATCTGATTTGTTGTCGATTTTAATCTCTTTGATTTCGCCGTTTGGTTCACGGAAGAAGTACATAAAGATAACGAGGATGATCGCAATCATGATGGCACCGAAGCCCCACATGCCGGACCAATCAAACGTGAGTCCATTCTGTGGTTCGTCGTAAGCAAACATCTTCTCCATTAATACGCCACCTAAGCGGTAACCCAGTAAGCTACCGATACCTTGGCAACCCAATGTGATAAGGCCTTGTGCTGCGGTACGCATGTGAGCGGGTGCTTTTTTGTCGACATAGATGTAAGCCGTTACGAAGTAGAAGTCGTAGCTCACGCCGTGCAAGAGGATGCCTGCGAACAGCAGTGAGTATAGGTACCAAGTGTCTGCGCTTCCGTAGACGAAGAAACCGTAACGAACTGCTGCCGTAAAGAGACCAAGTAATAGTACCTTCTTAATACCAAATCGTTTGGTGAAGAAAGGTAATGCCAACATGAAGAAGATTTCAGAGAACTGACCCAGCGTCATCCAGCCAGTCGCGTTGCTCATGCCGACTTCGGTTAAGTAGCCGTTTGCGAAGATGTAGTAGAACGCCAATGGCATGCTGAACATAAAAGAACAAACGAAGAATGCGAGGAAATTTTTGTCTTTCAGTAACACGAGAGCATCAAGGCCAAGCATCACTTTTAGGCTAAGTTTACCCGTACTTTTTGGCGGAGTGTCTGGCAATGTCAGTGCGAAGATACCCAGAGCAGCCGAAGCTAGTGCAGTCAGAATTAGAGGGATATTACTTGATGAAATATCACCGTAACCCAACCAACCAGGTAAGAAACCAATCGCGATACCAGAAGCGATCCAGCCGATGGTGCCCATTACACGGATACGCGGGAAGTCACGCTCTACGTCTTCTACGTTAGAGAAAGCAATGCTGTTGGTCAGTGCAATCGTCGGCATGTAAGTTAACGAGTAAAGCAAAAGGATTGGGAAGAAGGTGGCAAACTCGGTTTGTTGAGCTGCTAAGTACATTAAACCTGCACCCGCTATCAGCATCACAGAAAGTACTTTCTGCGCCGCGAAGAAACGGTCGGTGATTGATCCAACTAGGATCGGTGAAATGATCGCTGCGATTGCGGTACATGCATAAGACCATGCGATCTCAGTCGGTGTAAAACCATTGGTATTGAGTATTTGCCATAAGGGAACAAACCATGCTCCCCAGATAAACCATTCAATGAACATCATTGAAGACAGTTTGAAGTTAGTCGATTTCATTATTATGTCCTTTAGTACTGTAGGGTACGCAATGATGGTATTTTAAATGATATTACCAATACAATACCATTGAGGTTGTTTTGTGATCTAATTATCAGATGTATCAGCAATGGAGTTACTTTATATGATCATAGAACATGGTGTTTTGAGCTGGTGCTGAGATCTAAATATGGCGAGTTGTTTATCTAAATGATTGTTTCTAAATACGTTGTTTGAAGGTCTCAGGCGATGTTTATCGAGAAGGAGGAAGGAATAACGTGGGTAGGGAAATTGGGCATAAAAAAAGAGCAGCCAACGCTGCTCTTTCTGGTCTTAGTTTGGGTCTATTACTCAGTGAATAGTTAACCCATAAACCAAGAGATAAAAATCAACGCGCCAAAACCGAATGTTGCCATCAGTGCCGTATCGCCACCAGCTGCTGTGTAGCTGCCTTCGGTTTGTAGGTGAGGGAAATCAGGTCTACGAACCTTAACTACCATCGCCAGAGGGCCCCAGATAGCTAAGAACACCAATACCATGCCCGCATAATCCAGCATGCTCACAAACTGGCTCGCGAACAGTTCAGCGAGTACCAAAGGCAATACAAAGGTCAGAGCGTAAGCCAGCAGCTTGTTATTGGTAACAGCGTCTTTGTTTTGGTCGTAAAGCGCCATGGACACACCAAGGAAAGAGGTCACCAATGCCAATGCTGAGAACAGCGCAATCACGACTTTCAGCCAAGCAGACTGTCCGCTAAACGCCGAGATCAGTTCTGAAATATTATGGAATTGGCTGATTGCATCTGTGCCAAGGTTACCGATAATCGCGAACAACCAAGTTAGGTAGCAGATTAGTGGAATCACTGAGCCCAGCAGAATCATATTGCGGATCTGCTTTTGAGTCGCTTCTCGGTTGTAGATAACCAGTGATGGTATCACCACCATAGAGGCAAAGCTGGTAAAGATAACCGCGCTGTATTGAACGACATCGTTGGCTGTGTAGTTGCTAGTTTGAGTTAGGTAATCCAAACGAATATTGCTAAATAGAGAAGCAATCACAATAAACAACATGGCTACCATCAGGATGAATAGTCCGCGATTTAGTTTATCGATGTAGGATTTACCCGATACTACAATCACACCCATTAATAGGCTGAAGATCGTATAGGCAACAGATGCAGATACGTCTACGTCAACATCGAGCAGTAGCTTGTGAATGATGTCACCAACACCCAAGATATAAGCGATGAGCATGCATACCAACAGCAGGTAGAAGAGTGCATTGATAAAATGTTTACCTTTGCTGCCCAAAGTCAGGTAAGCAACACTGCTCATGCCACTGTTGTCTTTGGTTTTGGTGCAGGCTTCTGCGAGTAGCAGTGCTGAGTATGTGGTGCCAACAAAAATCAGCAACATCAGCACAGAGCTGATCAAAAAGCCGAACTGAGCTAAAACCATTGGGATGGCCAACATGCCAGCCCCTAGTGCAGTTCCTGAAAGGATTAGGGAACTACCGAATAATTTCATATTCAAAAAAACAACCTCTAGCGATCCAAATAAATTTTCTTTGGATTGTAAATAATTGTTTCCAAGACTAACAAAATACTCATTAGACTTAGGGATTAAATTCTAATAATTTTTGAAATTTTCTAAAAAAATTGCAAAGACATGTTTCAGGGTTATGGTTTGTGGGTGGTTGTATTTTTCATGTAATTGCATTTATCGGTCGATTAACGTTTATAAATTGCTTGGCAATTCAAGTTCGAGCAGATTCGACCATAAAGTGGAGCATGAATATTTGTAGAATTGACCTCGATTTGTGCTTATCTGATTAATCTTAGCTCTCTCACTTTATCTTGAATGAGGTTTTGGACGAGTTGCGTCAGAAACTGAATTCGAGGGTGGTTCGCGTCGCGTTTTAAAGTCACCATATCGATATCAAAGTCAGGGATATCAATCGGCGGATCGCATAACACCAAGTCATCGTCAATTAACTCAGAACGACCGACCATCTCGGCCATTACAGCCAACAGATTTCTTCCTGAAAGCATCCTGCGAATCGTTAGAAAACGGGTCGTCCCAAGTACCACATTTCGTTTAACTCCCACTTTTTCCAATGTGCCGTCAACTTGGCTGGTTAACTCTTGATTCGCCGTAATGATCATTTGCGGTGTATCTAAGTAGGTGTCTAGCGGAATTGGAAGTTTGGTATTCAATACCTTGTTATCAAAGGTACACAGGTGCTTTTCTCGGTAAAGAAAGGTGGTGTTGAGGTGGTTTGGTAGCTCCTGAAATACGCCAATGCATAAGTCAGTATCTTGATCTTCGAGTAACGTTACGCAATTTGCACTGTCGACAGGCTTGAGCAGAACCTTACTTTGAGGAGCAAGTTTCTGAAGCGTGTCGAAAATATCTGGGCCAAAGATCTGCTCTGCATAATCACTAACGCCAATGATGAACTGACCTGTGTAGTTTTGTGGCTCAAATTGCTCAGCAGGTAAAATATCTTGCGTGAAAATCGACAAAATTTGCTGAACTTTGGGGGCGACTTCATGTGCTCTCACGGTCGGCTGCATTTTATTGCCTTGCCTTTCAAACAGAGGGTCACCCAATAACTCACGGAGCCGCTTGAGGTTATAACTGGTGGCAGGCTGCCCCAAGTGCAGTTCTTTTGAGGCTGCGGAAACACTCTTTAAACGAAAAAGTGCATCAAAAGTCAGCAGTAGGTTGAGGTCGATTCCACGCCAATTAAGATCTTTCACAGCAATACTCGCATCTGGTAGAGGTAACACAAAAGAATCTAGGTTATCAAGGTGACTAATAACTTGGATCGATTTGTTCAATTTTATCGATGTTGGTCAGCAAAATATACTCAACTTAATCAAGAAATCCTAGCCAACTTAAGGGACAAGTGGATGTTGAGTGACAAATTGAAAGGCTTTTTAAAACAACTGGGCGCACTGTCGATTAGGCGCTTCTCAACAAACAGTGAGCATATCGAGTCTCAGGATGTGTTTGTTTGCCGCGAAGGGGCTGCTCATGACAGTCATCGTTATATTGAAAGTGCGATTGCGAATGGGGCGGTTGCCATTATTGCAACAAAACCTGTTTCAGCATCGGTGCCTGTGTTGGTGACTGGAAGTCATTACCAAAGCTTGTTGCTTATTAAGGCTTTTTATCAATACCCGCATAAGAAGATTAATCACATCGGTATTACCGGAACAAATGGAAAAACGACGGTTGCTCATGGTTTGAATCAGATCCTCAAGCACAAGCAACGGAGCGCCTACATTGGAACGCTCGGTGTGGAGTTCGCGGGCAAGAAACAAGAGCTGAGTAATACCACACCAGACGGTGTCACTCTGTTGAATTTATTTAAGGATATGGCTGAAGCGCAGGTCACGGATAACGTTATGGAGCTAAGCAGTCATGCATTGGTGCAAGACAGAGCCGGATTTGTACCGTTGTCTGTTGGGGTGATCACCAATATTGGCCGTGACCACCTTGATTATCACAGAACGGTTGATGGCTATGTTCAGGCGAAACTTCAGATTTTAGATCGTATTCAACCCAATGGTTTTGCGGTGATCAACCTAGATGATGCGCACGCCAATGTTGCGATAGAGCGAGCAAGCAGCCGAGTTAATGTTGTGACATTCTCAATGTACAATCCAGAGGCGGATCTTTATGTTGAACAACTGAAGGTTGAGCAATTTGGCGCTACTTTTATTCTCAATAATCAAGGTAGAAAAGAGCCTGTTTTTAGCCAACTTCCCTTTCAGTTTAATGTCGAGAATGCCTTAGCGATGGCAGCAACCCTGTTGACATTGAAGTGGTCGTTATCGGACATCGCAAGCGCGCTGAATGGTGTTGTTGCACCTGACGGGCGTTCAAAGTATTTATCGCTAGACAATGGTGCTTTGGCTTTAGTGGATTATGCACATAACTTTGATGGCCTTTCGGCTCTTTACCAAGGCATTCACTCTCAGTTGGCTAAGCGAGTGATAACGGTCGTCGGTGTGACGGGCGACCGAATACGGGATGCAGCTGACATTGGGAAGTTATGCGCTACCCATTCTGATGTTGTTATTTTCACCTCAGACAACCCACTTGGCGAAATGCAGGAGGATATTTTCCGTGCATTAACTTCGCAAGTGAGTAGTACGCTTTGCTACGAAATCAGTGACCGCCATGAGGCGATTCAGGTTGCCAAGCAATTGAGTCGCAGTGGTGACCTTATCTTAGTGTGTGGCAAAGGCTCGGAAACTCATCAATACATCACGACTAATCAAGTGGGTCGGCAATGTTATATCGGCGATGTCGCGGCACTGACTTTGGAGGAGGTACTATGAGGAAGGTCTCGGTATTGAAGTTCAGGGTCTCCTCATATTTTGCTGTGAAAGCAAAGACTAAAATGAAGTTTAAAGCGAAGCTTCGATGGCGGCTAGCCTTGGCTTGCTTAACGTTAGCGGGGATAAGTACACCAAGCTTGGCGGTGGTAACGCCCAATCCGCCTGAGTTGCCCGCCAAAGGTTATGTTTTGATGGACTTTCAGTCAGGCACCATCATTGCAGAGCAAAACTCACGCGCGATTTTAGCGCCCGCCAGTTTGACGAAGTTGATGACGGCTTATGTGATTGGACAAGAGATTAAGTCCGGTAGATTGACATGGCAGGATAAAGTCTCGGTCAGTGAAAATGCGTGGTCGGCAAAATTTTCAGAGTCATCCAAGATGTTTATTCAGCCTGGAGATGAGATTTCGGTCTCGAACCTTATGAAAGGGGTGATCATTCAGTCGGGTAATGATGCTTCTGTCGCTTTGGCCGAACACATCGCGGGGAGTGAGCAAGCTTTTGTTAGCCTAATGAATGGTTGGGCGAAATCGCTTGGGCTGCAAGATACTAACTTTGTGAATGCGCATGGCTTAGATGGCGAAGGCATCCAAACTTCTCCGCTTGATATGGCGATTTTGATGCGGTCGATCATCAAGGATGTACCAGACGTTTATGTGTTATACCAAGAGCGTCTGTTCAAATGGAATGAGATCACTCAATACAATCGAAACAAGCTGCTTTGGGACAAGTCCATTAACGTCGATGGTGGCAAAACGGGTTACACAGAGAATGCGGGCTACAGCTTAGTCAGCTCTGCTACGGAAGGTAAGATGCGGTTGATATCGGTCGTGATGGGTACCAATAGCCCGCAAGCACGAACCACAGCTTCAAAGAACCTACTGAGTTATGGATTTCGTTTCTACGATACCAAACAAGTAATGCAGCACAATCAAGTCGAATCTCAGGTGCGAGTGTGGAAGGGGGATATCGAACAAGTTAGTGCCAAGATAGCCGAAGATGCGTACCTGACTATGCCTAGAGGGTTAGTCGATTCGCTGCAAAAATCTGTGGTAATGATTGATCCGCTTATTGCGCCTGTTGAGCAGGGATCTGAGGTGGGCAAAGTCGTCTGGAAGAGTAACGGTACTACGGTGGCAAGTTACGCTTTAGTCGCAGATCAAACTGTAGAACAAGGCTCTTGGATGGTGCGACTTTGGGACAGCGTCAAACTTTGGTTCGGTGGGTTATTCTCTGACTTGATGGGTCGGATTGAGGTGAACGAATGATCACTGAAATGAGCACGACGCCAATGTGGCGCAACCGAGACTATATACGCCTGCTGTCTGCGCAGATTATCTCTTTGGTCGGCACGGGCATGAGTTCTATCTGCTTAGCGTTGCTCGCTTATGAACTGTCGGGTGATGACGCAGGTATGGTGCTGAGTATCGCTTTCGCTTTGAAGATGTTGGCGTACATTGGATTAGCTCCGGTATTTGGTGCTATCGCACATAAGTTACCGAAAAGACGGACTTTGGTCGCGCTCGATTTGATTAGGGCGTTGCTATTTGTATGTTTGCCGTTTGTCACTGAAGTATGGGAAGTCTATGTGTTGATGTTTCTCATCAATGCATGTTCTGCGGGGTTTACTCCGCTGTTTCAATCCACGTTGCCGTTGGTGTTGGTGGATAAAACACAGTATGCGAAAGCCCTGTCGTTCAGCCGAATGGCTTACGATCTTGAACAGATCTTTAGCCCGATGCTAACGGCCTTATTGCTGAGCTTAATTGGTTTTAGACAGCTGTTCATGCTTGATGCAGCTACTTTTTTGCTGTCTGGGGTTTTGATCTTGTTGTGTACACTTCCGAATTTGAAAGGAGTAACAGAATCAGCTTATAAAACTCAGAAACTTAGTGTGATGCAAGGGCTGCGCAATTATTTGAATAAACCTAAATTGAGAGCTTTATGGTTTGCGTATCTGGCAGCGGCCAGTGCTTCTGCGATGGTGCTGGTGAATACGGTTATCTATGTGCATGAAGTGCTGCATGGTGACGAAACGCAAACCGCATTAGCGATGATGGTTGTTGGCTTGGGCTCTATGTTGATGGCGCTTCGGTTACCAAAGTGGCTAGAAAATCATTCTCCTCAACATTTCCACTGGATAGGTTTACTGACAATTTGTGCCTCTTTTATGGTGGGTAGCTTCACGCCTGGTTGGGTCGGCTTTGGCGTAATGTGTTTAGCCATGGGAGTAGGGATGTCTTGTATTCAAACTTCCGCAGGCCTATTGATCACCCAAGCGTGCGAGGGAGAAGACACCGCCCCGTATTTTGCAGCGCACTTCTCTTTAACGCATTTCTGGTGGTTGTTTACTTATTTGATCGCGGGGATGAGCGTGAAATTCTTTGGTGTGAGTGCGGGTTATCTCATCATGGGTGGGGTATGTGTCGTGAGTTGTTTGATGTATGCCTCCATCAAAGATGCAGCACTTAGAAATGGTATGTCGTAAATGGAAAGACCTACTGTCGCAGATGCCACTCGCTAGTTTGTCGTTTGGCTCATACTATCCCCACATCAATTATGTGGGGGTGTTATGTATCGTTTTCTGTTTTGTAGTTTTGCGCTTGTTCTTTTATACCCAACAGCGATTGATCTGTATCTTGTTGGGTTACCTCAAATTGCTTCGGATCTGAATGCTTCTGAAGCGCAATTGCATGTCGCGTTTTCTATTTATTTAGCTGGTATGGCAACCACTATGCTGTTTGCTGGTAAGTTCGCCGATACGGTGGGGCGAAAGCCTGTCGCGATTTTCGGTGCTATCGTGTTTACCGCTTCTTCGATGCTGGGTGCGAGTGTCACCAGTGCCGAACCATTTCTAGCTGTACGCTTTTTTCAAGGTGTAGGTGCGGGCTCTTGTTACGTTGTTGCGTTTGCCATTTTGCGAGATGTATTGGACGACCAAAAGCGAGCCAAGGTTTTGTCGATGATGAATGGCATTACCTGTATTGTTCCCGTGTTGGCTCCGGTGATTGGTCACTTAATCATGATGGTATACCCATGGCCGAGCTTGTTTACGACCATGGCGAGTATGGGCGTCGTGGTGGGCTTGTTGTCGGTGTTTGTGCTAAAAGAGACTAAACCTAACGTTACAGAGTCAATGGTAACAAAAGCCTCTGTATCTGAGGCATCTCAAGCGACGTCAATCGAAACATTTAAAGAACCGTTGTTCATTAGCCGAGTGATCATGACCAGTTTGGGTGTGACGGCGATTCTGACTTACGTGAATGTCTCTCCAATGTTGATCATGACAGAACTTGGCTTCGACCGTGGTCAGTATTCCTACACCATGGCTCTCACAGCGTTAGTGAGTATGTTGGTGTCGTTCTCGTCTCCGTTTGCATTGAACGTGTTTAAGCAGAAAAGCCTGATGCTGACATCTCAAATGTGCTTTGTTATTGCGGCTGTCTTGCTGCTTGCATCGATTGATGGCGGCTTAGGGCATTACGTGACGCTTATTGGTTTTGCCTTCGTGTGCGGTGGCTTCTCGTTAGGTTTTGGTGTCGCGATGAGCCAAGCATTGAGTTGTTATTCACAGCGAGCAGGCATGGCCAGTTCAATACTGGGTGTTTCTCAGGTGTGTACTTCGGCACTGTTCATTTGGTTGATGGGTGTTGTTGGGCTAAGTGCATTGAATATGTTGGTATTTATACTGGCTGCTGGTGGAGTTATCAGTATTGCTCTAATACTATGTGTAGGTCCTTCCCAAGTTAAAAGTGATTATGAAGAAGCCACTAGCCCGTCTTGATTTGAATCTGCTGTTTACTCTGCAATTGTTATTACAAGAGCAGAGTGTGTCAAAAGCAGCAAAGAAGCTGAATGTTACCCCTTCAACGGTGAGTAAATCTCTGACGAAGCTACGTGATTGGTTTGATGATCCGCTGTTTGTGAAAACGCCAAGTGGCTTAACAGCAACGCCTCTCGCGTTAACCATGGAAAAAGATTTACAAGATTGGTTGCAGATAGGCAGTCAGATATTGACGACTCGGGGCGACGATACGCCAAAAGACATACGCTTGAATCTCGAGGCAGAATCTCCTCTGTCGCTGATCATGCTTAATGAGCTGACACACAGTGTGTATCAACGTTACCCAGATGCGAAAATAAAAATGCGTAACTGGGATTACGATTCAATCGACTCCATCGTCCGTGGAGAGTCTGATATCGGATTCTCAGGACGAGAAAGTCACCCTCGCTCAAAAGAGTCTTTAAACGCGCTGCCGTATTTCATTGATTATGAAATTCTGTTTCATGATCTTCCCGTGGTCTACCTAAGAAAAGACCATCCCGCTTTACAAGAAGAGTGGAATCTAGAGGCCTTTCTTAAATACCCTCATATCAATATTGTTTGGGAGAAAAGTGAGAGATGGGCGCTGGATGAGGTGCTCACCGATTTGCAACTAGACCGAAACATTGCCCTTACGCTTGCAGGCTTCGAGCAGTCTCTGTTTATGGCGGCTCAATCTAATCACACTATGACGACGGTTGCGCCCAACTACTGCCGACGCTATGCAGAGCAACTTCACCCCAATCTAACCTGCTTACCTATTCCGTTAGACGAAGAACATGCCAATAAGCTACTGATCCCATTTACGATGGTTTGGCATAAGCGAAATGCCTACAATCCTATAGTGTTATGGCTCAAAGATACCCTCAGAGATTTATACCGATTGGATGAAAAAAAGAGTTAGTTGATTGTTGACCTGACTACAGCTTCATAGTTTATCTTCGCTACTGAAATGAGAGGGGAAGTGCATGTATCGTATCTCTGAACTGGCCGAATTAGTTGGGCTGAGTCGCTCCACATTGTTGTATTACGGCAAGCTAGGTTTGATTGAAGCTCAACGCCAGAGTAATGGCTATCGTCTTTACTCAGAAAAGGATCTGCAACGTGTTCGTTTGTTACAGCAATTACAAGCGGGTGGGTTAACGCTCAAAGAGTGCCAAGCGTGCTTGGATGCCAAAATAGAACGCCCTTTGTTAGAAAACCGCCTTAAGCAGTTGGATGAAGAGCTAGTACAAAAGCAGCGTTCACGAGATCTATTAGCTGCAATGCTAGGCGAAAGAGGATTAGAAGAGTGGCATGAGTCAATGGACAAGCTTGCGCCAGATGCACACCTCGATTGGTTAATTAAGCAGGGCTTTGATGAGAAACAGGCTCTGCGATTGAAGTGGTTATCGAAAGACATGAATGAACACGAACAATATATGGCGGATTTCAGCGTCATCTTTGACGGATTAGAACGTTTAGGACCAGGAACGGCTGAAGATACCTTAGAAGCGTTGGCTCAAGTGCCTAGCTCACCGAAACACGTGCTTGAGATTGGTTGTGGTAAAGGTATCGCGACCTCTGTATTAGCGAACGCGATGAAAGAGCATCAGGCTGAACTTCAGATTACTGCGGTCGACAATGATCAACCGTTTTTGGATATTCTAAACCAACAAGCATTAGAACTTGCTCTAGAAAGCAATATTAAAACCGTGTGTGCAAGCATGATGGACTTACCGTTTGAAGCTAAATCGTTCGACTTAATTTGGTCAGAGGGCAGTGCGTACATCATGGGTGTCCAGAAGGCACTTAAGCAGTGGCGAAAGCTACTTACTGATGACGGCATATTGGTTGTGAATGATCTGGTGTGGAACACCGAGAACCCTAGAGAATCAGTCAAAGCTTTCTGGCAAAAAGAGTACTCAGATATGACGACGGTCTCTGAGCGCATTAAGCAGGCTAAGGCAGCTGGCTATCAAGTCTTGGGTGACTTTGCGATGAGTGATGCCGGTTGGCTTGCCTATTATCAGCCTTTGCAAAAGCAAGTAGAAGCATTGAAAGCGACAATGCCGAACTCGAAAGCGCTGGCGGATTGCGACAATGAAATTAAACAATTTTTCAATAACAGCGAAGCTTTGGAAGGTTCTCAAGGCTCAGCTAAGCGTGATTTTGACTATCACTTTTTTGTGTTGAAGAAAGTACAGTAAGTGAAGAACACTATGAAATTTAGACCATATGATGCAAGCGAGATCGAAACGAGCACTCAGCTTTTTACTCGGATTCAGAAGGTGAGAACGAAGGTAGAACAGTAGGTAAGCTTGCCAATGATCTTTTAACGACTACGGATTCTACAGAGCTACTTTGCTTTGCTGCTGAAGGTGATACATAACAAAAAAGCCAGAACGAGTCTGGCTTTTTCATTCATATTAACAATGTGTTAGAGCTACTTAAGGCCCAGTTACTGGCTATTTATGATCTAGATACAAACTACGTAGTGATCTAGGTGTGGATAGCTTAGTGATCTAGGTATAAGTAATTCTGCCAGCTCTTCATACGAATAAGTACCTTACGCATGATAGACACGTGGGTGAAGCTGTCAGAATATACTGCTACTTCAACCGCAGTACCCATAGGTAAATGGTAGTCAGACAGGTCATCCGTGATCGTCAACTTAACGAACACACGGCCACTGGTACGCAGTGCTTCAGTTCCAAGTAATGCACCACGCGCTTGGAATTGGCTCTCACCAATCGCTGGAATTACTTCGTCAATTCGGCCCTTAAACACTTTCCCTGGTAATGCTCTAAATAAGAACTCGGCTTCAAACCCTGTTTGTAGGCGCTGTAATGAGTTTTGCCTAAACGCTGCCGTATAAAACTGAGCCTCAGTGTGAACAAAGGTCATCACCGGTGCGAGAGGAAGAGGGACAGCCATCACGCCTGGACGAAGAGCTAATTGAGTGACATAACCATCGGTTGGAGCTCTTACTACGGTTTGTTCTAAGTCGAACTGAGCTTTACGCAATTCAGCTAATAAGCTTAAAACAGCGGTATTTTCGCCACCTATTTCAGAATCCAAAGAAATTTTTGCTTGTTCTAGATTCGCGTCTGCAACTTTTACCGCGGCTTCTGATGCCTTGTAAGCTTGTCTGCGAGTGTCTAATTGCTGCTCGGTAAAGGCTCCGCTGTCATAACCGCGCTTGTAACGAGAGAATTCACGTTGGGCCTTATCTCTCTCTGCGATAGCTTTGACTTTTGCAGCCTCTGCTTCAGTGACTTCAGACTCCATTCCAAGGGCACCTTGGCTTGCTTCTTTTACTTTTGCCTCTAATCTTGCGACCTCTGCTTCAAATGGAATAGGGTCGATTTTGAAAAGAATATCCCCTTGTTTAAGAGGCTTATTGGCTTCTACAGGCACTTCGATGACTTTACCTCTAACTCCAGAAACGACTGGCGTGGTTGAGTAAACTTGGTTACCGATTTGCGTGAAAGGGTGATTGTAGTTCATCAGCAGAATGAGGGTGCCTACGATGATCACACCACCAAGAACAGCAGTAGGTACTGTCCACTTATTTAGCGGGATATTGAACACCTTGAAAATGGTGATACAAAGCGCCGCATAGGTCATTATCAGCAGTAAATCCATTACTTAACCTCCTGATCTTGAGCGTTATTCTGATCTTTAGCTTGATTATCTTTCACTGAATCGGCTTGTTTGAGTTGCGCGATTTCTTCCTGAAGGGTGCTGACTTGATCAATTAAAATGTCGACACGGTGATGAATGTCGTGTTGTTCTTCTTCAAGTTTGGCAAAACCCCAACCGCGATCTTTACGCCAAAGCGTGGCCCAAATCCAAAGAAATGGCCAAATAGTGTGTAAGGTGAATAGGCTAACCCAGCCTGAGACATGAATAGCATCTTGATGAGGGTGATTGCGTTCTTTCGCTATTTCATAGGGAATATCGTGAATAACGATGATGCCGTAAAAGATTACTAATGCTACGAAAATAAGTAGACCGAGAGCAAAATAGTCTAAAAACATAACAGGTCCTTGTAATGTTAGATATTAGTTATAAATATAGTACGCTATCATCCAAGTAATTGTTATAAAAATGATTTACCGAGTTACAAATAATGTGTTTTCGCTTCTAATGCGAACAAAATCATTATTGAATCTTATAAAGTCGTAACCACGCTTGGTGGGGGATTTTTGATATTAGGTTAGGTAATTCAGTTGAAGCGATGAAGACATTGGTTTGATAAAGAGTATGGTTCTAAATGACGTGCATAACCACAAAGGATAAATTCGGATGTATATAGGTGAATTGGCCGCTATTGGTGCTGCGATCGTGTGGGCGTGTGCGACATGGATTTATGGACAGTTTGGGCATCGTTTTTCAGCGATGCAGCTGAATATTGTTAAAGGTGTGGTCGCTTCTGGAATGATGCTGCTTGTGATGCCTCTTATTCCTATGCCTGACTTTGAACTGAGTGCTAACCACTTTTGGATATTGGCTATCTCAGGTGTTATCGGAATCGCGATTGGAGACAGCGCGTATTTTGCGGCATTGAGAAGAATCGGGGCTAACAAGACTTTACTACTTGAATCATTGGCTCCTCCGCTTTCTGGTGTGCTGGCATTGATGTTCCTCGGTGCAGCCTTGACCTTACAAAGCTGGTTAGGTGTTGTAATCACCACGCTCGCAGTCACTTTTGTCGTGTTTCAACCGTCCAAATCAGTGAGCGGAGAATCTAGTGACAAAGCGCAATGGAGCGGCATTGGATACGGGCTTGTGGCGAGTGTGTGTCAGGCTTCGGGCGTGGTTATTTCTCATTATGCTTTAGTGGCAGGTGACATTCCGCCGTTGTTAGGCGCCTTAATTCGCCTGACGATTGGTGTGTTTGCCGTGATGCTCATTATCCCGTTTGTTGAGAAGAAGCCATATTCGTCAATAAAAAGAGATTTATGGGCGATGACTAAACTCGATAAGCTTTGGCTCCTAGGGGCAATATTTGTTGGGACGTTCCTCGCTTTATGGTTGCAGCAAGTGGCGTTGAAAAATGCCAATCCTGCGATTGCACAGACATTGATAGCGACCAGTCCGGTCTTTATTTTGGTGATCTATGCGCTTAAAGGGGAAAAGGTGTCAAAGCAAAGTATAATCGGGACGCTTGTCGCTTTAGGTGGGATCTCTCTGTTTTTCTATCAATAGTCTATTACTATCAATAACTTCACTAGATTGAAGGTTATTTGAGAGTAGTGCTGCACTGAATGAGAGTTAGTCTGTACTTTCTCTCATCTATATAGTTACTGGCATCTAGTATAACTACTCTCGGATCATGCTTTCTCGATTGCAACTACTCAGTACAGACCTGATTTCGACCATTAGCCTTCGCTCGGTATAAGGCTTTATCTGCACGATAGAAAGTACGTTGAGTATTTTCTCCTTCGCGATGCAAAGTGATACCTATACTGACGGTTAAACCGCGTTCACCTAGTATCTCATGCCAACCAAATTGGAAGATTCGTTCGCGGTAATTTTCCGAGTGCATTTCTGCCTTAGCAAGGTTGGTGTTCTCAAGGATGACTAAGAACTCCTCCCCACCAAACCTGACACAAGATGCGCCTCTAAACTTGAAGTAGGCACTAAGTTCTTGAGACACGCTTACAATCGCTTTGTCGCCCACTAAGTGGCTGAGTTCGTCGTTGATAGACTTAAAGTGGTCAATATCAACCACCATTAATGCGAAAGGTGTTTCGTGTAGCAACATGTCTTTCAGTTTTACATCTAACCATCGACGGTTATGCAAACCCGTCAGCGGATCGGTGAAGACGTCTTGTTGTAGTTGAGCTACGGCATTTTTGTGTTGCTCAGTAGTTTCTTTGAGTTCTCTATTTTCTTGTTCAGATAAGATCAGTTTGAGTTTCAGTTCGAAACGAGAGAGGCGACGCAATTGACTTGCACCAAGCTCACTGATTGGAATCTGCTTCATCAAGTCTGTTTCTATGCGGTAGCCTTTCTTCTCATAGCTCAGCGCCTCTTGGAAGTGGCCTTGATTCATACAAACATCACTCAATGAATCATAGAAACGTTTTGCGAGCACAGGTGACGAGTAGTCTTTCACTCGTTTGTCTGTGCTCGATAAGATCATACTTGCGTATTCTTGCTTATTGATTGCACTTAAGCTGCGTGCGAGCTCTAAGCGAGTCATGGTGGTTAACCAGCTTGCTTGTGTATTCTTTGCTGAATATTGAACCTTAGATAGGCAGCGCAGTGCTTCATGGTACTTTTTCTTTGCGCGAAGCACTTTGGCTTGATAAAGCGCTATCTGTGCAGTTAACAACTTGTTGCTGACGAGAATGCTCAGCTCTTCACATTCGTTGAGCAAATCCGAAGCCGCCGTAATACGATTGAGTAGCAGAAGGCTCGCCACCATATGCAGCTTGAACTTAAGGCGAAGTGAACGACTGCTTATTGCGTGATCGATGCTGTTGATTTTTTGATAGTAGCGTAGTGCTCGTCCGTGATCACCATAGGCGTCGCACAGGTTGCCCATTCCCAAAATAGCCATCACGTACTCATCAATGTAGCCGTGTTCAACAGCGATTGACGATGAACTGACGAATTCATTCAATGCCGAGGTGTAGTCACCAATTTCGACGAGACGATCACTTAGGCTGGTTTTCACCGTAAGGATGTCTTCGATGTCGGTAGGCAAATGGAGCAGGTCGAGTGCCAACCTGAGTTCGTCGATGCTGGCTTGATTTTGTTGCAACTCAGCACGGTATTCCGAGCTGATGATATAGCAGTGGGCTTGTTCTGTTTTGGTTGTCGAAACGTGCTGGCGAATGTGATCCCAGAATATGATCGCTTCTTCGCCCGATACCGATGACGGATCTAAACCAGCGTCAGTGATCTTACTTAATAGCGTTTCCATCAAACTCTTACCTCGGCATCATCTTCTTCTAGTTGTTCAAGAGTGAACGGGAACGTCAAAATGTCATTGAGGCTGACGGTAGGCTTTGAACCTTTTAATCCTTTTCGATGCCAAGGGAACATATCAAGCATAGTAGTTAGAGTTTTGAAGGTTTGCTCTGCCGCCTCATCTTTCTCGGAAAGCATCAGTGCGACACGTTCAGAGCTCAGCCTTGAAATGAAATCGTTTTGATTACATAGGGTATGAGCGATTTCGGTACAGACATCTAAGTAGTCGGGGTCTACGTGTTGAAACATGATGATGCTGTGATTCGAGCGTTTGAGCTCTGTTTTGAAGAGAACCAGTTGTTCCCACCAAAACGTCTCAGAGACAACAAAAGAAAAGTGTTTCTCTGGATCGTATTCATGTTGACCGCGAATTCGGTTTATAAGCTTTCGGGCTCTCTGCTCAAGTTGGCGTTTTGAGCTTCGCGCTTTATCTAGGCCGACACGTGTAGTTTGTTCACGAAGCATACCGATAGAATATTGACGGTATTTCTTAAAGGCAATTAATGCAGCTTTAAAATCTTGGTTTTCTTCTGCAACCAAAGATTGTTGATAACAGATCTGGCTCAGCAATTCACCGTTGTCGAACTCGTTTGCAGATTGTTCAGCAAGTTTGAGTAATTCAGCGGCGTGTTCAGGTCTTTTTCTCAGAAGTTCTAATCGAGCTCGACTGATATAAGAGTGCGCCTTCATCCAAATTAGGTTGTGCTCGACTGCAAGTGTATGTGCTTTGGCTGTCGCTCGTTCTGCGTCGTCTAAGCGTTCTAAGCCAAGCAGAGCAAGGCCTCTAAAGTCCCAGACTTCTGCATGCCAGGTGTTATCTTTATGTTCTTTAAGTGCTTCTTCCGCCCCATCCAGTACCGATAACATCTCGACGTAATTGTTGAGCAGGTAGTAATCCCAAGCGAGCAGTATTCTCGCCTTGCCCTCTAACCAGCCAATTCGGCTAATGTTCGCCACTTTCACGGCGAGCTGGTGGGTTGAGCGGGCTAGCTTGTATTCGTGAGTCATTCGCCAAATATTGCCGAGGCCAATCAAGCATTCAATTTGTATCTCAACTTCATCAACCAGCGCTGATTGTTCTAAGGCATTGATCCAAAACTGTTGAGCTGAATAATATTTGGCTTGTCCCCAGAACTGGAGCGCATGTAGGTGAAGGATTTCAGGGAGGAAAAGGTCGGTCTCTAAGCGGTTCTGTCGTTTGTAGGCCTCTTTGATGTGCTTTAAACCTGTCTGGTAATCCATCAGGTTCCAGCAACATCTTGCCATCAGCATCAGTGACTGGATCGCGCCCTCTTCAAACAGAACTTGCTCTGATCTGACGAGGCACTGTTGTGCAATCTCAAGGATCACCAACGGTTCAGAGTCGACACGAGTTTTGAGTTGTTCTAGTTCTGTTTCAAGAAGGTACTGATTTTTGTCCAAGGCTTAGATCCATAATTATCGAACATATTGATAACACAATCATTATAAGAGTGTGATTTAGGATAAGCACTAATTATCTTTCGTAGAGCATGTAAGGAGCATGTATCTTTTCCATTTATGGGTGTTACCTCATGTTGTTGCTTTAAAATCAATGAGTTCCCAAATAAATGTCTAGTTTATAGCTGTCTATGAAAGTAGTTGCTTTAGGGTTAATGGCTGCTCAGTTACGCCTAAACGCTGTGCCGCAGTTAGCCCTTGCTTATCTTGGTAGCACAGATTGTGCCAAGCTCTGAATATGTCGAGCAATGGAAGAATGCCACCGGGACGAAGTTTACGTCTAGGCTCATTAATGAAGCTATCAAACAGAACTTGGAAGCGTTGTTGATAGAACTTAGTTTGTTGAATGGATGCAGTGTTAAACCACTGTTTTGGTTCTGGATTGTTACCTGTTAGGTAGCAAATACCTTTCTGGCTATCACCTTGATTGGCAATAGCCCAACGATCGCGCCACCAACTCATGTGTACAATGTCGATCTTTTCAAAACTTTGATCGTCTTGCCAGCCAGGATCTTCCTCTACATACATAAGGTCAATATTTTGACTCTGTATGCGCGGCAAGCAAACGCTTAGGGCGGCAGATCTTAGTAATGGGTCTTGTGGCATATAAATGGCGACATGCTTATTCTCGTCACACATATCCAACACATGTAAGAAGTGTGCATAGGAGGTATAAGGCGGTCGAATGAGTGCTCCTTTAGACGGGTAGCTAAACGTAGTGAGGTTACCCATAGGGTCTTCAACGTTGCCTCTCGCAAGAATCACTTGGTACTGCTGTTCAATGCGTTCTTTAAGCTTGTCAGAAGGTTGAGGAAGTTCGAGATTTGCCTCAGACGAGTGCTCTTTTGAGACAAAGCGTGCCACATCATCGTAAGGGTTGTGGTCAACATTTCCCGTAGGCTCTTCATTCTGAGAGTAATTGACATGCTGGCAAAGGATATAGCCCGAATGTGCTTCGCCCGTTGCTATCCAGACCACACCGTTATTACTTTGTGGTTGTAAGCGCTGATAATGGGAAGCAAATTGATAGTCTTTGGCATGATTAACCCATCGAGCATCGATCATCGCTAATTTGCGACGACAACGGCTGGCGATATGGTCAACATGATCATAGAAAGTCTTTGGGTTGATCTCTAACTTTCTACAGATTTCACGTACGGAATAGCCCATGAACAATAAGCCCATGAGGTTCTCTTGAAACTGAAGTTTTTTATTGGATCCAGACCACTTATCAACGAAGGTTGATTGGCAATCTTTGCATCGATAACGCTGCCTGTCACCGCTGTAACCGAAGGCATGATAAAGATGTTTGTGGGTATGAACCGATAGGCCAAAGTTATCGCAATCATCATTGCGGCAAGCAGGAAGGCCATCGCTGTGAAGTTGTCTCAGGCGATGAAGTTCGCTTAACACTTCACGATTGTTAAGTAAGGGGGGGAAAGCTCCACATTCACGACAAACCATCGCTGGACGCTTAGGGTTAGCGTGTTGCAAAACATATCGTTTTGCATCGCTCAAGCCAAAGTTGTCACACGCCAATGTTTTACAAAAGTTGAGTTGCAAACCATCCGCATCTTTTGGCAGCTTGTCGTTAGACACGATCTCCCCCTCGGGATTATTTGAGCAGCCAAATGAGCTTGGCTGCGGGGTAACGCTTTTCAATGTATCTTTTATCAAATCGTTAGATGTTGATTGCAGTCTCTAGAGCAACTTTCATCATGTCGTTGAAAGATTTTTGACGCTCTTCTGAGCTTAGTTTCTCACCACGGATGATGTGGTCAGATACTGTTAGGATTGTTAGCGCTTTAGCACCAAGATCCGCAGCAACGCCGTAGATACCAGCCGCTTCCATATCAACACCAAGGATGCCTAGTTTTTCCATTTTTTCGAAAAGGTCAGCTTCTGGAGTGTAGAAAAGGTCAGCAGAGAATACGTTACCAACTTTAACTGGAACTTCTTGAGCACGTGCTTGGCTTACTGCTTCTTCTAGAAGACCGAAATCAGCGATAGCAGCGAAGTCATGGTTGTTGAAACGAATACGGTTTACTTTTGAGTCAGTAGAAGCACCCATACCGATAACAACGTCCATTAGTTTAACGTCGTCACGTACTGCACCACAGCTACCTACACGAATAACGTTTTTCACACCGAACTCAGCGATAAGCTCGTGTACGTAGATGCAGCATGATGGGATACCCATACCGTGGCCCATTACAGAAACTTTCTTACCTTTGTAAGTGCCTGTGTAACCAAACATGTTGCGAACGTCACAAACTTGCTTCACGTCATCAAGGAATGTTTCAGCAATGTATTTTGCGCGAAGCGGGTCGCCCGGCATAAGTACTGTTTCTGCGAAATCACCAGCTTGAGCATTAATATGAGGTGTAGCCATGGTCGTTCTCCAAAGTTTAAACGGTAATTATAGGAACAGGATTTAATAAATTACCGATTCTGTTGAATTGAATTCGTTTTGTTGACGCAATATTAGCGAGTTAAAACGAGGTTCCATGAGACTTTAGTCACAAAATAGATCCAACATTATAGTTTTATTAATATTGATAACCAAATATGTTGAAAGCTTAAAGGCAATCGATTTTGTATGGGTAATTTGCAAGCTATCTACAGATAAATCTCAAGATACAAACCTATTGCATATTGGTTTGGAGGCAACAATACATTGTAGAGACGTTTGATCAGCGATAATCTAAACTTTGATAAAAGACAAACCAAGGAATTGTATGTCGTATTGCGCTAACTTGATGCCTTTGCTCGCTATGAAAATACAGCTGCGCAAGATTGCTTTGCTTACTGTGAGAACGACTTTGTTCCCTCTGGTAACAACTCTGCTTGCAGGCGCGATGACTTCGTCGTGGGTGTCTGCTGCAACTTTTGAGTTGCCACCGACAGAAAGTCGTATCGTGGGCAGAATACAGCAACACGAAGTTGCGGCGGGTGAAACGTTGGCTATTATTGCAAAGCAATACGATATTGGCTTTCTCTCTTTGATGGCGGCAAACAAAGGGGTCGATCCTTTTCTTCCTGCTGAAGGCTATGTGTTAAGCATTCCTAGTCGTCTGATTCTGCCGGACACTCCGAGAAAAGGCATTGTGATTAACCTTGCTGAGTTGAGGCTGTACTACTTCGAGCCTGAGAAGAACCAGGTGCATGTTTTCCCAGTCGGTATTGGTCGAGTAGGGCGTGATACTCCCGAGATGATCACCAAGATAAGCCAAAAACGTCCAAACCCGACTTGGACTCCTCCAAACTCAATCCGCAAAGAGTACTTAGAGAAAGGGATAGAGTTACCAAGAGTGGTTCCTGCTGGGCCTGAAAATCCTTTAGGTGAATATGCATTGCGACTTGCTTATGGTGCTGGTGACTATTTGATACACGGTACCAATAAAGACTTTGGTATTGGCTTGCGAGTGAGTTCTGGGTGTATCCGTATGGAACCTAAAGATATTGAGTGGCTTTTTGAACAGGTGAGTCGTGGTGAACAAGTCACAATAATCGACGAGCCGATTAAGGTGTCTTTAGAGCCCGATAGAAGTGTATTTGTTGAGGCTCACGAACCATTGACGCGAAGTGATGGCTCTAAGAAATTACTACAAATCCCTGTTGAATTAAAATGGTGGCTTGAAGACGCAGATCTTCCTAATTCAAAGGCGAAAGCGGTGATCTTTGCTCAAAACGGTGTACCTGTTGAAATCGCACCACCTGTGATTGAGTTTTAAAAACGAACCATCCCTCTCTCAATAAAAAAACACCACCTCGAAAAGAGGTGGTGTTGTCAATTTACTGCATGTATATACGTCTTTTGAAATCTACAGCTTCATTGAGCTTCTATCTCAATTACTTAGTGTAAGACTCAGCAATGTTGTCGATACGGTCGTTAGCACGATCCGCTTCTTCTTTTGCTGCCATAGCCGCAGCTGATGCTTCTTGAGCTTTCATTTCAGCAGCCGCTTTGTCACTCTTAAGTGCTTCTACTTCGCTTGTTAGTTGAGCAACTTGATTCGTTAGTTGATCCATCTCAGACACTGCAGCTTCTTCTGGCTCAGAAGAACAACCTGCTAGAATGAACACAGAGGCTGCAGCTGCGATTAACGTCTTATTCATAAGAACTCCTTGCTTATTTATCATCAAAAGATGCGCTATACATTCTTTATCATATAGTCGCTTCATTAATGATTGTAGCGACAAATTTTTTAACTGCAAAAACAATAACTAAAGAAATTGCTAAATTTTTGAGCTAATTAGCTAGGTATCACAATCTGTCTCACTTTTGAGATGAAGTGGGTGGCGCGGTAATAATACAGTGAAAAGGTGAGTCACCCCTTTGTTAGCAGTGCATATAATATTCTGGTTAACATTAGATAAAGGGATAAATTTACTGTGATCTCTATCCTTATAAAGTACTTTCGCGGTATCATGTCACGTTAAATTAATTTTATTCAATACCATCATGACTGGAGAGTCCTTTGCACTTTAAAGATTTAGGCTTAGATAACCGCTTACTGAAGAACTTAAAACATTACGACTTCAAGAAGGCGACAGAGATCCAATCAAAAGCGATCCCTGTTGCTATTGCTGGTAAGGATCTATTGGCTTCATCAAAAACGGGATCAGGAAAAACATTGGCGTTTGTGTTGCCGATGATACATAAAGCATTAAAAACAAAAGCGTTTTCTGCTAAAGATCCTCGTGGTGTAATTTTGGCTCCTACTCGTGAGCTAGCAAAACAAGTTTACGGCGAGCTGCGTAGCATGCTTGGCGGTTTGTCTTACGAAGCAACACTTATCTTGGGTGGTGAAAACTTTAACGACCAAGTTAAAGCTCTACGTAAGTACCCTCGTTTTATTGTTGCGACTCCAGGCCGTCTTGCGGATCACCTAGAGCACCGCTCACTGTTTTTAGATGGTGTTGAAACGCTAATCCTTGATGAAGCTGACCGCATGCTAGATTTAGGTTTCGCACCTGAATTACGTCGTATTGCGAATGCAGCTAAACACCGTCGTCGTCAAACGTTGATGTTCTCTGCAACGCTTGATCACGCGGAAGTGAATGGCATTGCAAATGAAATGCTAGATGCACCTAAGTGTATCTCAGTGGGCGTTTCTAACGAACAACACCTTGATATCACTCAGAAGTTCTACCTGTGTGACCATCTAGATCACAAAGAAGCGATCTTGGATCGTGTGATTGAAGAAGCTGAATACCGTCAGGTGATGATCTTCACTGCAACTCGTGCCGATACTGATCGTTTAACGGATAAGTTAAACGAGAAGAAGCTTAAAGCAGTGGCATTGAGCGGCAACCTAAACCAAACGCAACGTAATGCCATCATGAGCCAATTTGAGCGTGCGGTTTACAAGATCTTGGTAACAACAGATGTTGCTTCACGTGGTATTGATATTCCAAACGTAAGCCACGTTATCAACTTTGATATGCCTAAGCATACAGAAGAGTACGTGCACCGCGTTGGTCGTACTGGTCGTGCGGGTAACAAAGGCGATGCAATCTCTTTGGTTGGTCCAAAAGACTGGGACAGCTTCAAGCGTGTTGAGCTTTACCTTCAACAAGATCTTACTTTCTCTGTGCTTGAAGGCTTGAAAGGTAAATTCAAAGGTATTAAGCCTCGTAAACCTGCTTTTGCTAAAGGCGGACCTGCGAAGAAGAAGACCAACACTCAAGTTAAGAAAACGCCGAAGAAACCGGTTAAGCGCGATAAGAGCTTCCACCAAAATGTGGCTGTGGGTGATACAGTGTTTATCCCTAAGAAGAAAGTCGCACCAAAAGTGGACGACGAGTAATCAACTCGCGTGACCTAAAAGCTTGGCTTTGAAAGGTTGATGTAACTAAAAACCGCCGATGATGGCGGTTTTTTTGTATCTGTACTTCGTGTAAGCCCTTAGCTTCTGGTACTTACAGACCGTATTTGATGATACTTGACGAGGTTTCCTCGTTAGAAATCAAAGGTAGAGAACGAGTACGCCAAGATATGATCGGCAATGTATTTATGAGTAGCCGTGGTTGGGTGTGTCACGCCCCAGAATACATAGCTGTCTGAGCCATAGGTCGCGCAATCATTAGTCAAGCTATGGCTTCGTAAGTAGTCTGCAGCTGAGCTTCTATTGATATCAAGACAGGCATCACTCGCGTTTCGAAAACCATGTTGCTCTGGATTATCGGTAATGCTAGCAAACAGTGCACTTGCATCAAAAAGCACCACGTTTTTCCCCAAGCTTTGGTAATACTCGGCCTGCGCCTTGATGAATTGATTGAACTCTAAGATCTTTCCGCGAACTTTAATGATCTCTTGTTCGGTAGAGTATTTGAACTGCGGTGCCTTAGTCGCATCGGGCAATGTGAACAGAAGTATATTACTCGCGCCAGATTCTGTTAATCGGATCAGAGCGCTACTGAAATCGGCTTTGACATCGGCGACTTCTCGGTCGTAATTCATAAAGTCATTGAGGCCAAATTCTAGAGTAAATAGTGAGTTTTCAGGGCGATAATTTTTGGCGACTTTCATGTAGGTTAGGTAGGACGTGACTTGGTCATATACGCCAGTCAGCGCGACGTATTGATTGGTGCCAGCCGCACCGCCTACAGCCCAGTTATAAAGAGGGAGGTCTTTTGCTTTTGCTAAATACTCAGTCCAAACCAAACCATTCGAAAAGTGTCCTAAAAACCATGAATCAGCGTTCGGAAAAACCCATTGAGAGCCATTAAATAGGTTGCCGGTATCAGAGAGGCTATCACCAAAGGCGACTATACGATTAATGGTGTTTGCTTGGACGGCGTTGTCGTTGGTCCAGATCGAGTGATTGTAAGAGAAGCGATTGTCTGCCGCAAAGTAGGTGATGTCAGCGGCGCCATGTTGGATATCGAGTGTTTGCTCGCAACGTTCTTTGATTTCCGATTGAGGTGCATCGCTGTAGAACATGTTTTTGAAAGAAACGGAAGACCACCAATATCCGTTGATTGTGTAGTAATCACCATTTTCCTTTTTTGCCCATTGCCAGTCGGTAGCAGGGGAATCATGTGATGCGTCAGTTCGGTACCAACATCGAACATAAGAATAGGTTTCTGAACCTTGTGTGCTGAGCACTTGTGCTGATGTAATCGATTCTGGTGTCGGTATTGAATCTTCTGCAGCATAAGCCCCAAATGGTATGGTTAACGCGAGTATTAAAGCCGTATTTTTCATCACTGTATTCTCTTTTATATTTAGTGAGCCAAACATAACGTTGTTGCTTGTTGTCTATTGCTTGTTGATAAGTAGACAAGTAAATAACTGGTACGACCTATATCGAAAATCAATAATTCCCGTCAATGCATTCAGGTTGTTGGCGTTTCATAATTGGAATAAGTATCAAATTTCCAACGACTTTCTGATTGAAAATTAATCGATTCGAAGCGAGAGATTTATCATTTAATATTCGATTTCTGAGAGTTATGACTCGCCAGTATGTCGTCGTAGATCCAAACGAGGTGAGCCGTTTATGTGAATGTTGGGCTTATCTTTGGTCAAGATAATTGAAGTTGTAGCTTCATAATCTTCATTAAATGTTAATTTAATCAATAAGTTGTGATGTAAAAATCTGGTCTGATTCTATTTGTTTAATGTTCATCACAACTGTTTAATTCAAGTTCAGTATCACAAATATCGAGTCAATCTTTTTAGTTTTATAAAATCATCAACTACGGTTCTTTTACTCATCAGAGGTCTAATCTGTTTAAGGAAAGAGCATTGAAAAAGATATTAATTTGGACGATAGCCTGTCTATCCAGTTTTGGTGTCTATGCCGGAACGAGCGCATCTGCATTAGAAGTTAGCGGATACACGGAAACGAAATATCCCATTATGTTGGTACATGGTTTGTTTGGTTTCGATACATTAGCGGGTGTCGACTATTTCTATGGCGTACCTGAATCCCTAACCAAAGATGGTGCCAGCGTTTATGTCGCGCAGGTATCTGCGACCAACAGCTCTGAAGTGCGTGGCGAGCAATTGCTAGCTCAAGTTGAAACACTGTTAGCCGCAACAGGGGCAAGTAAAGTGAATCTGGTCGGTCACAGCCATGGTGGACCAACAGCGCGTTATGTTGCATCAGTTCGCCCCGATCTGGTTGCTTCGGTGACAAGTATTGGCGGTGTTCATAAAGGATCTAAAGTCGCTGACCTCGTGCGTGGAACCGTATCAGAAGGTTCAACCGCGGAAGGTATTGCGGTTAAGTTGGCTGGCGGATTGACTACGCTTATCAACCTATTATCTGGCGGAACGGATCTTGATCAAGATGGCCTTGCTTCCCTTGAAGCGTTGACCACTGAAGGTTCGCTTGCATTCAATCAGTTTTACCCTGAAGGCGTTCCGACGTCTGCGTGTGGTGATGGTGAATGGCAAGCAAACAACGGTGTTTATTACTATTCATGGACAGGATCTTCCACTTTTACCAACCTTCTTGATCCTACCGACGGAGCGATGACAATCCTTGGCTTGGCCTTTAATGAACCTAATGACGGATTAGTGGGAGCATGTAGCGCGCATTTGGGCAAAGTGATTGGTGACGATTACAAAATGAATCACCTAGACGAGATTAATGGGTTATTGGGTATTCATCACCTTTTTGAGACCGATCCCGTGACGCTATATCGTCAACACGCTAATCGATTGAAGTTAGCTGGCCTGTAAGTCGTACTGCCCATAAGTTAAGATCATAAGGAAAATGTAATGAAAAAGACCGCCATTTTGTCGATAACCACGATAGCCCTGATGAGCACAGCGGCGGTCTTTTTTTATGTAATCTTTTCGCCTGCAAAAACAGACAATCTAAATTCAAACAACAAACAACAGAACGCCTCCTCATTGAAGGTTACCTCTCAACAAGATACCGAAATCGATAATGCATCAGCCAAAGACATGATGGAATATTTTGTGTCAGGCAACACCGAGTTAACCCTTGAAGATATTCGTGACAATGTGGCAAAACACCACGAGCAATCACAAGCTGCTATTGTCGATGAAGCACTGTTTGCCAAATATCTCGAGTACAAGTCGGCACTGACATCACTGGACGTGCAATTTGACACCACATCAATATCCGCTGAGGACCTACGCGCACTGAATCAAGCGTTGCTCGATCTCCAATCTCAATTTTTCAGTGAGAGCGAGGTAAGTATTCTATTTACCCATGACAACAGAATGAGGGAAATCGCTTTAGAAAAGTTACTTCTGAAACAAGAAGGGCTAGACGAGTCGGAATATCAACAAAGACTTGAGTCTTATCTATCTGAGCAGCCAGATTACGTTCAAGTCAGTCATCAAAATCAGGTATTACTCCCGCAGCTATCCAGTTCAGAAGGTCTAGACGAACAAGGCAAATACTTGAAGAGAAATGAATTGGTCGGCGAAGAAGCGACGCAGCGGCTCGAAGCGCTTGATCAACAAAGAGAGAGCTTTGAAGGAGCTTTAGAAGTTTACTTTGTTGAACGAAATGACATTTTGAATGACTCAGCACTCTCAGAAATTGAACAAAAAGAGACGATTGCCCAGCTTAGAGAAGCTCATTTTCATCCACAACAGCTTAGAAGGGTCGAAGCGATTGAAAGAATCAGAGCCGCTGAGAACGGTCAGTAAGGTTTGCTAGCTAACGAGGTTAGCCAAGTCTTCAAAATTGCTTTAGTGGAGATAGTCGCTTCACAAACTTAGTAAACGTTTGCTTATTCTGTGAATGGTCAATTTTCTGATTGAAATAAACACTATCGACTGATTTATCAGGCTTATCTAAATATAAATCCCTTCTAGGATTACAATAGTAATCCATCAATAACTGAAGCCCTTCTTGTGATTAATCTCACGTAATTATGTAAATGATAATTGATCTCATTATCGTTTGGGTGCAATATACGCGAAATTTATTAAATTAGCGTATGGATTTCTTGTATTTATGAAAGCGTGTGTGTTGTTAGCTTTTGCGCTCCTACTGACAGGAACGGTTAGCGCTTCGGATCAGTTCTCTTGGCTCAGAGATGATTCCCGTAGTGTAAATAAAGTACTCAATTATCTTAATCAACAGAATGATCAAACTCAGTTGTATCAAGAACGTATTCGATCTCTGAGCGAATCCCTACAAAAAAATTGGCAAGACAACCGTGCTGAGCATGCTGAAAAACCATGGCAGGAAATCGATGGGTCTGAGTATGCGATCCTAAATCATAATGGTGAAAGGATCTTACTATCTCGACAAGTTGGTAGTGATGTTTCAACTGAGCTACTTAACCTTGACGCCCGATCTGCTGAGCATGATTACTATCAGTTAGGTGATTGGGCGCTAGACTCAACTAAAACCAAGCTCGCGATAGCAGAAGATATTACGGGTACTGAGCAGTATCGAGTGAGTGTTGTTGATCTTAAAACTCAGCAAGTAACACTAATAGCTCAAAATGTAGATAGCTCGCTTGCGTGGTCGAAAGACGGTCAATCTCTGTATTTGATTCAACTTGAACAACAAACTTCGAGACCTTATGGGCTAACGAAATACTTCTTAAATCAGTCAAAGCCAATTCAGTTAATGGAAGAGCCAGACTCCGCTTGGTTGCTTTCGTATTATCTTTCAAGTGATACGCAATTTGCTGTGGTTCAGGCAAACAGTGAAAACACCAGCGAGCAACGTTTGTTAAACCTTGATAGCGGTGAAGTCTCTAAACCACTTTTACCACGAAAAACGGGGGTGGAGTACTACGTTGATGTTTCGGATTCTATGTTGTTTGCCAACAGTAATCACGACCGCAATGATTTTGCTTTTTACTCTGCACCACTTACTCAGGCTACACATATCAACCTTTGGCGAACTGTTTTTGAACCGACGGACGGATCTAGAATCAGTAACTTCTATTTGTTTGAGTCTGGCGCTGTAGTTGTTAGCCAGAGTGGCGCGTCTCAATCTTTACACTTCTTCGATAATGACGATCGCTATCGTTCAAGCCAGTTATTGGCTGACGCAGGCCAAGTTGCTTGGGTAAGCCAAGTAGGCGACTACCAGAGTAACAAATTACATATTCGCAGCATGTCTTTGACTCAGCCTGCGAAGTGGGACCGGTTGAATACTGATACTTTACAACGAGAAAGCTTCTCTCAAGACCATTACCCTCAATACCAACAATCAGCGTATCAAACCGAGCAAGTTATGGTGAATTCTGATGGGGTAATGATTCCAGTCACACTGGCTTATCGCAAAGACAAATTGACTAAGACTACACCAGTGTTTTTATACGCGTACGGTGCTTATGGCATGACGATGAAGCCCTACTTTATGCCCCAAATCATTAGCCTACTTGATGAGGGTGTCATTTATGCGATTGCACATGTTCGAGGTGGCGGCTTCTATGGTGACGCTTGGTATCAAGCAGGTAAGGGGATTAAAAAAGAAAATGCCATCTTGGATTTCATCGCAGCTGCTCGTGATTTGACTACATACAATCTAGGTAAGCGCTCCATCTATGCGATCGGAGGAAGTGCTGGTGGCACTCTTGTTGCTGGAGCCCTAAATCAGGCTCCTGACTTGTTTGATGGTGCTGTCCTTAAAGTGCCCTTTGTCGACGTTGTGAACAGCATGTCTGATTCTGCATTACCTCTAACGGCTCAGCAATATGGTGAGTGGGGCAACCCAAACATTGCCGATGAATTGAAGGTAATGCAGCAATATGACCCTTATCTGAATCTTAGCGAACAAAACTACCCACCAATATTGATTCAGGTTGGCCTTAATGATCGCCGCGTGCCTTATTGGGAAGGCGCAAAGTATTACGCGAAGTTAAGTGAATTAACGACTGGCAGTGGACCTTATCTATTGTCGACAAACTTTACTCAAGGGCACTCGACAGACAGGCGACGGTCCTTATCTCAACAAGCGTTTGAATACGCATTCCTTTTATCACTTACCCAGAAAAACATTAAAGCGGAGCAGTAAATGAAGCTTTCCCCCCTATCAGCGGCAGTACTGAGTGTACTTGCTGCCAACCTCGTGCACGCCGAATCTGAGGTTTATCACTTTGAAGAAGTGCTCGTCACTGCGAATAAAATCGAGCAACCTCTATCTGAAGTTGCAGGTTCAGTTGCTGTAATCACCGGTAAGGATTTGGAACAAAAAGGTGCAACTGAGCTTTATGACGCAATAAAGAGCGAGCCTGGAGTCAGTGTTTCTGGGGGAGCTGGTCGATCTCAAAACATTACGATCCGTGGGATGACAGGCAACCGGATTTTGATTGTGAAAGACGGAATAAAGTCTGCTGATGGCTTTGGCGCCAACGACATCAATGACAAGGTAGGGCGTAACTCGTTTGATATGTCTAACTTGGAAAGTATTGAGGTTATAAAAGGGGCGAGTTCATCCGTATACGGTTCAGGCGCTATTGGTGGCGTGGTGGTGGTTAGGACGAAAAAGCCGGGGGACTATCTCGACGACAAAGACTTTTACAGCGATGTATCTGCAACCTATACCGGTATCAGTAATAAATACAAAGGCGCGACAAACCTTGCTTTTCGTGCTGGAAAATTTGAAAGCTTACTCAACCTTTCTTATTGGGAAGGTGAAGAAACACGTAACTTTGATGAGGACCTATATCAGCGAGACATCGATGGTGTTGGCGGTGGTTACACTCTGAATTACTGGTCGACAGACGCTTTAATGCTTAAAGGTAATGTTGAGTACTACAAAGAGAACTTAAGTCGTAAAGAAGGCTCGTCTAAGATTCAAAAAGATGGTAAGTGGGACACGGAAGACTTTGATCAACAAGGCTATACCGAGTCATTTTCTGCTTATGCCGGCTTTGAGTATCTACCTGCTAATACTTGGTTTGAGGAATTAGATGCCAAGATTTATTGGCGTGATATGACAAACGAAGACACCACAAATCGCTTGATGTCTCGAACCAATAATAACGTGTCTGAATTACGTAGAACGATTGACTTTCGTGGTTTCACCGATCAGCTTCTTGGCGTTAACGCCGATTTTATTAGTGCGTTTCAACATAAAAACATGAGCCATACATTGTCTTATGGCATGAGCATGGAAACCAACCTCCATGAGCGTCCAAGCCAATCTTCTGTTTTAGATTGGAATGGCGTGTCGCTCAATGCAGATGTTCCTTTTGCACCAGCGCGTTCGTACAACTTTGCTGCATTTGTTCGTGATGCGATTGAAATTGATCAGTGGACTGTGACGGCAGGTGCCCGTTTTGATTTACACCAGTTGAAACCTGAATCACAGAACTCGATTAATGGTTACGAAGTGAAGGAACAAAGTTCGAGCGAGTTCTCTCCGAGCTTATCGGTGGGTTACCAGTTAACAGAATCATTTAATACCTACCTTTCTTACAATCACGGCTATAGAGCGCCGGGTTATGACAAAATTTATGGTTATCAGAACCATGATTTTCTTCCGATTGCCCCGTTTGTGATCGTACCAAATATGGACCTAGAGGCAGAGACAAGCGACTCATTTGAATTAGGCAGTAAGTATGACAATGGAAAGACGCAGCTATACGCCGCTGTTTTTTATCAGAAGTTTGACAATTTTATCGATGTTAAACAGATCACGTTTGTGCCGGACTCAAATACAGGCAACTACTACAAGCAGTACCAAAACGTAAGTGGAGTCGAGACGTACGGCATTGAGGCTTCAATTGCCCATCGTTTGAATGATGTGTGGAGTGTGAGCACTAAAGTCGGCTACGTTGATGGTGAAGATGATGAAGGCGAAAAAGTTCGCACACTAACCCCTTGGGAAGGTAATGCCGAGGTGACTTATGACGATAACGCCTTCTCCGCTTATGCACAGGTTAATTGGGCGCAAGCAATGGATAAGGTGCCTGAATGTGAAGATGACCTAGGTATTGTTACAGATTGTGCGACAACAAGCGGCTGGGCGAGTGTCGATTTGGGCGTAAGTTACTCATGGAACTTTGGTCTAGACGTGAGTGCTAATGTCGTCAACTTATTCGATAAAGAATACATTCGATATCAAGATGTTGCGGGTATCGCTGATAGCTATAAAACCTACTCTACAGAACCTGGTCGTTATTTCACTGTTAACGCCAAGTATGAGTTTTAAGGAGGACATATGAAAAAGAGTCCTCTATACCTCGCTTTGTTCTTGGTTTCGGCAACAAGCAGTGCTGCCGAGTGGGATTACCCAATTGGTAATACCGTTGTGACAACGCAACAAGAAGCGAAGGCTTACTTAGAAGAAGCTTATCCTGAGGTTGGTACGCTAAGGTTTCGCTATGAAACACAGTCTAAGTTGGGGCGCCACTACAACTTCGATGTATTGATTGAAGGTGAGTACCAACAACAAAAGTCCATGGTTCTTTCCACCAATACTGACGAACAGGTGTCACGTGTTTTCAGAAGCTTAGAAAATACCGTGTTACTCAACGGAAATCCGACAACGGCTGCTGAGCTGGAAGTTCCTCGTTTATTAGAAGCTGAGCGAGCACCAAGCTTAAGCGGTGGTCAAGTTGTTGCGACGCATGTGAACGTGTTCAGCCCTGATTTGAGAACCATGGACCGTGCTGCGCCACCAGAGACGTTGTTAACCGATGTCAATCAGTATCCAAACTCCCCACATTACGTGCAAGCGGATGTGGAGGTATTGAACCACAGCGATGGTATCTACCTTACCAATGATCGTGTCTCTCAGGTTGATGCAACGGCCCTATATTCGATCGACCCTGATTCCGGAGCGACAACGAACCGCGACACTTCAAATTTTCTCGCAGCTGAAGGTGTCACAAAGTTTGCCGATCTGAACGAGCTGCAAAATGTGGATTGGCAAGATGTGCGATTCCCACAATTGATGGTATTTGCTCATCTAGACCAGTCTTTAAGCTATATCAGCAGCTTGGGCTTTGATCTGTTTGATGCCCCTCTTGAGTTCGATGGCAGAGGCTTATCTGCAGATAACTCGACGTATTATTATGGTCCCAAAGCGGCTTTGTTTGGTATCGGTGGTGGCTCTCCAGATGCATTAGATGGTGACGTGATTCTGCATGAGCTGGGTCACGGGATTCATTATCACATCGTTAAAGACTGGGCTTACGGTCATACAGGCGCAATTGGTGAAGGTTTTGGAGACTATTGGGCGGGTAGTTTTAGCTTTCGTACTCAATATGAAAATGCACAGACTCGTGGACAAGAGTTCGAGATAGATACTGTCTTTAACTGGGATGGTTACTTCGGGGTAAGGAATACCACTCGTAGCCTATGGAACCAAAGAGCACGTTACTTTAGGCAAGCTGAGTATCGTCCGCATGAAAGTGTTGCTGGTGAGTTAGGCGATGAGCTTTGGTCAACGCCACTGTTCCAAGCTCTGAAAGCTTCGGTTGAACAATATGGTGAGCTCGCTTTTAAAGAGTTCGATTCAATCATACTCGAGTCTATGTACGGGCTAGGTCGTGGCTTGAAAATGCACGATTTAGCTGAGAGTACACTGTTTGTGGCTCAACAGCTGTATCCGAATCGAGATTATGCCGAAATATTGAAGCAAAAGTTTGATGTGCATGGATTGATTATCGAGCCATTTAAAGTAGAGGTTCCTGACCGTTATGTTGATCCAAAGAAGCCGTTGACGATTGAGTTGTACCCGACGTTAAGACAGGCTCAAGTGGATGGCCAAATCAATATCTCAGAATTGATGAAGTCGTTTGTTAGTCCTCCGATTAACCAACTAACGATTGAAGCGACACTTCCGACAGACGAGATGTGTGGTTCTTCAGTCACCATGAATACGAGTGTCGACTATCGATACAGCGACGCCCTCAAATCACAAAATTGGCAGCATGATTCGTCACTTGTATATGGTTTACCTGTACTCGAATCCGATATTAAAGAAGTGAACAGCTATCTTCCTGATAGTCGATTTAGCTCGACCAATCAGCCGATCGTTGGCTTTAAAACATTCAATTTCACTCTAAATGGAACGGCTCAGTTCGCAGACGAAAATTTCGGCATGTATTTGGATATCGATCACCCTCGGTTGAGCGACTTAGTAGTGACTCTGATTTCACCGAAGGGAACACGAGTTGATTTACTCAACCATAAGGCGACGCGATTTTCTGGTTTTGATGGTTACTTCACGCTTAAGCATGATCGGGTTCTTGATTCGTTTGCGGGTGAGCCTATTAACGGTTCTTGGCGTTTAGAAATCGCCGATTATGTGAATGGTGAAACTGGGTACTTAAAGCAGTGGGGGCTAGGCACTATTTCGAAATACGAATGTGGAGAAACAACGACTTCACCAGAAGAACCAACAGTTACCAGTGGCTCTTCTGGTGGCTCAGCTTCACTCATATCAATTCTATTCATGTCCTTGCTCTCGTTCGGCAGGTCATTTGTTACGCGTTACTTGTCTGTAATGGCAAGGCTCTTTAAAAACAAAACAAGAAGATAACTCTATGAAACCTCAATTGACAATTTTGGCCATCTCTTTGGCTCTTGCTGGCTGCGGTGGTTCGGGCGGTTCCGATACCTCTGCATCAGCAGCACCAACCTATACAGTGTCAGGTACAGTGACTGCACAGAATGTAGATTTACAAAGTAAGGTCTGTGCAGACATAAATCAAAACTACATGTGTGACAGCGGGGAACCTAGTTCGACGGCTAACGCAAATGGCGAATTTAGTATTACCAGCACTAAGAAGTCGATTTTATCGGTTCCTTTGTTAGCTCAGGTGGATACGGGGATTGCAGCCAATAGCACGAGCGGTTCTGCATCTTCTTACGCTTATATTGCAGCTCCCGGTCTTCAAAAAAATACGGGGAATGAGATTAATGGTATCAGTTCACTATTGGCGGGTTATGTTGCTGACGGATTGACGATAGCTGAAGCTAACAACAAATTAAAAGCGCAGTTGGCGAAAAGTGGCATCACTATATCTGGCGATATTCAAGACGATTTATCTGCATCTGAACTCGCGAGTCTGGAACAAAATGTCGTATCAACAATTAAGGCATTTAAGCACTCTAATCGTGCGTTCATGCTGGCTCAATTGAGTGCGAAATTTGATAAGAGTGCGGCCGATTATGTGGGTGGAGTACTAGATAATGACCAAGTTACTGCTTTTGCAAATTTCCTCGAAGGAGAGCTAAAAGCTGCTACAGCATTGAATGATACTGGTGTGTTGCGTTACTTCTCAGATATTGATGATACACAAGATGTGGTAGAACCACAGAGCTCATTCCCCGGTCAAGATGCTGAGTACGGCTTTGATAAAACAGAGCTGAATGCTAATACCGGCAATGGTTTCCAGTTCGCAAAGTTGGATTCTAATGGCCAGGTGCTTAGTGACGATGCAACGCAATGGGCTTGTGTTCTGGATCAACGCAGCGGCTTGATTTGGGAAACGAAAACAGATGATGAAAACTCCCTTCAATACAAAGACCGACAGTTCGCATTGGAGCTACCAGGTGTTGTAACACCTTATGACCAGGACGTTGATTTAGCCACGTGTAAAACGAAGGGTGACGCGATATGTACCACTCAAGATTACGTTGAACATATCAATGCTATTAACCTGTGCGGCAAATCAGATTGGCGTTTACCTACATTCCATGAGTTTTACAACGTGCTCGATTTCGGTGAAACCGAAAAGAACGCAGGTGGTAAAGCTTATGGCCTGACTTACAAGTATTTTCCTCATCAGAGTGTTGGTGGTGAATATACAGAAATCGGCTCTGTGTGGAACCAATCGATTATCTATAACCAATACAGCAATACAGCAGTAGATGGTGGCTTCTATTACAACGAAATTGGTACATTGGGTGAAGACCGTGGCTACATCAGCGCTTTAGAGATCTACTCTGGTGATGTAGATTCTTCCGACAACTCTGATTCATACCAATTCCCTGCTCGTCTAGTTTCACTACAAGGTAAATAGAGATGAAAAATTTACTCACTATCACTTTAATCGGCCTATTTTCTTCAGGTGCAATGGCACAAGAGTGCAGCTTGGATATTGAAAAATCGGCTCCGAGTACACGTTACATCGCAAATGATAACGGAACCTTTAGTGACGAACTGACGGGCTTAACTTGGATGCGTTGCCAACTAGGTAAAACATGGGATACGAAGGCGTTAGCTTGTACTGGAACCGCTGAAACCTATCATTGGCAGAGTGCGCTTGCTATGGTTGAATCAATCAATGATGAAAGTGGTAGCCACGCTCTGCATCAATTTGGTGGCGAAAAAGAGTGGCGTATGCCAAACATCAAAGAGCTGGTGTCTTTGAAAGAAGTCGCATGTCATTCTCCTGCAATGAGTACCAAAGTATTCGGCGAGACATTCAACTTTGAGACCGGTAACTTAGCCGCTTATGTATGGAGTTCGACTCCTGCTGGTAATGGACAGAGCGTGATGACGCTTGATTCCATTAACGGTGAGGTTTATCAGTACAACGCTGCACAATACAAGTTTAGCGTCCTACTAGTTGCAGAATGATTTAGTTCTTAATCCGTAAATAAAAAGGCCGTGGTTCTTCCACGGCCTTTTGAGTTTTGGCGTATAGGTCTGACTTTAAACCTTAAACCCTACACTTTAAATCTTACACCTTGAACCCTACACCTTAAAATAGTCCAACTGCTGTTTCTGCTGCTCAGCTAGGTTTGATAGCTCGTGACTTGCTGCTGCGGCTTGGGTAATACCGGTTACGTTTTGGCTTACTAAGCTGTAGATATTTGAGATATTACGGTTGATGTCTGCAGTCACTTGGCTTTGCTCTTCTGCAGCAGAGGCAACCTGAGTGTTAATTTCTGTCATGTCGGTTACTGAGTTAGCAATACCTGAAAGGGCAGCGCTTACCTCGCCAGAGAGCGTTTGGTTATGCTCTAACATAGACAGTGAACTGCTCATGCTCTCATTAGCGTTGCCTGATTGAACCTGCAAACCTTCGATGATCGCTTGGATCTCTTTGGTTGAATCTTGGGTTCGTGCCGCCAGCATTCGAACTTCATCGGCTACAACTGCGAAACCACGGCCACTTTCACCAGCACGAGCCGCTTCAATTGCTGCATTAAGCGCAAGAAGGTTCGTTTGTTCAGAGATGCTTTGAATTACTTCAATCACCTTACCAATCTGCTCTGAGTGCTCTTTTAGCGTGCCTACAACGTTTGCTGCTTCACTCAGCTGAATCGCCATTTGCTCGTTTGCTTGGTTGCTCTCATTAAACAAGCTCATGCTGTGTGTCGCCATTTCGTCAGCTTGCTTAGACGCCGAATCGGCTTGTACTGCGTTCTCGTTGACGTGTGCTGCTGTGCTCTCAAGTTGGTTCACAGCGGAAGCAACTTGCTCCACTTCTTGCTTCTCTTGATCTGAGTTCGCACTTGATTGCGTCATTACTGCGGCTAGCTCTGTAGACGCAGACGCAACTTCAATACTGATTCGAGACAGCGAACTTACCGTGTCGCGCAATTGCTCAACGGATTTGTTTACGTCTTGGGCAAGGCGCGAGATCTCGTTATCGCCATACTCTTCAGCTTTAACGAGCAGGTTGCCTTTCGCTACTTCACGCATGGTTTCCTGAATATTGCTAAGCGGCTTAACAATGATGCCAGCAAGCGTCCAACTGATGACTAATGCGATAGAAAGAATCGCTAGCAGGGCAATAGTCGCCGTATCCAGTGTGCTGGTGTGTTGTTGGCCGTTGATGTCGACTTCTTGAGTGGCAAGCAGGTTGAGCTTTTTAGAAAGCGTATTGATCGCCTGTACCATTTCATTACCCGCGTGACGGTATTGGTCGATTGCGATCTGGTAGCGGTTGTCAAAGTCAGAAGGGAGAACTGTGTTGCCGTGTTTAGCTCTTAATAGAGGAAGCATAGTGGTGCGAGAAAAGTCGACGTAGTGATTCATCGCTTTGCGCATTGCGGCTACTTCATCTTGCATGCCTGGTACGGTATCAAGCGAATTCAGTAGTCGAGTATTCTGGTCACGTTTTTGATTTAGCGTTTCTACTAGCGTCTTTACATCATCAGCATTAAATAGGCTGTAGATGGCCTTAATGCGCATGCCGTAGCTGTTGTCGACGATTTCGCTAAGTTCTTCTTTATGTAGAATGAGCTGATCTGTTGCTGTTGATACATCTTTAAAAGCATTTTCCAGTTTGTCACCACCGATAATGACACCCGTCAAAAGCAATACGACGGAAAAGAGTACTGGAATAAGAATTTGTATTTTTATCGATAAGCCACTGAGAAGTTGGCGCATGTATTGTCCCTCTTTGAATAAGTAAATGAGCAGAAGCAATTGTTATTATTGTAATTAGCCAGTGATTCTAACTATTGAGAATGACAATTCAATCAGTAATAGATTCGATTTTGATATATGCGATAGGTATTTAATAAAATTTGATTATTTATTGTGCAAACAAGGCTTTAGCCATTTTTAAGATAGGGTTATTTAGCACAGAACCTTGTGTGGTATTAGGTAATTAAAGGGGTGGCGAGATATTGAGCGGTTTGGCTTAAATAGGTTGGAATGAATATTCAACGCCTATGAATGAGGCCCATTTATTACTTCAAGGCTATTTGGTAGAGGGAAAACAAGAAAATAAATTGTAGTTGTCATATAGGCTTCAATTAAGTGAAACACAACTGTCACATTCAGATTCTAAAGTGGGCACCGTTCAAGCAAAACAACATTACGGCAATAACGCCACTAAAGGAAATTTGTGATGAAAAAGACAGTTATCGGTGCAATCGCACTACTAGGCGCTCTAACAGTGAATACAGCTTCAGCTAAAGAAACTATCTCTGTAGTTGGCTCTAACAGTGCTTCTCCACTGGTTGAAGTTTTTGCAGAAACCTACATGAATAAAGGCGAACCAGTGTTCATCGAAATTCAAGCACCAGGTTCTTCTGCAGGCATCAAAGCAGCAAAAAATGGAAGTGCTGACCTTGGTATCTCTTCTCGTGACCTTAAAGAAGAAGAGAAAACAGCTGACCTGAAAGAGCTTGTTATCGCTCGTGACGGTATCGCAGTTGTTGTTAACCCAAATAACGAAGTATCTGCTCTTACCGCTGAGCAAATCACTTCAATCTACAAAGGCGACATCACTAACTGGAAAGATGTTGGTGGTGCTGACAAGCCAATCGTAGCAATCACTCGTGATACTGCATCTGGTACACGTGGCGCATTCGAAGACATCATGAAACTTAAGAAGAAGATTGGCGACAAGAAAGTATCGGCTATCTCTCAACGTGCACAAGTTGCAAACGGTAACGGCGCACTTAAAGTTTCTGTAGCGAGCAACCCATACGCTATCGGCTTCATCTCTCTTGGTACTGTAGATAACACAGTTCAAGCTCTAACTATCGACGGCGCAGCAGCATCAGTTGATAACGTTAAGAACGGCTCTTACAAAGTTGCTCGTCCTTTCCTAGTTCTTTACAAAGCCGGCGCTCCAACAGCTGAAACTCAACAATTCCTAGATTGGATGGTTGCAGATGAAGCTCAAGCTATCGCTGACAAGAAAGGCTACATCACAGTTAACTAATCTTAACTGACCAACACTTAATTATTGCTCAGCCTAACTTAGGCTGAGCCTTTTCTTTCAACTTTGTCTATTTCGAGCTCTTGTTGAGCCACAAAGTTTGAGATTTTATATATGACCATCGCAAATAGTGAAAAGCTTATGAATACTGAAGCGACTCAAATCAACAAGCCAAGTCTACGTGCCAAGAAGCGCATCGACTGGAGAGAAAGAATCTTCCACGGCTTGTTCTTATCGAGTGCTGTAATCGGCATCGTATCACTAGCCGTTATCGCTTACTTTATCGTTGCAGAGAGTATCCCTGCATTCCAAGAGGCTGGTGTTTCTGGCATCGTTTTGGGTGTGGATTGGTTACCGCCAGCTCTATTCGGTGTTGCAACCATGATTGTTGCATCGATTGTTTCGACACTTGGAGCTGTCGTTGTTGGTGTACCGGTCGGTGTATTAACCGCTATTTTTATTGCTGAGATTGCACCAAAGCGTCTTGCAGATATTATTCGACCAGCAGTTGAGCTTCTCGCGGGTATCCCGTCGGTAGTTTACGGCTTCTTCGGTCTAGTAATCATTGTTCCTATGATTCAGAACATTTTCCAAGTACCAGCGGGTAACACTATCTTCGCGGGTATCATTGTTTTGGGTATCATGATTCTTCCTACTGTTATTACAGTTTCTGAAACTTCGATCCGCGCTGTACCTCGTACGTACAAAGAAGGCTCACTTGCACTGGGTGCTTCGAAAATCTACACGATTTTTAAGTTACTCGTTCCTGCTGCACGTTCAGGCATTATGACTGGTGTGATTTTGGGTATCGGTCGTGCACTGGGTGAAACGATGGCAATCATCATGGTGATGGGTAATGCACCAGCAATGCCAGAAGGTATTCTGGACTCAGCTCGTACGCTAACAGCAAACATTGCTATTGAGATGTCTTACGCAAGTGGTATCCACGCGAGTGCACTGTACGCTACCGGCGTTGTGCTTCTGGTATTCATCATGATGTTAAATGGTGCTCTGCTTTATCTTAATCGTGAAAAAACGAAGTAGGCGAGGATAAGTAATATGGATCGCGTAAAACTAAAACAAGCACGTCAAATGAAAGATAATGTCTTGAAAGGCTTTATCTGGGCGGCAGCAGCAGTCACGGTTGGTTTCTTATTCTGGATCATTTGGTACATCTTATCGAATGGCCTGCAATACGTAGACTGGAACTTCATTACCGACGACTACACTCGTACCGGTGAAGAACGTGGTATTTTCCCAATGATCATCGCCACGATCTACATGGTAATCGCATCAATAGCTGTGGCAGCGCCACTCGGCATCATGACGGCGATATACCTAACCGAATACGCTAAAGTGGGCAGCAAACTGGTTAAAGTGATTCGTTTCTGTACTGAATCTTTAGCGGGTATCCCATCGATTATCTTTGGTCTGTTCGGTATGACCTTCTTTGTTTCGATTCTCGGTCTTGGCTTCTCGATTTTGTCGGGTGCATTAACGCTGAGTATTTTAATTCTTCCTGTAATCATCCGTACTACAGAAGAAGCATTGATGTCAGTACCACAAACTTATCGTGAAGGCTCATACGGCCTTGGCGCTTCAAAAATCTACACTATCTGGCGTTTGATCTTACCAAGCGCAATGCCAGGTATCTTAACTTCGGTCATTCTTAGTATTGGTCGTGTAATTGGCGAATCAGCACCTGTATTTTTAACAGCAGGTATGGTGGCACGTGTTCCTGAATCGGTATTTGATTCTGGCCGTACACTAACGGTTCACCTATATAAGCTGACAACAGAACTATTTACTATCGATGAGTGGAACCAAGCTTACGGCACGGCAACAGTCCTAATCGTATTGGTTCTCTTGATCAACATGGTTACAAAACTGATTGCGAGACGCTTCAACACGGCAACTTACTAAGCTCATTAGCTGGCTCAACAATAAAGAGAGCCTCCGTGATAAAGAAAGCATCAAGTTAGACACGAATTTAAGAATTTAGAGAATACGAAAATGAACAAATTTGATATTGAGAACCTAGATCTGTTTTACGGTGACAACCAAGCGCTTAAGTCTATTAACCTGCCAATTCCAACGCGTCAGGTAACGGCTCTGATTGGCCCATCTGGTTGTGGTAAATCGACACTGCTACGTTGTTTGAACCGCATGAATGACCTAATAGAAGGCGTTACTATCAAAGGTAAGCTGGATATGGATGGCACGAACATCTACGGTAACATTGATGTGGCTGACCTGCGTATTCGCGTAGGCATGGTATTCCAAAAACCAAACCCATTCCCAATGAGCATCTACGAGAACGTAGCTTACGGCTTACGTGCTCAAGGTATCAAAGACAAGAAACACATTGATGAAGTAGTAGAAAGTTCACTACGCAGTGCGGCACTTTGGGATGAAGTGAAAGACCGTCTTAAAGCGCACGCATTTGGTTTGTCTGGTGGTCAGCAACAGCGTTTATGTATCGCTCGTACGATTGCAATGGAACCGGATGTAATCCTGATGGATGAGCCTACATCGGCACTCGATCCAATCGCGACACACAAGATTGAAGAATTGATGGAAGACCTGAAGAAAGACTTCACTATCGTTATCGTAACGCACTCAATGCAGCAAGCGCGTCGTATCTCAGACCGTACTGCTTTCTTCCTAATGGGAGAGCTTGTAGAGCACAACGAAACGAGTGTTATCTTCAGCGAACCAAAAGATGATCGTACTAAAGGCTACGTAAACGGTGACTTTGGTTAATTCGATGAACTAAGTGCTGTTTTAGTTTTTTTAAAGGACAGTACGCTAACTGAAACGCAGGTTAGATAATCGAATAGATCGACAGAATTATCACTATAACTATAAGCGATGGAAGTTTTGCCCCACTTTAGGTGGGGCTTTTTTATGTCTCTAAAAAAGTCCTAATGTCGATGAAATTTTGGGCAGAAAATCCCATTTTTGTCGTCCTTCTCATGCTTGTGATAATGTAAAAATTGAAATTGCGACCCGCTTAACATCTCATTTTTAGTTACATTGATTGCATATCAATGCTTCGGTATTTTTGCTTCACTCTTAATCGCCAATGGACGGAAGCGTGCCTGTTAAAGCCTTTGCAAAACAAATATCAGCTACTCGCGATCACCGTTTATTGGCAGAATTTCTTTTTGGTTATCTTGCTAAGGTACTTGCGCCAAAAGGGATGGGGATATTTGTAGAACCGATACCAGAAGTCGATTCGTTCCCCTTGTTTTCTTACGGAGAGCTAACGTCTCTGGCAAATTATCCTGCTACGTTTTGGCCTTGGGTTTCTCAATTCGATACCGCAGATGGCGTGCTCCCAATGTCTATCAACACTTGTAAGTGGGAACACATGAAAGTGTTAGGTGGAGAGTCATTCATCATGATGCTCGACAACGCGCCTGCCTGTAGAACTTATTTAATTGTTCAAAATTGCAATGCTCAGTATATCAACCAAACCTTCGACCAAGATCTTGATGTTCTTCAACTTGCAGCAGCCCGCTGGCAATGCATTCGTGCAGAAAAGAACGCTGCGCTGGAGATCAAACACCGCGACACGCGTGAAGCGCAGTACCTTGATGAAATAAAGCTTCGTGAATTGTTTGTGGAGAACATGAAACTGGTTCATCAGGTGGCATTAGAGCTTTCTAATCCTGACTCTTTGGATGCCTTGTATAAAGCCTCGGTTGAGGCGGTTCGTGATCGGTTAGGATTTGATCGTGCGATCTTCATGCTATTGGATATGAAAAAGCGTTGTTTTAGCGGGACATACGGCACTGATGAGTCTGGTAAGACAAACAGTGAGCACCATACTCAATATGATTTACACCAGCTTGAAGCCGAATACATTGAGGCGCTGTCTGACAACCACACCAACTTAGTCATTATTGAACAAGCGCCACTCTACACCGAAGGAAAAGTGGTCGGGCAGGGATGGAATGGAATGCTCATCTTACGTGAAGGTGATAAACCCGTCGGATGGATTGCGATGGATAACTACATTCACCGTTCACCCATCACCAATTATCAAAAGCAGATGCTTGAATCCTTTGGCTCTCTGCTTTCTCAGATCTACATTCGCAAGCGCCAAGAACAAAATATACGCATGTTGCACTCAAGTATGGTGGAGCTATCTCGATGCGATAGCGTCAGTGAAGTATGTAAGTCCGCCGTTAGTTTTGCGATTCAACATCTAGGTATCGATCGACTGGCTGTTTTCCTAACAGACAAAAAGTGCAGTTACATGCAAGGTACTTGGGGTACTGACATTAAAGGCGATATTGTCGATGAGTCCTATTACCGCTCTGAGCTGGTGGAACGTGACATTGTCGCAGCAGCACGCGCTTGCCCGAATCAAGTCGCGTTCGAAGAGTCGGTCCCTATTTATCACGATTTCAATATTGTGGGTGTAGGTTGGACGGCAATGACAATGCTCACCACCAATACGGGTGAGCCGATTGCGTTTATTGCCGCAGATAATTTACTGACTCGAAGCCCCCTAACCTCACAGCTCCGTGAGGTGATACGTATCTTTGCTTCTAGTTTAGCTGAGGTGCTACAGAGAACCATGGCGCAAGAGGAGCTCAAAAAGCTTAATGAAACCCTCGAACAAGAGGTCAGTAAGCGCACTCAAGAGCTTGAACGAGCAAATGAGCAGTTGGATATCATATCTAAGCTAGACCCGCTGACACGTCTTGGAAATCGTCGTATGTTGTCGCAGGTTTTAGAAGATCTAAATTGTGACGACCAAGGGGCGTTTGCCACACAACATGAAGTCACTTTCGGATTGATCCTCGTCGACCTAGATCATTTTGGCTTATACAACAGTGTTTATGGCCATACTGAGGGTGATGCGGCTCTGCGCACCATAGGTAAGATACTTAATGCTCATGTTCATAGCGATAAGGAAACTTTCTGTCGTATTGGTGGTGAAGAGTTTATGTTGTTGATGATCGGCACTCATCACTCTGAAACTAAACAGCGTGCAGAGTCGATCAGAAAATGCATTGAAGAGGCGAAGATCCTTCATTGTGAAAGCAGCACCAGCCAGTATTTAACTGCATCTGTTGGTTACGCGTCGATAACCTCAGACCAGCATCAATTCGATTTCGATCTGCTGTATGGCAAGGCAGACAAAGCTTTGTATCAAGCCAAAGACTCAGGGCGAAATCGAATTGTCTCTGCTCTAAAGCGAAGAAAGGTTGCGACGCCACTGACTTAGTGTGGCATTTATTTTTTCATCTCTTAAAAACGACTGAAGCCGTGATGATCACAATGTGGTCATCACGGCTTCGTTTTTTTGTTTACTTAGATTCTCTGCTTAACTAGCGTTCTGCTTATTTAGATGGCTGGTTAATTAAAGCCTTTCTAACGTGCTCTTATGAGCTTTGTTCGAGATGCGTTTTGGCTTCTTAACCGCTTTGATTGCTAGAGCTGGATCCCATGACTGACTTGGTGAGCCAGTTTCAGCATAGAGGCTTTGGTTGAGCTTGGTTAGCTCCGCTTCAATTGCTTCTAACGTTTCACCACTCAAGTCTGAGTTTTCTGTTTTCCATTGCTCAAACAACGTTCTCGTCATCACCCCATCTTTCGCTTTCAGCGCGGTAATCAGCGCTTCGGCTGTATCGGATTGATGTTCATCTTGGCGCTTTGGTTTTACTGTTGTGCCGCGGCGTGACCAGAAGTAGAAAGCAACTGTAGAACTGATTAACCACAAGGCAGCGAACAGCGCGGTTAGGTAAGGCCATATTCCAGGGGTATCAACGGTAACAATCGTCGGGCTGGCTTGTTTGGTTGGTGTTTCTGTCACAGGAGGCGGCGTGCTTGAGATCGCGCGATCACTTGCCTGAACCGACAACTCAAGTCCAAGAGCTTTACTGGTCTCTTGTGATTGCGAATCGGTGTTAAACCAAGTTTGAGAAACATCAGGCAGAGAGATGCCTCCAGATTCCTTAGGGATTAGAACCTGTTTATACACAACGATAGCATTACCGGATTGGGTAGTGCCAAATTGCGGTTTCTCTTCATAAACACGTACCGATTTAGGGTAGGTGATCTTCAGTTTTGGCAGTTGATGCTGGGTCAAGTTGCTGGCTGTCATTGTGATGGTACGAGTTAACGAATCACCTGCTTCCATTTCAATATTCTGCTTGTCGCCACCTAAAGTATTGCTATCTGTCAGCTCGTTGCCTTGGCTATCTGACCATTTCTGAATCAACTTGAAGTTCGATGTTGGTAACCACTCACCTTGATAGCCTTTTGGTATCGGATTTACTGTGACATCTAAGGTTTCAACAGGCGTGTCGAGCTGGAAAAGGCGCGTTGTGCTTGAGTTGTTGGTTGAGTAAACAACTGCACCAGTTAACTTTGGCCCTTGAAGCTGAAATTGTCCTGCTTGCTGTGACGATATATGGAAAGATTGCTGAACAACTGTGACTTCTTGTCCGTTGATAACATCTTGAAATTGTTTCGATTCGCCAATCGGCTCGACGTCTAATTTCGCTGAACTTGGTGGTGCAATTTTAGGATCTTGCAGTCTTCTAGGATCTGCCTTAATGATGAGTTTTACATCAAGCTCCGCGACCTCTTGAGGGTAGAGTGAGTCTTTACTGAGATTAAGTTGAAACTCGGCCATATCACTCTGCTTTGGAGCGGCTTTATTAACTGAAACGTTGATGGTGATAGGTTTAGTTTTAGCCCCTTTAATATCAAAGCTAGGAATATCTAATCGGCCTAATCGAAGTGGGGCAAGGGTAATATTCCATTCGCTAGACACAGTGCGGCTGCCATTTACGATTCGCATCGACGACCCAAAGCTTGGGGTGCCGACGTAGAAATCCTTCTGAAGGGGGGCTAGATCTAAAGCACCGGACGATACTTTTTCATCGGTCGCCACTCTAAGTAGGAAGACTTCATCTTTGGTAACACTGTTTTGCGAAACACTCGCAACAGCTGTCGCTGCTAATACAGAATATGACGAGAAAACACCGATTAGCAGTGTCAGTAGTATTGATAAAAATGGCTTGTTTAAAAATCGCATGGTTACCACTTTTTGTTTTGGTTGTTAGGAGCACTTTTTTGTCGTGCTTGTAGAATCATTTGCGCTTTAAGCAGTTGGCTCGGATCACGGGCGCTTTCTACTTGTTCAAGTTTTCGCATATCAGGATCGCTCGACATAGGTTGACCTGATACTTGTGCTGCAGCTTGTTGAGTGTTGTTATCACTGTCTTCCTTAGAAGCCTCTTGAGCTTGAGCAGTCTGAGATGCAGAGTCATCTTTGTCCTGTGACGGCCTACCTGCTTGATCCGCTTTGTTTTGTTGCACAGCTTGCTTGTCGTTTTCTTCATCCATCTTGGAATCAGAGCGGTTATCAGCTTGGCTTTGGTCAGTATTCTGATCTTGATTTTCACTTTGATCTTGTTTGTTGTTTTGATCTTGACCGCCGCTTTGACTTTGCGACTTGCCATTGTCAGCAGAGCTTTGTTGTTGATCCTGCGAGCTTTGCGAAGAATCATTTTGCTGACCTTGCTGACCTTGCTGACCTTGCTGGTTTTGGTCTTTGGACTCAGAATCGCCTTGCTGTTGCTGTTGCTGTTGCTGTTGCTGTTGCTGTTGCTGTTGCTGTTGCTTCTGAGCCTGTTCGACAATCTCTAGGTTCTTCTTCGCATAAGCATGTTCAGGGTTGCTTTCGAGAATACGTTGATACTCTTCAATTGCTTGGTCGTACTTGCCTTGCTTTGCTTGTGCATTGGCGAGGTTGTAGCGAGCATTTTCGTCAGTCAAACCTTGTAGTGTTTGTTCTGCAGCTTCGAAGTCACCCGCTTTGTATTGTGAGATGCCTTTCCACTCTTGTTGTTTGAATTGTTCAGCTGCTTGCTGGAAGTCCTCATCTTGATATAACTGATAACCCACCTGATCATCGGTTTTCCAAGGATTCGCAAACGCAGTATTCGGCTGGCTGAACGATACAAGCACAGCTAGGCCACACCAAATAACCCCTTTTCGAAATAGCCCAAGGGCAGGAAGTAACAAAAACGGCAATAACCAGAAACCATTGTTCACTCTGGTATTGAGCGAGTTATTGGTTTTAGTCACTTCTGATGTTGTAGCAATTCGGTCGAGATAACTTGCGATGTGTTCAACGTCTGAGTTATCAAATTGTACCTCAGTGAATGTGCCGCCAGAGCGACGAGTCAGGTCGCGCATATTGTCTAAGTTAGTTTTCGCAACCACGGTTTGCCCTGAATCTGTTTGCAGCATCGACCCGCTCGGTAGAGAGATCGGTGCGCCACTTTCCGTGCCTACAGCCAAGACCGATAATGTCCAATTGCTGCCAGAGAGTAGCGATTCGATCTCTTTCTTCTCTTGAGCATCGATATCATCGCCAATAAGTACCAGATCGCCTTTATAGATATGAGCACGAGTCATCATCTCGATCGCGAGTTTGACTGCTGATGCAGCATCTCCGCCTTGAAAGGGCATGATATCCGGAGAGAGATTAGGGACTAGGTTCTTAATGGTATTGATGTCTGACGTTAAAGGACTAATGGTGTAAGCATCGCCTGCGTAGGCGACCATTCCTGTTAGGCCTTCTTGCCATAATGAGAGCAGATCCAGAGCCTTGTATCGCGCTTGTGTTAAACGGTTCGGTTTAATATCGGTGGCATACATAGACATCGACATGTCCATAATCACAACTCGCGCCTGTGTTTTTTCAAAGCTTGGTTGTTCATTTTTTTCAAAGCTTGGTCCAGCTAGTGCAATCACACCTACTAACCACCAAATACCAAAGTAAGTACTTCGGTTTTTAGACGGCTTGCTCGATTCAGGAGCCAGATAGCGGGCGATATGTGACGCTAATAACCCTTGCTTCGATTGTCTTTTGCTAAGCCACCAAATAGCGGGCAGCGCGGCAAGAGCCAAGAACCAATAAGGGTAGATAAAAGTAAAGTTAGACATTGTTTCTCCTAATGGCTAACAGCATAAATGCGAAGAACATTGCCGCAGACAGTGGCCATACGAACCATTCTTGTTGCGGTCGCCATATCTTAGTGGCGTTGGTCACGGGCTCTAACTGATTGATGGTGTCGTAAATCGTTGCCAGTTCTTTGCTGTCTCGCGCTCGGAAGTACTGACCGCCAGTGCGTTTGGCAATTTCCATTAGGGTGCGTTCATCCAAGTCTTGAGCAGTATTGACCTTACGAGTCATGAAGAACTCTTTGACCATCATTTCACCCGCACCGACACCCACGGTGTAAATCGTCGCGTCGTACTTCTTAGCAATATCTGCGGCCTCTAGTGGATCTAATACGCCCGCAGTATTACTTCCGTCACTGAGTAGGATCATCACACGTTGAGGGGCATCGCTGTCAACAAAGGTTTTGGTGGCAAGGCCAATACCATCACCAATCGCGGTTTGATTACCAATCAGCCTTAGCACGGCTTGGTTGAGTTGCTGTGACAGAGTGTCTCTGTCCAAAGTCAGAGGCGTTTGCAGATAGGCGTGATCAGCAAATAACACCAGTCCAACTCGGTCGCCTTTTCGTCGCTCAATAAAGTCACTCAATACATGTTTCACGGCAGATAAGCGATCGATGTACTCGCCATTGAACTGCATGTCTTCTTGGCTCATGGAGTAGGAGAGGTCGACAACCAGCATCAAGTCTCGGTGTTTCGGCTGAAACTCAACCGGTTCACCGTACCAAACTGGGCGTGCCATCGCCGTTACCAATAAAAGCCAGATGATGATCGACAAGGCTTTGGGTAAGCGGCTGCTCGGTGTTTGGGTATTGCTGTCCTCGGGCAAAAACGGAAGCCTTAGAGCGCTGCTTGATTCTGATTTTGGTGAGAATAAGTAAACAAGGATCGGCAAGGGCGCTAGGAACAGCATCCACCACCAAACGAACTCCACATCTAGTAGACCTATATTTAGAAAATCACTCATAACGACCTCGTTTTGGAGGAAGGGCTTTACGAAGCCAGGTTTCGCAGTCATTAACCAATTGTTGTTGAGCCTTTTTCTGTTCGTCGCTCATTAGGGCTGCATCTTGGTAGAGCACTTGTTGCCATTGCGATTGCTTTGCGGCGAATAACGGCTTTGCCAATTGCGCATCTAAGAACGTCAACCAATCATCACCAGACAAGCCTGCCACTTTTTCGCGTGGGAAATAGCTCAGTGCTGCCTGACGAACGATGTCTTGAGCTTCGCTCGGAGACAAGGTATTTGAAGACTGACTATTACGAAAGCAAGCAAGTGCTTCGTTCTTCGCGTGCTGTTTTTTTTGTCTGCGTTTTACAATGAAAAGCACTAAGGCGATCACAACAATGGCCGTGATAATCACAGCCCACCAACCCCATGCCAAAGGCCACCATGACGGTGCGCTTGGCGTAATGATAGGGCTCAAGTCGAGAGGTTGATTCATGACTGAACTCCTGATACTTGGCTCATTAACGATTGCGCACAAGACAATGAACTGTATGGGATCGCGAGAGAAAGGCTCATTTTCATAAGCTGTTGTTGTTTCTGCTCAAATGCGTGACTGAGCTTTTCCTTTTCCCTGTTTGATGAAAAGTTAAACCATTGGGTTTTATTGCCATCGGTGATCTGTTTTGAACCTTTGAATGCAGTAACACCTTGTTCTAATGGATCGTAAAAATGCACTAAGCGAACTCGATTATGTCGACGTATTTGATTGATAAGTGAGTAATTACTTTCGTTATAACGAACAAAATCACTAAGCATAATGATATCGCTGCCTTTCGGGCAAAGCTGGTGAAGAGACTTCAATCCATGCTCTAAGGTTGTGTCGCTGTGATTGTCTTGGTTGGTCAGCGCTGCGTTATTGATTTCTATGACTTTTTGTAAAATACGCAGCGGAGCATGGTTGCTAGCACTTGGTTTAATCTCAATGATCTCTTGGCCAGTATCTATCACTGCGCCAATACGGTCTTTTTGAGCGACGGTTAACCAACAAAGTTGGCTGGCAAAGTGCGCGAGTTGAACTGATTTAAGCAGCAAGGTTGAGCCGAAAATCATACTGCTCGACAGATCTAAGAACAAAATCACAGGCTGTTCTCTTTCTTCAGAAAACAACTTGGTATGCGCTTTGCCAGTTCTCGCCGTGACGCGCCAATCAATGCTGCGGATATCGTCGCCCGCCTGATATTGGCGAACTTCAGAGAAATTCATTCCGCGCCCTTTGCGGTTGCTCTCGTGTTGGCCGTTAAGTTGTGACCAAAGGCTTCTGGCTGGAGGCAACCAGCGAACAGACTGCGCTTTGTATTGCAGTAGTTCGTCCAAATTTAACGTGACACCGTCACTATGGTTGGGTAATTGATTATTCATGCGCGTATCCCTATGCGCTACCAACCAGTGATATAAGGTGTGCGATCACTTGATTTGCAGTGACCCCTTCCGCTTGTGCGTGGTAGCTACGAAGCAGGCGGTGGCGTAATACAGGGAATGCCATCGCTTGAACATCTTGTGGAGTAACATAGTCGCGGCCAGCAAGCCAAGCATGAGCGCGGGCACAACGGTCTAACGCAATGGTTGCACGCGGGCTGACACCCATGTCTAACCATTGATCAAGTTGGTCGCTGTATTGCTTAGGTTGGCGAGTCGCCATAACCAGTCGAATAATGTACTGCTCGATGGTATCTGCCATGTGAGTGTTGAGCACTTCTTGGCGGGCTTCGAAGATAGTTTGTTGAGAAATAGGCTCTGGTTGAACAGGTTGATTGCCTTGCGCTTCGCCTCTGTTTAGGCGCAAGATCTCCAGCTCACTTTCCATGTCTGGATAAGCCACTTCTAAATGCAGCAAGAAACGGTCTAACTGAGCTTCTGGTAGCGGGTAAGTACCTTCTTGTTCAATTGGGTTTTGCGTTGCCATCACCAAAAACAGATCAGGTAGCGCATAGGTTTTTCGACCTGCGGTCACCTGTTTCTCGGCCATCGCTTCTAACATTGCTGCTTGTACTTTCGCCGGAGCACGGTTGATCTCATCCGCTAGAATAAGCGAGTTAAAAATAGGCCCAGATTGGAAAGTGAACTCTCCGGTTTCTGGACGGAAAATATCGGTACCAGTTAGGTCGGCAGGCAATAGATCGGGGGTAAATTGAATACGATGAAAATCTCCCTCGACACAGTCAGCCAGCGACTTTACCGCGCGGGTTTTTGCCAACCCTGGAGGCCCTTCGACAAGAATATGACCATCTGCCAATAAGGCGATCATCAGTTGCTTAACGAGCTCTTGCTGACCAATGATTTGAGACTCTAAGTAGTTTTGAAGGATTTCGAAGTTATTTTTATGCATTTTTGGACTCTCTGGGTACCATTTGATTCTTATTTTCAGTATTGGTCACTTATTAATAGGAAAAAGTTCCAGTACATCTACGTAATTTATTTTTCCAAAAATGGAATGATTTACAAGTGTTTAGCGAAAGTAACGTTAAGCTCAACGGTTTTACCATAGTCAGACTTAAAAGGCGTGCTTTAGTGTTAACCAAAAGTTGTCGTCTTCATCGGTATTTATCGCCATGCTCGTTTCTTTAGTAATGTTGTGACCCACTTGAGTGACGAGTTCAAATAAGCGAATCTTTCGTCCATTTACGCTGTAGGTATATTGGGGCACCAAGTTGACGAACCAGTCGTCGGCGACTTGCCAGCGAATAAAGGTATACAAGGTCACAATCGATGTATCTGGAAACAGCATCTTTCGAGCTTGCTTATCGTCTGTCCACGTTTCGCCATATAGAAGGGCAGGGTTAATCCTAAGTTTCTCTGAGATAGGGATTATCTGGATGGCGCCAACAGAAGCTCGGTTAACGGGAATCGCATTGGCATTGTTGCGCTGCATATCGACAAACAACCCCGTTCCACTTTGTTTATAGATCGAAAAGTGGCGTAGATGTACGGTTTCAAAATCGTCTTTAAATTGAATGAAGCTGTTGTGACCCAATGCACTGTCGGGGCTGTTGAATCCAAATTGCGCGATGGCACCATATCCATTGGTCCCTGTTCGTATTCCCAGAAATGAGCTCAGCGCGGTAGGATCGTCTAGGTCTTCTATTTGTCCTTGCTCTGGTTTTAGTTCTGGTTCGAGTTCTTCTGTTTGCGCTGCTTGTGTCGGTATAAGAATAGACATGAGCGACAACAATGATAGTAGTTTAAGTAGCATGGCAACCTCAGAAAATTGATGGTATTCGGTCATAGATGGCAGGCGGGGAACCTGCCATTTCATAGTTTTATTAATTGGTTATTCAGCTGGAGAGGACTACCCTGAGCAAGGGATCATCAGCTCGAAGTTGTTGGTCGTGGTATAGAAGGTTCTTGGGTAGTATTCCCCCATCACCGGGGCGATATCTTTGTCTTGCTGGATGTTTTGGATGGCGTGGCTAAACTCCGGCGCTGCGAGCATGTGACGGATTTGAACAATCGATGCATCTTCATCAATAATGCCATCACCATCGTCTGCCATTGGTAACCAACCTACGCCACATTGGGCAAAAGCGTTACGTGGCCTGTCGGCGGCGCGACTCACGGCGACAGTGTAATACCCGTCTTTGTCCACCGGAATAGCTTCATCGTAAAGGCAGTCGTTGACTTTGGTTACAGCGAAGCCTTTATTCGAGCAGACCGACCAATAACGAAGGTCACCTTTGGTCATCTTTTTAACGCCATGGAAAGTTTTTGGCGTCACAGGTGCTTTCGCTCTGAGGACAAATACAGGGCCATGTTTGCGATTGACGACGGTTCTAATGTAATTGTTATCAAGGTTGGGGTAGAAGCCACCCGTGCTACGGCGAGCTTCAGGATTGACTTTCCCAGTGTAGATGCCTAACAAGCTTTCTCGGTCGAGTTGAATGTGCCAAGTCGATGGGTTGGTCGCGGGGAAGCCTGCTGGCTTGTTGGGTTGTGACACCAGTTCTCGATATTTCTCTACAGGGATCCCCAATGCATTTAATTGAGCTTTTAACGGTTGTGTACTTTGCAGAGAATCACACGCTTCTTGCCCGCGAAGTTCCTTTCCTGAAGCTAGAGTGACGACTGGCTGAGGTAATGCTGTATTCCCAGTGCCATCACTGTTTTCGTCTTTTGCGTAGATACGGTAAATGATCACCTGCTGATTAGCTGAAGATTTCGGCGTGTGCAGTTCATCCATTTCTGCACCATCACGTATTTGGCCTGCGGTGTAATCTGTTTTTGGTTGAGAGTCGAGAATATTGACTTGATAGCTTCTAAGAACGCTGTCGCGCTGGCTGCCTTCTCTGAAAGGGTTCACGCTGCTTTGGTTGGGTTTTATCATATAGTCGGGTAAAGATTGCACCGGTCTTCCACGGTCATCATAGCTAATGAACGACATGTAGCGAGAATGTGGGAATTGCCCTTCTAACCTGAGCTTGGCACCATCAGGTACAGTAAAAGCTGATCCCCAATACTTAACTGCTGCATCGGGGTAGGCAACGTTGATATACGGGTCAGCAGAGACGGGACCATAACGGAAGAAACACGTTCTTTCTCCTGGGATCCCTTCAAATTTATCATTGGCTGCTGAGATAGAACTCCAGCTAGCACAGGTAATTAAAACTGTTGCTACAGAGCCTTTAAAGAGCCAACGACTCAATGTATTTACGCATGGCATTTGCATTTTTTAATCCTCGTTTCACGACCTTGTGGTGTTTCCTAATACTTATGTTTGATTAATTGTTAATTTACCTGTAACAATTAATTAACAAATTATCAGGAGCGAGTTGAGAACAATGTGTAAAATCTTACATTCTAGTTTCGTGCCTACGATGAGTAGTGAAGAACAACATTCGATGCTGGAGATGGTGTTAAGAAATGATCCCACGCTAAATCAGTTAGACCCGAAGGCTATTGAGGAAATAGTTGGAGCCGCAAAAATAGAAACCTATAAGGTTCCAACATTGCTCAATTCCGCCTATACCGCTGTCGATACCATGCGACTTGTCGTTAAGGGACACATTGAACTGATGAGTTACAGTGAAAGTGGCGATGAGGCGTGTATTGCCATGCTAGGTCCGAGCAGTTGGCTGACATGGATAGGGTGTTTTGAAGACCAACCGACGAATCACAATTTTTACTCTTCATCTGATGCGATTGTCGTCGCCATTCCCGTTAAAAAAATGAGAGATATCGCAGATCGTTATCCTGAACTCTATAAAATAGCGATTCGTGAAATCAGCTTTCGTTTTCGACTTTTGATGGAGTGGACGACGGAGTCCGTGCTGCTAAAAAATGAATTTCGTGTCGCTAAATTACTCCTGTTAGTCAGTCGTTTAAATGGAATGCCTAACGAGTTAAATCCCATTTTGTATACCCAAGATAAATTGGCACATCTATCGCGATGTACGCGTCAAACGCTAAGTCGCTCTCTCCAGCAACTGGCGAAAGAAGGCATGATTGAAATAGGTTATCGCCGTATTGATATCATCAATGAAGGAAAGCTGAATACATTCATTTCTGAAGGGTTAGCTAGGTGAAACTGGCAAAACAGATAGCAGCAATAAATAATTAAAGGCGCCATATTTATACTGATAATTGATATCTCAGGGGGAATCGATTCAGTTGTTACATCATATTTGCAGATTTTTGCGAGAATCCTCTCTAGTTTTATCGGTTTTGGCCGATACATCACTCAGATTGTGCATTGCTGATTGGAGTGCACTAAAAAAGTCCTGTTCAGGGTACACAAATAACGAGCGATTCTTTTAAAGGTCCAAATATGTTGAAAACTAACTCTCTGAGTATTAAGCAAAAGGTTGTACTTGGAATTACTTTTGCGGTTCTGGCTTCTACGGTCATTGTCGGTGCGATGGCACAGCAACAAGCAAGAGACGTATTGAGTCATCGATTGGTTGATATTGAGCTTCCTGGAATGCTAGAGCGAATCAATGGTGAAATTGACCGTGAGGTCTCTCAACTATTGTTAGCAGCGGAGCAAATTGCTTCAAATGAATTTATTTCTGATGCGATTGAATCAACAGACCGCGATCCTGCGTTAGAAAGCAAGTTGGTTAAGCAGCTAAACAACGTTCGTAATCAATACAAACTGAACGATGCTTCAGTCGCGAACCGTCAAACAGCTTACTATTGGAACCAAGATGGTTTCCTACGTCAGCTTAACCAACAACAAGATGGTTGGTTCTTTGGCTTTACACAATCTGGACAGCCAACCATGGTGAGCATGTTCCAAGAAGCCAATGGTGATGTGAAAATGTTCGCTAACTACCAACAGCCTTCTGGTTTGGCGATGTCGGGTCTGTCAAAATCGATGGATGACATGGTTAACCTACTGAACGGTTTCAAGATTGAAAATACGGGTTTTGTATTTTTGACTGATAGCCAAGGTGATGTACAAATTCACCGTGAGCGTTCTCGCAGTGACTCTTCACTTCAACAACTTTATGGCCCTCAATCAAGCCAGCTACTGAATAAGTCGGGCTTCAACCTGATTACCACTGAAAGCCAAGGACAAGAGCTATTCGTCGCGAGTCTTTATGTGTCATCAATGGATTGGTTTGTGATTGGTGTGGTTCCAACTGGTGAAGTATTTGCTGAGCTTGATGCGACTGCGCAAAAGATGCTGATCATGACAGCGGTTGTGGCTTTAGTGTTTATCCTAATGGGTGTCGTGCTAGCAAACAGCATTACCCAACCGATTAAACTTCTGGCTAAACGTTTCGGTGACCTTGGCGAAGGCGATGGCGATCTTGCGCAGCGTATTGAAGTAAAAGGCAACGATGAAATCGCACAGCTTTCTAAGGGCTTTAACGGATTCATTGAGAAGATTCACGAGTCGATGAAAGAAGTATGCTCGACAAGCCAAGCGCTGCAAGTGGCGGCGGAAAGTGTTTCTAACAAAGCACACATTACCCATGACAACAGCCAAGAGCAACGTGACCAAACGCTTCAAGTGGTGGCTGCAATCAACCAAATGGGTATGACCATCAGTGAAATTGCATCAAACGCGGCGACAGCAGCTGAAACGGCAACGCAAGCTTCGGGCAATACTGAAGTGGGTCGTTCTGTTGTAAACAAAGCAAAAGACGCGATCAGTCGTTTGGCTCAAGATATCGAAAGCACAGGTCAAGTGGTTGAACAGCTAGCTTCAACAACTCAAGACATCGGCTCCATTCTCGGTGTTATCCGTGATATTTCAGAGCAAACCAACTTACTCGCACTGAACGCAGCGATTGAAGCTGCGCGTGCCGGTGAGCAAGGCCGTGGCTTTGCCGTGGTAGCCGATGAAGTTCGTAACCTCGCAAGTCGCACAGCAGATTCAACGGAAGAGATTCAGAAGATGATCAACCAACTGCAAAGTGATGCGAAAGATGCGGTAACCGCAATGAGTGCCGGTAAAGTGATTACGCTTGAGGGCGTATCAGCATCGGATGAAGCGGTAGACGTGCTGGGTGGTATCTCAGACCGTATCGTAGACATCACCGACCGTAACACTCAAGTGGCAACGGCAACGGAAGAGCAATCAACCGTAGTCCACACCATCAACCAGAACATTGAAGAGATCAACGCAATCAATGAAGTGACAACCGGTACCGCTGAGCAGCTTGCTGAAGCGAGTCAAGAGCTTCGAGACCTTTCTTCACGTCTCGATAAGATGGTTGGTTCATTTAAGCTTTAATCCCTTCAAGCTGTAACATGGCTTAGAAAGGGACATAGACTAAGAGCTGGATTCATTTAATCGTGAATCCAGCTCTTCTTATTTACGGGCCTGTTTTCTTCTAACTGGCCTTAGCTTGATCTGGTTTCGGGCTTTGCACTTAATCGCTCTAGCATCACAGAGCGTAAATGAGTAAAATCTGATTAGGTTTAATATTTAGGTAAGTATCATGAGCGATTTTGAAAAAGAACTAGAGCAGATGACTCAAGAGATGGGCGATGAGCCAGAAGTAAAACTGCCATCAATTGAAGAGCAAAAAGCGATCGTTGCTGAATTTAAGCGACTAGAAGCGGAAGGCAAACTAACACCAGAAGTGTTAGAAAAGCATTTTGGCCAGTTCAACAAAACAAGTGATACGCCAATCCACTAAGTTTCAGCAGGGTCAACCTATATCGTTTAGATAGGGTGGCTTTTAGCTCAAACCGATAAAGGTCTAGCATCTGCTAGGCCTTTTTTATTGTCGATCGTTAAAAGATGAATGAGAGCGGATCTAAGCGAGTAGACCTTGCCGAATGAAAAAATCCCCCTTACAAGATAAGAGGGATTCGATATGGGCAAGTTATATCTTAAAAAGGCGAACCGACTAGTCAGTACCGTACTCTTTGTACAAGCGACGACATGCGCGACCATCGCTGTGGAACAAGTGACAACGGTGTGCAGGAATACCAATCGACAACTTGTCACCAGATTCGATTGTCAACGTGTCTGGCTGGCGATAGATAACGTCAGCATCGGCACTTTCAAGGTTTAGGTAAACCTGAGTTTCGTTACCTAGCTTCTCAACCATCATCACTTCAGCTTCAATCGTCGCATCACCTGTTTCAGCAGACAACAAGTGTTCAGGACGAACGCCCAGAGACATACGGTCACCAGCATTTACAGTGGTACCATCTACTGGGATCCAGAAAGTCATGCCGTTTGAAAGTTGTACCAATACGCGTTCAGCTTCAGCTTGTTCGATGTGAACCGACATGAAGTTCATCTTAGGTGATCCAATAAAGCCAGCAACGAAACGGTTTTGAGGGTAGTGGTATAGGTCAAGTGGCTTACCGACTTGAGATACGTAACCACCATCAAGAACAACAATCTTATCGGCCATTGTCATCGCTTCCACTTGGTCGTGGGTAACGTAGATCATGGTACAACCAAGTTGACGCTGTAGCTTAGTGATTTGTGAACGCATTTGAACACGCAGCGCAGCATCTAGGTTAGATAGAGGCTCATCAAGTAAGAATACGTTTGGTTGAGAAACTAGAGTACGACCAATCGCAACACGCTGACGTTGACCACCAGACAATGCTTTAGGTTGACGCTCTAGAAGGTGACCAAGCTGAAGGATTTCTGCAGCATGTTCAACACGTTTATCAATTTCAGCTTTGTTAGCGTTTGCTAGCTTTAGGCCAAAAGACATGTTGTCGTAAAGGTTAAGGTGAGGGTAAAGCGCGTAAGACTGGAATACCATACCTACGCCACGCTTCGAAGGCTCAACGTCATTCATGCGTTGGTCGCCAATGTACAAATCACCAGACGTAATGTCTTCTAGACCTGCGATACAGCGTAATAGCGTCGATTTACCACAACCTGATGGTCCAACGAATACTACGAACTCACCTTCGTTGATGTCTAAGGTTACGTCCTTAGAAATCTGTACATCACCATATGATTTATAAACGTTTTTTAACGTGACACTCGCCATCTAGCTAGTCCTCGATCGATCAAATTTTAAGTTTTACTGCTTATCATTATAAGAAATTTTTGGGTCAGCAGTAACTGTAGGAATTGGTAAGTATTGAATGAGTAAGAAAAAAAGTGGGTGAGACTTGGATTCTTTAACCAAGCCCACCCGTCATAGCCAAACTGGTGCCTATTTCCCCCACATCCAGCTAAATCTCCCCCGTGATTCAATCACAGATTTAGCTCGATGCTTAATAAAGACAACAGCGGGCAGTGAAGCCAACTAAATGAACAATGCTTCAACGCATAACATTCGCTGGTAAAGGGTTCTTACTATCCATTCTTGGATGAATGCAGTTTCGGTGAATTGGCGCAATCGTACATCCTCCCAATGAAAATTTAACGAGGGGGAGTAGGAGGGGAGGAGTAGATAAATGGGGTTATTGATAATAGGCGATCCAGTTCAAATAAATCCACGGCATAACGGTGACTCTGATCACGATGAGTATGTGTTTTGTGATTTCAGTCTCTAATCTGACCGGATGGCGATCACGAAATTAAGCCATAATAGCTAGGGCGTAGTGGCTAGGATGATGAGTTAGAGTCTATTTTCTCAGATCATAAGCCCTGAAAACTGGCTCGTCTTGGTAGATGTGCCCTACGTATAAATATAAAAAGGATATTCACATGAAAAACGCTCTAAGCGCTGTAGCTCTAGGAACATTAGTTGCTCTGGGTTCTTTTGGTGCAAATGCTGCTATTGAAGAAGGACAACTAACAATCTGGGTTGGTGGTGACAAAGCTTATGAAGGCATGGCTGAAGTAGGTAAACGCTTTGAAGAAGATACTGGCGTTAAAGTAACGGTCGCTTTCCCTGACAAACTAGAAGAGAAATTCTCTCAAGTTGCAGCAGCTGGCGATGGCCCAGATATGATTTTCTACGCACACGACCGTTTTGGTGGTTTTGCAGAAGCCGGTCTTCTTGTTGATATCAAACCTTCTAAAGAAATTAAAGAAGGTATCGTAGACTTCGCATGGGACGCTGTTTCTTACGAAGGTAAAACAATCGCTTATCCAGTAGCGGTTGAGTCAGTTTCTCTTATTTACAACAAAGCACTTGTTCCTAACCCACCTAAGTCTTGGGAAGAAATCCCAGCACTTAACGCTGAGCTTCAAAAAGACGGCAAGAAAGCGATCATGTGGCCTCTACGTGGCGGCGCTTACTTCACATGGCCTCTACTTGCAGCTGACGGTGGTTACGCATTCAAACAAACTGCTGAAGGTTACGACATTAAAGATGCGGGCGTAGCGGCTGAAGGTGTTCAGAAGTCTCTAGGTTTCATCGAGAAAATGGTACAAGACAAAGTTATCTCTGCAGATATGGATTACTCAGTTGCTGAGTCTGAATTCGTTGCGGGTAACGTTGCAATGACAATCAACGGTCCTTGGGGCTGGGCAAACATCGAGAAAGCTGGCGTTGACTACGGCGTAACAACGCTACCTAAGTTCAACGGTAAAGCGTCTAAACCTTTCGTTGGTGTATGGGCTGGCGGTATCAGCACTGCTTCTCCAAACCGCGACCTAGCTGTTGAGTTCATGGAAAACTACCTACTAACTGACGAAGGCATGAAGAGCCTGAATGACGACAAGCCACTAGGCGCTGTTGCTCTTAACTCTTTCCAACGTCAACTAGACAGCGACACTCGTATTGCTGCAACAATGGACAACGCGATGAACGGCGAAATCATGCCTAACATCCCTCAGTTCACAACGTTCTGGTACAGCATGGAAGAAGCGATCGGCAACGTAGTTGACGGCCGTCAATCAGTAGACCAAGCACTAAAAGCTGCTGAAGGTCGAATGACTAAGTAACAACCAAGCACTACCTTTTAAGGAGAGGGTAACCTCTCCTTACTTTTCTATTTTTTATCTATATCGCTAGCAGGTTCCTCTATGCAGTCAGTTCAAGGTACAGATGCTATCTCAGCACCATCAAGCCTTCCAGGCAGTAAAAGCGTCTTCATCAAATGGGGGTTGCTTGGTAGCGTTGGCTTAATTAACGGCTACGCTACAATTCTAATGTATTCACGCGGTGAGCTCGCTTTTGCGCTGCTTACTGTGATTTTAACGGCTTTGGCACTTTACATTTTTGGCAGTAAGAAAACTTACGCCCACCGTTATATTTACCCTGGTATTGCCGGAATGATCTTGTTCATTCTTTTCCCATTGGCTTATACCGTCGGGCTTGCGTTCACTAACTACAGCGCAAAAAACCAACTTTCTCTAGAGCGTACTCAAACTGTACTTTTAGACCGATCTTTTCAAAGCGGTGAGAGCTACCCATTTACTTTGTACAAGACTGATGACGGTCACCAGATCGTTGTTAAAGATGGCGACCAGCTGTTAGCAACAGACGTATTTTCTTTTGAAGATATGAGTGCAACAGAGATGGACCTATCTGCAATTAAGTCGACACAAGGTGAGAAAGAGAAGATCAAAGCGATCATCCAAAACCGTTCTGCGATCAACGCGGTTGATTTCCACTTGCCTAACGGCGACGACATCCGCATGAGTGGTTTACGTAAGTTTGCTTCTGTTGCTCCGCTTTACACGCTGCAAGACGATGATGAAACGTTAATCAACAATGAAACGGGTGAAGTTCTCAAGCCAAATATGGAAGAGGGTTTCTATCAACCTGTTGATGCGAATGGTGAGTTTACAGGCAACACAATCTCTCCGGGCTTTGTTGTTAATATTGGCACACATAACTTTGAACGTGTGTGGAAAGATGATGGTATTAAAGAACCGTTCATCAGCATCTTTATTTGGACGGTAATCTTCTCGGTATGTACTGTAGCGTTCACGCTTGTTATCGGGCTTGTACTTGCGAATATCGTGCAATGGGAAGAGCTAAAAGGTCGTTCAATCTACCGTGTTCTACTGATTCTGCCTTATGCAGTACCAGCGTTTATCTCAATTCTTATCTTTAAGGGTCTATTCAACCAGAGCTTTGGTGAGATCAACATGGTGCTTGAGAACATCTTTGGCTTAAGCCCGAACTGGTTCTCCGACCCAATTTTAGCGAAAACCATGGTGTTGATGGTTAACACATGGCTAGGTTTCCCTTACATGATGATTCTATGTATGGGTCTACTTAAAGCGATTCCTGATGATTTGTACGAAGCGTCAGCGATTGATGGTGCGAACTTCCTTGATAACTTCAAGCGTATTACATTCCCACTGATGATTAAGCCGCTAACACCGCTATTGATTGCAGCGTTTGCCTTTAACTTCAATAACTTTGTAATGATTCAACTATTGACGAATGGTGGCCCGAACATGATTGGCACCTCAGAGCCAGCGGGTTACACAGACTTGCTTGTAAGCTACACGTACCGAATCGCATTCGAAGGCGGCGGCGGTCAAGACTTTGGTCTAGCAAGTGCTATCGCAACGCTTATCTTCCTATTGGTTGGTGGACTCGCGTTACTAAACCTTCGTTTCACTAAACTGTCTCAAGATTAAGGAGCACGACAATGGCTATGGTACAAGGTAAAGGCCTTAAATACCGAGTGTGGGCAACGCATGCAGTGTTGTGGTGCTTCTTGGCAATGATTATCTTCCCACTACTGATGATCATCGCGATCTCGTTCCGTGAAGGTAACTTCGCAACAGGTAGTTTGATTCCTGATAACCCATCACTGGAGCACTGGAAGTTAGCTCTTGGTATGTCGGTAACGAATGCAGACGGCTCGGTGACACCACCTCCGTTCCCAGTACTGACTTGGTTATGGAACTCAATTAAAGTGGCGGGTGTTACCTCGATTCTAATCGTGGCACTGTCAACGACATCGGCTTACGCATTTGCTCGTATGCGCTTTAAAGGTAAAGAAACTATCCTGAAAGCGATGATGATTTTCCAAATGTTCCCAGCGGTACTTGCTCTTGTGGCTATCTACGCGTTGTTCGACAAACTTGGTCAATACATCCCGTTTTTAGGCTTGAACACGCATGGCGGTCTAATATTCTCTTACTTGGGCGGTATCGCACTGCACGTATGGACGATTAAAGGCTACTTTGAGACGATTGATAACTCATTGGAAGAAGCGGCTGCACTTGATGGTGCAACGCCTTGGCAAGCATTCAGACTGGTTCTACTGCCATTGTCTGTGCCAATTCTAGCGGTTGTGTTTATTCTTTCGTTCATCGCAACAGTAGGTGAAGTGCCTGTCGCATCTATCCTGCTAACGGATGTGAACTCTTATACGCTAGCAGTAGGTATGCAGCAGTATTTATACCCTCAGAATTATCTATGGGGTGACTTTGCCGCAGCGGCTGTACTTTCAGCACTTCCGATTACTATTGTGTTCTTACTTGCTCAACGTTGGTTAGTTGGCGGTTTGACGGCAGGTGGTGTAAAAGGATAAGCTGTACCCTATAAGAAAGACAAAGAGCGACCTTTTAGGTCGCTCTATATTGGCATTTTTATTACATCATTTGGTTTGGCCGCCGATCAGTAATAAAAATAACCCTCAGGTTACGCATAGCTGGCTACTAATCAGGTTCCTTACGCTATTAATGATTAGTGGTTTTTGTAACTCTAACCCAGGTATTTACTTGGGTTTTTTTATGCCTGCTACTTTTTTGCTTTTCTACTTTGTCGTCGTGTCAGATCTACCTGTCAACTTCGGTCATTAAAGCCTCGAGTCACTTCTCCCCCGAATCTTTTCTGCCTCATTCCTCTCACTCGAAGACATGAACTAGTCTCACAAATCAGACACTCAGTATAAGGGGCTGTCGGTCTATTGATATATTGCTAATAATCCAATGCGTGATACTTCAATGATTTGCATGCAACAAATACTGAAATTACAGAGAAAGTGTATATTGAAACGGAAGGTGGCTGTGAATTGCAGAGACTTATAGCTCTGATTTATGTAATGGGTTGGAGCATAGTGATGATTAATGGTTGATATTAGCCGCTGATTCAAGCTGCACGCTGATCACTATGAATTATGACCTATAGAAGTTAGAACTCTTTGCTTGATGGTGCGCAACCTAAATGCTGCAACAACACATAGATGCTTTCTTGATCGAGTGCGACACGACGAAATAGATCCGCAAACGTGTTATCCCCACCAAAACAAGTCTGGATATAGTGGTTAATTTCATTGCTATCGTAACCTTCTACGTACAATGTTCTGACCCATTGATACTCAACTGCCTTGAGATTGTTCAGTGTAGATTCGCTAAGAGTGGGGCGTGTGACGCTCAAGAGTAGCTCCGGGAAATTCAAATACATCCATTATGATTGGCGGTATTTAAACAGAGCTAAATGACGACTTTATTACAGTTCGAGCAAATCGCTAAACAATAGCGACTTCATTTCAACCCTTGGCTGAGTATCACGCTATATAAGCCATCTTGAGATAAGCAGGCGGTTTTGTCTGTGAGAGTGTGAATAGGGGAGTTGAGTTAGAGAAACAAATGCCAAGTAAGTACTCGGCATTGTAGTAAGGTTTTGTAGGGCTTTCTGGATAGTGACCTTATTTAAGGTACTTCACGTGCGCTTCCATCTCTTCGCCTATCTGTTTTCGCATGTTCATTAGGCGAATAGCTGAATCTCTTAACTCGATGTCTTCTGGCGTTTCTGGTATCCACTCAGGCACCTTAGTCGGATTACCGTTTTCATCAACAGCAACCATAATAACGATACAGTGAGTCGTTAGGCGATTGTTGAGCTCTTTAGGGTCGCTGGCTTGCACGTCGATAGCGATGTGCATGGAAGATGAACCGGTATAGATGACCTTCGCGCTGACTTCAACAAGGTTGCCCACATGGATTGGCGCAACGAATCGAATACCACCAGCGTAAGCGGTAATACAATATTTACCACTCCATCCTGCAGAACAAGCATAAGCCGCTAAATCGACCCATTTCATTACTGCACCACCATGAACTTTACCACCAAAGTTCACATCCCCGGGCTCAGCTAAAAAACGCAGAGTAACGTCTCGTTTACCATCTTGTCGGCTATTGTTACTGCTCATCTATCTTCCTTCATTATTATTGTGTTGCTTAACATGCTTGTTACTTGCTAATAACAATATACTTAAGATGGTACAAATTAAAGCGGATAATCCCATGGTTAAGACTATTTTTTTAAACGGATGACAAACAGGTGAACTTAGGCGCTTGATAGCAATAAGAATAAGGGGGATGTACGAGGATTTGATAGTGAACAAAGACGAGATACAAAGAAAAACACCTAGCAGAGTGCTAGGTGTTTTTAAGCCGTGTGGTACTCATGTCGGTACCTTTTTATTTTAGCCAACTACCCGTTGTTCATCTGGTTAGCTCAAGGTTATTTTATATCTATTAACCCTAAAGGGGTGGTTAAAGTTTCTTTGCTGTTGAGCTCATTTTTACTCTTTCACAAAGTATAGATCCTTAGCGTAGATATTTCCTTTCGGATTATTGTTAGGGAAGCCTTTGAGTGTATTTCGCACTAATCGAGTGTGGTTATAGTGATATAGAGGTATAACTACTGAAGATTGGTTCAATAGCGATTCAGCATGCTGGTATAAAGCAAAACGTTTAGACTGATCTTCCGTTTTACTCGCTTGCTGCAAGAGCTCATCATAATCAGAGTTACAGTAACCACTCTCATTAGCTGTATGACCACAAGTGAAGGCTTCTAGCAGAGCCGATGGCTCTGGGTAGTCTCCAAATGCCCATGATCGAGCAAGCTGATAGTCTCCCGCTCCTTTAGCTGCGACATACGCTTTCCACTCCATATTTTCCAATTCTACTTTGACACCAAGCGGTTTCCACATTGATGCAATCGCAATAGCGATCTTTTTATGGTTTTCGCTGGTGTTATATGTGAGCGTAAATGTAAGTGGGTTGTCTTGGTTATAGCCAGCTTCTGCGAGTAACTGCTTAGCCTTGGTTTGGCGTTCTGAGCTATCTAGTGCTTCGAATAAAGACTTAGGAGCCGTGTAACTCGGGATATTGTTAGGCGTCACGCTGTAGGCTTCAGGCTCTCCTTGGCCAGTCACTTTATCGACTAAGATCTCTCGATTTACCGCCATGCTTAGTGCTTGTCTAACTCTTACATCATTAAACGGTGCCTGACGCGTATTAAAAGAGTAAACATATGACCCTAACAAAGCTTGAGCCTTAATTTGTTCAGGGCTCTCTTTACGTAACTTTTGGTAATACTCAAGCTGAACACGGTTCGTCATATCAATTTCACCAGCTTGATAACGGATAAGCTCTGCGTTTTGAGATGACAAGCCTAAATAGGTCACCTTGTTGATGACTGTTGATGTGTCATCCCAATAATTTGAGTTTCTCTCGACTTCAACGTATTCGTTAGGGACCCATTTACTCAAAGTGTAAGCACCGTTGGTCGCGATATTTTCTGCGCGAGTCCATTGGTCGCCTTTCTCCTGCACCAATTTAGCGGGCAGAGGGAAGAAGGTCTTGATGCTCATTAAACTCATGAAGTAGGGCGTAGGCTTTGAAAGTGAGATTTCTATCGTGTGATCGTTTAGTGCCTTAATACCCAATTCTGATGGATCTTTATCTCCGGCAATAATGTCACTCGCGTTAACGATGTTCGCCGTCGAGAAAATAAATCCTGTGTTGTTGCCTGTTTTAGGGGAGACTGCACGCTGCCAACCAAACACAAAGTCTGATGCTGTCACCGGGTCGTCATTCGACCATTTTAGATCATTCTTTAAGACGAAGGTGACCGTTTTACCGTCGTTACTGAACGTCCACTGTTGGGCTTGTCCCGGAATGATCTGCCCATCACTGTTCTCGATCACAAAGCCTTCAAACATATCGTTGACGATGATGTCACCGGGCATGCCTGAATTTACAAAGTTAGGGTCTAGTGTGTTGGGCTCTGCGCCATTCCCGCGCACAAAATGTTGTTCTTCCGCTAAAGGTGTATCGCTAGAAACAGAGGCAGAAAAACTTGAAGCAGAAGATAGAGCAAGCAGTGACGATATGATCACTGGGAGTGTGGGTTGAGTCATTGTAATTCCTTTTACAACTTAAACAGTACTTAATGCATTAAACCTGAGTCGGTACCATGTTGCAACAACCACGAGTTGGAATTAAAAACATTTGAAAGTGTTGTGATAGAGAAATCAAAATCACAAAATTAATGAAGGGGAGGTGGTTCTAAAGCAACATGTCTATAAAGCGAAGTGGTTATAAAACAGTACCTGCTGATCAGCAGGCACTGTTTAGATGGAATCTAATCTATTTTTCAAAGTGGTTAGCTTTGCTGAGGTAGCGCCGCTTCAAGCCTTGGTTTCCTTTTCACTTGAGCAAGGATGACACCAGAAATCACCATTACACCGCCAATGATATGGAACTGGTTAATCTCTTCACCTAACCATGTTGATGCCAATACAATAGCGACTACAGGCATTAAGTTCATGAACATTGCGCTGGAATCAGCGCCAATGGTATCAATGGCTTTCACCCACATCCAAGGTGCCAGAATCGAAGCAGCAACGGCGGCGTAAGCTATCAGTGGAATAGCTTGTTGTGAAGGAATGAGTTGATCACTGGTTAGCCAAAGTGGAGTTAACATTGCGACCGCGAACATCCCTTGGATATAAATCACAACCCAATTGCTGATTGGCATTTTCCAGCGCTTCAACAATACACAGTAAGAAGCATATACACATGCCGCTATTAGCATGTAGCCATCACCTTGGGTCAGTTCTTGGTGTATGAAGAATAAAGGATCGCCTTTACCCAGCATCAATGCCAATCCAGACAGAGACAAGACGCCGCCTACAATACTCAAGCTTGAAATAGACTTGTTTAGTAGAGGAACGCTAAGGAACACACTGATCAACGGTACTAATGAAGTGATCAATGCCATATTAGAAGCCGTTGTAGTTAAGCCGGCGTAGTAGCCTAAAGACTGGTTTAACACCATTCCCAAAAAGCCAAGGAAAGCCAATTTAGACAAGTTAGGCTTAATGATTGGCCATTGTTTGATAACCGAGCGAATACAGAACGGTGTAAGAATTAACATCGCAATAAACCAACGGTAAAAACTCATTGCACTTGGTTCAATGGTACTTGCCGCTAGCTTATTGACGATAGCATTTGCACCCCAGATACAGACTGTGAAAAATGGTAATAGATAATGCATGTGAGTCTCGTCGCAAAATGAGTTGATGCGGCTAGTTTGACAGGTCGTTATACTTACAGATATCTTTAAAAAGACATCAGGCGCGATAGGAAGACAAGTTTGAAAAAACACTCAAGAAACCTTCATCCATCCTTATCATTTGATAAGGCACCATCCAACGTATTTATGAATTTCGAAGCTTTCTTATCGAATACCGAAACTCGTGTACATAGCCACCCTTGGGGTCAGGTACAGTTGATCAGCGGTGGGATCCTTGAAATGGAAGCAGAAGGTACACGTTTTCTTGCGCCACCACATCTCGCGATTTGGGTACCCGCTGGGGTAATGCATTGCAGTTATAACCGCAAGCCATTGGATTACTGTTCGTTGAATATTGCTCATGAGTTAACTCAGAATTTGCCTGAGAAAACTAGCCTTATTAAGATCACTCCAATCGTGTCTTCGATTATTGATGACTTTCGTCAGCGCGATATCAATGTCGCCCAAAGTGAACAAGATCAAAGGCTTGTGCAGGTGTTACTGGATCAACTTGCAGAACGACAAGTCGAGCATCACTTCCTACCTTCAACTGATAACAAGTATCTTGCTCCTATTCTTGCTGCCATAGAAGAGAACCCTACCGATGATATCTCGCTAAAAGATTGGGCCGACAAAGTACACGCAACCGAGCGAACTTTGTCGCGTCATTGTCAAAGTGAGCTCGGAATGAGTTTTACGGAGTGGCGATTACGAGTTCGCTACTTGTACTCAATGGATCTATTAAGAAACGGACAGTCGGTTAAAGAAGTGGCACTCACGTTGGGCTATAACCAAGCCAGCCCCTTCATTTCTATGTTTAAGAAATATTCCGGCCAAACCCCAGAACAATATAAGAACCGTTTGTTGTAGTTCGATCTTGTTCCCAAAAGAACGGATGTTTTCGCTATCAGTGAATAGATACACCATAAGTAAATATGTGCAGTATGAGCTTATGGGGTCGTGTTTAAGAGCCTGTATATTGTGCTCTGTTGTTCAGTGACATCATCATAGTGTTGATTCAATAGAGCGCTTGTACTACCTACCTTGAACAGTATGTATGTTTCTCCGTCGACCTCGAACCAATTGAACGTTCCGTGCTGGTTATACGTGGTCATTGTTTTGCTTATCTTCATGAGATATACATCAGCATCGCAAGACATACAGATGTACATAAGCCAAAGAAAGAAAAGAAAAACCACGAGCCCAAGATTGTTTTCTCTTTTCCTACCTCTTCATTACTTTGCTGCCAGCCAAGCTCACGAACCTGAGCTTTTGTAAGATTTAAGTCTAATTTCTCGATGTATCTATTGAGTTCGTCATTGTGTATCGAGCTAATCATGTTCTGTTTCCTCTAACCATTTGATTGATATTTTAGGGTAGCTCCATGTTTGATTAAATTAGATATTTTATAACAAGCGTTTAGATAAATAGAACATGGTAAATAACCAAAAGCCTCCGTCGTGGAGGCTCTATGTTGTAAGGACTTAGTTTGTGCCTACATTGTTACAACTCGGCTTAGTACCCTGTTAATTCCATGTAGCCCGTACCAGAGTGTGTTCCTTCAACCACGATAGGGCCTTCCCAATAGGGAACCGACAGTGGCATTTTGGCATTTGGATTGAGTGCTGAGACAGTCAGTTCGATTTGTTGAGTTGGAATCAAAACTTGCCACTCTGTTGGGTAGTCACGTCCATCGATTTTAGTTTGCTTGATGGCGGTTAAGCTAATATCTTGCTGCTTAATCGCGATGCTGGAACCATCTTGATTCATCAACCTCGCATGGGAATAACTAGCCTTGCCTGTTGTTGAGTTTCGAAGTTGAAACACCACCAAGCTGGTTTCACCACTCAGTCTTAGCGCAAACCAGTCCCACCCTTGTTGTGAGTCGAGCAAAAACTGCGAGCTCCATTCTCTGTCTATCCATCCTTTACCGGAAACCTGATGTGTTACGCCATCAATGGCTACCTCCCCCGATACATTAATGAATGGTTGGCTGTAATAATAAGAAGCCACTTTTCCGTCGCTGCTTTTGGTGCTGTAGCCTTGCTCGCCTTGTTTCTGATATGACGAGTTACTGGTGAGTATTAGTGAGTAACTAAATTGTTCTGAATTGGCATTCAATGTCGCAGGGAAGAGGTCATCGGTAGTCGATGTCCATTGCCAGTCATCGAGATAGACCCGAAATGGTGACGAGCCAACACCCGCAAGTTCGGTTTGGCCGCGAGACCACTTTTCATCGGCGTAGTGTTTGTCTTTGGTCGTGACAGCGCTGTGTGCCATGTAGATTTGCTGACTTTGCCACGTAGTTTCCTTCGTGCTATTGCCACTTTCCTGTGGAGCAGTCGCGAAGCGGAATTGTGTCCACTGCACGCCCAGAGCATTGCCATTTTCATCGATGAGGTTGGCGGTTAAATACCACCACTCATGACGAAAACTTGGGTGCGCTTGGTGGTCGGCAGGGAAGGTGATCTCCACGCCTTTTACTACAGGTGTGAATTGGTCAGTCTGTTCTTGTGTTTCATTGTCGGTTTGTTTTTCAGAGCCTAGTAGAGCTCCCATATTTTTTGCTGATTGATGTTGAGGTTTTTCACAGCCCCAAAAAGATAGCAGGCAAAGTGAGATAATGGCGATTTTCAGTAGCGTACTATTCACATGACTAGTCATCACAACACCTCGCTCTGCAAGCTAGATACCACTGGTTTACTGACTAAGCGCCACAGTGGGATTAGAGTTGCGATCACCGCCACTAAAATGGTGATGGCGGGAATACTGAGTGCATCACTCCAACTCCATAAGTAATTTAAGCTCCAACCAAAGGCACGCAGGGTAACGATGTCCGTCAACACATAACCGATCATAGCGCCGAGCGGTATGGCGACAATTAAGGTAAAGGTAACTAATACGACAATCTGCCCGACCACCATAGCCATCAATTTTCGCTGACTAACACCGAGCGCATACAACCTTGCAATGGCGGCTTTGCGTGCATCGAGCAACATGAAACACGCACAGAACAAGCCAATCACCGCCACCATTAAAGTGACGCCATTAAGCGCTCGAGTAATGGCAAAGGTTTGTGAAAAGATATCCAACGCCAGGGATTTGATCTGCGCTTGGTCATAAAGCTGGCTAGGGTGCAGATTCAGCTGTTGGCGCAGCTGTTCGTATACCTGTTGTTGGGCGCCAGACACTTTAATCCCGAGGCTGGTTGGCAAATCCGTAAATCCGCTTTCGAGCCATAAATTAGGTGCAAGTAACACTTCGCCATTCGGTGAGCCGTAATCATGAAAAATCGCCCCTACGATGAGTGTTTTGTCTTGGATCACGTCGAGTTTGAGTTGGCTTCCAAGGGACAAACCGAGCTTCACCGCAGTGGGTTCGCTGATCGCCACTAATTCACCTTGGTAAAAGCGCGTCCAGAAGTCATCAACGTGGGATTGGAACACCATGGTTTGCTCAAGTGTGTCTTTGTCTTTGGTGCCGAGCAAAGTCGGTAAGCCCTGCAGGTTATCATCGACGTAGTATTGCTTGTAGACGGTTTCAACATTATCAAACTGTTCTAACGCACGTGCCACATTCGCGATTTCACCTTGGGCAGGGCTAACGTAAATATCGGCATGTAAGCGCTGTTCAAGCCATTGCTTTAACGTGGATTCAAAGCTACCGACTAAGGTATTCATCCCCACATTGGCGGTGACGGCGAGAAGTAATGCCATCATGGCAAGGGAAAGAGGGGAGATAAGTTCACGCAGCTCTGCAAACAGATATTGTATTAATCCCGATTGGGTGCGTCTTTCGCTCCAGTTCGCTAGTACGCTGAGCGTTTTGGGTAGGTACAAGGGAATCGACACCACTAACACACCGAGCCATGCCATAGTGAAGCGGTGATGCTCGCTCAACCATAACCCTGCTAACGCGAGAATGGTTAATACTGCCCCGATAACAAACAGCTGATTTTCGTTAGACGCTTCCGGCGCTTGATAGAAACCGCCATGGGAAGAGAGTGGTTGTCGCACTCGCTGTTTAAAGTGCTGCCAACACGCGACAAGCGTTGCGGCCAGCGTAAGCAGCAGTGCCTGCACTAACCATTGCCACTGCCATGTGCCGGGAAGCAGTGTTGCACCATAAAGTTGCTCAAGCGTTATCGCGACGGTTGGATGTAGCCAATGACTGAGTTGAATGCCGAGAATGAAACCAAGCGACGCGCCCAGTGTGACTAAAAGAGTCAGCTCGACTAACAGAGCTGAAAATACGATGCTTGGCGCAATCCCGGCTTGTTGAATTTGCACCAACAGTCGATTACGTTTGAGCAAGCTGTACTTCACACCGTTGTAAGCGATGAACAAACCAACCAAGAACGCCAGTAAGCTCATAGCAGTGAGGTTGAGGTGAAAGCTGTCGGTAATTGAACCGAGATCCGTGCTTTGGTTGTTGGAAATCCATTGTGCTTGTGCGCCTATGAGGCTTTGCCATTTATCCTGAGTATTGCTCTTAGTGTCAAAAACAGCGATATAGCTCAGTTGTCCTTGCTTGTTAAGCAGTTGCTGAGCGAATCCGATGTCCATCAACATTCGGCTACCCAGCTGCCATTCATCTGGCAATACCACGACTTTGGTGAGCACTTCATCCAAAGTGAGCGTGTTTACTTCTCCCAAGCTTTGGTGTTGCGATTGGCTCATCATCACGATGGGCTCACCAGCTAACAGTTGAGGTAGCGGTAAGTAGCTGTCGAACAGGGATATGTTTTGACTGTCTTCTGAGATTTTATCGTTTTCGTCTAGCTTGTCGGGTGAGTAACGAGATCTTGAGGTGAGAGCTGTGACCAATTCACTGCCTTGTACCGACCAACGACGACCTTGTTCGTCTCTTACTCGTCCTTCAATCACGGGCAGTATCGCGCTTAATCCATTTTGTCTTAGTTTGAAGTAGAGCGATTCCGGCAAATAGTTTTGCCCCGCTGGTGGAATGATCAGTTTTCGCGCCTGGGCACTCAGCTGTTCTGTGGATTCAGCGTAGCTCCGTTTGGCATTAAGGTTGATGGCTTGCACCGCGACAAACAAGGTGACTGCAAGTACAATACCAATCAGGATTGCCGCAGCTTGTAAGGGCGATTGGCGATAGTGCGCCGCGAATAGATTCAACGTCAGTTTGGTATGGGTGAGCTGGTTCTGCACGAAGCCAGTTTGCTTCATTGGATTACTCACAACGTTGTTGCTCTTTGGCTTGGGTTCGATCTACGTTCTCTAAACAACCATCATCTAACACCAGTTGTGTCTGCATAAAGCTGGCACATTCCGAACTGTGCGTAACCAAAAGCACGGCAGTGTTGCCTTGCGTGGTAATTTCACTCAGCAGCTGCATTACTTCAATGCCTGCTTTGTGGTCGAGGTTGCCTGTGGGTTCATCGGCAAGCAGCAGTTTCGGTTTATGAGCTAATGCACGTGCGATCGCTACTCTTTGTTGTTGCCCACCAGAGAGCGCTGATACATGCCTATTGAGCAGGTCGCTAATGCCTAATGTTTCCACTAAGTAATCACACCAGTCGCCCCATTTTTGTTGATTTAAATGCAACGGGAACGCGATGTTTTGTTTTACGTTGAGTGGGGTTAGCAAGTTAAATTGCTGAAAGATAACACCCAGTTTTTGATGACGGAAGCGGCTCCATTGTGGGTCTTTCCAAACCGATGTGTTGTCACCATCGAGCCACAATTCACCTCCTGAAAGTGGTTCAAAACCTGCGATGAGATTGAGCAAAGTACTCTTTCCACTGCCACTCGCCCCAGTCAAAGCCACACTAGTGCCCGTCGCTAAAGTGAAGTCGACACTGTCCAACACGCTATGGGTGTCTTTACCATCAACAAAGCTTTTGCTGGCCTGTTTAAGTGTGACAACTGAGTTTTCCATTCCCTCTCCTTATAAGTAAACAAATCATCAAGGTGTCGCTTAGTGGCAATTACCGTCTCAATAAGCTCTATAGAACTTTAGACAACAATTTCAAAAAGATAGCGATTTACATCGAATTATTAATAACTTGTACTTCGAATGGCTGGAAATAGATTAATTAGAGGAAAAATATAGATGTTAACAGGAGCTTTGAATCACTGTTTGAGGGATTGAACTCAGTTTCAAACCCTGCAACTTGCCTTACTTTTCCTCATGCCTAGAGTTTCAACAATGTAGCTAAATGTTTTACATCACATATATTAATAAAACTGATAATGCTTGCATTTATAAATGTGATTTATATCTCCATTCATCTTTTGATTACTTTCTAAGCTTAGTTGGTTTTTATCTAATTAAACAGAAGGTTATATGATAAATAGAATAATGACACTAAGTGGCGTTGCATTACTTTGTTCAGCGAGTGCGCATGCGCAAATGCAAAATGGAAGTTTCGAAAACTGGGAAGGAAACGTACCATCTGGATGGAGTGTGATTGACTCCGGCATTGCACTTTCGCTCTCTACCGATCCTGTAAATAACGGCAGTTTCTCTGCACAAGTAACCGTGAATACAAGTACTCAAAGTAATACCGATTTTCTTCAAACGATAAGTGTTGAACAAGGGAAAACTTATGATTTCTCTGTCGATGTTTATCACACTGAAGGTAACTTGAAAGCTCGCCTTTTTGTTGATGGCTATTTAGGCTACTCGAACAATGGTTTAACGAATCAGTGGCAAGCATTGACTCACTCGTACAGCGCTACGAGCACTAAAGATATCGTTGTGGGCGTACGATTCTATGATGATGCAGGTTTTGATGGCTCGGAAGTGGTGTATTTAGATAACTTTCAGCCTACGGAGACTCCACCAACACAAAGCTGCAATGACACAAGTGCCGCACTCACGCTAGTGACGGATAACTATGGTTCTGAAACCAGTTGGTCTCTCAAAAACTCAGTTTCTCAAACTCTTTATTCTGGTTCAGACTATCAAAGTAACACCATCAATGAAGTGGAAATGTGTTTAGCGGATGGTAGCTACACCCTAGAAGTCTCAGACTCTTATGGAGATGGAATGTGCTGCAGTGTGGGGAATGGTTCATACAGTTTGTCGGTAAACGGGACCGTTGTGGTATCTGGTGGTGATTTCCAAGCAAGTCAGAGTACAGAATTTACGATTGGTGGCTCAACTACACCACCAACTGAACCACCAGTTTTAGGTGAGTATTACAAAGACGCTGAAGGCAAAGTGGGCTTTGCGTTAAAAACAGCCTTATATCAAATTATTGATAACCATAGTAGTCAGGGTTATACCGCTATTTGGACGTTGGTGTCTGAGGCTGACCTAGACACATACTATGACACTGATGGGTCGATTCTCGATATGTATTCGGAGAAACCTTCAGGCTCAGATTCAATCCAATTTACTAAGGTGGCCGATCAATGTGGTCAATACAGTAAAGAAGGTGATTGCTACAACCGCGAGCACTCATTCCCGAAAAGCTGGTTTGGTGGGAAAGTCGAGCCAATGAACTCTGACGGTCACCATTTATTTGCCACTGACGGCTACGTTAACTCGAAACGTAGTAATTGGCCATTTGGTGAGGTGAGCAGTGCAACATACACATCAAGTAATGGTTCAAAACTAGGCAGTGCAGCGAGCTCTCTTGGTTATGTGGGGACTGTGTTTGAGCCAATTGATGAGTTTAAAGGTGATTTCGCAAGAGCATATTTCTACATGGCAACACGCTATGAAAATGAAATCGCTAATTGGGAAGGGAACTCTACAAGCTCTGATGCCGTTCTGGATGGAACCAATACAACCGTTTTTGAACCTTGGCTACTTACTATGCTAAAGCGTTGGCATTCTGAAGATCCAGTAAGCCAAAAAGAAATCGACCGAAATAAGGCGGTACATGATTTTCAAGGGAATCGTAATCCGTTTATTGACCATCCAGAGTTTGTAAGCCAAATCTGGGGAAATTAATCGGAATATAGCCACCATTACAATGGCTTCATGATTATTGAATTGAGCCCAATCCTTTGTTTGGGCTTTTTTATTGAGAGGCATTAGAGAGCATGATTTTAAATATTTGAAAAAGCATATTGTCATGAAGGTCACGTATACTTGTCAGTGATCTGCACCATCAATACTGGACGCTACGTTAAGCGACTTTTCATACCTTTAGTTACCTATGAATTGCTAATTTAGGGGAAGCTGTAGCTCATTGATGTCCAAAAACGTTACACCCAACCTGTATTCAACCACATTTCTGATATAAAAGTGCCCCTTCATCTACACCGGAAGCAATATAATCTTCCCATTCAAAGGCGTGGTTTTCGATTCGATAAGGTCAATCGCAGATTGAACTTCACTTAGTGGAATACAGCGGTCGATGTCGAGCTGTATATCGTTGGTGATGAAATGGTCCAGCATCGTTGTGAACTTGTCACGGCGAACATCTTTCCCCTCAGCATCTTCCCAATAACGTAAGAAGAAGGTGCTGAACTCGATAGCTTGTTTTTTTGCGTATTCGAAGAAGCGTGGTTCATAAAAATCGAGTGAAAGCGTTCCGTAGTTGATAAAGCGCCCTTTGTTACCTAGGGTATGAATCAGTTCGGTTCCAGGTTTCCCGCCAATCGCATCAAAGGCGACAGTTGGTTGTGGTAAGCCTAATGCCTTAATTTGAGATACCAAATCATTGTTAGCATCTAACACCCAATTTGAAGTGGTTGAATATCGTTTGGGCTGTGATGTTACGACAATGATTTTGAACCCGAGAGATGCCGATAACTGGGAGAAAATCTTACCAATGGCTGAGCTACCTGCATTGATGATTAATACATCTTCTTGGGTCAACTTCGCCACTTCTGTCGTCAACACCCAAGCGGTGAGTGCATTAATGTACAACTGACAGGCGTAGCCATTTTCTAGGTGTTGGGGAAGGTGGAAAAGGTTGTCTGGTGACACATCGACATAGCTCTGCCATGTCCCACTTGTTGCCACTAACACTCGCTGGTTCAGAGCAAATTCAGAGTGGTCAGACTCTACAACTCTTCCAACAGCTTCAAACCCCGGCACTCTCGGTGGTTGGTGGCTGTGTTTGTATTGCCCAACGCCATAAATCGACAGCAGATCACTAGGGTTGATGTTGGTCGCTTCAACTCGTACTCGCACCTTATCTTTATCAAGCGCGCCTAAAGCGACATGTTCTAACTTGAGAGACTCTTTCGGCTGCCCGAAACGGAACTGGCTAATTCGGGTATTTTGCTTAGTGTCAGTCATGGTTCGGGCACCTTTGTGGTTTATGAGCACTGCATTGACTTTAAGTGTAGCGTGTTCATAAACAGTCTTGGATCAGCGATATTGTTTAGCATTGCTGGCGTTGGCAAGCAGTCGTCATCAACGTAGTCGACATAGTCTGCCGCCGAATCAAAGATCAAAATATCCAATGCTAAACGATCCAACCCGTACCGACCTCGGTGGATCATATCCGCTGAGAATACTAACAAGTCGCCCACTTCTAACGGTATCTGCTTACCGCCAGAGATATCATCGCTGCTCACTTTACCATTCTCTTCTTGGCGAACGTTGTATTCTTCTTCGTTGTCCCAGCGTTTGTGTGTTCCGGGGATAAGCTCCATCCCTAGCTCATCAAAGATAGGTACACGGAGGTGCAATACTTGGGTTTCCATGATGACTTTCATCTGGTCATCAATGTCATAGTCGTATTGACAATCGCGATGCCAGAAGTCTTTTTGTTGCGGGTTCACAGGGTTGAAGAACAGCTGCGTGTTCATGAATGCAGGTTTGTTCGGTATTACCGCATCGACCACTTCCATCACTTTTTTTGAGCTGATGAAGTCAAAGAGTACGGTTCTATCGTCGGCGGGTAGATACTCGCTTCCGGTAATCAAAGATGAGTTAAATGCCTCTTCTTGATAGAACTCTTCGTTGTCTGCTTTCCATGATTCATGGAATTTCAGTACGACTTTTCTAAGCGATGCAATTTGAGCTTCATCGAAATAATTTCTGATAACAAAGTAACCATGCTCGTCGTATTGGCTGCTTAATTGTTGGCTGTTTTCTACCACTGACTACCTTCGTTCATTCTTTACCGTGTAATAACCACAGATTTCTTGGGCGCATAATGCCAGACAGTCGTCATTCAACCAAGTAACTTAAGCTTTCCTTTTTACACTTACCTCTATGTTTACATCAAACAATACGAGCGCGACAAGCACGCTCTTTATGGTTGTATTTGTGATGTGCGTGAGTTCATTCTAGCTATCTTTACTGGCTTGAATTCAATAGCATTAAATTCGCAGTTATTGCTTTGATGCTAATTGTTAACCTTCAAAAACCCAGTTTTGCCAGCTTTGCATGCGTAGAATCACTTTGCGTACGATAGAGAACATTTCCCATTTCGGTGAATACACGGCGACATGCGCGTCTGTACCTGCAGGGATAGGTTGGCCGTCCAATAGTTCAGGCTGAACAAGCTCCACTTTCACTAATACGCGACCACCGACTCTCTGAAGAGGATCATTTAAATTACCCGATGGTGTGACGGCGCCTTGTTTGAAGATGTCCAATACATCGACGACTTTTGCTTGGTAAGCGTGGCCGGGAATGGTTTTGAAGGTCACTTCTGCTTCGTAGCCGGGTTTGATATAACGCGCTGGGTTTTGTTTGAATGCTGCGACAATGGTTTTAGATTCATCATGCACAAAGGTTAGGTTTCCTTGGAAAGGGACGACACGGCTTTTCATACCTGGGCGCAATGCTACCTGTGTGACATAGCCATCTGTCGGCGCAACAACCAATGTTTTATTGAGGTTGAACTGAGCTTTATCGAGCTCGGCAAGGTGAACCTTTTTTGCGGCCAATTGCTGTGCAATCTTTGAGTCAGCGACATTTAATTGAATGTAGTTTTGTGCCTGAACGGCTTTGAGCTCAGCTATGGAGTCAGTAAATTTGTCTACTTTTGTTTGAGAGGCGAAATCACTTTTTTCCAGCTCGATAAAACGGCTCAATTCCTTTTCATTGAAGACAAGTTGAGCTTGTGTTTTCTTGATTGATTCGCGGGTGTTTTGCTTTGATAGAAGCAGTTCATCAATGGCGGCCTTTGTCGCGGTCACTTCCGCTTTGGCTCTGTCTACACTTGCTTGGAATGGGGTCGGATCGATTTGGTACAAAGGGGTACCTTTCTTCAAAGCAACATTGCCTTGCACAAAAACATCGGTGACTTCACCCGAAACTTCTGATGTGATTGGGGTGGTAACACTATATACACCAGCGACTCTTGCTACTGGCTGATACATCGCCATGTACAAGAATATCCAACCTACCAAGAAAGCCCCGATCACAGTTGCGGTTGTAATTGTCCATTTGTTTTTAGGCAGTTTAAATACGCGAAATACAATCACACACAGCGCTACGTAGCTTAAAATTATCAACGTTTCCATTACTGTTCCCCCTCGCTTTTTGCTTGCAGCGCATCGATACGTTTTTCTAGCTCATCGAGCTTTGATTGTTCTGTAGTCGTTGCTCTCAAAGGCTCACTCAACATGGCCCACACCCAAAGTAGTGGCCACATTACGTGTAAGAAAAAGAGGCTGACCCAGCCGGCTACGTGGATGGCATCTTGATGGGGGTGATTGCGTTTTACAGCAATTTCATAAGGAATATCGTGAATAACAATGAGTCCGTACACTAGGATTAGTAGTACGAGGATCAGAATACCCAAAGATAAGTAATCTAAAGTAAGGTTCATAATGTTCTCTCTATTACGGATGAAATCGACCATTAATTTCAGCAGTATCAGAGAGCATAAAAGCTAACCCTTACCCAATCGATAGGGTAAAGGTTAAATGACATTTAAGTATTACTTAATCGAGAGTGCGGTTTGGCTTAATTGGACAGGGGGTTTTACTTAAATGAGGGATTGGGTGGCGGAAATCAACGCATCGCAAAACCACGTATGTCCGTTGTCAATGATGACCAAACCCGTGATTAGTATCTACTGGTGCTATCGCTATATCGCAGGCTGTGGCGCTGAATTTGTTTTGTTATTTTGCGTTAGCGTCTGAGGGGCAGTGGTTTCAGCTTCGTCTGCAGACGTAAAATGCTTATCTGTTAGCGTCACGGTTATTGCTTCATGCTTCATTGTTATGGTCGGCGCTTCTGATTGGGCTTCGTTTGTCGTCGCGGGTTCAGCGAATGCCATTAGTGAGGTTGTAAATACGATTGTAGTTAATGCGATTTGAGCGAGTGTTTTCATTTGGCTGTATCCTATTGGGTAAGTGGAGATTACAAATAGCTGATACGTGCACTATAGAAACTATGTGGAAGTGGTTCTTATCATTTTACGCCACCGTAAAACTTATACGGCGGCACGATACATTTATTGAGCCTATGAGTTCGAGTGTATGGCTGTGACTATCTGGTTTTTAAACATATGGCTATGGATATCTTATGGGTAAGATGATTCGCCAATACACGCTCTCCCTACGCTCATAGCCATTGGTGTGGGTCAATTTACTGCCACATTACTAAGACCGCTGCTATAGAAAGTAAGATCAGCGCAAGAATGTCTTTGCGAGCAATACTTTGTCCTAACCAGAAGTAAGAGATCAATACCATAAAGACTACTTCGATTTGGCCTAATGTTTTCACATATGGCACGGCTTGAAGAGACATCGCGCTAAACCAGCCAAGAGAACCAATCACACTAGCTAGGCTTGTCATCACCACCAATCTCGACTTCTTGAATATCTGGCGTAACGTGTCGCGTTCTTTGAAGAAGAGGTAAGTGCAGATAATGAACGTCTGAAGGGTAATTACCAGAAATAGAACCCAAGCAGCGCTATGAGGGAAGGGAAGGCCAATGCTCAGGCTAGCTTCTCTAACCCAAAGAGACGTTAAAGCAAAGGCGGTGCTGCACGCCATGCCTAAGAGAAAGACTTTGGGAGAGAGGCTTCGCCAGCCGGAAGAGCTGCTCATGATCAACACACCCAAGGTACCAATAAGTACACCAATCCAACCCGTAATAGTCAGAGCGGTGCCAAAAAACAACACGGACAGTACAGCTGAAACTGGAGCTTCACATTTGGCGAGTCCGGCACCTATCGCATAGTTCTCTAGCTTAAATAGCATTACCATCAAGCCCGTCGCGAGGATCTGCATAATCGCAGCAGCAACAATGTAGAAAACAAACTCACCGGAAAAATTAGGTGCGGAGACTGGCTGCCATTGGTACAGCGAATAGAGATAAATAAGCGCGATTGGGCCAGCCCAAATAAAGCGAGCTAACGTCACGCCAGCCACACTCATTGTACCCGCTAGTTTACTTTGAAATGCATTGCGCCAAGATTGGCTGAAGGCTGCGAGAAGAGTAAAGGCTATCCAACTAAAAGACATGATACTTCCATGTGTTATGTAATTTTATGATTATCTTAACAAAAAATTACGTGATAAGAAGCGACATGGTCTATTTATAGCCAGAGGCTCACTTTTACTCTCTATTTGGTATCAGTACGTTCTTCAAAAGATCGATGCTTGTTTCAAAAGATAGGCTCCTTCTTGTTTTTGAAATAGAACAACGCACTGATCGAAACGAACAATAAGGTGAAGTAGTAGAAGAACGAAGACAGTGAAGCCAAGAAATCGAGGTTTTGTTCTATCTCTTGCGTGGTGTAACCCTGAGACACCAACTTATAGTAGTAGGCATACAAAATACCGATCAAGCCATACCCAAGGTTAAACATCAGGCCTTTGAAGCTGAGAACGGTGGCTCGGTTGTGTGATTCCGTCTTTTTGTTGAGATGGTAGCTAATGAATATGTTCATCGTCATGATGATAAAGATCAGTACTAACGCAGGTATTACGCCATAGATCGACCAACCTAAACTGATCCAATAATAGGTCGCTATGCTCGCTAACCCCATCACCACAATAAAGGTTTTAGGCTCGATGCTTTCTGCCAATCTACGGCTTTGCCCCGCCAATATGATTTTAAGCAAACTGATCCCCGCGCCAATAAAACCGAAGTAGATAATAGGAATATCGATGGCGAGATAGTATTGGCTGTTCATGGTTAGGAACATGCGCGAGGTATGTTCGAACAGGCTGTAATAGAGCAAGATGAACAGCACGTAAGGCGTAGCAAGTACCCACTTACCTGCGTCAGCCGTTAATTTGAGGCTGGCGATGGTCGTTGCTAATTTGCCCTGATCGCTTGGCATCACCTTCTTTTCTTCGTGCATGTTTATCGCGGCATAAATGGCGAGTAACGCGACCAAGAGGGTGGCGAACACAGGGACTCGCATCAGGTCTTTGGTGCTTTCTGGCTCTGCGAATCCGAGAGCATGAAAGATGTTCGCCATAAAATTCACATCGTACATCGCTGCACCAATCAAGGTGACAAAAATACCCACAGTAGAGGCGACACGAAGCTGGATTTGTAACACTCGCGGCCATAACTCTTCATTACCTTGCTCTTTCAAGGTGTCGTAAGCCAATGCCTCGTCGGCGCCGCTAGCCAGTGCCATCGCTAAGCCACTTAATATTCGGTTAACCAGAAACACAATGAAGACTAGATTGGCATCTCCAGTAGGCACAAGAGCGATCATGGCGATCTCAATGAACATCACTATCGAAGACAGCACCACAAGCTTTTTACGCCCCAAGGTATCGGCGAACGCACCTGATGGTACTTCTGCAAGCACGATGGTCGCCGCCCAAACCACGTTGAGCATGGCAAACTGAGAAAGGGTTAAGCCGTAATCTAAATAGAGTAGGGTGAAAATAGGGTAATAAAAACGCGCAAAGTAACTGCTTCGAAACATTAGGAAGTAGCGGACATTGGGAATTTTAAGGATTTCTTTGAGCGTCATGATAATTTCGGTATTTTTAATAACACATTATTATGTATATACCGTTTAGCCTTTTAAATCATGGGATTGTTGCCAAATACCTGAAATATCTGTTTTAGAGAATACTCGGGCTATTTATTCCTAATCGGTTACAGATTCATTCCTCTTCAAATCATCCATCCCATCCATATACTTTGTTGTGGTCATTGCCAAAACCCAGATATTGCAGATTCCGTTCGTTCACTTTTAGACTAATTCTATCGATGGCTAACTTAGCTATTTAATTAAGTAAAACATGAAGAGGAACATTGATCTGAAAGCAAATTGGCGAGTAGAACCGAGTAAGAGAGCAACACATTCTTTTGCTTCACTATGGACAATAAGCTGTGTAGGTAAGAACGCATCTTTGCCTCAGTATTGATGCCGATATCGCCATTTTATCTGAATGACTGCTCTTTTCGGAGTACTTGATTCTTAATCACCTTAGCGGCCACTTCGATGATTTGAGATTCTTGCTTGGAAGCTTTAGACGATAAGTTGTAAAACATAATGCAATCTTGTTGAATCAAATTTGGCGCTTCTTGGAGCTCAATTTCACGTACCTCACCACTTTTTATGTATTGGGCTAGGTTCTCCCGAGGACACACTATCCATCCATCTTTTTTTAACTTTTCAATGAGCAGACTTTGTGACGTGACCACTTCAAATTCGCTACTGATCTTGGTGTGCCTGAGCTCGTTTGTAACGTCATTCTCAGTGATTAATTGACGAAAGGTTGCCAGTTCAGCGATCGAAATCGTTCGGTTTGGAATGCTAGAGTGAACGGAAGTAAAGAGGCTCAACTGAAAAGATCCGAGGTTAATATTTCCGATCCCCGCACTTGGATGTAAGTTACCCATACCGGGCATGATAGCAAACAGTGCATCTCCGTCTTCTATCTGCTGTAAACAGTGGTTTCTGTCTCGTTGCAACCAGTTGATAAGGATGTGAGGATGAAGAGACTTGATCTCAGACTCAATGCTAAGCAAGAGTTGGCAAGGGATCGAACTATCGTGGTAGACAGTTATATTGTTGAGCTCACCCTTGTAAGCAGATAAGGCTATGTTCTCGAACTCTAGCGATTGTCTCGCCAGTAACCGTGCTCTTGGATACAGACGATGAGCAATGTCCGTTGCAATCGCCTTTTTTCCTTCGATAGAAAACAGTTCCATTCCCATCAAATCCTCCAATGCGTTGATCCTCTCTCGCACCGTAGATCGAGCCTTATTCAACCTTTTGCTAGCAGCGCTGTAGCTTTGAAGCTCATAGACACTGGTGAAGCATGCAACCTGTTCATTCGAAATCATCATCTCATCACCTTCGTACTGTTTGAGCGTACATTATGGATTTATATGTTTGAACCTAGCAAAGTAATCTACATCCGTACACACAAGATTGTTAACGGAGATTTCAGATGAGAAAGTCGATTATTTCATTGGTTACTGCGGGTTTATTTTCGACAACCGCTATGGCGGATATTAAACCTATGTCGACAGTGCCAGCCAAAGCGAATGAGCAAGTCACATTGGAGAACTGGACCCATGCACCGTTCAATAAATGGGCCTTCCAGAACATTGGCATTCATCCAACGGTTATGGTTTCTCGAGATGGTGCGATCAATGAGATCCCACAAGCGTTAAATGCTGATGTCGCTCAGCACAAATTTACTTATGCTGGAGAAGAACTGACATTTCGTGATGCCATGATTAATGACCACACCGATGGATACATTATTATTCAAGACGGAAAGGTACTGCATGAAGAGTACTTTGGTGACTTCACAGCAAGAGATCACCATCTGTGGGCTTCAAGTACAAAATCTCTGGTTGGTCAGGCTTTAGGTTTATTGGTTGAGCAAGGTAAGGTTGATGTTGATAAAAGGGTCAGCATATACATCGAAGAGCTTAAAGGAACGCATTTTGGTGAGCAGACTTTGCGTACCTTGTTGAACATGAGCTCTGCGATTGATTACAGTGAAGACTATGTAAACATGGCTCCGGGTGATGTACATTTCGAGTACTTTCGCCGCCTAGGTTTTATTCCAGCGTATGACTTATTGGCACTCGATCCAACAAAGACAGATAAGCCTCGTGATTTGTTGAGCTTCTCTGCGATGTTTGAACAGAACGACAACTTAGAGGTGAACGATAAGTTTGAGTACCATAGTCCGAATGTAGATGTCATTGGATGGGTTATCGCTCGTGTGTCAGGTCAAACGCTTGACCAATTTATTGCAGATAACATCTGGAACAAACTTGGTACAGAGCATGATGCGTTCTTCATGACAGACATGAACTACAATCCAGTCGCAACAGGCGGTTTCAATACTACGCTAAGAGATTTTGCACGTGTTGGGTTAGCGATGGTCAATAATGGCGAATACAACGGTCAACAAGTCTTCTCTGAAAAGTGGGTCAAAGATAGCTTTAATATTACGCCAGAAGAAAATCGACACATGATGAACAGTGTCTACAAAGATACTGAGGCTCAAGTCTTTGATTCGCACTTAGAGGGTTACAAAAACTTCCTTTGGGTGCACGACTCAGACAAAAATATTGCAACGTATCGAGGGGTGTTTGGTCAGTTCTTGTATATCAACCAAGACAAGAATATCGTCATCGCTACGTTCTCTTCAGCAGAGAGCGCTTCGAATGCAGCGCGTGAAGAATCAAAAGCGAGAGTGGAAGCTTTTGAGTCATTAGCTAAGTCGCTCTAGCAGTAGGTTGCTGAATACAAAAAATCCCCTCAAGATAACCTCTTGAGGGGCTTTTTGATCAACCGTTGATGTGCTTGTTAGCCATCACAATTAGCTACCCATTATTCACTTTCAGCTTCTTTAGAAGCGTTGGGTGTGGTTTCTGTCTTCAACCAGTTATCAAGAACGAGTTGCAGCGCATCCAATGAGGTAGGTTTCTCTAGGCGGCCATCCATCAGTTTGCTGATCATGTCTAGCTCACGTTGTCCTGATTCACCAGACAAAGCAATGATCGGTGTATTAGGCGATCGCGCTTTGATGATCTGGCTTGCGTCAAAGCCGTTCATGACTGGCATTTGCACGTCCATCAAGATCAAATCGACTTGGTGCGTTCTAAACAGCTCAACCGCATTCTCACCGTTCTTTGCTTGCAGGCTGTTAACGCCGAGTCGACTCAAGTACATCTGAACAAGAGTACGTTGCACCTCTTTGTCATCAACGATGAGCACGGTGGGTGCGAGATGATTTGATACAGGTGGGTTTGCTGTTTGCGTCTGTTCAGTTTCAGGCTCAGGATCTTTATCAGCACTTGGTGTTTGCTTCTCTGGCTGTACCTCAGCATCGGCTTTTTCTTCTGTCGGTTGGCTGTGCTTCCAATCGTTGAAATAAGGCGTACGCAGAGCATCTGCTTTCGGCGCATTCGGCACAACAGGGAAGTACAGGTGGAATTCAGTAAACTCACCAAGCTTAGATTGACATTCAACTCGCCCGCCAAATGAACGCATTACACGTTGGCAATAGCCCAAACCTAAACCACTACCGCCGCTTTTTTGGTAAGAGAAGAAGTCATCGAAGATCTTGTGAGCAATGGCTTCATCAATACCTGGCCCCGTATCTCTGAAAATGAGTACATTCTCATAAGAACCGTCCTTAGTACTGATCTCGATTTGGCTATCTGGATACGAATCAAAGTAGTAGATCGCATTACGTATTAGGTTGAAAATAACGAAGTTGAATAAGGTCTCATTCAGCTTTGCCACGAAATCAGCGTGTTGTGGTAAACGAATTCGCTCAATGATCTTCTCATTCTCAAAACCATAGTGGCTGACGGCTTGATCCACGGCCTTGTGGATTGAGGTCATGGTGATTGGCCCATGCTCGGGTGAGCTGTCACTGACTTCTCGTAAGATGATATCAATCAACTGTCGACCACGTTGAATCGCAGCTTGGCCGTTCTCAATATCAATTAGGATCTGTTTCGCTGGCGCTTGGTTATCAATATGCAGCTTCAAGATTTCAAAGTGCAATTGTACTTGAGCAAGCGGGTTACGCATTTCATGGGCGATAGAGTTAGCCAGTGCACGGCTCTGGCGTATGCGTCGATCTGCTTCGATGGTGCTTTGTACACGAGTTAACAAGGTTTGCAGCGCAGAGATCTCTTCGTTAGAGAACATCTGGTCGTTGCTCTTGTGTGATGACACCAACAAGTGCGTAACGGACTTACCCTGACCAAACAAAGGCATCACCAAGGCGGTATTGTTCGAACTCATCTTTTCATACAGCGCCTTGATCGAGCTTTTCGCTGGCGCGGTGTAATCTAACTCTTCAGACAGTTCGTCGAACACCAAAACAGACTTGTTGGTCGAAAGATAATCTTCGTAGAAGGTTTCGTTGTAGTTGCTGTTAACGAGGCGAAGTTTGTCTTCTGGGATTTGCAGTAGGCTACCTAAACGACGCATTGCATCATCAATTGATAGCTTGAAATCTTCTTCCAACGCAAGGATTTGTTGGACAGGTGTTTTCTTGTTTCCGTAGACAAAGAAAGAGGCGTAGCGGCTCACTCGTTTGTAGAGTACGTGCCAAGTCACACCAATAAGTGCACAGATGGGGATTGCGATTAACCATTGGTTGTCGTCAGTCAGCGGGATAAAAATTGCGCCGAAAGGTATCACCAAAATAGCACACACCAATAGAGCATTGAGGCTCATGTACGCAAGGTATTTCACGCTGTAGAAACGAGAGGTCAACAGGGCATAGCCGACGAATAACATCTCACTAATAGACAGGGCGGGTGGTAGCCAAGTGAGTGAGAAATCACGCAAGAAGAAAGTCATACCAAGGTGAATTGTTGCCGTCGAGAGCATGAACACCAAGATACCCGCAATCATGTAGCTGGTTTTGGTGAGTGTTAGCTTACTGCTGTTGGCACGCATGGCGACTAGATTGACGAGAGTCAGAACAACAAAGCTAATCATGCCAATGAAGAAGTACGATGTGTGTGGCCCGAACTCAATGATGAATTGACTTGGGCCTACAATGATAACGTCTTCAACGGTTAATCCTGGGCTTAAATTAATAAAGAAAGAGTAGACAGTTAGGGTGACGAAAATCGCTTGTTGCCATACATGCACTTTACCGTTGCGTTGTTCTGCGGCGAGCTGACACGAGAAGTAATAAGCAAAGGCGAACGCAAAGAAAGAGGCAAGGTTGGCAAATTTCGCAGCCAACACAGCAGTTGAAGCCCCAAGTTCTGGCAGTAAGTCGGTATGGAAGTAAGCATTACTGCTGATCCACGCAACAATACAGGCCGAGTAGGCGATGTACGCGACATGGTGTGTGCCCGCGATCGCTTCATTTTTGAGTTTAAGGCGGTAGCAATAGTAGAGTAACCACATCACGACGATGGCCACCGTTGCCAACAGTGTTATTGCTTTGGCGTAGACTATTGCCTCTAGGCCGAAATCAAACATGTTCATCCTTTTTTACTGAACTTGGGTTGTCTACCGAGCTTGCTTTTTCTGCTGAACTTAAATTTCTGATCTCACGCACTGCACGTTTGTAGCAGCGAAAATCGGTGTCGTTGAATACCTTGGCCATCAATTCAAAATTCCAGAATCCACGATAAATGGTGGTGTCATCATCATTTAGCTCGCAATATCCAGAGTGGAAATATGCTTTAGGGTCAACGGCTTGATAAAACTGAAGCATGAAAGGTTGCTCGATAATAGTGAAGCCGATCTTATATCCAACTTGATGTAATACGCTCATCAGCTCTTTTTGAGCAAGATAGAGGAAGTAGAGTTTTTGTTGGGTGTTACCGCTGACTGTTAAGCGCAACACTTCACAGATGGCTTGTGTATCGGACAATTGTAACTGGAATTGATTATCGAATTCTGGGAGAGAGTAACATTTTGACAGTGTCGATGGCGTGAAAAGCTGCAACTCAGCGAGTTCATCGTAACCATGCTCGGGCAAACAGTATTGCCATTGCTCATTACTGAACGGTGGCGCATAGCTTAACCACGTTTCATTCTTTGACCAACCTTGAATCAGCGCCGAAGATACCAGAGTAGGAAAGGCTTCATCAGTTGGGTGTTTGAGTAGAATAAAGTGCTTACCAGTTTGTGAAAGGTACAGTAAAGGCAGCATTTCAAACCATTTCTCACCCTTGATGAACACTTCAAGGTTACTTAAAGCGATGGCATCACTGATTGGCATTCCTTGAGGATGACAGGGCGTTTGCACCATAAGCAGATCATCTTCAATCTGTTCAATGATTGCACCATAGTAAGCACTATCTTTGATAGGGAGTTCAGTGTGAGAGGGCGCACTTACGTCCAGCTGTGATTTTGCTTTGATGGCAGCAATTTCACATTCGCACCAAAAGTCTAACCAATGCATGTAACACTGGCCTGCGGCTGCTTCTAACAATGCCATCTCTGTCGATAAGGTACTTGGATAGCGTTGAATAAGATCGCGATAGTCCATCAATTCAAATAAAACGGAGAGGCTTTTGTATTGATGTTCTGGGAAGAACGATGCCAATAGTCGTCTACGATAGTCTGTGACGGTTTGGAAAAGAGCGGTACGTTCTTGTGGCTGATAAGAGCTGATCACAAGCTCGATCAGTGCTTGTTGTTTCTTTTCGATAGACAGACTGCTAGCCAACAGTGAGTCTAAAGACGACGTTAATTTCATGGTGTGAACCTAGCCTAGGTTTATATAATTATTTTTATTTGATTTGCACCAGTCAACTCGACACGGATTTATAGTAAGCATTTGATATAAAGTTACTTTGGTGAACAATCGTAACTCTAATAGTGTCTATTGTTTTTAAAAACAAGTTGCATAATCGAGCTCAAGTTTACTACTTGTGCTTACCCTTAACAATATGGGTTAGCCATGTACGAATTAATTAATGAATCCCTAAATTAGAGTACTCTCAATCACTTATATGCTTTGCTCATGAATTGAGTTTTATTTATTCAATCTGAGAATAAGCCTTTGAGTTTATAAATTAACGTAAAATATCTATTTTCTGAACCAAGCTCATAAATCATACGCAACTGCATTCACCTTGCTAACTGTAAGGAATATAACGGCGAGCCAAAATATATAATTAACTAATGAGTGTTGTATGTCTCATACCCGTTTATTTCCACGTCATCGTTTGGCGCTCGCTTGTATGCTTGCCAGTGTGTCCAGTTTCTCTTTTGCTCAAAATCAGTGTGAGGTGCTTGATCTACAACAGGCGTCCGATCTTGCACTCGCTGTCTCTTCGGCAGGCAACCGTTGCTACAGTTCTTGGTTCTCTGCATCGGATAATTCACTAGATAATATCTATAGCGAAGCGAGCCTAAGCCGTATTCAAGTGGCGCTGAACTTAGAAATAGCCCGTTATCGAGGTGAAGCCGAACAAGCACGTAAACTTGAAAACCTTGGTGAGTTTGTTCGCGCTGCTTATTACGTTCGCTATAACGCGCAAACACAGGATTTCTCTGAGGCGTTAAGCCAGCGATTTGCTCAATCTACCAATGCTTTTCTAGCGACCCCTAATGCGCAGGACCAAGGACGAGAACAAGTCGGGGCAATGAAAAGTCTGACGTTGATGGTCGATAACGTTAAGCAACTTCCACTCACTATGGATGCGCAACTTGCGGCACTTAGACACTTTAATCAAGAAACGGCGCAAGACTCACAATGGGTCGACGGGCTAAATAATCTGTTCCGGGCAATGGCAGGACATGCAGCCCGAGATGACTTCTACGATTACATGGCCAGTCATACTCAACATATCGATACGCTAGCGGCATTCGCTCGTGATAATACGTGGGCTTTAGATACTGATGCGAGCTTCCTTGTTTATAACGCAGTGCGTGAAACTGGTCGTTTGCTGGCAAGCCCAGATAAAGCCACCAAAGATAAAGCACTGCAAGTTATGCAGCAGGTGATGGTGCAAAATCCATTGGGCAGCGAGCACGATAAGCTATGGTTAGCGGCGGTCGAGATGATGAGTTACTTTGCACCAGAAGGCCTAAATGGGTTAGATCTAGAGCAAGCAAAACGTGATTTAGTAACGCGTGTACTTCCCAATCGTCATGAGTGCCAAGGGCCTGCGATTATTCGCTCACAAGATTTAACGCAAGCACAAGCGATGGAAGCTTGTAATGTGCTGGCCGCCAAAGAGGCCGATTTCCATCAAGTCGCGAACACGGGTCAACAACCTGTCGCCGACGATAACAATAACCGAGTTGAAGTGGCGGTGTTCGGCAGCAAAGGCAGTTATATCGATTACTCGTCGTTCTTATTTGGCAATACTACCGATAACGGTGGGCAGTACTTAGAAGGAAACCCTGCAGAGGTGGGGAACGTGGCGCGTTTCGTGGCTTACCGTTACGCCAATGGCGATGACCTCTCTATTCTCAACTTAGAACATGAATACACTCATTATCTCGATGCGCGTTTTAACCAATATGGCTCCTTTAGTGACAATTTGACTCATGGTTATGTGGTGTGGTGGTTAGAAGGTTTTGCCGAATTCATGCATTACAAGCAAGGCTACGATGCTGCGGTAAGCTTGATTAACAGCGGGAAGATGAGCCTGTCGGATGTGCTTTCAACCACTTACTCCCATGATGCTAATCGTATCTACCGATGGGGCTACTTAGCGGTACGCTTTATGATGGAAGAACATCCTCAAGAGGTGCAGAGCTTGTTGGTACTGTCTCGTACTGGCCAATTTTCCAAATGGGCGCAACAGGTGAAAGTGCTTGGCCAGCAATACAATGGTGAGTTTGAACGTTGGCTAGACACCGTTTCAAGTGAACCAACAGAGCCTACTGATCCCACAGATCCGATTGATCCTACAAATCCGACAGACCAAGCCATGGTATTTACAGCAAACCAAAGTGTAGTGTTGAACGGCAAGGCGTACAGCGAGCAGTTGTTCTACGTCGATGTACCAGAGAACACCACGCATTTTGAGGTTTCGATTGAAGGAGAAGTTCAAGGTGATGCTGATCTTTACATGAGCTACAACAAACAAGCACATTACTATGACTTTGAATTCAGCCAATATCACAATGGCAGTAATGAGATAGTGACGTTTGAGCCAGAGGCATCGGGCTACATTAAACCTGGTCGCTACTACATGAGTATTGCAGGGCGCACCGATTTCAATGACGTGACACTGTTGGCATCGCTAGAGACAGAAACACCGACACCTCCATCACAAGAACAAGATGACTTAACGCCAATAGTATTGGAATCAGGTCAGGCTCAAGTATTGACTGTGCATCAACGACGTTATGCAGCAGTCTATGTGCCAGAGGGCGTACAAGAGGTGCGAGTGTGGTTGAACGATAATAGTGACAATGCGGAGAATGGACAGTCGAATACAGGTAATGTTGATCTGTTTGCAAGCCATTCATATTGGCCAACAGCAGGACAACATGACTATGCATCGGATTACCGAGGCAGTAATGAATACCTACAAATTCCTGTAACAGAAGAAGGCTATTTGCACTTCTTACTCAGTGCAGAACAGCAAGGGGATGATGTCGAAATGTTGGTTTATTTTCACTAGCAAAACAGGCAGTAAATAAAAAGCATTAACGAAAACGCCATCCATCTAAATATCAATTAAGTAGCGGAGACAAGCCGGGCAGTAGTGTCCGGCTTTGCTTTCTGACAATCTTCTGTATTTATAGAGTAGTTACACCATAATCTCTGATGAAGTGATGACATTTAAGGTCTAAGCTTGCCTGCATATGAAACATCATTACGAGTAACCTCTCGTAAATGACTGAATGAACGATGTAGAGAGGATTCATGAAAAAAGTACGATTAACATCATTACTTGGATTAGCAACCGTGTTTAGTGTCGCTGCGTTAGCTGGATGTAGTCAGGAATCTGATGTTTCCGCTCAATCACAAGAGAAAGCGAATCCGATCTGTAGCACTAAAAACCTGACAGGTGGTTGGTCACAAAGTGATATCACGCCAGAAGCAAAGCAAGCTTTAGATGTGGTTCTGGGACAAATGAATACCGCTGCGAAGCTTGATAAAATCTTGAGTGTTCGAACTCAGGTTGTCAGCGGTTTGAACTATGCTATCGATTTTGAGATGGATAATGGCGAAGTTTGGAACACCATTGTGTATCGTTCGTTGCAGGGTGAGATGACAATGACGCAAGCTGCGCAACAAGGTCGCCTGTGTCCATTGATTAACTAGCATGTAAATAACATCGCACACATAAAAATGGCTCCTACTTAGGAGCCATTTTTTATTCTGAATATTGCTTACGTCATGAACCTGATTGACTGGCCAGTTCAGGCTCTGACAGCTCTTGCACACAAGCACGGCTGATGTCTTCATCAATGTAGGCCATTCCAAGTTTATTGAGATAGTCCATACGATCCGCAGTGCGCAGTTCGATGTCTGGGCCTACGATGTTGTTCTCTTGATAGATCTCAGTTAAGTGAGCCATGAATTGTTCGCCAACACTCATCATTAATAAGCTCATTGCGCCAACGTCCGGTCTTACTTTGGCACGTTGTTTGTCCGTTAAATTTACCGCTAACACGATAGGGTGCTCCTCACCCTCAAAACGAGTGCTGCGCTCGCGAATGGTTTGCTGAGCCCAGTAGTAGGCCAGTTCTTTGCTCTGAGTTAAGAAAACTGGCTCAACGGATTCTGTGTAGTTGTTGCCAATCGTTGCCATAGTTTTTGAAGCGGCTTCATTGAGTGCTTTGTCTCCTGAGCGTTTCAGCCCTTGGCCTTGGATTGAAGCGAGCAAGGCTGAGGATGTGCCGTGATACCAAGTATCACCAGTAGCGAAACCATTTTCTGACAGCAGTGTTTTAGCATCTTGTAGGTGTGTCGGTATTGAAGTCATAGGCACTCTCAATAAATAGGCATATCAATAAATAGGAAATTCAACAAACAGGAATATGATCAGTTTAAACAGAATTTTTCAGGGTCACAGTGGTGTGGAACACAAATCTGAGGCTTTGAGATGAAGCCGGCAGTACAAGCTTCATCCCAAAACCTCCTCCCTCCCGGCACCTAACAGGGAAAAGGGAAGGGGAGATTCTAGAAGGGAAACGCTGTTAACGATTAATCAAATTGATTAGACGTATTCGCTTCACCCGCTGCTTTTAGCGCATTTTCACCAGCAAAGTATTCTTTGTGGTCATCACCCATGTCTGAACCAGACATGTTTTGGTGTTTAACACATGCAATACCTTGGCGGATCTCTTTACGTTGAACGTTAGCAACGTAGCCCAGCATGCCTTGGTCACCGAAGTATTCTTTTGCAAGGTTGTCGGTAGACAGTGCTGCTGTGTGGTAAGTCGGTAGAGTAATCAAGTGGTGGAAGATACCCGCTTCGCGAGATGCGTCCGCTTGGAATGTACGAATCTTCTCGTCAGCACTTGCAGACAGTTCAGTTTCATCGTATTCCGCACTCATTAGGCTTGCACGGTCGTATGCTGATACATCTTTACCTGCTGCTGCCATTGCATCGTATGCTTGTTGACGGAAGTTTAGCGTCCAGTTGAATGATGGAGAGTTGTTGTATACCAGCTTAGCGTTAGGGTGAACTTCACGTACACCATCCATCATCTCTTTGATTTGACCGATGTGTGGTTTCTCAGTCTCAATCCAAAGTAGGTCAGCACCTGCGTTGATAGCTTCGATACAGTCAAATACACAGCGATCTTCGCCCGTACCTTCGCGGAATTGGTATAGGCCTGAAGGCAGACGCTTAGGACGAACTAGTTTACCGTCACGGTTGAAGCAAACATCACCTTCAGCCATATCTGCAACATCGATCTCTTCAACATCTAGGTATGAGTTGTAGATGTCACCTTGGTCACCAGGTTCTTTCACTACTGCGATTTCTTTTGTTAGACCTGCACCTTGTGAATCGGTACGAGCAACAATAACGCCGTTGTCGATGCCTAGTTCAAGGAAAGCGTAACGAAGTGCGCGAAGTTTTGCGTGGAAGTCAGCATGAGGAACCGTTACTTTGCCGTCTTGGTGACCACATTGCTTCTCATCGGCTACTTGGTTTTCGATTTGCAGACAACATGCACCCGCTTCAATCATCTGCTTAGCCATTAGGTAAGTCGCTTCTGCGTTACCGAAACCTGCATCGATATCCGCAATGATTGGTACTACGTGTGTTACGTGGTTGTCGATTTTGTCTTGGATAAGATCTTGTTGGTTAACATCGCCCGCTTCACGTGCCGCGTCTAGCTGACGGAATAAGCCACCTAGCTCACGAGCATCCGCTTGGCGTAGGAAGGTGTATAGCTCTTCTACTAGGCCAGCAACTGACGTTTTTTCATGCATAGATTGGTCTGGAAGTGGACCGAAGTCAGAGCGAAGTGCTGCAACCATCCAACCTGAAAGGTATAGGTAACGACGGTCTGTCTTGCCATCAAAGTGCTTCTTAATAGAAATCAGCTTTTGTTGGCCGATGAAACCATGCCAGCAACCCAGAGACTGAGTGTATTGAGAGCTGTCTTCGTCGTAAGCCGCCATGTCTGCACGCATAATATCTGCCGTGTATTGCGCAATATCCAGACCTGTTTTGAATTTGTTTTGAGCTCGCATACGAGCTGCAGATTCAGGGTTGATTGCATCCCATGGAGCACCAGCAGCGCTTTTTGCAACTTCAATCTTTTCGATATCTTGTGTAATTTGCGACATAACTATTCCTTAGTTTCACGTGGACATGTTGGCCAATTTGGCGAGGTCATTCGATTTGGATTAAATCTAACCATGGACAAAGAATAACCATGTATGTGATAATTTTGTTAATTTATAGTTATTATATTCGGTATTTTTCTTATGAATATTGCTCGTATAGACCTTAATTTACTTGTGTATTTAGACATGTTGCTGCGTGAAAGAAACGTTACACGAGCGGCAAATCAATTAGGAATAACTCAACCAGCCATGAGTAATGGACTGCGCCGACTACGCGATCTGTTTGAAGACCCGCTGTTGGTGAGAACCAGTGAAGGGATGATACCGACTGAGCGAGCACACAAACTGCAGCCACTGATTCGAAACATCTTGGCGAATGTAGAAAAGACATTGCAACCGACCACGGAGTTTAATGCAGAAGACAGTGAGCGTGTGTTTCGTATCATGGCGAGTGACTATGCTGAGTCGACCATTATTCAGCCGCTATTGAAAAAGTTGAGCGAGATAGCACCGAAAATACGATTGGATATCATGACGCCAAGTGACGTGAGTTATCAGGATGTGGAGCAAGGCACTGTTGATATTATCATCAACCGTTTTGACGACATTCCACAGTCGTTCCACCAGATGAGCCTTTGGCATGACGGGTTCTCTTGCCTATTTAGTTGTGATAACCCGATAGCCGACAACTTCGATATTTTGTCTTATCTAAAGGCGCAACACATTTGGGTAAGTAAGACGGGTATGGGCACGGGTGTTGGGATAAACCCAAGCGAAGCACAAAAGCTCGGGTGGATTGATGAAGCACTAATGCGCATTGGTAAAACGCGTAATATCACGGTGTTCACACGACACTACCTGTCGGCGATTCTCTTCGCTCAACAGAAGAACCTGATCCTGACTATCCCAACCAAAGCCGCGCAATTGCAGCGCAATAACCCTAGGCTGTTAATCAAACCCGCCCCATTCGCTATTGAACCCTTTGAGGTGAAAATGGCTTGGAGTCCATTGTTGCAAACCAATCCCGACCATCAGTGGATGCGCCGATTGATTAAAAGTGTCGCCAATGAAATAGAGAGTGGTGTGACGGAATAACACAGTTTGTAGGGTATTTTTTATATGAATATCCAGTATAACTGGCATAAATTAGCTAAATTTACGCCCGTTAAGTAAGTTTAAACTAGTTATTTAAATTTAAGTCAGTTAAGTAAATATATTGAGTAGTCATCAGTTAGCTTGAGAGAGATTTTATGAGCAGTCGTATTCAACAGGGAAGCTTGAACATTGATAGCACCCTCTACCAATTAATTAATGACCAGGTCATTCCTGGAACAGGCATTGTCGCTGAAGACTTTTGGCAATCTTTTGCAACCATCCTTGAAGATTTGGCTCCAAAGAACCGCGCATTGCTTATCAAGCGTGACGATCTTCAACATCAAATTGACGTTTGGCACCAAGAGCGTGCTGGACAAACGCTAGATGCGGCAGAGTACAAACAATTCTTACAGCAGATTGGCTACTTAGTCCTTGAGGGCGAAGACTTTCAAGTAACCACCGCAAGCGTTGAGCCTGAAATTGCAACACAAGCGGGCCCGCAGCTTGTTGTACCTATTATGAATGCACGTTTTGCACTTAACGCGGCTAATGCGCGTTGGGGTAGTTTATACGATGCGCTTTACGGCACCGATGTCATCAGCGAAAGTGATGGTGCAGAAAAGGGTGGAAGCTTTAACCCTGTACGTGGCGCTAAAGTAGTGAGCTACGCTCGAGGTTTCCTTGATGATGCTGCACCTCTCAACGGTGTCTCCCATAAAGACGTGACCAAATACTGCATCAGCAACGTTAGCATTGGCAATACACTAACAGCGACCTTAGACAACGGCGAAGAAGTCACTCTAATCGATCGCAACCAATTCATTGGTTACCAAGGTGATGCAAGTGCACCTTCAAGCATTCTGCTTAAGCACAATAATCTCCATATCGAAATTCAAATTGACCCGAGCGCGCCAATTGGCAGCGTTGATGTGGCTGGTATTAAAGATGTGCTGGTGGAATCGGCTCTCACCACCATTATGGATTGCGAAGACTCAGTAGCTGCGGTTGATGGTGAAGACAAAGCACTGGCTTACCGTAACTGGTTAGGTTTGATGAAAGGTGACTTACAAGAGTCGCTAGAGAAAAACGGCAAAACCATCGTTCGTAACCTAAATCCAGATCGTCAATACACCAGTGTGACGGGAGGCGAGATCTCGCTGAAAGGTCGCAGCATGCTGTTCATCCGCAACGTGGGCCATCTCATGACTAACCCTGCCATTATTGATGCTGACGGTAACGAAGTACCTGAAGGCATTATGGATGGCATGATCACTTCGCTAATCGCGATGCATGATTTAAAAGGCAACAGCGCGTACCAAAACTCGACCGCGAACAGCATCAATATAGTTAAACCTAAAATGCATGGTCCTGAAGAAGTCGCCTTCACCAATGAATTGTTTGGTCGCATTGAAGATGCATTAGGGCTAGATCGATTCACGATCAAAGTCGGCATTATGGACGAAGAGCGTCGTACATCGGTTAACCTTAAAGAGTGTATTCGCGCAGCCAAAGACCGTGTCGTGTTTATCAACACTGGCTTCTTAGACCGAACCGGAGATGAAATTCACACCAGTATGGAAGCGGGGCCATTTGCGCCTAAAACACAGCTGAAAACCATGACTTGGATTGGCGCATACGAAGATCAGAATGTTGATCTTGGCTTAGCTTGTGGCCTGCAAGGTAAAGCCCAGATTGGTAAAGGTATGTGGCCAGAGCCAGACAATATGGCGAAGATGATGGACGCGAAAATCGGACACCCACAAGCAGGTGCAAATACCGCTTGGGTTCCTTCTCCAACCGCAGCAACTTTGCATGCGCTCCACTATCACAAAGTGAGTGTACCGAGCCGTCAGAAAGAGCTTCGTGAGCGTGTGAGAGCAAATGTCGACGATATTCTAACTATCCCGCTATTAGGTAATCAAAAGCTGACGGCTAAAGATATCCAAAATGAATTGGACAACAATACTCAAGGTATTCTTGGTTACGTAGTTCGTTGGATTGACCAAGGAGTCGGTTGTTCGAAAGTGCCAGATATTAACGATGTAGGGCTAATGGAAGACCGCGCGACATTGCGTATTTCGAGCCAACACATTGCCAACTGGTTACGCCACGGTATTTGCGATGAAGCCCAAGTAATGAAAACCATGAAACGTATGGCGGCAGTGGTTGATGGACAGAATGCAGGGGATCCAAGCTACCAAAATATGGCGCCAGATTTTGAAAACAGCATTGCGTTTTCAGCAGCGTGTCAGTTGGTATTTGAAGGCTGTGCTCAGCCGAGTGGTTATACCGAGCCTGTGTTGCATGCTATGCGACTGAAGCTGAAAGGAACTGCACAATAAATAATAAAAAAAGAAGTCCCCCTATTTGAACCGAGCCCAAGGTGCCGCGCTAATTTAGCGCGGTTTTTTTTTTTTGCTTTTTTTGTGTGTGGTGGGAAGCTCAGAAGAGAGGTGTTAGTTGGGTTATTCGATGTTTAAGCTTATTGATGTCTAAGAGTCAGGCTTAATTACGACTAAACCTAATTACTTTCGAGACTTAATTACTACCAAAACACAGATACTTGATATCCATGTACTCATCGATGCCTTCTTTAGCTCCTTCGCGGCCAATCCCTGATTGCTTAACCCCACCGAAAGGCGCGACTTCAGTAGAGATCATACCGTCATTAATACCGACCATACCGTATTCAAGAGCTTCTGCTACCAGCCATACGCGGTGGATATTCTGGCTGTAGAAGTAAGACGCCAAACCGTAAATGGTGTCGTTGGCCATTTCGATAAGTTCTTCATCGGTGTCGAATTTCATCACAGGTGCGACAGGGCCAAAGATCTCTTGTTGGACGATGTCCATATCGTGTTTCACGTCTTTAAGAATGACAGGCTGAATAAACAATCCATCAAGCGTTTGAGTTGGCGATACGGGGTTCGCACCTTGCTCAATGGCTCGGTCAATCAAACCTTGAATGTTTTGTTTCGCTCTTTCACTGATGACCGGGCCAATAGTGACACCGTCATCTAATCCGTTGCCAATTTTAAGCTGCTGAACGGCTTGGTCGAATTTTGCTACAAACTCGTCATGCACCTTGCTATGAACGTAGAAACGGTTCGCACAAACACAGGTTTGGCCTGCATTACGGAATTTTGAAGCCATTGCGCCTTGAACCGCAGCGTCGATATCTGCATCGTCAAACACGATAAACGGTGCGTTGCCGCCCAGTTCCATTGAAGTGCGCTTAATACCTTTCGCAGCTTGTGCCATCAAAATACTGCCGACTCGGGTAGAACCAGTAAAAGAGATCTTTTTGATCAGAGGGTGTGATGTGAAAAGCTCACCAATCTGTTCTGGGCTATCACCCAGCACGACTTGAAGTAGATCTTTAGGAATACCTGCTTGGTAAGCCAATTCAACCACAGCAAACGCAGAAAGCGGCGTCTCGTCTGAGGGCTTCACAATAAAACTACAGCCAGCAGCTAGAGCGGGTGCTGCTTTGCGAGTGATCATCGCAATCGGAAAGTTCCATGGCGTAATAGCACTCGCCACCCCAATTGGCTGCTTAATAGTCACCAAGTGTTTGCCTGCGGCGGTACTAGGAATGGAATCACCATAAGTGCGCTTCGCTTCTTCGGCAAACCATTCAATAAAGCTTGCACCATAAACCACTTCGCCCGTTGCTTCTGCCAACGGCTTACCTTGCTCAATGGTCATTAGACGAGCAAGATCCTCTTTGTTTTCAAGGATCAGTTGATGCCAACCACTTAACAATGCAGCACGGGATTTAGCGGGAATTTTTGCCCACTCTTTCTGCGCAACATGAGCTCGCTTGATAGCGTTCTCTAACTCCGCCTCCGATGAGATTGGCGCATGCCCAATAAGCTCACCCGTTGCTGGGTTTGTGACTGCAACTGCGTTGTTCGCTTCTGTCACCATAAAAGAGAGTAAGTGCTGGTTCTTAATGTTTAGCATCGTGATTCCTTTGTTGTGATTACTTTAGACGTGTTGCTTATGTGCGGGTTGGCGAGTGTTCAAATGACTTCGACCAAATGTTCATTGGTCGAAGGGCATTGATGTTGATTTGCTGCTCTTGGTCATTCTCTGAGATAAATATTCTCACTAGCCCCAGTTATCAGACTCTATCTTCGCGAGCGCTTTGGCTGCTTTTTGAAGCGCTGGCAGAAACTTAATTGCTTCGTCTGGTTTTACTCGAATCACTGGTGCTTGTATTGCTAAGCCGAGATTGGATTGGCCAGTAGAAGACGGTATCAATACGGCGATACAGACTAACCCCGGTAAGAACTCTTCATCATCAATCGCAAAACCTTGGATCTTCGCTTCTTCGATGTCTTTCTCTAATGTCGAATAGTCGGTAATGGTTTTCACGGTGTATTGAGTGAGTGGCACACTTTCGATCAGTCTTCTGCGTTGTGATTTCGACATGTGAGCCAAAAACAGTTTGCCTGTTGCCGAGCAATGCACGGGCACGCGAGAGCCGGGTTGCAAATGGAAGCGAAGTGGCGCTTCGGTTTCCGCTCGGTCAAGGTAGATGATCTCACCGCTCGACAGTGCTGTTAGGTTGCAGCTCTCGCCGACTTCTGCTCGAAGGTTTTCAAGAATCGTGCGTCGTGCACTGTGCATGGTGCTATTGAACAGTAGGTTTTCAGCAAGTTTTCGGAGTCGAATGCCAGAGCTGTAATGCTTTTCGTCACCATCTCTTTGAATGATGCCCGCGGCTTCCAATTGTTGCAGCATGCGGTGCAGAGTTGGTTTCGGTAGTCCGGTTTCTTCGACGAGCCCTTGAAGAGAAATAAACTCATCTTTTTGCGCTATCACCTCTAATAGTGCAAAAAGTCGGAGAGTGGGTGTATCTCCTTGAACTTGTGGTGTTTCTGTTTGCATACAGTGATTCATCCTTGCGATATGTCTATGTATAAGAGTGTACATACCAAATTAAAAATCTTCAATTATCTGAATAAAATTTGACCTTTTTTATTATTCCAATAATATAAATATAAATTATGGAACAATTAATCTCAATAAATGGAATTTTAAGATGAAGGCGATTGAACGGATTATTGACAAGGCTCACTTAGATCGTAAGCGAGTGGTTTTGAGCGAAGCGGAAGACCCTCGTGTACTCAAAGCGGCGCGATTGGCGATAGATAAACAGCTCGCTTACATCACGCTGGTCGGTGATGAAAAGGCGATTATCGAAGCGGCGCAGTTGAACCACATTAATCTCGCGGGCATTCACATTGTTTCACCTGAGGTATCTGCACTTAAAGAAGTGTTAGCCGAGCGGCTTCATCAGTTAAGGAAAGCCAAAGGCATGTCGTACGACGATGCTTTAGAAATGGTCAAAGACCCACTGATTTTTGCCAACTTGATGGTAAGAGAAGGGCTAGTTGACGGCACAGTAAATGGCGCGGTTTATACAACGTCAGATGTGGTGCGAGCTGCGCTGCAGATCATCGGGCCAGCACCAGACAGTGAATTGGTATCGAGCTTCTTTCTGATGATGTTGTGCGAGCCTTTCCATAATCTTAAAGGCGGCATGATTTTCAGTGATTGTGGTTTGGTGATTAACCCCAATGAAACCGAGCTTGCATCGATCGCAGTGGCCGCATCAAACAGTGCTCAAACGCTGCTTATGGAAGAACCTAAGGTGGCAATGTTGTCATTTTCTACCAACGGTAGTGCTAAACACGAATCGGTCGATAAGGTTCGCAATGCCGCTCAGTTAGTGAAACAGTGTTGTCCCGGAATAGCCGTCGATCAGGACGTTCAACTCGATGCTGCGATTGTCACTGAAATAGCCGCGAAAAAGTTGCCCGATTCAGAAGTGAAAGGTCAATCTAACGTGTTGATATTCCCTAATTTGGAAGCGGGGAATATAGGTTATAAGCTCGCAGAAAGGTTAGGTGGCGCGGTCGCGATTGGTCCTTTGCTACAAGGGCTGAATCAGCCCGCCAATGACTTATCTAGAGGGTGTAGTGCCGAAGATATCTTTAACGTAATTGCGGTGACCGCCGTACAAGCGCAGCAAGGGAAAGTGTCTAACTCTAAGGCTGATATTGAAGCTGCTGCTGATTCTGAAAATAGCGAAGAATCGACATTTGAGTTCAGGTATTAAAATCGAGCTCCTGAAGCTGATACTCACATTCAAATCAAACGCAAAACAACCCAATTAGGATTGCTAATGGAGTTACCTGTTTTACTCGCCATTCTTGCCACTATTGCGGTCGGTACCTACTTCCAAACTGTCACGGGTTTTGGCCTCGGTATCATCGTGATTGGTTTGACGGTCAGCCTTAATTTGGTTTCTTTACCCGTTATAGCCGCTGTGGTCAGTATTGTGACCTTGTTCAATTGCTTGGTCGCTTTAATGGGTAAACCATTACTTGGGGAGCTCAAGATTCTGGTGGTGTTAGTGATCGGTATTATCCCCGGCGTGTCACTTGGTGTGTTTTTACTGGACGAGTTGAGCGATTCAGCAACGCATATTCTCCGAGGACTATTGGGTGCGATGGTGCTATTCGCAGGTTTGAGTTTTATGTTCAAACCTAAAACCAGAAAAGAGCGCTCGGCAACTGTATCGTTTTTGTTATCTGGTTTTAGCTCTGGGCTAGCGGGAGGGTTGTTTGGAATGGCGGGTCCACCGATTGTTTACCACCTCTATCGGCAGCCTTTTACGCTCGATCTGGTGCGAAGCACACTGCTGATGGTGTTCGCTTGTACCTCTATGTCTCGTACTGTGAATGTCTACGCTGCAGGCGATATGGAACAGAGCATACTGTGGTTATCCGCTATTGCTGTTCCTTTGGTTGCACTTGTCACTATGTTTGCTCGGCGCTTCCCACCGCCGTTGTCGAATGACCAACTCAGAAAGCTGGTATTTATTGTGCTGATGTTGATTGGTGGGTATTTAATGGCTGTCTCTGCATGGTCGTTGCTTGCTATATCTTAGTTTCTTGTTATCTCTTAGTTGCTCGCCACCTCTTAAGAACATCAGATAAAAGGCTAGCGGCATGCTAGCCGATACGTCACTGCTCACCGAAACGTAATAGCTCACCTGAGCACACGTACAAACATAAACCTTAACGCTTTAGCATCTCAAAGATACTCCTAGATAACCCAAACAAGCAGCTCTCCTGCACATCTAAAGTGATGTTACTTCGGTAGTATGGGCTTAAATCGACGCCCATTCCCACACCATGAATTTCGATACTGTTTTGGCTCGATTCGCGCTCGATCACTTGTTTGAGATGGTTATCCAAATAGAACTGATCGTTGGCAGTGCTGGTGGCAGTATCCATCGGACAGCCGTCTGAGAACACGATTAAAACCTTTCTCTGCGCGCTGTGCTGTTGCAGCCGAAGGCTAGCGAACTGAACCGCTTCGCCATCAATCCCTTCTTTAAATATATCGGCTTTACGAAGGCTAGCAATGCCAAGGCGAGAGCGTCTCCAATGTGTATCAAAATCCTTAAACACAATATGTCTAACTTCGTTTAAGCGGCCTGGGTGTTTTGGCTGACCTTGCTTGAGCCACTGCCGATAAACCTTACCACCGTTCCAGTTATTGGTGGTGAAGCCAATAATCTCAAAAGGAATGTTGGCTAGCCCAACGGATTTGAGAATCGTATCCATCAACAAACTTAGCTTGTGACTGTGTTTTTGCATAGAACCTGAGCAGTCCATTAGAAATGTGATGGCACATTGATGAGACGCGCCAATGTCAGGTTGATAAAAGACAGCACGATCCAACGGTGATGTGATGAGTTTGGTGATAGTGGTGGCGTTGACGATGCCTTCTTCCAAATGATCCTGACGTCGATTCCTTTGGGGCGTCGCAACAAAGCTGGTGAGCATAGCGGCTAAACGGCGGGTGTTCACTTGTCTCGCCATAATGTCATCGGTGAGCTTTTGCCTAAGCTCGAGTAACAGGGCGCGCCTGACGAGTTTATCTGCGGCAACCACTTGGTCAAATTCTGAATTAAAGACCTGATAATTGGCGCCCGACAGTTCAAACACCTTACTACTACCCGTGATATCGGTATCGACGTCTTCATCTTGAATGTCGCCATCAACGATAAGGGCAAGCTGCGCGAGGATCTTGATGTCTTCTTCAACCGTTGGCGTGGTTGAGCTATTACTCTCTTGCTCTTGGTTGATGAGCTCTTGCGCTAAAAAGGCCAGTTCATTGGCGCAGTGAGCAAACTGTTGTTGGTCGGCTCGATGCTCCTTCAAGCGCTTCAGGCTGCTTCCGAAAATAGGCACGATGCCGGAGCGAGTCGATTCAATGGTTTCCGCAATTGGTTCCGAAACTGGAACACCGGTTAAGCGGGTGTGGATGACCTGCATCAGCGTGAACAGTAGCATCCCAATTCGAGATTCAGTAAAACCATTCTGATGATATTGGTCGCTCCAATAAGCAAAGTTGAATTGAATGCTCTTAGTCACGCCTTTTAGATAAAGCGGAACTTGCGATTCAATTCGTACTTGTTCGCAGAAATCATATAACAGACGTTCGACTTCGTTTTTAGGTCGTAGTGAATAGTGAAGATTTGTGTCGGAAAGCAAGAGTCGTAATGCAGATGAATCGATCTTTCCTTGCATCGAAAGCTTGCTGTTTTTCAACTCATGGCGAGACACAAAGGTGAGATCGTTGGTGTGGGCAGACTGATAATAGCAAGGGTTGTTGCCGTTATAGAGACGCTCTCCCCGATAATTCAGGTTCAATTCACCACTGATCGCTCTAGCGACAGACACACCAAGGTCGAGGATCTTTTTCTGCTGAGAAGAAACATTGGCCATGGTTTACGACTCCGACTGCACATAACTTTGAGTATGCGTTTCAAGAGTCTCACCAAAGCAGCGGAAGTAATATTCGCTCACTAGCTCTTTCTCTTCATCTTCACAACGGTTTAGGAATGAAAGCCTAAATGCAGTCGCTACGTTATCGAATATACGGATGTTTTCAGCCCATGTGATCACGGTTCTCGGAGACATTACCGTCGACAGATCGCCTGCTCTAAAACCATTTCGAGTTAAACCAGCGGTTGCGATCATTTTCTCTACTAACTGCTGACCACTTTCACTGTTCAGCTCTGGGCGCTTTGATAACACGATCTTGGTTTCATGTTGCGGATCTAAATAGTTAAGCGTGGCGATGATGTTCCATCGGTCAAGCTGACTATGGTTAAGTACTTGAGTTCCGGAATATAAACCCGAGAAGTTACCCAAACCAAGCGTGTTACAGGTAGCAAATAGCCGGAAAGAGGGGTGAGGCGTGATCACTCGGTTTTGCTCTAAAGAGGTGTATTTGCCGTCTTGCTCTAAGAGTTGTTGGATCACAAACATCACATCTGGTCGTCCTGCATCGTATTCGTCTAAGACCAGAGCTATGGGTTGCTGGATACTTTGCGGAAGAATGCCTTCTTTAAACTCTGTCACCTGCATTCCATCTTTAATGACGATGCTGTCCTTTCCTATGAAATCCAATCGGCTTAAGTGTCCGTCTAGGTTGATCCTCAAGCATGGCCAGTTCAATCTCGCGGCGATTTGTTCAATGTGAGAAGACTTGCCCGTTCCGTGTGTACCTTGTATCAGCGTGCGTCGATTGGAGGTGAACCCCGCCAATATCGCTAGTGTTACTTCAGGATCAAAACAGTAATTAGGATCGACTTTAGGAACATATTCGCCCACATGTTCAAATGCCATCACGGTTAGGTTGCTGTCGATCCCAAAGCGTTCTCTCACACTTACCGGTTGCGTTGGTATCAATTGCGCCTCTTTCATCATATTTCCCTCTATATAGCTCATCACTTGTCGCTGCTATCGCGATATGTCATCGATTATTAACAGCTCCTCTTAAGTTAATGGCACTTTTTGTACGAAAAACTACCAATAATGTGATCCAGTTTTATTAATTAGAATGAATTGTTCCAATTTAATATAAAAAGTTGACGCGCAAAAATTCTACTACTAAGGTGAAATTGAATTCGAAAAAGAGACAATTCATTCCGAAAAATGAAATTTTGGTTAACTCAAGGAGAATGGAAGAATGAGTGAGCAAGAAAAACGTACGGTTGTTTCCGGCACAGTAACAATGACACCATCAGAAGCGTTCGTTGAAACTATGGTTGCTAATGATGTTACCGACATGTTCGGCATCATGGGGTCAGCATTTATGGACGCAATGGATATCTTTGCTCCTGCTGGCATTCGATTGGTCCCAGTGGTACACGAGCAAGGAGCTGCTCACATGGCAGATGGTTACTCTCGTGTATCTGGTCGCCATGGCGTAGTTATCGGGCAAAATGGCCCGGGTATTAGTAACTGTGTGACTGCGATTGCAGCGGCGTTCTGGGCACATAGCCCAGTTGTAATTGTGACGCCAGAGACAGGTACAAAAACAATGGGCTTAGGTGGTTTCCAAGAGTGTAACCAGCTTCCAATGTTCCAAGAGTTTACTAAGTATCAAGGACACGTAACGCACCCAGATCGTATGGCGGAATACACAGGCCGATGCTTTGACCGCGCAATGAGCGAAATGGGTCCGACTCAGCTGAACATTCCACGTGACTACTTCTACGGTGAAACTCAAACCGAGATCCCTAAACCTGCGCGTTTAGACCGCGGTCCAGGTGGTGAAAAATCTCTGAATGAAGCGGCAGACCTGATTGCTGAAGCGAAATTCCCAGTCATCATTTCTGGTGGTGGCGTGGTAATGGCCGATGCAGTTCAAGAGTGTGCAGCGTTGGCAGAAAGATTAGGTGCACCAGTAGTGAACAGCTACCTGCACAATGACTCTTTCCCTGCTAGTCACCCATTATGGTGTGGTCCTTTAGGCTACCAAGGTTCGAAAGCTGCAATGAAGTTGATGGCTCAAGCGGATGTGGTTATCGCTTTGGGTACACGTCTTGGTCCATTTGGTACCTTGCCTCAACATGGCATGGACTACTGGCCTAAGAACGCGAAAATCATTCAGATTGATGCAGATAACAAGATGCTTGGCCTAGTTAAGAAGATCTCTGTTGGTATCTGTGGCGACGCGAAAGCCGCTGCGGTTGCTCTATCTGAAAGATTGGAAGGCCGTGCACTGTTGTGTGATGACAACAAAGGCGCTCGTCAAGACACAGTCGCAACAGAAAAAGCACTTTGGGAAAAAGAGCTTGATGAGTGGACACACGAACGTGACTCTTTCAGCTTAGATATGATTGAGGAAAACTCACACGAGACTCCGTTCTCTGGTGGTGAATATCTACACCCACGCCAAGTATTACGTGAGCTAGAAAAAGCGATGCCTGAAGACGTTATGGTCTCAACGGATATCGGTAACATCAACTCAGTAGCAAACAGCTACTTACGCTTTGAAAAACCACGTAGCTTCTTTGCTGCAATGAGTTTTGGTAACTGTGGTTACGCGTTCCCGACCATCATTGGTGCGAAAGCAGCGGCACCTCATCGTCCAGCTATTTCTTATGCTGGCGACGGTGCGTGGGGCATGAGCTTGATGGAAACCATGACATGTGTTCGTCATAACATTCCAGTGACAGCCGTGGTATTCCACAACCGTCAGTGGGGTGCAGAGAAGAAGAACCAAGTCGACTTCTACAACCGACGCTTTGTTGCCGGTGAACTTGAAAACCAAAGCTTTGCAGAGATTGCTCGAGCTATGGGCGCGGAAGGTATCACGGTTGATAAGCTAGAAGATGTAGGCCCAACCTTGCAAAAAGCCATCGACATGCAAATGAACGAAGGTAAAACAACCATCATTGAAATCATGTGTACTCAGGAGTTGGGCGACCCGTTCCGTCGAGATGCACTATCAACACCGGTTCGTTTCCTAGATAAATACAAAGATTACGTATAAGTCATAGGAAGTTTGTCCGGCCACCGCATTATAAAGAGCGTGGTCGGGCAATATTAACGGGCATTGGAAAAGTGCTTAAGTGAAGAACGTAAACGCTTAGTTCAATAATTTCTAGTTAAACATTAGAACACTAATTAAATGTTCATTAGGAACATAAGTGGTTCTAGCTATATACACTTTGTCACTCGTTATTATTAATCGATCCTTAACGAATGGGTCCACAAATATTACGTTTTTTAAGAAGATATATACCTATTATCATTTTGGAAAGTTATAGATAACGATGTTAATTGGCTATTGGATAGCCGTAATGTTGATATTTGGATTGTACCGGATTTAAATTAGGTGACTTATTACATGCATGCTGTGAAAAATAAACGTTATATAAGTTCAATAGAAGAACTGTATGAAATAATCGATTCGCTCATTGCTGATTGTAGTGGGCATCGTGGTTTAATTTACAACGTGTGTGATTATGAAAATAATAACCTGATGCCAAGCTTAGGTCGATCAAATCGAAAGAATATTCGCCGTGTCGAACAAGAACTGCTTTCGACTGTGAGAGTTTATGGCGGGCACTCGTTGAGTGTACACGAGATAAACGATTGGTTATTGATGTGTTTAGCCAAGAAACAGGGGTTTCCAACCCGTTTGCTTGAATGGACAGATAACCTGATTAATGCGCTGTGGTCTGTATGTCATAGCCAAAGTAAAGATTGTATCAATATTATTAAACCTATTGATTATCATGAGGTTAGTGTTTTCAACTCACCATGTGATCTCAATAGGACTCAGATATTCAATGTGGCTGATTGTGATCAGCAAGAGCAACGAAAAGACAAGTGGTATTCCATTCACCCATTTAAGGAAGGTGGCAATGATGCCATTCAGCCTTTGTACGATGAGAAAGAATATTCAAACGGTCTAGTGTCCGTTCATATTCTTCCATCAGCGAAAGTAAACCTGATAAAGGAATTAATCTCCATGAATGTTTTAAATGAACCGACAGAATATATTGAAGAGAAACTGGCTGATTTAAAAAATGAAGCCCATGTAGATAGTAATCAAGCGATTAATAAAAGTGAGGGTAATATCGAATTACAAGTTAATACTCATGATCGCCAGCTTGAGCAGTATGGCCGAAAGTACCATCAAGATTTTGATTTCGACTAAAGTCTAATATTTTCACCGGTTTTATTTAGATCTCATATAAATCTAGTGATTTACAGGATAAATAAAATTAGAACACCAATTAAATTATAAAAAGATGAAATCTGTGAGCTTAAAGATTGTTTATAAAGTAACTCGAAGTTAGAGTGGCTAAGCTTGTTATCAAGTTGTTAAATTTCTCACAAATCTAGTTTAAACACTCTAATAAAAAGTGGCGCAAAGCTACTGAAATTTAAACCAATAACGAAAACATAAAGGATTCTGGAATATGAATATGCAAACCAATGCAGCGACATTCGTGCTGGAAAACCAAGTCGACACCGCCTTTTTACAGTCTTTTAGTGATGCATGGAATAACCATGATATTGAAGCGCTAATGTCGTTTATGACCGAAGACTGTGTCTTCCACACCGTGGCAGGAGAAGGCGTACTTGGAAACACTATCGAAGGGTATGAAGCCGTTCGCAATAGCTTTGAATTGGTTTGGCAGAACTTTCCAGATGCAGCCTGGAGCGACCCTGTCCACTTTGTGTGTGGCGACCGCGCGGTGAGTGAATCAACGTTCTCTGCGACTAACCCTGATGGCACAGTCATCGAAGCTCGTATGGTAGACGTGTTTACCCTGAAAGATGGAAAAATCAGCGTAAAAAATGCCTTCCGTAAAACAAGACCATTTCTTACTACAAATAAGGTTACTCCTAACAACACTCCCAAGAGCTAGACACGAAACCACAACCCGTTCACGTGTTATGACTAGGAGAGTCGAATTATGAGTTTAGTAATGGAACAACCGGCTGCCGATGTGCCGCCAAAGGTGACAAGCACCCAAGCACAAGATAAATACGATCCAAAATACGATCCACTTAAAGACAAGAGCCCAGGTCACGGTAAGGAATACGCCCCGACTTATTGGGTAGATACCGCAGGTGTACCACCTGAAGATGATGGTCCAATTACATCGGATATGGATGTCGACGTGGCGATAATCGGTTCAGGCTACACTGGCCTAAGCACCGCGATACACCTTGCTGAAATGTACGGCATTAAAGCGACTGTGATTGAAGCTAACCGTTTGAGTTGGGGCTGCAGTACCCGAAATGGTGGTCAGGCTCAGTGTGCGTCAGGACGTTTGAAACGCTCTCAGTGGATTGAACGTTGGGGACTCGAAACCGCACTGAAAATGCACCGCGAATGCGTAGATGGTATGAACACATTTAAGTCTCTAATTAAAGACATTGATTGTGACCCACAGCCGGGTGGCCACTTATATGTTGCCCATCGTCCAAAAGTGATGGCAACACTTGAAAAAGAAGCCAAGTTGCTGCGTGACACGTTTGATTATGATGCGCAGATCTTAGATGCGGAAACCGTAAAACGTGATTACGTTGGTGACCAAGAAGCGGCAGGCGCAATGCATGAGCCAGAAGGCATCGGTATTCATGCAGGGAAATTGGCGTTTGGCTATCTAAGAAAGGCGAGAGCACTCGGCGTAAAAGTTCACCCAGCAAGCCCTGTGATGGGATGGGAAACTCGCAACGGTGTGCATTACTTGAAAACGCCAGGTGGTGTGGTTAAGGCTCGCTCTGTCGGTGTTTGTACCGGTGGATACACTAGCCAAGGTTTGCATTCAGAGCTTAAGAATCGCCTATTACCAGTACTTTCTAACTCGATGGTGACGCGTCCGTTAACTCAAGACGAAATCGCTGCGTGTAACTTCAAAACCAACCAGGTGATTACTGATACCAGAATCCTGCGTCATTACTACCGTTTGCTACCCGATAACCGAGTGCAGATCGGTACGCGCAGTGCCATCAGTGGCAAGAATGCACCTGAAAAGAAATACGAAGATATGTTGAGAGCGGATTTAACCCGAAAATTCCCTTCTCTCGATCAGATCAAAATCGATTATTCATGGTGGGGTTGGGTGGATGTTAGCCACGACATGATGCCAAGAATCTATCAGCCGAATCCAAAGCAATCCATATTCTACGCACTAGGGTATGGCGGCAATGGTGTGATGTACTCCGCTCAAGCAGGCAAGCGCCTTGCTCAGTGGATCGCAGGTGAAGGTCATAAGCTTGACTTGCCAATATTTGAATCAAAACTTCCGTTCCCCAACGTGAGGGAAGTGGTGGAATCTGAGATGTTTGCACCATTTCGAAGAGTAGGGCAACAGTTCCTTTATCAGTGGTATTCGTTAAAGGATGAAGTGCTTTAACTACTCGAACATTGTTTCCAAAATAGGGAAATAGAACTACGACCAGGAAAGTTGTACCAGGTCACCTTGTGAGCAAAGTACAGGCAGGAAGTCTGTATGATATGAAAGGTTAAGACTATGAAATTTATTAAAAATAAAATTATTGCTGGCGTCACAATTGTAGCAACAGCGATGCTATCTCATGCTGCGGCAGCAGCAAATTTTAAAATGGCTATCGGCGATGCTGCTGGTGGTACTCAATGGGAATTAGCGACATCATTTTCTGAATTGATGGCGCAAAAAACAGACGGTAAAGTCAAAATCGACCTGTTCCCGAATGGTCAATTAGGCAATGAGCAAGACACCGTCAACGACGCGGCAATCGGCTTACTCGACTTCTCCGTATTGGCGATCAATAACGTAACGCCTTTCTCTCCAACGGTTGGTCTATTGACTATGCCTTACGTCATTCAAAGTGCAGAAGAAGCGGTGTTATTAACTCAAGGCCAAGTAGGTCAAGATCTTGTCGATAACACCATTCGTGATGCAGGCGTTCGCATCGTAGGTTGGGCTTATTCTGGCTTTAGGATTCTGACTAACTCTAAAAAATCAGTGGCTTCACCTGCGGATTTAAAAGGACTAGTGATTCGTGTACCTCGTAATGAAATCATGATTGCTTCGTACCAAGCATGGGGTGTAAACCCAACACCAATGGCTTGGTCTGAGACCTTTACTGGCCTACAACAAGGTGTGGTTGATGGTCAAGACAACCCATATATCACTGTTCATGCGATGAAGTTCAATGAAGTACAAAAGTACGTAACAAATCTGCGTTACATCTTCTCACTTGAGCCGCTAATCGTCAGTGAAACTGTCTTCCAACAACAGACGCCTGAAATGCAAAAGATCATTCTTGAAGCAGGTCAGGAAGCGACAGAGCACAGCTTCACTTACTTAGAAAATACTGAAAACAAGATCCGTGAAGAGCTACAAGCAAAAGGCATGGTATTCACAGACCCAGCAGACAACGAGCAAGAGTGGATCAGCAAGGTAACGAAATCAGTTTGGCCTAAGTTCTATTCAAGCATTGGTGGCAAAGACAAGCTAGACGATGTTCTTGAGTTACTAGGTAGAAAGTAACGATTAGATACGCCCTATCTGCTGTTCTCCGCTACTTAATCACCTAGCGATAGAACAGTGAGATAGGGCATTTACATGGCTTTACTCGTTGATCTGTTCTGTACCTGATCTTTTTAGGACCGTGAGCGACTGGTTGTCATGTGGAAATCAACATTGGAGGTTATATGTCAGTCGCTAAAACTATAAAAAAGCATCTTAACAACATCGAGGAATATACATGTTGTCTGCTGCTAGCAAGCTTTGTCCTATTACTGTTCACACAAATTCTTACTCGTCAGCTCTTTGATTACTCCATCCCTTGGGGTGATGAAGTGGCGACTTACATGTTCGTCTGGTTTGCCTATCTAGGCGCTGTTGTGGCGGCCAAAATGTCAGCCCATAACCGAGTGAGCTTCCATTTCAAATTCTTCCCTCCAATCGTGCAAACCGTGAGTGAAACCATCGCTGACTTCTTATGGTTATGTTTCAACGGTTACTTTGTTTACCTCAGCTACGATTTCGTGTTCAACAAAATGAACCTGTTTTGGAAGTCTCAGACGACAGGCATCCCAATGAAGTACTTCTACATGATTTTGCCTATCGCGTTTTCCTTGATGATGATTCGAATTATCTGGAACAACTACGAGCGTTTATTCAAGGGCGCGACCAACGAAGATCCGGAAGTTAAAGAACTGCGCAAAATGACGGCACAAAAATCGACGCAGTAGTCGTCACAGAGAATAGTCGTAATAGAGAGATGTAATAATGGAATCCTATTTAACTCTAATTTTATTTGGTGGCTTTTTAACCCTGTTAATCCTAGGTGCACCAATCACAGTTTCACTGGCCGGCGCTTCGATGGCGGCCTATATGTTGCTCGACAAAAATCCCATCGCTTTAGTACAAATCGCGTTTACCTCGGTGGGTAACTTCCCGTTAATGGCACTACCGGCCTTTGTTCTTGCTGGCGCATTAATGGAGGCGGCGGGTATCTCCAAACGTCTGGTGGATATTGCAGAGAGCTTAGCCGGACCCGTGACGGGTGGCCTTGGCGCTGCAACTGTGATGGCGTGTTTGTTCTTTGGTGCTATTTCAGGTTCAGGCCCTGCAACAACAGCAGCGGTAGGCATGCTAATGGTGCCCGCGATGGTGAAGCGTGACTACGATAAGAGCTACGCCTCGGCAGTTACAGCTGCATCCGGTGGGTTGGGTATTATTATCCCACCATCTATCCCCTTAGTTATTTTTGGCATTTCCGCCATGGGCTTGATGGCACCACCTGAAGCCATTGCTCAACACGGAGAATTCGCCTCTTTATCTATTCCAAAACTGTTTGTCGCAGGGGTTGTTCCTGGATTTATCATGGCGTCGACGCTGGTGGTAACCAACTACTTCATTGCCAAGCGAGAGGGCTATAAAGGGCTAACCGAAACATGGTCATTTGGTGAAGTGAGGCACTCTTTACGCCGTGGTTTATGGTCGATATTGGCTCCGTTTCTGATTCTTGGTGGTATCTACAGCGGTATGTTTACACCGACAGAATCAGCGGTCGTCGCTATCTTCTATTCATTGTTTGTCGGTGTGTTTATTCACCGAGAACTGTCGTTTAAAAGCACGCTCAAGTCTCTGTCAACAACAACCTGGATCACGGGGCGTGTGTTGTTGATTCTATTCGCAGCAACGGTTTTTGGACGCTTGCTAATAGAACAAAAAATCCCAGTTGTAGTGGCTGAATCATTGCTCGGTTTTACCGACAATATGTACATGGTGTGGGCGCTGACGATCACCTTACTGCTGTTCATTGGCATGTTCATGGAAACCTTGGCTGCAATCATGATCATCGTGCCAGTATTACTGCCAATTATGTACATGCTTGGCGCGGATCCAACGCACGTTGGGATCGTGGTGGTGTGTACGCTATCAATAGGTTTTGCAACGCCTCCGCTTGGTGAAAATATCTTTGTCGCGTCAGGGATAGGCGGGGCTACGGTCGAGCAGATCACCGCTAAGATCCATCCCTTTGTTCTTGCATCCGTAGTGGGCGTGTTCGTTATCGCTTTCTTCCCACAAATTACGCTTTGGCTACCGTCCTTAGTGGGCTATTAGGAGAGGTCACTATGAATATATCAAGAATTATCCTTATTGGTTGTGCCGTATTTGCAGTGATCAGTGGCATTGGATTGCGTGCCGAACATTCAGAAACAGCGAAAGAAAACGAGCCAGTCAATGTGCTCGATATTTCAGAGCCACATGTGGTCAGCGACGCTGAAAGAAGAGCCAAAACCCTGCTTGCGAAAGCGGTTATACATGTGCAAAAAGATGGCGATGAGAGCGTGAGTGACTTCATGAGTGACCCTGAATATATAGATGGTGAGCTTTATGTGTTTGCTTTAGGCATTGATGGCCAATTCCTCGCCAGTGGCGGCTCTTCAATGGTGCTGGTGGGGGACAGTGTTTTGGACACTCAAGACGTTTACGGCAACCCTTTTTTCAGAGAAATGATCACTAAAGCGGTGCATAACGGTTTTGGCGAAGTTCAGTACCATTGGACTAACCCTACTGACCGCATGGGTGAGCCTAAGACCACCTTCTTTGAACGTGTGGGCGATGTGATTGTGGCAGTGGGTTATTACCCGGAGCGTTCCAGTGCGGCCGAGGCTAAGAACCTACTGGCGAGAGCGATGACCGCAATTGTAGAGTCGGAGCAACAAAGCCTTGCTGAGTTTAATGACGCTGAAGGCAGCTTTGTGAAAGGGGACTTGTATGTGTTTGTGATGGATATGAACTCTGGAAAGCTGCTTGCACACGGTGTTTCTCCTGAACTTATCGGTCGATCACACAGCCAAATCCTAAGTCCAGACGATAAACCGATTCTTACTGAGATGTTGAATCTCGCGAAAGAAAACGGCCGAGGTGTTTACACCTATCGATGGTTGAATCCGCTGTCGAGTAAAGTCGAAACCAAGCATACCTACTACCGAGTGATCGACAATAAGTTGGTTGGGGTCGGTTATTACACAAAATCAAACAACACGTAAAAGTGTTTCTAGTGAGCCCTCAGCCCAGTTAAATAAAGGGCTAGGGGCTCAAAATATGGGTGTGTGTAAAAAAGCAATTTAGTAAAATTCACAGTGTGAAATTTTTGTTGTGAAATTGTTTAAAAAATACAAGTAGTATGAAATACATGGAAGCAACACAGTAAAGAACAATTTTGAAAAGGGTCAATCAGGATTTTTGACCTTAATGAAATTTAAAGCCGTACGAGGGATAGACTATGAATATGCTGACACTAGACAAAACAGAACTTCACAGAAACCATTCAACATTTATTGCTGAAGCTGTCTTTGCCGTCGAAATGGTGAAAGCAGACAAGCAACTCGAAAAACAGAAAATGGCAAAACAGTTGCTTGATACTCTATTTCCTCTTGAGGCTGGTTCACACGAAGACGCGGTGAGCTACGAGATTGATTACCGACATGTTCAGGTTTACTTCAAAAACGGTGAGCACACAGGCCTAAAACGCGCTAAACACTTTGTGGCTTACACTGGTGATAAATCAAAGCCTTCAGCAATATTATTCCGTGACGAAAGCGGTACACACGTTGAGGTGACAATCGGTGCTCGTAAAGGTACTGGCCACTTGGAATTGGTTGATATTCAAGATATTCAACTAGAGACATGCACTACATTTGGCCAGACAGAGGCTAGCCGCTCTTCAGGAATCCGTCACTGGGTGAGCTTAGTGAAGGGCGATGAAAGTGGTCGACCGAATGCATCGAGCGAAGACAAAGAGTTCACGGCGAAGAATGGCGAAGACTACAACCTAGGATTTTGCTACGCGATTTAATGTCGCCTCTCGATTTGACACAGCTTCTCGATCTAATACTGCTTTGAGATTAAATGCTAATGCCGCGCTACTGTAAGAAGTAGCGCCGCCATCGAGATACCGATTTCTCTTTTACCTTTGGTAACTTTCCCCGCCCCTATAGCGGGGCTTTTTTATTAGAGCTATAAGTAAATTAAGCGCTTATTAAAGTTATCTGACAAAAGTTTTCAAAAACTTACCCTCATGCTGACTCCGATGTAACCATTTGTAATTAAATGATTTTGTTGTTTGTTTGAGTTTCTTTTTTATAGGGCGAATGACCGTTAATGGCAGTGGTTAGGGCAACTATTGAGCAAAAGCTCAGTCAAAATGTTTCGTGCTGTGCTATAATGCGCGCCCTGGGATTGAACTAATAAGTCCATTTATCACCTCGCGAGGTGGTTTTTATCACGTTTATTTAAGTGGTATGGCGAGCCAATCAAGTAGTAGTTGGATATGGAGAGCGTCCTTATATTCGTTGATTCGGATATGCGAACATCATAATTTATGAGTTTTAAATCAAAAAAATACAGTATCGATTCTACTGACTATCAAGTTGGTCAAGATAACGTCAGTAAATGGGGCATGGATGTCCATAACACCGTCTTCGTAGCCTCAGTAGGCTTGTCTCTTCTCTTCATCATCACTCTTCTTGTTCTTCCTCCTGCAGATGCTAAAGCTGCAATTGATTCTATTAAGGGTGCTGTTTTATCTAAGTTTGACTTCCTGTTTATGTGGGGAGCGAACATCATGCTCGCTTTTGCTGTTGTTCTCGCATTTTCACCGTTGGGTAAGATTCGCCTAGGTGGCGAAGACGCGACCGCGGACTATTCAATGTCATCTTGGATTTCGATGCTATTCGCAGCGGGCATGGGCATTGGACTTATTTTCTGGGGTGTTGCAGAGCCGACCGCGTTCTTCACTAACTGGTTTGGCACGCCTTTGAATGCTGAACCTTTCACAGAAGCAGGCCGTGAACTGGCACTTGGTGCGACAGTCTTCCACTGGGGTTTTCATGCATGGGCTATCTATGGCATGACGGCACTTTGCTTGGCGTACTTTGTTTACAACAAAGGCTTACCACTATCAATGCGATCTGTATTTTACCCAATTCTAGGTGAACGAGTGTGGGGTAAAACAGGCGATGTAATCGACGTACTAACTGTACTGGTTACTCTGTTTGGCCTAGCGACTTCATTGGGCTTAGGTGGCACACAAGCAGCAAGTGGTATCAGCCACGTGTTCGGCTGGGAAAACAACATCTTCCTTCAGCAATCTATTATTGTTCTGATCATGGGCTTGGCGATTATCTCTGTTCTACGTGGCATGGACGGTGGTGTTAAGTTCCTAAGTAACCTGAACATGGTTATTGCGTTTGTATTCCTTGGTTTAATTGCTGTTCTTAACTTCACGACAGTGCTTGATTCTGTGGCGACGGCTGCAACTGGCTATGTGAAAAACATCGTAGCATTGAGCCAAAGCTCAGGCCGTGAAGACACAACATGGCTGCATGGTTGGACTGTGTTCTACTGGGCGTGGTGGGTTGCGTATGCACCATTCTTCGGTATGTTTGTAGCGCGTATTTCTAAAGGCCGTACGGTTCGTGAATTCCTACTTTGCGTACTGATTATCCCAACATTGGTCACTTCAGCTTGGATGTCTATTTTCGGTGGCGTGGCTATCGAGCAAGTGATTAATCATGTAGGGCAACTTGGCCTCGACCAAGGCATCACTGATGTATCTCTAAGCTTGTTCCACATGCTAGATGCGTACTCGTTTGGTAGCGTTCTTTCTGTTATCGCTGTAGCACTGATTATTGTGTTCTTCGTTACTACACTAGACTCGGGTTCTATCGTTATTGATGGTATGACGGCGGGTGGTAAGCTTGAAGTTCCAGTGAAACAGAAAGTGGTTTGGGCGGTTATCTCAGGTGTTATCGCAATGGTGATGCTGTGGATTGGTGGTACTCAATCTATCCAAGCACTTCAATCGATCACGATCATTGCTGCATTGCCGTTTACGATCATTCTTCTGATTGGCTGTGTGAGTTTGTTGAAAGGCCTACTGACAGAAGTCGGTAAAGGGCAAGAAACCGTTACTCAAACTACAAAATAAATTGTGAATTAAGTAAGTCGCTAGATAGGGATTTACTGTACTCAGCATGATTCAAAGCTCTCTTGTACTTGGTGCAAGGGAGCTTTTTTATGTCGCAGAAGAAATCAGAGACAAGATAAAAAAGAGCCACAAGTGAATCATCACTTGTGGCTCTTTGAGTTCTTAGTTCTAGGCACTAGGTTCAAAGTATTAGCTACTAGGTTCCAGTTATTAGCTGATATTCGCTTACGCGTTTAATTCGTGCTGAATAACGTAATCCAAAGCACCGACTACCGCAGCAACTTGAGCATCGTTACACTCTTCGTCTGTTACTTTGTCGCTGTCTGGGTAAACCTCTGTGGTTGTACCGTACTTACAGTCAGTCACGCCGCCACATAAGCCAAGCTTCTTCATTGGGTAGTTGATCACGCCGTGTTGAGTGACGTCTGAACCAATGATCTTGCCTTCGTCATCCGCAGGCGCAATGTGAGTGACTTGCTCTACTGACTTAATTACCGCTGCTTGGAATTCTGGCTGTGGGTTTTCAGTATCACCCACCGTGTAGAAACCGTCTGGGATCATACCTTCTATGTACTCAATGCCGTCACGTGCTGCGAGTGCCGGTCGGAATTCAGTTTCATCAGAGTCAGTCGTCTCATGCAGGTCAACGTGAACCAATACTTCTGGTAGAGACGCAACTAAAGCACGTAGGTTTGCTGATTCTTCTGCTGGCGTACCGTCGTAGAAAGAGCGATTTGGATCAACAGCATTTGGGTTCCAGCGGTTGATCACTTCGTAACCCCAAGGGCTCACACAAGGTGCTACAACAATGTTGAAGTGCGCCGTGTATTTTTCTGCTTGAGTTGCAGCGAATTTGATCGCGCCATGCACACCACTGGTTTCGTAACCGTGAACACCACCGGTTACCAGAATCGTCGGCTTTGACTCGTCCCAGTTTTTGCTTTTGATTGCGAAGAGTGGGAAGCGATTTTCGTCGTAGCTCAGCGCGCCATATTGTTCGATGTCAAAACGATCTGCTAGTGCTTTAATCTTTGGTACAACTTCTTGTTGGTATTCACGCTTAACCGTTCTTTGAGCTAACCATGCTTCACGTTCTGCTTGTTGCCACTTTTGTCCTGGCTTACCAATCGGGTAGGTAGATTCACTTTTCATCTATACTTTTTCTTTTATGTTCGTGAAAGATTAAGACAGATTATTCCTGTCTAACAGAGACAGCAATAGAAAACACAACTTGTGACTTTATTTTTTACAGACTCATAACTTTGATGAGTGAATTGATGGTGTTACATTTTATTGATGGTTCAATTCTTTATAAAGAGACAACAAAATGGCTGGAGCAAGTTTACTAACACTGCTAGATGACATTGCAACCGTGTTGGATGATGTCGCACTGATGTCTAAGGTGGCAGCTAAAAAAACCGCAGGCGTATTGGGTGACGATTTAGCCCTTAATGCTCAGCAGGTATCCGGTGTTTCTGCTGAAAGAGAAATCCCAGTGGTATGGGCGGTCGCAAAAGGCTCATTTAAAAATAAGCTGATTTTGGTTCCGGCGGCATTGTTGATCAGTGCATTCATTCCTTGGTTGATCATGCCATTACTGGTGATCGGTGGTCTGTTTCTTTGTTTTGAAGGGGCAGAGAAAATCTTAGAAAAGCTTTTTCCTCATGCTCATCAACACGAAGAGAAAGGTGAGGAAAGCAGCTCGGGCGAATCTGTTGAAGAGTATGAGAAGAGAAAGGTAGCTGGCGCAATTCGTACCGACTTCATCTTATCCGCAGAAATCATTGTGATTGCTCTGGGGACCGTAACGGGTACAAGTATCCTTACTCAGATTATTGTCGTGAGTTTGATTGCGGTTGTGATGACGATTGGTGTTTATGGCTTAGTGGCGGGTATCGTTAAGTTGGATGATTTAGGGTTCTATCTGCAGCGAACATCGAATGGGAGCGCTATTAAAACTCAATTGGGGAATGGGCTTGTAGCCTTTGCGCCAAAGCTAATGAAGATGCTTGCTGTGGTCGGCACAGCTGCTATGTTCTTGGTTGGTGGTGGTATTGTGGTACACAACGTTCCTGCAATTCATCACTTAATTGAACCGATCATTATGGACTTCAGTGGACATACGATTGCGACAGCGGTGGTACCAACGCTGTTGAATGGTGTTATTGGGGTTTTAGCGGGATTGATTGTCGTTGCGATTTGGACTGCTATTGGAAAAATACGCGGTGAGTAATTGCTAATTATTGATCCTAATAAAGCCATCTCTCCAAGAAACGAAAAAGGGGCACCATAATCATTATGGTGCCCCTTTTAATCTAATGGGTTGTGTTTAATTAACACCACGCTCTTATTTTACAGTCCAAGCAATAGTCTCGCCGCCACGGATTGGCACGACAATGTCCGAACCGAAAGGCATTGTTTCAGATACATTCCACTCTTCTTTAACGAGCGTGATTGTGTCTGAGTTACGTGGCATACCGTAAAAGTCTGGGCCATTGTGGCTCGCGAATGCTTCTAGGTTTTCAATCTTGCCTTCTAAATCGAATACTTCAGCGTACAGTTCAACCGCGGCGTGTGCTGTGTAAGAACCTGCACAACCACATGCTGACTCTTTTGCACCTTTAGCGTGTGGCGCAGAGTCTGTACCCAAGAAGAACTTCTTGCTGCCGCTTGTTGCTGCTTCGATAAGCGCTAATTGGTGCGTGTTGCGCTTAAGGATAGGTAGGCAGTAGAAATGTGGCTTAATGCCGCCAACCAACATGTGGTTGCGGTTATAAAGCAAATGGTGAGCTGTAATGGTTGCCGCTACGTTTTCATTAGCGTTCTTAACGAAAGTCGCTGCATCTGCAGTCGTGATGTGCTCTAGAACGATCTTCAGGTTAGGGAAGTCATTAACAATCGGCGCTAGAACCGTGTCCAGGAACTCTTTTTCACGGTCAAAGATATCAACATCGTGAGCCGTTACTTCACCGTGTACAAGCAGCAACATACCCACTTCTTGCATTGCTTCGAGTACGTGGTAAATCTTTTGAGCTGAGGTTACGCCTGAGTCAGAGTTAGTCGTCGCGCCAGCAGGGTATAGCTTCGCCGCTACAACAGCGCCAGACTCTTTCGCTTTACGAATTTCATCAGGTGTTGTGTTGTCTGTCAGGTAAAGTGCCATTAGAGGCTGGAATTGTTCACTTGGCTGCTCTGCCATGATGCGTTCACGGTAAGCAAGGGCCATTTCGGTATCAGTTACCGGTGGGATGGTATTTGGCATGATTAACGCTCGACCATTATAACGGCTGATATCGCGAACTGTATCTTTTAATACTTCGCCATCGCGTAGATGAACGTGCCAGTCGTCAGGACGAGTAATCGTAAGTTGTGTCATTGAAGGCTCCCACCATTTGAAGTGTAATGTAGTTGGAGCCTAAACTCAGCGAAATCTGTGAAAGCAATCGCTTACGTTTAGGCGACAGGATGATAGTGGAAAAGCACTTTCATTTCATCCTATTTTTAACTCTTCAGAGCTAGGAGCTTGTTTTTCTGGGTATTTTATTCGGTATTTATTTTCGGATATGGGTTAACGAGTCGCCACCCACAGACCATGGATCATTCCTGGAACCCAGAAGAAGAAAGTAAGAATGATATTAATCACCAGATCTTTCCCGGCGCCGCGAGCGAAGAACACACCAACAGGTGGAAGCAGTACACATAAAATGATAATGACGAGTTTGTTCATGATAAATCCTTTTTCTTCAATGAAGGTTTAATGCGATAACCGTGTTCACATTATAGAACGTATGGAGAAAGTTAATGCATTGGTGTCTTTATGTATATAAGACAGTCGTTTAAACATCTCAAGATATTAGCTTAGTATCAAGTGTTTAATGCCTACCAGTTTATCTATTTATAACCATTTGTTAGCATTGGAACAAACAACAAAACATTGGAATCGTTATGTCGCAGCTACCGTCAGATCAAAAGGCTTCAGAGCAAGTGCCTTCTTTATCTCAAATCAATGTATTTCCGGTTAAGTCAGTGGGCGGGATCTCTCTTTCTTCTGCCTGGGTCGAAAAACAAGGCCTTACCTTCGATAGACGCTTTATGTTGGCGTTGGCTGACGGCTCAATGGTTACAGCACGTAAGTACCCGAAAATGGTCAAGGTATCTTCAAGCTTGCAACCAGACGGTTTGATCTTCACTTATGAAGGTAAACAACCGCTACGTTTAAAATACGCAAACTTCAAGATGCAAGAAGCGCCTGCAACGGTATGGAAAGACAGTTTCACTGCTTACACCACCAATGATGAGGCGGATGATTGGTTCAGCGATGTGCTTGGTGTTCGTGTTGAGCTACTGTTCTCTGGTGAGCAATCGAATCGTGTTCGAGAAAAGCTTGGTCATAATGTAAGCTTTGCCGACGGCTACCCAATGTTAATAATCAGCCAAGCCTCTCTTGATGAACTTAATCGCCGCAGCCCAGAAACACATTCAATGGACCAGTTCCGCACTAACTTTGTGGTTTCCAATACTGAAGCCTTTGCTGAAGACGGCTGGAAGCGTATTCGTATTGGTGAGGTTGAATTTGAAGCGGTTAAACCTTGTGAGCGCTGTATTCTAACGACAGTTGATGTTGAGTTAGGTGAGTTCCGAGCGACAAAAGAGCCGCTTAATACCTTCTCTACATTCCGAGCCAATGAGCGCGGTGGCGTTTTCTTTGGTCAAAATCTTGTGGCTAAAAATGAAGGTTTAGTGAAAGCGGGTGATGTGGTTGAAGTGCTCGAAACCAAAGAGAAAGAACACTATGAAGACACTTGGGTTGAGTCACTGCATCTAACCTGTGTTGAGCGCGAAGAGATCGCTCGTGACTTCACTACGTTTTGGTTAGAGCCAGCGAAAGAGAACCACTCCCTGCCAAGTTACCAGCCTGGGCAACATCTACCGATTGAGATGATGATTAATGGCGAGAAGGTTTCTCGTCGTTACACGTTATCGTCTAGCCCATCACGAGCGGGTCGTTTAGCGATTTCAGTGAAGCGAGTGGACGATGGCCAAATCTCTAACTGGTTGAATGATCATTTCCAAGTGGGCGACACTCTAGTTGCTCAAAATCCAGATGGTGCGTTCTACTTAGAAGCGAATCCAACTCACCCGTTACTGCTTTTGTCTGCAGGTAGTGGTATTACGCCTATGTTGTCGATGCTTCGTTATTTAGCTGATCACGGTCAGATTGATGATGTGGTTTTCTACCATCAATGCAGCAGCGAAGAAGACATTCCTTATCAAGCTGAGATTGATAAGATCGCCAATGAGCATGCAGGTCTTCGTGTGATCTATTCATTAAGCCAACCAACCAAAAAGTGGGATGGTTTATCTGGGCGTCTAAGCGTGTCGCATGTCGCTAAAATTGAAGAGCTACACAAGCGCCAAGCGTTCGTATGTGGCCCTGATGGATTTATGGATAACGCAAAGAAACTGCTGATTCAAATGGGGCTGAACCCTCAGCATTACCATCAAGAAGCATTTGGTGTGGCTCAGTCTACGGAAGAAGCGGTGAAGCAACTGCAGCTGAGTGTGAACGGCTACTTGTTCGAAGGTAATAATCAATCAACCTTGCTAGAGCAAGCTGAGTCGGCGGGTGTGTCTATTGCTTCAAGTTGTCGCGCGGGTTTCTGTGGTGCTTGTAAAGTGACCCTTGAGTCAGGACAAGTTCACCAACCTGATGTACCTGCTCTACAAGATCATGAACGTAATATGGGGCAAATACTGGCGTGTTGCAGTGTTCCGCAAACTGATATCGAAGTTGTGGATTAACGACTCGTTAGATCATAAAGAAAAGTGCATTAAATAGAAAAGGCCGGAAGCTCATTGAAATGAACTTCCGGCCTTTTTGATTCTGAGACTAATTCAAAAATTAATCGTAGATCGTTGGGATTGGTTGACGCTTGTGCTGTGTTGCTTTGTAGATGCCAACTAAACGATCTGATACGTCTTGAGGGACCTCTTTGCCTTCAAGGAAATCATCAATCTGATCGTAAGAAAGGTTCAAGGCTGCTTCATCGGCTTTTTGTGGATCAAGCTCTTCTAGATCAGCGGTTGGTACTTTCTTAACGAGTTGCTCTGGAGCGCCTAGCGTTGCTGCAAGTTCACGAACTTGGCGTTTATTTAAACCAAACAGTGGTGCTAAATCACATGCGCCGTCACCGTGCTTGGTGTAGAAGCCAGTGATGTTTTCCGCTGAATGGTCCGTGCCAATCACAAGGCCGCCAACGTAACCAGCAATTTCGTATTGTGCGATCATGCGAGCGCGAGCTTTCACATTGCCTTTCACAAAGTCGATTTTCGCAGAATCTGTTGGTAGTAAGCCAGTACCTTCTAAAGCTACGTGAGAGGCTTCGTGAAGCCCATCAACACCCGCTTTAATGTTTACAGAAACGGATTGAGAAGGCTGGATGAAAGAAAGAGCAAGTTGCGCTTCGTCTTCATCTTTTTGCTCGCCGTAAGGCAGGCGAACAGCGATGAATTGGTAATCATTGCTGCCAGCGTTTTCGTTCAGGCTGTCGATTGCCATTTGTGCTAAACGGCCACAGGTCGTTGAGTCTACACCGCCACTGATACCAAGGATCAGAGACTTGCAGCCCGACTGCTGAAGTTTCGTTTTAATAAAGTCCACACGACGAGTCACTTCGAAGTGAGGGTCAATTGAAGGTAGTACGCGCATTTCGTCACGAATTAACTGTTCCATTCGTATTCCTTTCCTGCAAGCAAATTAAAAATCTAGTGTTATCATACCTAAATCATCCGATTTAAAAACCTCTTTGCACAAGCTTAGAAAGAGAAGGCAGTAATAAATAATGGAAAAAATAGCCATTTTCGGTAGTGCGTTTAATCCACCGAGCTTAGGGCATAAAAGTGTGATTGATTCGTTGGCTCACTTTGACAAAATTCTTCTAGTTCCAAGTATTGCCCATGCTTGGGGGAAAGAGATGCTAGACTTTGATACGAGATGTCAGTTAGTTAGCGCATTTATCAGTGATCTTTCACTGGATCAAGTTGAGCTATCATTAATTGAAAAGAGCTTGCTTACTCCAGGTGAAAGCGTGACGACTTATGCTGTGCTCAGTGAACTGCAAAAGTTACATCGTGACGCGGAACTCACCTTCGTTATTGGGCCTGACAACTTCTTTAAGTTCTCATCTTTCTATAAATCAGATGAGATTACCGAGCGATGGTCTGTAATGGCTTGCCCTGAAAAAGTCAAAATCCGCAGTACAGATATTCGTAATGCGTTGATAAGTGGAAGCGATGTTGCAAAACTGAGTACAAAGTCAGTTACAAAGATGTTGCAAGATAGTGGACTGTATCAGATAATGTGAGTTCACTAATTAAGAGGTCAGAGGACTATGCTAAAGAGCGCGATACCAGCGACGTTGATCATGGCAGCATGCAGTATGCCTGCGCACGCTGATTGTGATTTTTTTAGCTTAGATTCAATCATGCTGACTTCTGATGATGAAAACAGCTGCTTAGACTTCTCTTCGAGTATTGAGTCTTTTGGTCAACGTATGATGGAAATCAGCGGGCTAAGTGATGAGGAGCCTGAAGCGCCAGACTATTGGTCTGACTGGGTTCTTCAAAGTAAAGACACGCCATTGTTAACGCAAAGCCTTGAGTCCAACTATGTTGGTTTGGGGATGTGGTTTCCAGAAGATCTTGAAGATGAGCAGTACGATATGTCCACAGAAGAGTGGTTGATGAATCACGGCCTTCAACTGAGCATCGGTTTTGGCGAGAAAGTGGAAGGGCAACCTCGTATGCGCTTTGACTACCGTTGGCATGATTCAAGAGACGCAGACCTTATGATGCAGGTCGAGCTACCCTTCTAGATAAAAGAACCCTTTTAGGTAAAGTACCTTTTTAGGTAAAAGTAGCACTAAGTTAAGGCACGACAAGAATATAGAAAAAGCCGCAAAAACTGAGTTTTTGCGGCTTTTTAGTATCTAGCGTTTTGTCGTTTAACTTAGATGTTTGCTTTACAAACTGACTTGAAGAGGGGCTTTAGCTCTCTTAACGACTTAGCGAATGAAAAACAGTCTAGTGAGCAGAGAACAGGTATCTGATACTCTTGCCTATAGGTCTTCACCAAACACGAGCATGCATAGTTGTTCGAACTCTTCTTCTTTCCCAGAGAACAAATCATCAATCACAAGCGTACGCTTTTGACCTGATTGCATGCGCTTCTTCGCTTCGCGCATTACCATGACCAAGGTGTGCTCTTGTGGCAGATTCGAATCATCAATGTTCCACTGATTGAATCGTTGAGATAGGGCACTTTCACAAAGCAAAGGTTTAAACGCCAGTACTTCTTGTTTGAGTACAGACAACATGTCCTTAAACGCTTGCTCAGTATTGTTGGCATTGGTCGCGCGAGCTTTGGTGAGTTCTAGTTTTTCTAATAGCGCCAATGACAGGTTGGTTTGCGTGATGTAACCTGCTTGTCTTGGGAACGAGTCAGTCAGACGAACGGAGAAGTCGACGCGATTCACCTGTGTGTTTGGAAAGTAGGTCAGTGAGGTTAAGCAATCATAAGGAACCCAGATGCTTTGTCCAGGTTCAACGGCGTATTCTTGTTTACCTAGCTTTATCAAAACCAAACCACTCTGAACCGATACAAGGCTATGTTTTAGTACTTTCTTGCGTGGTGTGATCACCAAGTGTGAAAAGTAAGCCGATGTATATTCAATAGCGAAGTTCATAGATAGTACCTTAGTTTTGGGGCGTCAAGATTACCGCTAATCTTAAAGAATGCCAACAATAACAGGGGATTTTCAATCTTTCTGGTCTGACCTTGTCAAAAGTATGGGCTCTGTAGCTGCGAGAAGTCAAAACAACGCGTAGAATAAGCCAGCTATTTATTATATGAATTAAAAAATGACCTCTCCGATCGATCCATATGTTGATATTCGTCCTTACGGCGATGATGAAATTCCAGCGGCACTAAACCGTCTTATTAATGATGAAGAATTTATCAGTGCGATTCTGCACTATCGTTTTTCAAACCATGCGTCTTGGTTTAAAGCATTAATGAGCCCTATCTTGCGCGTTTACTTGAAAATGAAATGGAGCAAGCTCACTAGCGTTGAGTCCATCCAGATTGAAGTTAAGAAATACTTGCGAGATACGTTAGCGAAAACCACCAATGGTGTGACATACACAGGTGTGGAGGCTCTGGACGCTAACCAAGCTTACCTGTTTATTTCAAATCACCGCGATATTGCTATGGATCCGGCGTTAGTTAACTACGCATTGCATCACAACAATCACCAAACTTGCCGTATTGCAATTGGTGACAACTTGTTAAAGAAACCATGTGCGACTGAATTGATGCGTCTTAATAAGAGCTTCATCGTAAAGCGTTCTTTGAAAGGACCGCGTGAAATGATGAAAGCGCTTGGCCAGCTGTCTTCGTACATCAAGCACTCTTTGGAAACGGGCAATTCAATCTGGATCGCTCAAAAAGAAGGTCGAGCAAAAGACGGTAATGATTTCACTGAGCCAGCAATCTTGAAGATGTTCCATGTTGAAGGGCGTAAGCAAAAAATCGCATTCCCTGAGTACGTGAAGTCATTGAAGATCGTTCCTGTGTCTATTTCATACGAAAACGACCCATGTGACATTGCTAAAGCGCTCGAGCTTTTTGAAAAAGACGTAAACGGCAGTTACGAAAAAGGTGAGTTTGAAGATATCGAAAGTATCATTCAAGGTATCATCGGTAATAAAGGACGCGTTCATGTTGGTTTTGGTCAGGTTATCGATCAAGATTTCGACACTCCAGAAGCACTTGCTCAAGAGATCGACCGCCAGATCCATGAAAACTACAAACTGTTCCCAGTCAACTTGTTGGCTGCTGAGAAGGACGACGAGTCGATTACAGACGTCGTTAAAAAAGAGTTTGAAGAAAAGCTATCAGGCCTACCTCAAGGTGCTCGTCAGTACTTAATTGATAGCTATGCAAACCCAGTGAAGAACATTGGTTAGTCGCGATTGGTTAGTTCGCCGTTTCCTAGTAAGTAAAATGCCTAGTAAGCAAAACGTCTAGTGAGCTTATTGGTGGGTGGGTATAGTCACTAACCAACAAGAGATTGAATTGAAAAAGGAGCCTTAGGCTCCTTTTTTGTATCGGCGTGTTTGTATTTTTCTCTAAAAGCCAAAGCCAAAGCCAAAGCCAAAGCCAAAAAAACAATTAACCAATTAATCGAAATGAAGATTAGCGAGCAACCGCGCCACCGAGATCTAAGTTGGTTGGCCACGTGGTAATTGTGTTACCACCGAGGTAGATGTTTCCTTTCACTGTCATCGTATCGGGAATGCAGTAATCGCAGAACCGCCTATATATAAGTCTCCATCAATGACTATCCCATTCGGAAGTTCCGTTAAAGGAGTGCGAATCACACTGAGGTCGCCTTTCACTCGAAAGCCGTTGGGCAATCTTTGAAGCGGCGTATCGGTCAGGTTAATAAACCCGCCGACTCTGACGCCTCTCGGCCAATTGGTGATTTGGCTGCCAATTAAGTCGGCATAGCCTTTAATTTTTACTCCCGAGGGAACTCGGGCGAGTTGGCTGTTACCGCCTTTAAGGCTACCGTTCACTTCCAACCCTTTGGGTAGGCGTGTTATCGCGGTATTTTCTATATTGAGGTTGCCATCGACCACTAAACCCGTCGGAAGCGACGTGTAAGGCTTATTTCGTAAATATAAGTTTCCGTAATTATCGAGATGGTTCAATATTTGATACTGATCGAGAGGTTCTGCGGTCACATTTGTTATGGTTAAAGAACCAATAATAAGTGCAATTATTCGGAGCATAACAAGCTTCTTATTACGATAGACGTTAATACTATAATGAAAAAATTATTCTCGCATAGTGTTTTACTCATTTGTTGGTAGGTAAAAAGGAATAGAGCACAATGAAAGGTGAATCTGTGATTGAAATAAAGCGTCAAATTCTAAAAGGTTTTGTGATTTTAACTTCTGTGTTTTGTTCAGTATCAGCGAATGCTAATAAAATAATATCTACGCCCGCTAAGGCCGCAGTTGTCGTCACTCAGAGTGGTTCACAGCAACGAGTTTGTTATTATGATGATAAGGCATATAGCTTAGGTGCCGTCGTTGAAGTTTCTGGTGTGTTGATTCGATGTGCTGCCGAAAATGATTTTGAGACCAATGGTGCTTTGGGGTGGATTGAAATTATAAAAAAAGACGAGAAATAAACTCGTCTTTTAGTAATATGAATATTAGTGCTTAGATTAACGCGCTAGAGAGCGAGTTTTAAGTTCGAAAATAATCTTCTCAGCACTGACTTCAAATTTAAAGCGAGCATGTAATTCCGTGCTCTCTTCTGTCATCTCTGACGCTTCAAACTCGACATTGCCAGACACTTGCTTCGCTAGCTCAACATACTTAGCAAATTCAGCTTCAATAAGGGCTTTGGAATTACCGTAAACCGTTACCTCAGCAACCTCATCGCCTTCTTTGATGATGAAGCCGATTTCACCTGCGCAACCGCAAGCCTCACATACATCATTGTTACCAACATCTTGGCTCATAAATAATCCTCTTACAAAGTCTGAGGTTATTCTAACGAGCAATTTGATCTGTATCTACAAAAATTAAAATCTTTGAACTAATTTACACTGGTATGCTATGTTGTTTGTATAGAGATGAAATTAATACGAACTTTCGCGGCGCGAAATATCTATGTGATCTCGGTCATGTTTTACTGAAGATTAATGTTATTAATTTGTCAGAATATCATTCACTTAGTTGCGTCAGGAATGATTTTATAAGACTATCTATTGCTTAATAGGTATTTATACAATGAATTTATCGTTGGGTATTTCATATTCTAAGTGGTTATTTAAAATTATCTACTTAGGGCGGTAAGGTGACTTTCGAAGAATAATTAGGCAAAGTGCCCAAAGAGGCAGCACTGTAAAATTGTTCGTACAGAGTATTTGCAGGTATTTAATTGTATTTACTTGCGAAAAAACACCTTGCTCACATAATGCTGATAACGATTTTCATCCTGACTTCATTCGGTTGAGTTAGATGGATTTACAAAGAGAAGAGCCTGAATATGCCAAAGCGTAGTAAAGAAGATACAGAAATCACAATCCAGAAGATCATGGATGCCGTTGTAGACCAGCTACTAAGATTGGGTTACGACAAGATGTCATACACGACGTTGAGTCAGCAAACGGGCGTTTCTCGTACAGGTATAAGCCACCACTTTCCAAAGAAAACAGATTTCACAGCGGCTCTAGACGGTCGAATCTTCAAGATGTTCATGGAACACATTGATTTCGAAAACGGTCTTGATGCATTCTCTGCTAGCTGGGTTACAGCACTTGAAGACGCTGAATTCCTAGCAATCTTACGTTTACTTTTCCATCATATCGTTACTGCTGAAAGCGCACATGAGTTCGCGGCAAACGGTATTGATCGTCTATACAAACTGACTGAAACTCAGTTTGGTGATACTAGCGGTAAAGAACTAGAGTGGTTGATTGGTAAATCATTGATTCGTATGAGCCAATAATCAACACACAATGAAAGAAGCTCCTGAGGGGGCTTTTTTTGTGTCTGTCGTTTCCTTCTTTTGCTTTTTTATCTCGATCTCACATCGCTGTCGCTATCTTGCTTTCGTGCTGAAGGTTGTTATTTCTTTTCTTTTTAGATGCTTACGTTCACGTCTCATACTTGCATCCCATTGCTAAAATTTAAGTAACACTAACTGATAATGTTCATTTCTAGAGCCTCAAACGCTCAGAGTGAGACGTTTTTAGGCTCATGGCTATGGTTGGTGGGAAAATTGAGTTTAAGGCGAGAGGGAGGCTATGAGCCAATAAAAAGCCTCGAATAAATCAAGGCTTAGAATGACGTCATTGTTATTAGGAACGAATACTCAAAATGAGTAGCTCCTCCATCGGACTTATTGTGCGGGATGAACCTGAGGGAAGCGCATGGTTGGGTGTTTTTCAACGATACTTCTGTAGCCATAGACATCTTCAATCATCGCAGGCTTAAGTGCTTCCCAAGGGCTGCCATCGCAAACCAAGTTACCGTCCTTCAATACCACCAATCGATCTGAGTATTGAGCGGCTAGGTTTAAGTCATGCAACACCACTATTACGGCTGCGTTGTGGTTGTCGGCCAGCTCTCTCGCGATTTTCAAAGTATTGTGCTGGTGGGCGAGATCCAATGCTGACGTTGGTTCATCGAGCATCAAGATGCATTGGTCACCAGAATAATGAAGCTGAGTTAGCACTCGAGCCAAGTGAACACGCTGTTTTTCACCACCGGATAGCGAAGGGTAGAGCCTTTCACTTAAGTGGGTCACATCAGCAACATCCATTTTTTGACTAGCGATGTTGGTGAGGTTCTTGTTGGACTCTTGCAGAGGGATACCACCAAGCTCGACAACTTCATGTGCCAAGAATGGGAAGGTCAAAGTGCTGTGCTGAGGAAGCATTGCCAAGTGCTTTGCCAGCTTTTGAGAAGGCCACTTGTCTTTGGTATGTCCAAAATATTGGATATCACCCTTACTCGAAATCTCTTGGCATAAAGCTTTAAGCAGTGTGCTTTTCCCTGCACCATTTGGCCCAAGCAGTGTGGTTACCTTTCCTGCTTCAATCTCAATAGAAACACCATCTAATATCACTTTACTACCGAACTTCACCTCGATGTCGGTCGCTTTTAACGCTGAAGGAAACATTAAAGGATTCTCCCTTTCTGTTGAAATAGAAGGTACAAGAAGAATGGAGCACCGATGATTGCAGTGACAATGCCTACAGGCAGTTCTGCTGGTGCAAGTACCACGCGTGAGAACATGTCTGCAGCTGTTAGTAGTAATGCGCCTAGTACCGCTGATAGGGGTAAGAGAATACGGTGATCCGGGCCAGCCAACATGCGGCCTAAATGGGGGATAACAAGGCCGATGAAGCCTATCATGCCAGATAGGCTAACCGTGACGCCAACGCCTGCGGCTGTCAGTAGAATCAATCTTCGCTTAAGCTTCTGTACTGGAATGCCAAGGTGCTGTGCTTCTGATTCGCCCAGTAACAGGGCATTTAGCGACATAGCTTGACGGTAGAAGACAATAAATAGTGCGCCCAGAGTGACTGCCGCAAGCCAAATACCTGACCATTTCGCGCCCGCTAATGAACCCATTGACCACAATGAAAGATCACGCAGCATTTGGTCATCAGCAATGAAGTTCAAGAAGCCAATACCTGCGCCTGATAGTGCGCTGATCGCTACACCTGCTAACAACATGATGGTTACTGAAGTGCCGAATTTGCCCGTTCCCAGCTTATAAACGAGCAGCGTGGTTAAGGCTCCGCCTAGAAAGGCAAATATAGGCACAGCCGCAAAGTTCATGAAAGCGGGATATTGCAGTGAAAGCTCAGAGAAAAGCACGATGGCTAATGCTGCACCTAATGAGGCTCCGGCAGACACGCCGATGATTCCTGGTTCGGCAAGTGGATTTCGAAACAAGCCCTGCATGACCGCGCCACATAAAGCGAGAATTGCGCCGATTAGCATGCACAATATCGTTCGGGGTAATCGAATCTCTTGAATCACCAAGTTGATGTGGGGTGCTAAGTCATTGTTTGGTTGGAGTAGGCTGGCTGCGCTGTCAGCCAAGCTAATGTTCATTGGCCCAACAGTGATCGAATACAGCGCGACGAAGACTAGGGTAGCGCCTAAGCCTAACATCGATGTTTTCAGTGGGACGGATCGTAGCAACATAAAGGGCCTCAATATCTATCACCAGCTTCAATGCTTATCACCGACTCTGCAAAAAACGAGGTGGTGATGAGCGTTAAGCAAGCAATAGTAAAAATAGGGTAGTCGAGTTATAGCGGGTAGATAAGTGCGTTTAGTCGCTTGGCTTCTGAAAGACTTTCAAGACCAAGCCCTCCAACCAAAGCGCTGCCCTTCACGGTGATGATTTGCTTGTTCATACCTGCTGGCGTCGCCGCTAACATAGGTAACGATTTAAGAATGGCATCAGCGCCGCCCATTTTCTGGTAGCTACGGCCGCTCACTAAGATGACATCAGGTTGCATTTCAATGAGTGATTCCATCGACAATGGTTTGTAAGACGTCAGGCTTTTAGCCGCTGGGTTTACGCCGCCAGCCAGTTCAATGATCGCGTTTGGTGATGTTTCACCGCCAGCAACGTTCGCAGGACGACCTTCATGCAGCAATAGGAACAAAACTTTCTTCGCTTCGTCATTGGGTACTTGGTTTGCTTTTAGTGCCGCAATCTTCTTATTTACTTCTGCTTTAACTTGTTCTGAGTGATCCTCGGTATGGGTAATCTTTGCGATTTGGTCGATACGCTTTAACAACCCTTCAACGTTCGCTTCGGTGTTAACTATCTCGACATCGATACCCACAGATTTCAATTGGGAAATCGCGTTGTCTGGCCCCATCTCATCAGATCCAATGAGCGTGGTTGGTTCTAAGGCGATCAAGCCTTCTGCAGAAAGGTTTCTGTGGTAACCAATCTTCGGCAGATTTGCTGATTGAGGGAAGTGACTGGTTACATCAATTGCGACTAACTGCTCTTCAGCGCCTAATGCCAATATCAATTCAGTAACGGCACTTCCTGCACTTATGATTCGAGGTTGTTCAGCGTCGTTGGCCATTGCCGTTGGCGCAGTCAGAGCCAAGCTCATTGCGGCGATTGAGAGTAAATGTTTGTTGGTCTTTAGTTTGTTGAACACTTTTAAGTCTTTCATAATAATTTATTGATACTTTCTTTTGATGGAGAGTAATCGCGAAGACGCTCAGTGAGCAGTCCGTTCGCATGTTGAGTTCGATTCGATAGAGGTCTAGCTCTGGTTATTGGGTCTTCTCAATAAAGACCCCAATCTCATAAAGGTGCTAGGCCTCATGACAACTGAGTATTGTTCTAGCCTTCTTCTGTGAGCAATTGGGTTGCAGGTATTCCATTCTCTTGAAGGAACGACAGCAACTTCACTAGGTTCTCAACGTTGGCTGCTTTATCCGCGCCAATGATGATCGGCTTTTTATCCGCAGAACCTGTCTCTTCGAGTAATGCAATCTTGAAGTTTTCCCAGTCTATGTACTCTCGGCCGTTAATCGCCCAGTAAGGTTCGTGGTCTAAAATATTGACGCTAATCGAATCTTTATGAACTTCAGAAACGTTTTTAATATCAGAGCTTGGAAGCTCTACCTCTAAAGACTCCAACTTCACCGAAGCGGTAAGTAGTAGGAAAACCATCACGATAAAAATTATGTCGAGCAGCGGCGTTAAATCTGGCGCTAAACTTTGTGTTTGAGATGAGAGAGGCGTTTTGATCATGCTTGACTCACATCACCAACAGCGACTTTGTTGACTGATGAGCCTTTAGTCTCGTCAGAGTGATTGGTTTGAATCGACATGCCTTCAAGCCACACATTCACATAGTTCAGAGTATGTTCTAACTGAGCCAGCACTCGGTCGGCCCATAGCCCAAGCAGTTGAGCGCCTGAGATCGCAGGAAGCGCAATCATTAAGCCTGCCGCTGTGGTTCTCATTGCTAAGCCTAATCCGTCGGCTAGATCGTTCGGTGTAATACTGCCGGTCGTAGCTGCAACCCCTTTGAACATCTCAATAAGTCCAAGTACGGTACCAAGTAGGCCTATTAACGGACTAATCACTCCGATTAAACCAAGCAATCTCAGTCCGGCATGAAGCTGGTGGCGTTTTTCTTGTAGCCAAATTCCGGCAGCATCTTCACGTAATCCTTTTGAGAAAGAGTGGTGAGCAAGCAACATCGACACGCCCTTGTACAGCAGCGGTCGTTTACCAGAAATAGATTGTGCTAATGCTTCGATCTCTTTGCTGTTGGTTGGTGAGATCTGGTTGAGCTCGCGACGAATGGCGCGTTTGCCAACACCAATGCTTAGCATCACTTGGAAGACACGTTCAGCGATGATCATTGCTGTTAATGCAGAACAGATGAGAAGAGGCCAAGTCATTAAGCCAAGTTGATCTTGTAAGTAACTGATTTGTTGCATGATTAATCCAACCTAAAACGAACAGGTATTTGTACACGGTGAGCAATAGCTCGACCATTGACAGTGTGAGGTGAGAATTTCCATTGTTTAATGGCGTCTAAAGCGGCGTTGTCGAGCATTAGTGCGCCTGATGAATTTACTAATGCTTGTTTAATTTGTTTGCCTTCAGCGTCTAACCAGACCTCATAAGTTGCGACACCTTCAACGCCACGACGTCTAGCTTGGCGCGGGTAATTCGGTGGTGTGGGGCGTGAAGAAAAAGAGGGCTTAGTGACTAATACGGGTTCTTGGTTTGATACGCCTTGGTTTACCTCCTGAGGTTGATTGGCAGACTCGTCTAGATTTTTATCGACTTTCTTGTCAGCCAGTTTTCCTGGTTGAGGCGTTGGTTTGGACTTTGGCTCTGGTTTTAGTTCTGGGCGTTTTTTCTTAACGACCTTTTTCTCTGTTACTGGTTTCTTTCCAACAATCTTTTTCTCTACTTTCTTGGGTTGAGGTTTATTGGTGATCGCTTTTTTCTTTGGCGTCGGTTTGGCTTGCTTTGGTTCGACTGCCTTGGGTTCGACAGGCTTAGGTTCTGCTTGTGAGACGGTTTCTTTGATTGGTTCTGGTTCAACCGGTTCTGTGATGGTTTTTTGTTGAGCTTGAGAAGGAGTGCTCTTAGGCGTGAAGTTGATCGATACCGTATTCGATTGGCTACCTGCAGGCATCGCAAATACTTTAGATTCTTGAGCGACAAACAATAGCGCCGCATGAATCACTAACGATGCACCGCCTGCAATAACATATCTAGGAACGTTCACTTTCAATCCTTTACCAAATCTAAAATCTGTACCAGATTATTGCTCAGAATCTAAATAAGATCAATTATCAATTGCATTATCATTTGCGTCTATTTATGATTCTCTCAGTTTTAGCGAATAGTCTTCCAGACTTTGCTATATAAGTGTTCAGAGAGATTATATGAGTCTTAATATTTATAAATTTGACGAATCAATTCTAGGTGTTTCTAGCCCTGATCCGCTTCGTTTTGCGTTTGCGAAAAAGCATTCTGCACATGCCGGAGGAAGTTCAATTCCGGTCGACCCGAGCAAGAAGTTGGAGCTCTTTGATGAACTGATGCTAAGCGAAGGGAAGAAACAGGATAAGCGTTGCTTGTATATCCATATTCCTTTCTGTCGTGTCCGTTGTACGTTCTGTAACTTTTTCCAAAACGCCGCGAGCCGTAAATTAGTCGATGAGTATTTCGACGCATTGATGGTTGAGTTGAAGCAAAAAGCTAAAACCCCTTGGGCTCAGTCTGGATTATTTCATGCTGTCTACATTGGTGGCGGAACACCTACTGATTTGTCTCCTCAACAAGTAGAGCAGTTAGGCAAGGCTATTCGCCAATATTTCCCACTGGCAAACGATGTGGAAATGACCTTGGAAGGGCGCATCAATCGCTTTGGCGATCAAATGTTTGATTGTGCGCTTGAAGGTGGTTTCAATCGCTTCTCATTTGGTATTCAAAGTTTCAACACTCAAGTTCGACGCAGCGCCAAGCGCTTAGATGACAGAGAAGTTGTGTTGGAACGTATCAGTGCTTTGAGCTGTACCGAGCAAGCCCCCATCGTTCTAGATTTGCTATACGGATTACCACACCAGTCTATGGAAGTGTTCCAACAAGATTTAGAAGACTACATGTCTACTGGTGCGCACGGTATTGACCTCTATCAACTGATTGTTGGGGGTAACGCACCTATGCTTAACCTTGTTGAGAAAGGAAAAATTCCACCACCAGCGAATACGCCAGATAAAGCGAGCATGTACTTGGCGGGTGTCGAGTTCATGGCAAAAAATAAGGTCAAGCAATTGAGCGTGAATCACTGGGCTCGTGATAACAGAGAACGCAGCATTTACAACAGCTTAGCGAAAACTTATGCCGAAGTTCTGCCGGTTGGTTGTGGTGCTGGTGGCAACATTGGCGGTCATGGTGTGATGCAACATCGAACTTTAGACAGCTACATGGAGTCTATAAAGCAAGGTCAATTGCCAATAGCCATGATGACGAAGCAAAGCTCACTAGAGCCAGCCTTCTCTTCATTAAAGGCCGGTTTTGATTCTGGTGTTGTTAGAAGAAGTACGTTACCGACCTTTATGGAACAAGACACGTTCGATTATCTGAAGCCTCTGTTTTCGCATTGGGAAAAGAATGGTCTAGTCGAGCTTTCCGAAGATTATCTGACCCTCACTATTGCTGGCAGCTTCTGGGCAGTAAGCCTCGCTCAGAGTGTAATTCAAGTGCTTAACGCTGAATATCAGGCTATGCACCCAGCACCGAAAGCATCAGGTTCAGGCATTCACCCGCATACAAGTTTAAAGCACGCTTAATATCGAATTTTTAGTTTATAACTTACGTAAATTACTCGTTTATACGGACACATATTCAATGACAGATACAACATTAGAAATGACAGAAACTCTAGAACAACGTGTCGCACGCATTCTAGAAGAAGAGCCAAAACTGCTTCCTACTGCGATTGCTGAAAAGCTAGGTGTTTCAGAGGTTGAAGTGGTTGCTGCTTTTCCAAATGACATGGCAGTAATGCTAGATGGCAGCCGTGCTCAAGAGATTCTAGAAGGCTTAGTTGATTGGGGGCCTGTGACCACAATCGTGCATTCATTCGGCTCAATCTTCGAAGTAAAAGCGCCGTTCCCTAAAGGTAAAGTAGCACGTGGCTACTACAACCTTATGGGCAAAGAAGGCGAGCTTCATGGCCACCTGAAACTCGACAATGTTAAACAGATCGGTTTGGTGAGCAAGGCGTTCATGGGGCGTGAAAGTCATTACTTCGGTTTCTTCAGTGAAACGGGCGAGAACATTTTTAAGATCTACCTAGGCCGCAATGAAAAGCGTGAGCTTATTGCTGACCAAGTTGAACGCTTCAAAGCGCTGAAAGAACAAGCTTAAGTAAAATCAGCAGCAACCCTAAATAGGGTGCCAATTCGCTTAAATAGTACATCAATGCTCGAGGATCGTTTAGTTTGCTAATGATCACTCAACCTCGGGCAAAAATAATAAATCAGAGAAAGTGAAGAAAGGAATTACCCATGGAACAGCAAGTAAAACAAGAACGTCTACAAGGTCGCCTAGGTCCAGAAATTAAAGAGTTTCGCCAAGAGCGCCGTACCCTTCAACTTGCAACGGTTGATGAAGAAGGTCGCCCGAACGTAAGTTACGCACCTTTCGTTCAGAACCAAGAAGGTTACTTTGTTCTAATTTCTGATATTGCTCGTCATGCTCGTAACTTGAAAGCTAACCCTCAGGTGTCTTTGATGATGATTGAAGACGAAGAGAACTCGAAGCAGCTTTACGCACGTAAGCGTTTAACGTTTGATGCTCAAGCAAGTGTTGTTGAGCGTGAAACTGAGCTTTGGACCCAAGTGATCGGCCAGATGCAAGAGCGCTTTGGTGAAATCATTGATGGTTTGAGCCAACTTCAAGACTTCTCTCTATTCAACCTTAAAGCAGAGAACGGCCTGTTTGTTAAAGGTTTTGGTCAGGCATACCAAGTATCAGGCGACGATCTGGTGGATTTCGTTCACCTACAAGAAGGCCACAAAAAAGTGTCTAACGAGTAATTTCGTTTAACCTATTGCTTAAGAAGCCCTCCAATGTGAGGGTTTTTTTACGTCTAAAAACCGTTGTAAACACACAGGACATTGATGTGAGAAAAAGCAGACTAAATCAAAGAGTTTGCTATATTGGCGTCTGATTAATATTTATGTGTAAGGATCGCAACGTGAAACCAGTAAGTCGAGATTGGGACGAGTTCTGTTACCCGTTTATTTATGAAGACAGTCCTATCTGTGATTTTGAGATTTTGTCGGATGAGCTTTGTTGCCGAGTTGGGTTGGTGTTGTCTTTAGACCTAGAGCCTCAGGTTCGTGAGATCCTGCAACGTTTGCAGCCGAATATCTATCACCTGAATGGTTCTGTGCGCGGAAAGCTCGCCATTACCGAATCTGAATTGATCGAGCTCAAGCAAGATTATCATCACATTCGCGATCAGCTAGAAGGTGGTTTCAAAGGTTTTGTTTTACCCGGTGGGAACAGAGTGTCTAGTGAGCTTCACTTATGTCGCTGTCAGGCTAAAAAAGTCGTGCGAGCACTGGTCAGTATTGAACACCATGAAAGCAAGAAGTCGCCCGATCCGATTCTTTTTAAATACGCTAATTTAGTGGCAAATACACTCTATGCATTGGCGTCTTTTACCAATGATGTCAACGAGGTAGAGGAAGTGGAGTTTGTGAGTAAGAGCTATTCGATGCCAAAGAAATCTTAAGGCAGAGCTCTACACTGATTCACCTCTAATGCTTAAGAAGATAAGAAGATAAGAAGATAAGAAGATAAGAAGCTAAACCGTGAGCATGACGCTGGGTTTAGCTTCTAAAATAGAGATTATGCAGCCGTAGAGGCTTCGTTTAAGACTTTTGCACCGCGTAGCATCGCTTCGATTAGCTCACCCGCATTGAATTTCTCAAGTGCTTCATGTGCTCCTACCTGATTGGCGCGGTCGACACATATTTCACTCGATAGTGAAGTATGCAAAATACAGTAAGCATGACTCAGTGCGCTGTCGTTCTGTACTTCAAAGGCTAGCTCATAACCATCAAGACCCGGCATCTCAATATCACTCACTAGAAGATCAATCGCATTGCCTACGCTAGCTTGGCGTCGCATCAGGTCAATCGCATCTAAGCCGTTATTACAAATACTGTAAGGGATGTTGATGCTGTCTAAGGCATCAGATAGCTGTTTACGCGCAATCAAAGAATCATCAACTAATAAGATGTTTAGCGCTTTGAGGCGTTCCCTTTCGACATCAGTCAGCATTGGAATATGCGCGTTCTCATAAGCCGGGTAGATCTTAGAAAGCAATAACTCCACGTCGAGCATTTGCACGATTCGATCTTCAAAACGAGTAATACCAGTCACAAATACATTGCGACCCACGCTCGCGGGTGGCGATTCAATGCTCTTCCAATCACATTCAATGATCTTATCAATCGAACGAACCAAGAATGCCACCACTGTTCTTAAACAATCGGTCACGATGAGCACACAATCTTGGTATTCCACTGGTGTGATTGGACGAAAGCCAATCGCAGCAGACATATCAATGACTGGAACCGTAAGGTCACGGATGGTCACTGTACCAATCACGTGATGATGGGAGTATGGGATCTGAGTCATCGGCTGAAAAGGTACGATTTCTCTGACCTTAAGCGTGCCAATCGCAAAACTTTGAGTGAGGGATAACTTGAACATCAGCATTCCCTGTGACTGACTCGCTTTACTGATCGGTTTGGCCATAAGTGGCTCCTACTTAATACGCGCTTAATTTATAAGGATTAATTTAAAGGGAAATGGAAGCCGCAGCAAGTCACGATGCGGTTTTTAACGGCCTTTAGGGCAGTTGTTTTCGGTTATAGAGTGAAGAATAGCTGTTCTTGGGTTAAAATCACGCTAAACGCAGGCTGTCGACGAATTTATGTCGATAAGTCGTTAGCGGTAAACAGATATACAACAGTCAGGGCATTAGCGATGTTCTAAGCAAACTTCGTAACTAAACTGGCAGCAACAAACTGAGAATTATCATGGCAAGAACAGCAGCAGCGCTTCATATTTTGGTGAAGCATAAAGAACTAGCAGAAGATATCATCACGCAACTTAAAAAGGGCGCTAAATTTCAAACGCTAGCGAAGAAACACTCAACCTGTCCATCTGGCAAAAAGGGCGGTGACCTAGGCGAGTTCAAAAAAGGTCAAATGGTGCCTCAGTTTGATAAGGTTTGTTTCTCTGGCGAGACGCTAGTACCACATCTTGTTAAAACGAAATTTGGCTGGCACGTGGTGAAGGTTCTTTACAGAACTTAGTTATTAATATGTGTTAGATTGAATAAAAGGAGCGTATATACGCTCCTTTTTTGTGACTTTTTGGTGCGTTTAAAAGCACAATGGCTGAGTGTTCATCCCAGACGTTATGCGATAATTGGCGCTACGCCCTCAACTATCCGCCGTGACTAATTGGTAGGAGGAGGAGGGGTTTTAATGAGTAACTCATATAATAAATACCATTCTTAAGGAAATTTATGCAGCTTTGCCTTTTAGTCTTTGTCTTTATCTAGAAAGCTGTAAACGAGTTTGGTAGGAGAACAACATGGAGAGTTCAGCTATGTTAAGCAACCCAGCGACAGATGTCATATTGCATGCTTTTGACTGGTGCTACGCTGACGTAATGAAGAACGCCCCACTGATCCAAGAGTTGGGTTATAAATCGGTTTTAGTTTCACCAGCGATGAAATCGCTACACGGCCCTAAAGGTTGCGACCGAGATTCTGGCACCCAATGGTGGCAACGTTATCAGCCCCAAGATTATCGTGTGATCGACAATCAACTTGGTGACACGCAAGATTTCACTGCGATGGTGAACACGTTAAAGCAGCATGGGCTTCGTACTTATGTAGACGTCGTGTTCAACCACATGGCCAATGAATCGGGTATCCGTGGCGATTTAACGTATCCCAATCAACAAGACATGGCGTCTTATCAACACGATTCTGAGTATTACCAATCCATACGCTTATTTGGTGATCTTTCTAAACCTTTATTTGATGAAAACGACTTTGTAGAAGCGTTTGGTATCAAAAACTGGAAAGACACTTGGGAAGTGCAAAACGGGCGTATTACCGGTGGAGCCAGCGATCCTGGCTTGCCAACGCTGTTAGACAACGACAATGTGGTCGCACAACAGAGAGCTTACCTAAAAGCCTTGAAAGCCATTGGTGTTAAAGGTTTCCGCATCGATGCAGCGAAACACATGACATTGTCACATCTGCGTAAGGTGTGGACTGACGACATCTGCGAAGAAATGCACATCTTTGGTGAGATCATTACCGATGGTGGAGCGACGGAAGAAGAGTATGAGTTGTTCCTTGAGCCATACCTAAAACACACTCGCTTAGGCGCTTATGATTTTCCGCTGTTCAATACTATTTTTAAAGCCTTTGAAGAGCAGGGCAGCTTTAAGTCTCTGATCAATCCTTACTGTTTTGGTCAGGCGTTATCGAACATGCGAGCCATCACGTTTGCTGTGACTCATGATATTCCAAACAATGAGGTATTTTTGGAACATGTGATGGATGAAGTGGACGAGCGATTGGCTCATGCTTTCATTCTTGGTCGAGATGGCGGTGTACCGCTTGTTTACAGTGAGTTGAGTACCAGCGGTATTCTGGATCAGAACGGCCAGCCTCGATGGCTTAACGACTGGCAAGCGCCTTACATGAAAAATATGATTCAATTTCATAATCATGTCCATGGCGAAGCAATGCGTGTGGTTGAAGCGAATGATGACTTGTTGGTATTTGTCCGTGGCGACAAAGGTATTGTGGTGATTAATAAATCTAAGCGAAGCAAAACAGCCTCATTAAATTGGACTGGCGCAGTGACCGATTTGTTGTCTGGTGATATGTTCGACTGTGTTGGCAAGGACTTAACCATTAAGGTTGAACCTAACCAGTGCATGATGTTGACAACCAACTAGATCGAGTCTGTTACGTCTAATCGGTTAGAAAGACAAGACTGAAAAGAAAGCCCCGCTTACGATCAATCAGTAAGCGGGGCTTTTTATTTGAGGCTGTTTATTGGTTGTTAAGCGAAGCGTTAGTTAAACTGACACACGATTAAACCGTGAACTTGTTCAATAGTTCATCCTGTGCACGAACATTGTCAGTTTGTACCTGCATTGCCGTGTTTGCTTCTTGAGCCGCGTTTGATACTTGTGTTGAAAGGTCTTTGATCTTAACTGTGTTGTTGTTGATCTCTTCCGCTACCAAGCTCTGTTCTTCTGCTGCCGAAGCAATCTGAATATTCATATCAGAGATACGCTGAATCGCGTCGCGGATGCGGTCAAGTGAAGAGTTCGCTTGCTGCGCACGTTCAACGGCGTCAGTAGCTGTGTCTTTACTTTGGTTCATCGCGTTCGATACTGAGCTTGCGCCAGCTTGAAGTTGCTCGATCATGTTGCGGATTTCAGTTGTCGATTCTTGAGTACGCTGCGCCAGAGTACGAACTTCGTCGGCTACGACTGCGAAACCACGACCAGATTCACCAGCACGCGCGGCTTCAATCGCTGCGTTCAATGCCAATAGGTTAGTTTGGTCTGCAATGTCATTGATTACCTTAAGAATCGTTTCAATGTTCGCAGTTGCTGATTCAAGTACTTGTACTTCTGCAACGGCTTGATCGATACGAGCTGAGAGGTTATCAATGGCTTGAGTCGTGTCACTTACGACAGAAGTACCGTCTAGCGTTGCTTCGTCCGCTTCACGAGCTGCTGCTGCTGCGCCCTGAGCGTTGTTTGCTACTTCTGTTGCAGTCACTGCCATTTCGTTCATTGCAGTTGCTAGCTGTTCTAGCTCTTGCAGCTGCGTGTTCATCGCATTTGCTGATTCGCCTGCGCCTTTCACCGTGATTTCTGTACCACGCTTAATCTCAACACCAATCGCTTTCGATTGAATGATCTGATTTTGCAGGTTTTCGGTAAAGGTGTTGAAGCCTTTCGCTAGGTCAGAGAACTCTTTGTCTGTGTTGGTATCTAGACGCTTAGTTAGGTCTCCTTGGCCGCTCGCTACATCTTGAATTGCTTGGTTAAGCGCATCCAGTGGGCGCATCAATACGCGGATAAGAACTGTTAGAGCAATGATGCTGAGAATAACCGCAATCAACGAGTAGATCATTGAGCTGTGTTTCAAGTCTTCGACCGTTTGGTAAGCGATCTCTTCATCTAGGATAGCGCCGATGTACCAATCTTCACTTGGAATGTGCGTGAAGTTAACTAGGAACATTTTTCCGTCGACTTCAATTTCTTGAGAGCCTTCACGAATAGTCGCTTGTGGCATGTAGCTTGAAAGTGTTTCACCGTTGTTTTTAGCATTTGGGTGAGCAATCGTTGTGCCGTCGGCTGTCACTAGGAATAAGTAACCCGCATCAAACAAGTTCACTTGGTTGACCAAGGTAGCAAGGTTAGTCAGTTCTAGGTCGTAGAACATACCTGCAGTAAAGCGTCCATTGTCTTTAACTGGTGTTCCCACTGAGATGATGACTTTCTTACTTGATGCATCCACATAAGGAGCGGTAACAACTAAACTGTTTTTGGATTTAGCATCAATGTACCAAGGGCGAATTCGCGGATCGTAATCTGGACCTGCATCCCAGCCGTCATCATTTTCAATAACGAAGCCGTTTGCTTCATAACCAAAACCAACCGCTAGGAAGCTATTTTTAAGCTTTGGCTTTTCTAATATTTCTTTAACGTAAGCGCGATCTTCAGGGTTGATCTCGATGACTTCAGTTGTCGATTGAGCCAACGCTTTCTTGGCGTTCATCTCAGATTCGACGGTATTTTTCACGCCAGAGACCATCTCTTTCAGGCTCGAATTGACGTGGTTTTCTACAGCACTTCTTACGGTGTACAGTTGTTGTATTGAAAGCAATGATACTGTCACTAGCAGCAAGGCTGATGATGCAGCAACCACCTTATGGCTAAATTTCATTGAGTGTTCCCCTTCTCACAGGCTTTGCGAAGTCTAAAGTTAATCGTGTTTTTCTAATTATATATATCGACGAGATTGAATTTTACTTGAATGTAATTTCACAAAATAGACTACAAAAATACAACAATCTAAACAATACAAAATTCACTAAATTACATATTTGTTACTTTTAGTATTTGGTTCAATGAGTTGAAGATACACGCGAGCCTAGAGCCTGCGGGTATTGATAATTTATTAATTAGACGTTTATGTGTGTGGTTTTCTATTAAAAAGCGATGGATAGCATAAATGGATATGAAATTAAATGAACTGCTGATTTTATATATTGATCGAGTTTTGAACGGGAAGGTGAATATGTTCAGTGGAAATAAAAAGCCTCACAAAAGTGAGGCTTTATAAATGGGTTCTTTATTTCAGTAGTATCTAATTTAGAATATCAGATGCGCGACACCAGCGATAACCGGCAATGTAATTAATGTACGCAGAATAAAGATAATAAACAGTTCTAGAATATTTACTGGAATCTTACTGCCTAGAAGCAGAGCGCCTACTTCAGACATGTAGATCAGCTGAGTTACCGACATTGCTGCAATAACAAAGCGAGTCATCTCGTTGTCGATAGAAGCAGCAAGGATTGCTGGGATAAACATATCCGCAAAACCAACAACAATCGTTTCAGATGCTGCAACCGCTTCAGGAACACCAAGTAGCTCTAGGAATGGAATGAAAGGCTGACCTAGGAATGAGAATACAGATGTGTATTCCGCAATAACTAGTGCCATCGTACCAAGGCCCATAACAACAGGCAGTACGCCAAATACCATATCCACGGCGTTACGGATGCCTTCAGCAAATACTGACTTAGCAGACTTAACTTGTGACGCTTTGCTTACTGCTAGCTCAAGACCCCAAGAGAATGTTGAGTGACCCGCAGGGATCGCGTCAGCGTCTTTGTGAGGCTTGCTGCCATCAATGAAGGTGTCTTTCTTCATGCTTAGTGGCGGAAGGCGAGGGATGATTACTGCAGCCACAATACCCGCTAGACAGATTGCTGCGTAGAAAGGTAGAAATAGGTGCTCTAGTTCTACTTGAGCAATAACCACAAGACTGAACGTGATAGATACTGCAGAGAAAGTCGTACCAACAACCGCAGCTTCACGTTGAGTATAGAATTTTTTTTCGTACTGTTTGCTTGTAAGAAGGATACCAACGCTGCCGTCACCCAACCAAGAAGCCATACAGTCGATAGCACTACGTCCTGGTAGGTTGAAGATAGGACGCATTACTTTACTCAGTAAGGTGCCGAATAGTTCTAGCAGACCAAAGTTAAGCAGCAGTGGCAGTAGTAAACCTGCAAAGATAAATACTGAGAACAGTGTTGGAAGTAGGCCTTCTAGCACTAATCCACCAGTGTTTTCTTCCCAGATAAACTCAGGGCCTACTTGGAAGAAAGCCATGAATGCTGCAGCACCGCCGATAAGACGAACCAACAACCATAGTGGAGATGGGTTGAAAAGACCGTTCAAAAATGAGTTCGATGTAATGAATGTAGGCTTAAAAATGGTGCTTAAAACGGAAGCTACAGACATGAAAGCGACGATCGCAGTGATGATAGGGATTAGGTATTCACCGAAAATCGCTTGAATTGACTTGGCTAAGATAGCAACAGGGATCGTTAGATCGCCTTGATAGCTAATTGGTGCCATGAAAAGGAATAAACCAATCAATGATGGGATTAAGAAAACCCAGAAACTGCCTTTAGATTTCTCTGTTGGAGCAGTGTTCGTGTTGTTAGACATGTTATTGTTCTCGAATTTCTACACGTAAAAAAGCCATATCCTTGGCATTTTTATTCATTAAACATCCGTATTTTCTTATTGGATGCAAGATTACCCAGTATTAATATCGCTTGCAATACTATTCATCAAATATCGCTAAGTATTCACACTGGTTATTCTGTAACTCTTTAAAAGTTTAGAATAAAGTGTTGCGAATGTTACGTAGTTTGAGGATATTTTGCCAGATATTTATAAATTGTCTGGAGCTTCAGTTCGATAGGTCAGGTAGAGCCAGTAGCTAAATGCGATAATGAAAGCAAAAGAGGCAGGAAAAGCCAGCGCTAAAATTTCGAAGCGTTGGAACAAGCACGCACCCGTTAGCCCTCCAAATAGAAAGCCCCCGACAATGAACATCAGTAATTTGGCTTTACGTCGATCGAACGGTGTGCCTTTCAAGCGTGCGCCAATCATGATGCCAAGATCAGTGATGATCCCGCTCATGTGTGTGGTACGAATAATCGCGCCGCTATAGGTGGTTATCATCGCATTCTGCAGGCCACATGCGGCTGAAGCGAAATATTGGCCTGACGTGTACCCTTGCAACAATGTCCCAAGCGCTAAAAACAGTAGTCCACCTTCAATACATAAGGCCACACCATAACGACGCCCTAACTTCAGCGCTTGGTTTTCAATAAAGAAACCACTGAAAGCGGCACCGAGCATAAAGCTCGTGATAACTAAAAAAAGGTGTATTGAGGCATTAGAAGGAGTCAGTAAACTGCTTCCCAATAAAGACATGGTGCCGGATATATGAGAAATAGCTTGATGTTGGAATCCGAGAAGCCCAATAGCATTAACGCTGCCAGCAAGGCCTGCGAGCAGTAAGGCGCCGTATTCAACCCAGCGAGGCAACTTAGAAATCATTTGGTTTATTCCGGGCTAAATCAGGAGCAAGATTATAACGCTAGCGAAAAGATACGCTAGCGTTGTGGGGCTTTCATATTTGATCTTAGGCAACAGTATTGCAGTTTGTTCTAATGTTGTTTCTATATAAAGAAAAAGGTCAGTAATAAGCTAGTTGTAATGGCTCATCTGGTGGTCAAACTTGACCCAGCCGTGCTTACGTTCTTCATAGACCGAAAAGCTTGGTAATGGGAAGTCTTGTTCTTTAAACAATCCTAGTGGGACGATATAAAAATCGGCGGCGGCAACGGACTGCAAAAGCATGGTGGTGCCACACTTAGGGCAAAATTGATAGGTGACTTCATTGCCCGTATCGCTGATGCGTGAAAAAGAGGTGACTTCTCCGTTTAGTGTAACTTGTTCTATTGGGAATCGAGCCTGAACACCAAACACACTTCCGGTGCGTTTCTGGCATTCATAGCAATGGCATACAGAGGTTCGTTGAGGTTCGCCTCTGCATACTAGGTTGACTGATCCACAGCGGCATTCGCAACTTCTAATATTTCTATCTTTAATATGATTGATATCCATCCATGCTCCACTTCTGGTTAACCCTGTATTGATAATTATACTAAAGCCCTTTATGGTCTGCACAACTGGATGAAAACAAAAGAATATAATTGCTCATGAAAAAGAAAATCTTACCTATACCTCTGATTTTACTGATTCCTATTGTCATGCTGGTTGTGGTGATACTGGCGGGTATTTATCGCTTTAGCTTAAGTGACGAAGAGATCTTGGCGAAGTTTCCTTCTTCTCAAGTCAGTTATGACCCTGTTGTTGAAACCGTTTTTGATTTGAAGACGACTAACCCATGGACAATTAAAGTCCCTGAAACCAACGCGTACGCTTTTATTAATGAAGTCGATGGAGCAAGAGCAATCGTGTTTGGGCGTTATGATTCGGGTGTTGAGCGTGGTGTGGCGACAGTAGACACCAAAAGCCTGTCTGCGGTGACATTGGGTAAAGTGAGTTTCTTTGTCGCGCCAATGTGGATATCTAACCAAGGCAGCGGTGTATTCTATTACCTTGGTCTGTTTAAACACGATCAGCAGCGAAGCCGTGTTGTGCTCGTCGATCAACTGTTACTGGGCGATCGCGTACAAATCCAAACCTTAGATGTAACTCAGCCTCCTGAAGATACTTCAAATAGCAAACTCACAGGAAAAGGTTTTATCGGCTTTACTCAGCATTCTGCGGAACAATCATTCGCAGAAGCACCGTCTGAAAAGGTGGTAATGAGCTTTTCTTTTGATACGCAATCAATTGGTCAGCAATAACGTTTTGGTTCGTGTAAGGATCTGTTGTTTATGTGAGCCAAATTACATATTATCGTAGTTAGATGAATGAAATTTAGACACTCCTCAAGGCAGTGTCTGCTTATATTTTTACAAATGGAGCTTGCGAATGATTAACAAACGTTTTTTTAAAACCAAAGATGAAGTGGAAGTGACCTTCGAGCTGGAAGCTCAAGAAGCAAACTCAGTTTCTATTGTTGCTGATTTTCTTGATTGGAAAGCAACTCCAATGAAAAAGTTAGCGAAAGGGAAGGTCTACAAATTCAAAACTCGTCTGCCTAAAGATGGCGAGTTTCAATTTCGTTACCTTGTTGATGACCAAGAGTGGGTGAACGACGCGAATGCTGATCGTTATATCCCCAATGATTTTGGTGGTGATAATTGTTTGGTATCGACGGTTACTGCTTAACGTAGTTACTTAGTTACTTAGTTACTTAGTTATTTAATTGCTTAACTGCTGACTCGCGAGACACACTGTTATATAGCCGTATCCAGTGAGGATCTCACAATCAATACAGCTTGTTTATTAATTAAGCGAAGCGGAATAACCTAAATCAATAGAAAGCAGAAACCCGGTGTTTCTGCTTTCTTATTTTTAAATTTAGCGGTTAATTTTATTTGCGATAAAGCGTTTTACATTGACGGTAACTCAATGACTTAGGTGCGAGGAGTAAGATTCGCATCATATTATGACATTGCATTGATGATTTATGCGTTTGAAAAGCATATCCTATGCTTTTATATCGTAGAAAGACCTGTTTACCGTGTATTCAAAAATATTCTCCTCTCCGTTTTCTGAGCTTTCACCTGTAAAAAAAGCAGCTATTTTAGGACTGCCGCTTATTGCAGTCATCGGTGTTGCTTTACAAACTTCTCAATCAGATCTGACAAAAACGATCGATCTGAATTTACCGGACTCAACCGTTATTGAGTCAATCCTTGCACCTTCTGTTGTCATCATTGAGCCGCCGACGTTTGAGTATCAAATTAAAACGGGCGATAACTTGAGCAGCATCTTCACTCAACTTGGATTTTCTTATAAATCGATGATGAGCGTGATGGAAACGGATTTAAACTTCCTTGCGCTGGACACGCTTCGCCCTGGTAATACATTGCGCTTCTGGCGTGATGAGGCGACGGGCAATCTGTCCAAGATGGAAATTCAATTTAGTATTGCGGATAAAGCAGTTTACCGACTACTTGATGATGGCAGCTACGAATTTGAAGACATTTCTATTCCTGGTGAATGGAAGCAAAAGCCTCTAGTGGGTGATATTCAAGGCAGCTTCTCTATGTCGGCAAATAAAGTCGGCCTGAACAGCCTTGAGATCGATCATATTGTGACTCTTCTTAAAGACAAACTGAACTTTAGCCGTGACCTGCGTGCTGGCGATCAGTTTGAAGTGCTTCAGAAAGCTCAATTCGTTGATGGTGTTGCAACCGGAAAACGTGAAATTGAAGCGATTAAGATCATCAACCGCAATCGCGTCGTTTCTGCTTATCTTCACACCGATGGTCAATACTATGATGCTGACGGTGATAGCCTACAACGCGCTTTCCAACGTTATCCTGTGAGCAGCAGCTGGCGTCAGAGTTCTCAATTCAACCCTAAACGCTTACACCCTGTGACAGGTCGAATCTCACCACATAACGGTACAGACTTCGCGACGCCAATTGGCACGCCAGTTCAAGCGACAGGTGATGGTAAAGTGATCATGACCCGTAAACACCCTTACGCGGGTAACTACGTGGTAATTCAGCACGGCAGCACTTACAAAACGCGCTACCTGCATTTAAGTAAGATTCTTGTGCGTAAAGGACAAACAGTCTCTCGTGGCCAACGTATTGGCTTATCGGGTAAAACTGGCCGAGTGACGGGTGCGCATTTGCACTACGAACTGATCGAACGTGGTCGTCCTGTTAACGCGATGACAGCAAATATTCCGATGGCCGATTCTGTGCCGAAAAAGGAAAAAGCGACATTCGTTGCCACGAGAGATGAAGCCGACAAGTTACTCAAGAAAGCGTTAGATGAGCAATCAAACAACAGTTAGTTATAGCGAGTAGATATCGCTGATGAGTCTAATCGTTGAATAAGCGACTAGCTTGGTAGCCTATACATCTAAACATTGAAAAGCCGCGAGTGCTGATTTGACTACCTAAGTGTTCAATTCTGCCCTTGCGGTTTTTTTGTTGTTTAAGTTTAAGTTTCACTTTCTCAGAAGCTCAGAAGCTCAGAAGCTCAGAAGCTCAGAAGCCTGAAGCGTTCCGTCTTCATACACTTAACGCATTTATGTTGCTGACGATGGTTTCTGGGCGCAGTGGACAAGAATAGAGGTAACCTTGGATACTGTCGCATCCCATCGAGTGGAGTTTATCTAACTGTTCACGCTCTTCGACACCTTCAGCGACGAGTGATACCCCCAGTCTTTGCGCCAATTGAATGATCAACCAAACGACGCTCTCTGATGTGGAGTTAGTTAACAGGTTCTGGATAAAAACGGCATCAATTTTAATGCAATCGATAGGGTAGCTGTGAATGTAATTCAGGCTTGAGTAGCCAGTACCAAAGTCATCCAACGCAATGGTGAAGCCTTGCTCTCGGAGGTAGTTGAGGGCGCCTTTGATTTCAGGCGTCGGCGAAAGCAATACGGTTTCAGTTAATTCAATAACAAACTCATTCGCCTCGAAGTTGTACTGCTTGATCGTTTTAGTAAGGTAGGCAAGGTAGCGTTTAGAATCACTAAGTTCGTGAGCTGAACAGTTGATACCCAATTTGATTTTATAGCCTAAGCCTTGCTCAAGTGTGATTTTTGCTTGGCAAACGAGCTCGATAATACGTTCACCTAACTCGACGATAAGGCCAGACTCTTCTGCGACTTGTATAAACTCTACGGGAGAGATGTCGCCGTGTTGAGTTGTTTTCCAACGAGTGAGAACCTCAAAATATTCCCAACGAGTATCGTCTTTACCTACGATTGGTTGGACTACCACATATATTCCATTGTTGTCAGATATAGGGTTATAGACTTTATTACCATTGGATGCTGTTTTACTTGAGGTTGAGCTTTCAAGCTCACTGCGTAAAGCCGCAATCAGCTCAGTTTTTCTTTGATAGCGCGCTCTTAAATGAGTGTCATAGCATTGGATGTGCGTGTCAGGGTGCTGCTTACATTCTTTTAAAGCCAAACTGGTATTAAAGATGATCTGTTCTACATCTTTATTATTTCCATCTGAGCGAGCAATCCCAATACTGACATCGAAATCAATCTTCAGATCAACGCTGCAGTAGCCTTGCTTTATCTTGGTTACTATCTGTTCGCAGACACCGATTGGGTCGTTATGATAAGTAATGAAAGCAAACTCGTTACCTGCTGTACGAAAGGTTAGGTTGTTCTCTGGCAATGTTCGGCGCAGTGTTTCAGCGACATGCTGGAGTACTTTGTCGCCGATGTAATTGCCGTGCATGTCGTTAATGGCTTTGAAGCTGTTTATATCCAACAGAGCCACGGTAAAAGGCGTGACACTTTGCTGAGTGATTGACTCTAAGGTATCCGACAAACAACTGCGGTTAAGCAGCCCTGTAAGACTATCGTGCGACACCTCGTAGCTGAGTTGATTGACTAACTGCTCTGATCGGTCGTTGAACCACATCTCGCGCAGGGTATGGATGACGATGTCTGCGAAAAGTTGATGATGTTTAATCACTTCTTGCTGTTGGTCAGGACTAAGAGGTGATGTGAAGGTCGAAAACAGTACCCCCATGACTTCACCACTCTGAGTTCGAGTGGGTATCGCAATCGAGTTTTGAGAGGTGCTCTCTTGCCTAAACGCTGAGGTTGGCAAAGATTTAATAATGTATTGAGCGAAAGAGCAGTCAGGGTGACTTTGATTAACGGCTTGTTGGTAGATGTGACCATGACGCGGATTGATTTTGTCATGCAGTACGTGGTCAGATTGCGCAATCACCAAAGGCACCACTTGGTCTGGGAAGTACTTTTTCTCAATGATGCTGGTGTATTGAGTCCCAAAGGTTTGATGCAAAGTAAGCACGGCCGACTCTAAAAGATCGATACCTTCCAATTTAAGTAAACGGCCAATGCGCTCTGTGTCGATCATGCTGCTTTGTGTATGTTGAGTCATAGTCACCATCCGTAGTTAACCAGAATCAGTGTGTAAGTTGTATGCGTATGATTTTTTTACGCATAAGCTGGATGTCTGTGGTCTTGTATACATACAAGCAGCACATACAGTTGATATGCGTTTAGTTTATTATTGGCCGAGTTGTATATCTTTTCAAATTTTTTTGTGACTAAATTCACAAAATCTGGGTGCTACGCTCTTTATCTAGCCTCTCTTTCAGGTGATCCAAAAATAGTTTTGTGCGTGTATGAGAATAATCAAGCTTAGGGTAGTAGGCGTAAACCATCACCTCATCAGCTGTGATATTTGGTAATACTGGAACTAATGTCCCTTGTTTCAGATCCTCTTTGATCATCGCGTTGATGGTTAAAAGCACACCCATTCCTCGCTTCGCTGCATGAAACAAAGCCTCTGGGTTAGTGGTGGCAAAGTTACCGTTCAAGGTGATTCGTTGCCCTTTAGTTAAAGTAACTTCACGAATTGGACGTTCTCCCCAGATTAAGGAGTTGTGCTGCTCCAAATCGTACTCGCAGGTAGGGTAACCATGTTTAGCCAAATAGCTCGGTGCAGCATAGAAGCCGGCTTTGTGTTCAAACAGAGGCGTTTTCTTAAAGCTTAAAGAGTTGAGCTGTTCTAGCTCGCGGCTGATCACCAGATCCAAACCAAGTTCAGGTAATTGACCAGAAGTTGTAGTGATGAGTTGTATTTTAATATCTGGGTATTTTTCTAAGAAGTCGCCCATGTACTGCACTAAAAACTTAGAGCCAACAGCAATGGTCGCACCTATTTTTAACAGGCCTGCTGGTGTTTGGTTTACTGATCGTGTTTCATCAATAATCGACTGCCAATTATCGAGTTGATCTTTGGCTCGCAGGTAAAAGAGCGCACCGGCTTCGGTTTGGCTTATCGATCGAGTGGTGCGCTTTAATAGTTGAGTACCGATGCGCTCTTCTAGCCAGTTTACTCTCTTGCTGATCGCTGAGCTGGTGGTGTTAAGTTTGCGAGCAGCACCATTGAAGCTACCTTCTTCTACCACTCTTACGTAGCTTTTTACGTTAAGAATCCAATCCATATTATTTCCTGTTGGGACTTAATCAAATTCCAATTTGGTTAATTATCAATTACTGGTTTTGAATATAGACTTATATCATGAACAAATAACAAACGAACAGGGAATTTTTTGAGCCAATCGACCTTTAAAAAAACGCCGTTACTCTTAGCAATGATGATCATTGCTACGGGGCAAGTGGGTGTGAGTATTTACCTCCCATCATTGCCATTAATCGCTTCTGACTTAAGTGTTACCCAAGTGGATGTGCAATTGCTCGTTACACTGTTTCTTGTGGGTTTTGGCTTGTCGCAGCTATTTTATGGCCCGATGTCTGATGCGGTGGGAAGACGACCTATCTTCTTGTTGGGTCAGGGTGTTTATCTGATTGGTACTATCGTTTGTTTTGCATTTTCCGACAATATGACCGCTTTAGAAGTTGGTCGTTTGTTGCAAGGTTTAGGGGCGGGGAGTGCTTCGGTGCTCGGGCGAAGTGTTCTTAGGGACAGTTATGATGGTCCTCAGCTCACTAAGGCACTCTCTTACATTTCAATAACAGCTTCTATCATGCCGATCATTGCGCCAGTGTTTGGTGGTTGGATCTCGTTTCATCTCGGCTGGCAGGCGGTGTTCCTGTTCGTTCTATTGTATTTATTGGCGATATTTATTCTCGGCTACTTTGTGTTGCCCGAGACGTTACCTTATGGAAAGAGTCGTTTTGAAGTCAGCCAGGTGGTGAAAAACTACGGGCGCTTGTTGACTAACCGCCAAGTGATCAGTAGCGCGAGCTACAACTGGATGAGTTATATGGCGAGCTTAGTGTCGTTATCTTTGTTCCCATTCTTAATGCAAGAACAACTAGGCCTGACAGCCGCTGAATATGGCTCTTTGATGATTGTGCCTTCGGCTGGATTACTGATCGGTAGCGTAGCGTTGAACTTACTCAACCGCCGATTCAGTACGCCGCAGTTAATGAGCCTTGCGATTTTGATTGTATTGGCTTCTGGTACTTGGTTGCTTACTCATGAGTTATCCATCTTTAACTTAGTTTGGGCATTTACTTGGTTGGCAATCGCACAGGGCATCTCTTTCCCGCTCTCAATCAGCATGCTGTTGGAGCCACATAAGAAACAAGCGGGTGCAGTGTCTGCGCTGTCGGGCTCAATTCAAATGTGTATGGCGGGCTTGCTAGGCGGATACTTAGTTGAAAGCTGGGTGACGACTCACCTACAGCTTGGCGTGTTCTACCTGATTATTGGTGCGGGTATGGGCTGTGTATTGTGGTCTTCAACTCGAGCTAACAAAAAAATCGACTCTGCAGCTATAGAATATAGCTAGTTAGGTTTTATACTTGTGTGCTCTAGTTAAAGCGTTGTATTTATGTTGATGGTTTCCTACAATACTTCCGTCCATTTAATAGGTGTAAAACATGCAGCAAAATGAATTTGAAGTACTGGTAAAAGCGATCTGTGTATTGGATGGCTTGCCTCAAGCACTCGAGCTATTGAAATCCAATGAGGATACTGAAGTCGCTGAGGCTGCAGAATCACTGACTGGTCAATTTGCGTTAGCTGAAGTTGACGGCGAAAAGCGTATTTACCACGTGACGCTTCAAGAGAATGAACAAGGCGAAGAGCAAGAGTACATCGAACATGTCATGAATGAAGGCGATGACTTAATCAAATTTGCAGCTTGGTTCTTCGAAACAATGTTTGAATTAAAGCAAAAAGACACATACCAGATTGCTGGTAAAACTTACAGACAGCCAAAACGTAGCTAGTGTTATAAGAGCTTCGTTTGAAAGGTATCTTTAGAACCAACGGTTTTTTAGAACTAAGACGTTCTTTTAAAAGCAGCTTATTGAGCTGCTTTTTTATTGCGTTCCATTTATAAAATCATATGTAAGATCGGAATCTAATTGCACAAAAGTGTGACTTAAGTCTTGTTTTTGGGTGCTTTAAGTGTAGAATCCGCGCATTAGAAAATTGATTATGTGCGGAGATAAGCATGAATTACGAACTAGGCCACGCATACCTTGGTCATATGGTTGCAAAAAACATGATGCACGAAGCATTGTATGGCAAGCCAAAGCGCAAGAAACCATCGTTCTTTAAGCGAATGATGAAGAAAATGGCTAAGTAAGCATTTTTAAACGGAATTTAAAAGGCCTTAAACTCATTGAAGTTTAAGGCCTTTTTCGTTTTAGCGATTGATGTATTTCATCGCTCTGTTTTGTTGTGGATGGACACAAAAAACACTGATTAGTTAACCATTGGACTAATGATTTAGTCTGAGCAAGATCAGCTTGCCGATTGGTTGGATAAATCGACAACATTATTAGGAATGGTGTCTAAACCATTCTCTTTCATCCATGCCTCTAAGTTGTCGGCTCCACCAATGTATTTACCATCAAGCCAGATCTGAGGTACGGTTACTGGTGTTTTCTCACCAATGTGTGCTTTCACCTCTGGGATCATTCGATATAGGGCAGCGCTGTCTTTCACGACATCGTGGTATTGGTACTCAACCCCCGCTTCATCAAGCATTTTCTTTGCTTTGACACAGAATGGGCATGTCGCTTTCCCGTAAACAATGTTGCCTTTCAGGCTGTCTCGTTTCGTCCACTCTTTGATTACTGATTGAACTAGCACCCCGCGATTGAGTGCTTCGCCTTGGCTGACTACTTTGCCTTCAACGACAAGAATCGGCGCATGCCAAGAACCCAGTTTAAGCGGTTCCCACCAATGAGATAACCAATCTTTCACTTCCAGTTCGACATCGACATCGGCTAATTCATTCTCAAAAGTGTCCTTAAGAATGTCTTTAGTAAGGGTACATTCTCCACATGGGATATTGACTTTAAATGGACCCCAGCTGCCTGCCCAACGGTATAGTGTAATCTTGACTGGTTTCTTCATGGTTACGACCTCGTTTAAAATTCTCTTATCAATATAGAACGGACAGTAGTGTGATTTATTTCATTAGCTTTAAACTTTCTTCGATTTCGCCGGTCTTTTTGTTTCCCAATGGGTAATAAAAGCAACTGACGCAATAATAATAGTGGCTCCTAGCCATAAACGACCAGGTGGAACCCAACTAAATACGATCCAGCCTGCTAATACATTGAGTGGAAGTTTAGCGTGGTCAAATGGTTGAACAAAAGAGGCATCGGCTACGGAGTATGCTTTCACGATTGCCCATTGTGCAAGCGCCGTCATTATGCCAATGACAACCAATATTCCCCATATAGTGCCACCGCTCGGAGTTTGCCAATCAGGTACTGCGAGAAGAAGGTTAAAGGGTGTAATCAAGAGAAGCAGGTAAACCACCATGGTCGATGGACTGTCTTGCGAGGACAGTTTTTTCACCATAAGAGAGTAGCACGCCCAAAAGAATGCGGCGCCAACAGGCAGTAGCGTTGCCCAGCTAAAATTTTCGGCCCACGGTTCCAAAATAACCATGGCTCCCACGAAACCCGCCAAGGTTGCCCCCCAACGAGCGGCGCCCACTTTCTCTTTTAGAAAAAGCCCAGAACCTATAGTCGCGAATAAAGGCGAAGTCATGAGAAGGGCAATACCTTGCCAAATAGGCACTGGGTAAGCTAACGCCCAAATCCACAGCTGAATACCAATGACTGATAAGAAGACCCGGAACACGTGCAATTTGAGGTTGTCGGTTTTTAGTGCTCTGCGAATGCCTAGCGTTTTGAGATAAGGAAGAATAGCGCACAACGCGATAGCGTATTGAATGACGGCGACGGTGGTAGAAGTAAGTCCGAAATGAATGCTAGCGATTTGAGTAAGGCTGTTAATGACAGCAAAGGCTAAACCAGCGGTTAGCATCCAGCTAGCGCCTTGAATCGGATGGTGTTGTGACATGATGCTTCTAATTATTTGATGTGGTCCACCTATGATACGGATTTAGCACAATGAAACCAGAAAAAGCATTGATGAAGTTAGTCAGAATATTTGAATATGAAAAAAGGTTGAGCCATTGCCCAACCTTTTTAGTCTTTATCTAAAGTAAATTTAGATTAGAAGTCGTAGCGTACACCAGCTTGTAGTTGGTCATCTTTATTGTCTAGTTGCTCGAACTTGTAACCAGCATATGTACGAATGTGGCCGTTAAACTTGTATACCGCTTCAATAGCAAAGTTGTTTGCTTCTTCATCAGCCGCTTTATCGAACTCACCGTAGTTATATACGCCAATGAGTGATAGCTGTTTAGTTGCCTTGAAGATAGCTGAAAGCTCGTAGCCTGTGTAGTCTTCATCTGCAACTGAAGCCATTGTGTATAGGCCACCAACAGTGAACGCATCCATAGAGAACTGAGCTACAAGGTTGATTTGATCGTCATCGAAGTTACCATTCTTTTGAGAAACATAACCCGCACCAAGGTCAAATGCACCTAGGTTGTACATAGCAGCGAGGCCAAAACTATCAGCGTCTTTTTCATTTGCTGCGATGTAGTTAGCTTGCACTGTCAACGCGTCAAACTCACCAGAGTAAAGGAAGTTATTCTCACGTTTATCTTTGTTACCATCAACTGCATCAGCGGCATCAGCACCAAATGTAGCCATTGTATCCGTAATGTCAGTCAACATTACCTGTGATGAATCTTGCTTACCGTAAGAGAACTCACCGAAGTTTGTACCAAGGCCAGCATAGAAATAACGGTTAGTAAGTGAGTCTGTTTTCTCTCCATTTACACCTTCAGCCGTATCTCCAGTAAATTCAGCTTCATATTTACCAAAGCCGTATAACTCATCTGAAACTTGAGTTTTACCTGAGATATTTAGACGAGCTCGTGACTTGTCTTTGAAAGAACTGTCTGATGCACTTTCGTTGTTGTCAGAGATGTTGAAGCGAGCTTCAGCACGACCGCCAATTTTAAGCTCAGTACCGTCAGAGCTGTAAACTGTTGCTGCTAGAGATGAACCTGAAACTAGTGCCGCTACCACTGCAGAAGCTAGAACTGCCTTTTTCATAATCACTTACCTTGTATTTTAAAATCCGTGAGCAATGCGCTCTCCGTTTCGATATGAAGCTAATTTAGAACAGGTAAATTAAGCTTTCATTTCCATAAAATTACATTTTCGTGAATGGGGAACTTTTTAAGTGTTGATTTTATTGCACTTTTATTTCATGTGACTGAGTGATTTGTGAATAGTTATACAAGCTAAGTGTTTTAAAGTGGTGGCTTCTCAAATTTCATGTTGGGACATGTGATGAGGATATATGAGTGAATTTTATGGGCAGAGCAGAGGTAGCTACTCGATTAACTGTTTGTACTGATTAAGATATCCTCTATGATGCAAAAACTTCAAAGCGAATAGATTCTGCTCAACAGGATGGAGAGGTTTCATGAAAACAGAGTACTTAGGTGATGTTTTACAAGGTAGACAGGTTATTGGTTCCTTGAATGTGGACGACCTACCTACTGGGGAGCATCAGTTTTGGTTCCAAGTGACCAGCGATGGGCTAGGGCAACCGAAAAATATGCCAGTGTCTGTTTTTAAAGGTAGTCAAGATGGCCCAAAGTTAATGATCACTGCCGGTATTCATGGTGATGAGTTGAATGGTGTGTTGGCTGCTCAACAAATTATCAGAGATCTCGTTGGTAAGAACTTAACAGGCACTGTGACTATCGTGCCTACGGTCAACCTGTCAGGTTTGTTAAATCATAGCCGCGATTTTATCTCTTCTGATCCGGGTTCATGTCCGGCCAATCTTAATCGACTTTTCCCTGGTGATGCCCATGGTTTGGCTGCCGAGCGTTTTGTTGCTTCTTTATGGGAGCGTTTGCTTAAACACAATGCAACGTTTGCGGTCGATCTTCATACCCAAACGCGCGGCGCTGTTTATCCTCTCTATGTTTTTGCTGATTACCGGATTGATCAATGTTTGGAGATGGCGAGATTAATGCAGCCCGATTGTGTGCTCAATGATCCCGGTGACCCAGGCATTCTTGAAACGGTTTGGAATCGAAGTGGAATTCCGAGCATTACGGTCGAAGTGGGGATGGGTAAATTTACTCAGCCTGACATGATTCAAAGGGCTGTCGACGGCGTGTTTAATATGTTGTCTTACTATGAAATGTCCGAGGTTGTCGGTGAGCAAACAACAGAGCCGAAGCAACTTCCCGTTCTTGATTGGATCGAAGGCAACAATGTTGTGTCTATTCGCGCAGATATTGGTGGTTTTGTTCTACCTCAGGTGGAGCTTCTGCAAAGTGTAGAACAAGACGATTTGTTGGCCATCCAATATGATGCTTTCGGTAATGAATGTCGTCGTTATCATGCGCCGTCTGTTGGGTGTGTGCTCAGTTATAACGTGGATGCATTAAGGGAACCGGGTGCTCTTGTTTGTCGCTTGTTGAGTTAAGGTTACGTTAGACAGAAGAAGTTCATTTAGTGGGTTGTACTGTCTTTTTAAATACGAAAAAAAGACCGAGCTTGGCTCGGTCAAAGGACAGTTGTCTAGAGTTAATACGTATTCGGACTCATCGACAGAACTGCTTTAAGAGTAACTAGGATAAATTAAGAGTCCATTGCGAGATGGTGACACTTCAACTGCTTTTTCGTTTCAAAACTATTACTCCAACGAGAGCTATTATTTTTAAGCAATAAAAAGCCTACTGCGAGTTTGCGCGAGTAGGCTTTTATCAATTTCATGTACCGTCCTAAATATGGTTGACACATTTCCAACATGAAATTGGAGAGTGTCATGAAAACAACAAGTAGACGTACTCAACGAGATTATTCTCTTGCCTTTAAATTGGCAGTCGTAAGCCAAGTTGAAAAAGGCGAAATGACTTATAAGCAAGCTCAAGAACGTTATGGGATCCAAGGTCGCTCTACCGTTTTAGTTTGGCTTCGCAAACATGGTCAACTAGATTGGTCTAAAGGAATAGAACAATCGAGAGCGTTAGGAGCGACTATGTCAAACTCTTCCTCAACTCAAACCCCAGAGCAACGAATCAAAGAACTCGAGCAGCAATTAGAAGAAACTCAGCTCAAAGCTCAGTTCTTTGAAGCGGTTGTAAAAGTCATGGATCGAGATTTCGGAGTCCGAATTTCAAAGAAGCGCAAGGCCGAGTTATTAAGGAAAAAACGGTCAGAAAGTTGACCGTCACTAAAGCTTGTCACTTCATAGGTATTACACGACAAGCTTTCTACAAGCGCTGTGTTGCAGAAATTCATCAGACAAAGAAAGATGAATCCGTACTCGGTTTTGTGAAGGAGCAAAGGATGATGCACCCTCGTATAGGGACTCGTAAGATCAAGTATTTACTTGCTCAAAACGATATTGAAATCGGGCGAGACCGCTTATTCTCTCTGCTGAGAATGAATCGATTATTAGTACAGAATCGAAGGGCTTACCATCGAACCACAAACAGTAATCATCGCTTTTACTGCCATCCAAATCGAATCAAAGAAGGCTTAATACCGGAAGGTCCAGAGCAATTATGGGTTGCCGATATTACTTATCTAGCAACGCGGCGTGGTAGTACTTATCTCAGTTTAGTGACGGACGCTTACTCAAGAAAAATCGTGGGCTATCACATAAGTGATGATATGAAAGCTCGCACGGTCAAGCAGGCCTTTTTAAACGCGTTGAAAGAGCGGAAGAATACAGGTGAGCTTGTCCATCACTCAGATCGAGGTGTTCAGTACTGCTCTGTTGAATACCAAGAGTTGCATCGACAGTATGATGTATCTTGCTCAATGACTGATGGCTATGACTGTTATCAGAATGCGTTGGCAGAGAGGATCAACGGAATACTGAAGATGGAGTATCTGTTGAATAAGCCTAATGATTTAGATGAAGCAAAGAAAATGGTCGCTGAATCAGTAAAAATCTATAATGAATATAGGCCTCACACAGCTCTAAAATACAAAACGCCCGATGAAGTACATCGAGCGTTTTAGTCAATCAAGTGTCAACCCATATCAGGACGGGTCATCACTTAAGAGGCTCTATTTCTCTCTAAGCTCGATTAAAAGGCGTCATCTACGATGTCTTTTAGTCGCTCGTAAGGAACATAGCCAGGTAAGATTTGGCCGTTCATCATTAATGTCGGTGTTCCCGTCAAACCTAGTGCACTAAAGGTTTGGTGGTTTTTAGTTAGGATATCGACTTGTTCTTGAGTCGTTTTAAGTTCAGCCTCTGTTCCTGTCTTTTTGGCAACCGCTTCTAACGAACTCTTTGTGTGAATACCACTTTTTGCCATCAGTAGCTTGTCAACTTCCAAGAAGCTTTCTGGCTTGTCTTTCCATACTTTCATTGCGAACAATGCGGCATTTGTGTCGAGGCCATTGACCGTCTGTTGCTTAAACGACTGGTATATATTAATGACTTTAATATCGCTGTTCTCAGAAGCGAGCTGAGTGAGCCCTTTCTCTAAGCGCTTGCAGAAAGGACAATTGTAATCGGTAAAGTTAATGATGATCGATTTACCTTCAGGGTTTCCTAGAATCGGGTGAGCGTCATTGTTATACAACCAGTCGTGACTGTCAGCTTGAGCTTTCTTTGCTTGCGCTTGGCCTGAGACATACTGCTCTAAACTGGTATGCAGCCCTGAAATCGTAGAAGGGTTCTCCTTCAGGAATTGATTAATTTCTTCAAGTTGCTGGGTTTGTTCTGTGCTTAACTCAGCGAATGCACTCGTACTCATTAGTGAGCCTAAAATCAGTGTGCTAATTAAATGTTTTTTCATGTTGTTTATTCTCTAATTCTTGATAATCGTGAGCGCGTTTTGGGTCGCGCTCACGGTCATATTATTTGTTAAATTGGCTTAATCGGTTTATTACCTTGCTCTGCTTTTGTTTGATAAGCGAAGCGGGTTAAGCAAAGTAGGCCCTTAACCACAGGCCCATAGGGGAAGTAACACCGGTTGCGATACTGCTGATCTTTCCATCTTTGATGATGACAATACTTGGTGTGACGTTGATTCCCCAGTCTCTACTGATTTGCCCTGAAAGATCATTGATCACCGGAAAGTCGTACTCTTTTGCGTCCATGAAGCGCTGAACTCGTTCGTTGGGACCTGATGAAAGTGCCACAGAGACCACTTGATGGGAGTCATTGAAGCTATTAATAGTTGGGCTAACTAATTTACATGCGCTACACCATGTCGCCCAAAAATAGACGATGACAGGCTTACCATTTTTGCTTAGCTCGATAACATCAATATCTTCCCCTTGGATCGATTGGCCAACGATTGGAATTGCGTCTCCTTGGGGCATACTTCTACTGTGATAAAAGTCCATAGCAAATGAAACTACGCCAACGATCAGAATCATTGAAACGAGTTCCTTTCCCCATTTCTTAAGGCGACTTGGCTTCTTCACCTTGTTCTTTTCCGAGCTATCTACAGTGGTGCTCGTCTTCTCTTCAGTGTTGGGAGTTTTCATCCATTACCTCGCAGCGTCGATGGCTTGAACGACGGTTTCACTGTTGAGGATGACGGGCAATGGAATACCGCTCTTATAGCTTGGGCCGTATACGATATTAAATGGCACTCCAAATCGCCCATTACTTTGTAAGTATTGAGTGACACTTTCACTTGGTGTTGTCCAATCGCCTTTCATTAAAATAATGTCTTCTTGTTGTAGGTGGCTGTAGACAGGATCTTGAAGAATGACCCCAATCTTGTTGGCCTTACAGGTGATACACCATTCCGCAGTCACATCGACAAATACTGTCTTGCCTTGATCGACTAGTTGAGGGATCTGTTTGGCATCGAGCGGTTGCCAAGGCAGGTCATCCACAATAGGGGTTGACCAGTTATCCGCTGTAATGCTGCCAACGATTAGTGCACCACCAAATACTATCGTGGTCGTGGCTAATATAGGCGTAAGTACTTTGGCACCTAGCTTCTGACCAATCCAAATGAGTACCGTAGCCAGAATGAATACAGCAAGGATAATGGTTGGGAATTTGCCAATAAATGGGCTTAACAAGCTCGTTAACCACAAGCTAGTAATGAACATCATTAAGCCAAATACCAACTTAACCTTAAACATCCACGCTCCAGGCTTTGGTAGTAGTTTGGTTAGGCTTGGGAATACTGCGAAGATCAACCAAGGTGCGCTCATTCCAATACCGAGAGCAATGAAGATAGCCCACAACTCTTGGTAGCTAGCACCAAGCGCATAAGCCACCGCAGTTCCTAGGAACGGAGCACTACAAGGTGTCGCTAGCAGCGTTGCAAACATGCCTTGAACAAAGTGTCCTGAATGTGAGTCATCGCCCTTGGTTGCCATCCAAGTGTTTAAACCAGATGGAAGTCTGAATTCAAATAAACCAAGTAGGTTAATTGAGAACAGTAAGGTGATGAGCAGCATGAACCCTATAAACCAAACGTTTTGGAATTGGATTCCCCAGCCAATCGCGTTGCCTCCCAGTTTTAGGGCTGTCATGCCCAAAGCGAGCAGTCCAAATGAAGTGATAACACCAGCAGCAGAAGCTAGAAATGAGATTCGGATATGTCGATTTGATGCTCCTTGGTTTTGAATGATGCTGTTTAGCTTCATCCCTAACACGGGTAATACACACGGCATGATATTGAGGATCAATCCACCCACTAAGGCAAAGCCAAGCATAACCAAAAAGCTGTTGTTACTGGTTTGGTATGCAATAGGTTCTGAGCCAACTTGAGCGGTCATCTCTTCGGCAAAATTAGTGTCTGAAACCGTGACACTAACTGTGCGGTCGGTTAAGTCGACTTCGCCAATCCAGTTACTTACGTCGAATACCGCAGTCAAAGTATTGTCTGTGATGTGGACGGAGGGTTGAGAGAAGAAGTCGTCAATTACTTCTTGGCCATCAATCAACACCATCGGCTTATCCCAGCCTTCTTTACTTGTAAGCTGAGTTACCAGTTGTTGCTTACTTTTGTCCCAGAATAGGCCATTAACGGAAGTACGGTTGGCTTCACGTGGAGATTGGCTCATGCCTTGGTTGAACAAGAACATGGCTTCTTCATCGAGCGCTAATGTTTGTGGGTCGATCGGCAATTCAATGTCGTAATCGGTCAAAACACAGATATTGGTACACGACGGAAAGGTAAACGAGGCTTTGAATATTGCAGGCTTCGTGTTGTCTTTCAGTGTTAGCGTTACTGGAAAACTGACGTGTTTTTTGTAACCTAATGTCATCACGTCAAGCTGTTCGTAGTACTTAGGAATTGGCCAGTGCCACTCTACCGACTCTATGTTTGTTGAGCCAGACCAGTCCCAGCTAGGTGGGATACCGCCTTCACCGGGGCTACGCCAATAGGTTTTCCAATCTCCGTCGAGCACGACATCTAGAACGGTTTGAATCTTAGAACCGTTATCTGACTGTTCACCCGTCGACATCATTCGCATTTTTACTGGTGGATGTTCAGGCACACTGAGCCAGCCCGTAGTCTGTGCTAAAGCGGTAAATGACGTCATAACCAAAATGGCAGTGACTATAGTTTTCGCGCATGTACGCATGCAGAATGCCAATGAATCGACAAACTTACTTAGTAGTGTGTTGTACACAAATGTATCTCCAAAAAATAAATAAAAGGGTGTAGTAGCCCGGTTATTTACTCTCTAAATATACAGTGCGTTAGGTGTAAGCGGAGTTTTGTAGGTCGAGTAGAGCGATGGTTATCTCTAGACAATCTCGATATATTGGGGGAAAGGCTGTATGCGACAGCAATAAACAGAATGAAAGGGATTAACCAACTTGTTTTAGGTGCGGCAAAGTTGAGCATTTTTGAACTCAGGCTACACGCGCTAGAGTTCGGAGCGGTAAGCATTTTCGATGCTTCTGAACCAAAAACGCTGGCATAGAGTTCAGACATTTTGTCGGGTGATGCGACGATAGCTTGCGGGTCACTGGTTTCTGTACCCACGAATATTGATTGACCAATAAGAGAAGTTGAAATCGATACTTTCTTTACAGATAGCGTGCTCGCCAGGCAAGTTACGATAACGAGTCCGGTAAGAAAGAGCGCCCAAAGCGAATGCTTTTGTCGGCGGTTCTGTTTGGATAAGAAAAGCAGTGGTGTATTCAGCAAATCAGTCAGTAATCGAATCAGTTAGTATTTAAAACAAATGGGCCATTAAAGTTAGTCATCAAAGCGAACTAGCCAATAGGACCAGTTGGTTGAATTACGGCTAGCTTAGATAACTTTGCTTCGCGCTACAAGTCATAAAATGGTTAAAGTAAAAAGGCTGAGCAAATGCTAAACCTAGCCACTAAGGCATCAAGGCTTTACTTAAGTTCATAATAATTTGTTCTTTTTGTTTGTGGCTGCTTTTCTGACCAAAGAGACAACTAAATGTGCATGGCATGTGAGTTACAGGTGAGTTTATTGGGAGAGCTGTGTTGCTGATTAACAAAGGTGTTCTGAAAAGCAGGTATAAAAAAGCCCAATCGTTCGTTTGGAACGGCATTGGGCTTTTTCAATTTGAGTTAGTGCTTGGAATACCAGGGCTTTGTTAGGATGCCTTAGTGAGTGCGGCGTGGGCCGTTACGCACAATATCTTTACCATTATCAAAAACTTCTTTGGTGATCCAACGAGCAAGCAGAACTTTGTGGCTGCTGTTGAATACAGCAACGAAGTGACGACCATCTGAGTTGTTGGTTGCCATGCCTACGCCTTCAACCCCTTCAAGGCCTAAACCGCCAGCTTCTACTGAAATTAGGAATTTTTCTAGTTCTTCTAGAGACTCAATAATATCAAGTTCATTGTTCATTTTTATGCTCTCTTACTGTGAGCCAACATCGGATTAAAGGCTTTTTAGTGCATGTGCCTACGTCGATGATATTGGCCGTTGTTCTTTGTTGGTTGCGTACTCTACAGGTCATAAGAGGTGATTGGAACTCTCAAATATTAAATACGAGCTGACATTTTGCAAACTTTTAACACAACATACGTTTAAATGCTTGTTATCCATATTCTTTTTACTACTATTTATAGGGTCAATTTAGACAGTAATAGGAATTAATATGATGAAGGTTTGGCGTTGTCTATTGCTAATGTTGGCGTTTGTCGCATTCGGAAGTTTTGCGCAAAGCGTCGATAAAATAGCAGGAGTACAAGATCAGTTAATGCTCGATCTGGCAACATTAGAAACGGCGCATGATGCTGAGAAACCCTTTCTAGAAGATATATTAAGGCGTAAGAATCAGGCCTTACGCGAAGAGATCTTTTCACAGCTATCGTCAGATAAGAAAGAGGGGCTTGATGTTACTCTTGCTCAGCAAGTTGAACTCTTACAAAAATTGCTGGCATTGAATGAAATTAAAATCGTTTCAATGAGTAAAGAGAATCGTTCAGCTGAAGGTGATGTTAAAAAGCGTCTTGAGTTACGAATTCAAAAACGAATCGGGATGATGGATGTATATTATCAGCAACTTGCTAAGACATTAGATTGGTCTAAAGAGCGTGGTGTTGATGTTGCAGTGCCTGAAGGTGAGCTCAAAACGGCACTTCTCTCGCGCTCTAAATATCTTACTAATGCCATTCTTTACACTGATACACAGCGACAAGACTTAGAAGCGCGTTTGTCTTTTGTCAGTGAAGAAGAGAAAGCGACCATTAAGAAAGAGCTTGAGCGCTTCAGTGAACGTACTAGTGTCATGGTGGCGAGTTTAGAAGAGACCATCACGCTAATGGAACCGTTTGGCGTAGACGTGACTTCTTACAAGCGCGTGTTATTAGCGACGACGGGTGACATTAACGCTGATGTGTTGGATGTTGATGTTGCGCTAGAGTTGCTGGATGGTTGGCTTCGTTCGTTTAGTTCATGGGCTTTTGAAAATACACCTTCTTTTATCGTTAAGCTTGCTCTATTTCTCGGTATTTTGTATGTAACTCGCCTTATTGCTAACGTTGCTCGTAAGACCGTTCGTAAGAGTGTTTCACACTCCAAAATGGACTTCAGCGTATTGATGCAAGACTTTTTCGTGTCAATTGCATCTAAAGCAGTGGTATTTATTGGTCTGCTTATTGCCCTGTCTCAAATAGGGATAGAGCTTGCGCCACTATTAACGGGTTTCGGTGTAGCGGGTGTCATCATTGGTTTCGCATTACAAGATACGTTATCTAACTTTGCGTCAGGTTTGATGATCTTGATCTATCGTCCTTATGATGTTGGTGACATGGTTAAAGTAGCTGGCGTTCAAGGCACAGTAAAAGACATGAGCTTAGTGTCGACAACTGTTCAAACCATTGATAATCAACGCTTGGTGATACCGAACAACAAGATCTGGGGTGACGTTATTAACAACATCACAGCAGAGCGTGTGAGACGTGTGGATATGGTGTTTGGCATTGGCTATTCAGATGATATTGACAAAGCAAAAGCGGTATTAAACGACATCATCATTGCGCACCCTTTAGTACTTAAAAAGCCAGAACATATGATCAAGCTTCATACCTTGAATACGTCTTCTGTTGATTTCGTGGTAAGGCCTTGGGTTAAAACCGACGATTACTGGGATGTGTATTGGGATGTGACGGAAACTGTGAAGAAACGCTTCGATGAAGAAGGCATCACGATTCCATTCCCTCAACGCGATGTGCATGTTTACAATCACGAAGAGAGTTAATACGGAAAGGACGAGTACGAAAATAGCTAATGCGAAAAGAGCTAAATTAGGCTTATCTTCGACCTCTTAATGTGAAATTAAATGGACGCTTATTCAGCGTCCATTTTTATTGGCTGACAGTCTATATTGAGCTTCATTCTTTTATGTCACTTCACCCACCTTAGAATTACGTTATGATGGGGTAGGCTCAGTCTGGACAGTTGAAATCGAATGGATGATTCACAGCAAAAAACCAATACTAGAAATACAACGGTAAGAAAAGCGACGCGAATCGAAAGCGTCATGAACTCTGCGATGTGGCATTTAACTCAGAGGGATATGACGGAAAGCGAATTGATTGCAAAGCTGAAAGTGAAAACCGACAATCAAGAATGGATCGATGAAACTTTGGGTACTCTGAAAGGCTTTGGGTATCTCAAGTCTGACCAAGTGTTTGCAGAACAATTCGTGGAACAAGCATTCTCTGGTGAATTTGGTTCTCGATACATTATCGAAAAACTGAAGAAGAAGGGCCTGACGGACTCAGTGATTTCTGATGCCATCCATAAGGTGTCTTTCGACAAGTCTATTGATGAACAAACTATCTTGATAGACCGAATTAACCACTATTACACAAGCTTTACCATGAGCCGTGAAAAGCTGGTTGCGACACTGCAAAAGCGTGGTTTTAGCTATCAGCAGGTGAAAGTCGCCATTGACCAGCATCCACAAGCGCATGAACTGAAAAGTAATATCCAAATCAAAGCTGAGAAAGCGGATTTGGAGAAGGAAGTGCTCAAGTATGCTCGTAAAGGCAAAGGCTTGACCGCTATCCAGCAAGAGCTAAGACAACGACAAATTGACACCAGCGAGCTGTCATCGTTAATCGACCGATTAATTAACGAAGAGCAATTGGATTTTTACTCTTCTTGTTTAGAACAGCTACAGAAAAAATCCTATGATCTTAACGATCATAAGGAACGTTCAAAGGCCTACGCGATGTTGAGTCGTAAAGGTTTCTCGTCTGATGAGATTAAGTTTGCGTTGAGTGAAGGCAACGAATAGCTTTAGTACAAAAAAATTAAGTTACGCAAGAACTAAGATGCAAAATAGCTAAGTGCACAATAGCTAAGGTACAAGATAACCTAAGCTACAAAAAGGCTATCGTGTGGTGTGTTGATTTTCCGAGATACCGAGGCCGTTACGCAAGGCAAATTGTACTAATTCGTTGTGGTTATTGAGTTCCATTAAACCAAGCATTCTGTATTTATGCGATTCAATGGTGCGGGGGCTCAAGTGCAATTTATCAGCGCACTCTTTGGCGCTAAATCCTTGAGCAATAAGAGACAGTACCTTGGTCTGTTTTTGAGTCAACAGCAATAATTTGTCGCTATCATCTTCCCACAAGTTTTCACTCTGGTTTAGCGTTCTTGCTAAGGTAGAGTGCTGCCAGTAGCAAAGCCAGACCTCGCACACCAGCTTCAATCGTTTAATATCTTCTAACCCTAATGTTTTGTTATTGTCGTGAAAATTAGTAAAAGATAATGCGCCCCAGCGTTGGTTAAATAGCTGAAGAGGAATGATGCAGTGCCACTTTCCACCTTGATCGTACAACTCACTTAACACATCATTTTGACTGATAGCGAGCTGCGCTTCTGAAAACTCCAAGTAAGTTTCGTTGGTTTTGAGAAGCTTTAAATATTCCAAGTGATTGCAACCAACGAAGTCTCTCTTGTTGATCGATGGAATGTGCGACTTGGATACTGAGCATGTTTTCCCATCTTCCAACAGCACCATAGAATTTGGGTAAAGTGTGAGCCTATCGATATCGAACCAATCTAAAACATCAAAGCTTGCCTCTGACCAAGTTTCTTGAAAGTTTCTTGGATCGCTATTAATAAGAGAGGTCGATTGTTTCATTAGTAACTGTTCAAAATTCTGATATAGAGCACTCACATCTTTCCCTTATCAATTAGAGGTCGATTCATTCATGCACAGAAGATATTCGTTCAAGTAGCTCTGTGCAAGATAAGATTCTTATATACATCAGAGGTTCTAATTTTCATTTTTTTATAACTCTTGGTTCTATATTACTGAGTGATAAGCAGTATATTTACTGCATTAATTGAACGGTGTTTTTTAATAGAATCGGGCATTTCTATAACCGAGTAAACACTGTGAAAAGTTTAAGGACGTTACTGTCTATTTCAGTATCGATGTTGACCGTTTTTCATCCGATTACACACGCTAGTATCTCTCCAATGTTTGTTTATGCACAATCTCCGATTCATTCAAATGTGCTTTCAACCCAACTCCGTTCTGCTGAACCCAAAAGAGCCGGTAGTGTTGAGTTCAAATCGTCTTATACACAGGCGAGCATATGGGCGCACACTAGTGCTTATGCGCTCGACTACTACCAAAACCAATCAAATATTGCTGTTCAGTGGCAAGCGTCTCCTGTCTGGAAAACTGAGCTTGATTATCGTGTCGTCACAGCGAAAGATAACGGCTTGGACAGCTTTGTGATGGGGTTTCATGATCTGTTTGGTATTGGGCAGAATGGTCGTGATGAAGTAGCTGATGATCAGTTCACCATGGACTTTTATGATGCTGGCGTTCATTTGTCTGATTTTGAGGGGGATGATTTAACCAATGCGCTGACTTTTTACAATGAGTTGTTGCTGTATTCTCGGGGGCTAATGTCGCTCTCTGCTGGTGGTTCGCTGTTTTACAATAATGTTAGAGATGGACAATTTGAAAGGACCAGTTTTGAGCAAGGCGTTCAACTCAACTACAGCTACATTACAGTAAGACACAGTATTTTCTCCACGATTGGACTCGTGCATCGAAACAGCGATGGTGATCTAGTTAGCCATGAGAACCTAAGCCTTGAAAACCTAAGTACAAGTTGGGCGATAGGATATGAGTATCGGTTGAATCAGCGCCACAGTTTTCTTATTGAATCTCTCAATTACCAAGGGTGGGCGAGCAACGATCCAGACTTTTCTGAACCCTCTAACGAAGTGGTTGTAGGCTATCGTTACCGTCTGTATCAACTCGCGATTGAAGCTCTGATGATAGAAAACATCCGTAACATGGACAACAGTACCGACATCGGTTTTACGCTCGGTTTGCGTTTCTCAATATAAAAGCGATATCAACATATCATTATTTAATTAAATTCATCCCGGCTATAAAATTTCAGTAATTTTACGGTATATCAATAACTGGAATTTTTGAACAATAGCGCCACTCCAAAAGGCCGGACTAACAAGGCCGAATCAATATATAGGTAGTGGTAATCATGAAAAAAACATTAGTAGCACTTGCGATTGCAAGCATTTCAACTTCAGCATTCGCTGTAAACACAAGCAGCCAAAATAGCCAGAATGAAGAGATGTTTGCTTTTGATTCTATGCACAAAGATCAATTCTCAGTAGCAGGTTCTTTCGGTGTTGGTGGTTACTACGACACGGGCTCTAAAGCATTTTACGATGATTGGGCGACTGGCCTAACGCTTGCGGTAAGTTACCGTAACAACCGTTTTGTTGGTTACTTCGAAACTGACATGATGGTGAACTACACGACAGACAACAACGTTTCAGCAAATGACGCAGCAACAGCTGGTTGGACAAACGGTATCGATACTGGCCCTGCGACAGACGTAGATAAAGCGTGGCTTGGTTTTGATACTGGTTACGGTATCGCTTCATTCGGTTGGGAAAACGATACTGCACTAGATAAAGTTGATGGCGCAGGTGATAACACTTATGAGTTCGGTGCTTCTGCTGGTGACGCTTCTGATGCGTTCAATGTGGTTAAATTCCAGGGTGCAACCAATGGTATCGCTTACGGTATTTCTTACTTTGAAACAGGTGACGATCATAATGACGCCGATAAAGGCATCAACGGCTACATCGGTTTAGAGCAAGAAGTATTCAATGTATACGCTGGTTATGAAGCTCGTGATGACGATGCTAATTACGAAGTTTACACAGTGGCAGGTAACGTGAAAGTTGGCGCTCTTAAGCTAGGTTTAAACTCTTGGATTGAAGAGAGTGATTCAGCTAAAAATACAGGTTACTACCTGTCTGGTGGTTACACGCTATCTGAAGACCTAACAATTGCAGCTGGTTACGCATCTAGCAATAATGAACTTGATGGCCAAGCGGATGTAGATGCTTCTTACATCAACATCGCAGCTATGTACCGTATTGCTGACAATGCTGATATGGGCATCGATATCAAACAAGACATTGAAGGCGCACGCATTGGTACAACAGGCGCACAGTACGACGAAGAAACACACGTATTCGCAGCTGCTTACTACTACTTCTAATAGCTTAAGCTTCTAGGACATTTGATGGTAATGGTGTAATAGCTTGCCCGGTCGTTACACCATGTTCTCTTCTTTTTGCAGTGTAAGCATCCACATATCGGCATGTGGTATGTCACTCAAGTGCTACGAGTGGAATTATTATCTGGAGAAATGTAATGATTAAAAGCATTACAGCCAAGGGTGTTATTTATGGAAATGATACCCTGTTTACGTGTAAACCGAATCGTAATGGATTATTTGAATTGGCGCGTAAACATGGAAGAGTCGCAGGTACTCGCCCACAAGATCTCAAGAATAAGGTTTATGCTGAATCTCTTGATGAAGCTTGGAATTTACTCAAAACAGAGAATTTTTATATTGTTTTGACGGGGCAAGTATTTGGCATACATCGAAAATCATTGCGAAGTGTTGATTCTGTTGATGTTGAGTTTAATTGTGAAACTCGCTCGGCATGTGTCACGGCATAGATCCAAAGCTGAATACAAAAAGGACGATAACTTATCGTCCTTTTTTTCGTTTTAGTTTTGAACTTAATCTTTGTTACAGAGGCTCAAACACAATCTATCGACTGTTATTATAGACTATTGTTATCGACCGTATTGCCCAACAATAAAGTGCTCAAACTCATCACACATCTGATGGTTTGATTTATCATTATTCGCCAACTCGGTTGCCCCATCAACGATCGATATCTTCGCATTCAAATCAGCGATTTGTGTACGTTCTCGAGAAGCCAGTTGTTTGATTTTTCTTTCTTCAATCGCCCATGCTTGTTCTGGTGATAAATTACATTCATCCGCAAGGTATTTGGCATTGAAGCCTTCCCCCGTCAGGCTTTCTATTGTTCCGTTATGGTTCACGCTATTGCCTTTATGCCAATAGTGTTTCGCCAATAAAGGCCCGATCTCTGGGTTATCCGTTAAGTACCCAAACTTGTCGGTGAAATAAGCACGTGTTTGATACACCGCCATGTGAGCCAATAGGTAACCTTGATATGAACAAGATGCTTCATCCGACAGTAGATGTGGGATCGCCATCAGTGGGCGAGGGCTGCAAGCCAATCCAAGAATTGCCTTTTCACTCCTACGTGCAAGTGCCGTGATCTTTTCAGGTGTTAGGTCTTCATCGGCCAGTTCGTAAAGTGCACGCTCAAAATAAGGGACCACAAGAATGCTGCGTTCTTGATAGGCTCTAAACGGTTGTTTGTTATCAATAATCGCTTTAATCAATTCGTCTGGCACAGGTTGGCCTTCTGAATTAAGCGCGTACTGTTTTAACCAATCGGCGTCGTTCAACAAGCTGTCACAGAACATCGACTGAGTTTCAGCGTAGGCCATCGAGGTTGGTGCAAACTCTTGAGAGAAACAAGGCGCGTTCATTTTCACATTGGCAAAATGCGCCGCGTGCCCACCTTCGTGAAACAGAGTGTTAATCCCATCATAACCACTGCCTACTTGATCGGGTTTAGCGTTGCTTGTGAAGTTGACTTGAGCTGCAACCCAAGTGCCTTGGTCGTAGAAAGAAGGGATCGGCCCATGACAGAAGCCATTAGGGTATTTTCCTTTACGATCAAGTAAATCCAATTTCAACGTGGCTTGAGAGTATTCGATGTTTAGGCGACCAAAAGATTCTATCCAGCGTCTCAGTGATTTTGAGAAGGGGACATAAGGGTCTAAGTCATTCATAACGTCACCAGCAAAAGAGTAGGTGAAGTTATGAGCTTGCAGTGCACTTTCACCTTTCTGCTCAGCTAAGTTCGTTAGACTTTGTTGATGGCTATCGCGCGTGCGCGCATCGAAGTCGTCCAGGATCGTAAACAGTTGCTCTGTTGTCATCTGTTCGGTTTTAACTACTGAGTAATCAAAAAAGGTTTTGAAACCAAGTGACTGAGCAAATTGGTTACGCTTTTTGATGAGTTCAATGAAGCCATTTGCCAGTAACCACTGTTCTAAATCGAGCAATGTTTGGTGTGCAGAAAGCCTTACCTTTTCATTACTATTGGTTCTAACTGTTGAGCCTAGAACAGGCAAAGAGCCTTCTGTTTCTTCACCCATCTCATTGACGTAAGTCATTACGTGATTTTGTTTTTTCTCAAACAGCTCTGCTTCGAATTTGATTAGGCCGGCTTTCAGTTTCTGAGATTGTTGTGATTCAATCGCGTGAGATTTAAAGGTCGCTAACCAGCCATTTAGTCCAGTCAATGTGCTCTCTTTTTCTTCAGCGTCTCGAATTTCGTCAATGGCAGAAATGTGCTTTTCGATAGTGGCTATCTGTTCAGCCGCGCTAAGAAATTCGGTCCACTGAGTTTGCGCTTGTGTTGACCCATTATGGTCGTCACTTATCCCCATGTAAGTATCCCAAAAGAAGTCTTCTTTTGCTTTATGAGTCGCAAGATACTTTTGATTTAATTCGTTGAGATAGTTCGTAGCAGTCATGAGATTCCTTGAAAATAACGCTTGAATTTCAAGATTATGACACATTCACAGGATGTATTTTGTGACATTACATATAACGGAATGTAAGTCACAGGATATCGGTTTACATTACGGCGTATGAGTGTTAATTAATTAACTGTTAATGATTTGTTTTTTGCTAGTATTATTTAGAAAATATTCGCTGATTTTTTCGCATTTTATTGAGTAAATTGATGTTCTCAATGTCAGCGTTTTTGTAAGGAAGAGGTTTAGGATGGATCCTATTTTATATATCGAAGTTGGTGGCGTTGTATGGCAGGTGCTTGCAGATGGTACTTGGCTTCAAGTGCCCGCATCACAACCCAAAGTTGAAGGTGTGCAAGTTGTAAGCATTGAACCTCAAAATTTGGATCAGACTCAACCTCTCACTGAGCTGCAAATAGCCGCTGTTGAACAACAGTTGGAAGAGGTGGTCACTCAACTCGTCAATAACATCGAAAGCGCACCTCAACAACAGAATTCTCCCAACGATCAGCCTAGTTCCAGCGCTTCTTTTATTGCTTATGTCCGCTCCACATTAGACGAAACCCTCGCTGATGCGGGCTTTGATACTCGTCCCACAGAATATGAAGAAGAAGACACCATTTCAAACGATGGCAACCTAGATGCGCTTTTACCTAGCGCAGAGTTGACCGTCGACATACTCGATGGCGGCGATGGTTACGAAAATCAATTTGAAGTGCCTTCTGTCACCATCACTGGTACAGCCATTGACGTTCGAGATGGGCGTACCGTTGTTATTACCATCACCGATGTTAACGGCAACACAGTAACTACCACCGCGATCACAACTAACGAAACCTATGTTGTAAACGGTGTCGACCTTACTTCGCTAGCTGAAGGCGATCTCCAAGTTGATGCGATCATTGCCGATGACTTTGGTAATAGTATCACTGCTAACGATTCCACAATCAAAGATACGCTAGCGACAATTGATGTCGACTTTGATGGCTTTGGTGATGAGTTTTATAACCAGTTTGAAGTTGCGAGTGGTGCTCTAGTAGGCACCGTTGAAAATGTAGAAGATGGCCAGATCATAACGATCGTTATTACTGATAGCCAAGGTGTAGCTCAGGAATACACAACCACCGTTTCAGGCGGGGCATGGACACTCGTCTCTCAAGATTATTCTAACTTTGCTGAAGGTGAACTTACCGTCGTCGCTAACACCATCGATATTGCCGGAAATCCTACGTCAGCTACTGATACCATTGTTAAGGATACGTTGGCGAGTATTACAGCGAGTGTTGATGATGGAGGGGATGGCGTTCTCAACAGTTTCGAAATTCAATCCGCCAAATTCTTCGGCACTGTTCAAAATGTTGAAGATGGCCAAACGGTCAACATCCGTATTTCAGACAGTACTACCAATGTTATTGTGCTGACGGCAACGGTTGTGAATGGCGCTTGGTCTGTGGAAGGCGTGGATTTAACGAGTTTTGCTGATGGTAGTATGACCATCGAGGCTGACACTATTGATGTCGCTGGGAACCCGGCTACTGCGGTAAATAGTGCAGGGGTAATTGTTATTGATACTGTTTCGCCTGTTATTGATATTGATACGCTAGATGGTTTTAGCATTTTAGCCTTTCGTAGTGGCCAACTTACAACCATGCAGGGTACAACCAATGTTGCAGAAGGTTTACCGGTTTACATTGAAGTAAGTGACGGGACTCAGACACTAATCTTTGAGGGCGTAGTTGATTCCGCGGGTAATTGGCAGGTGGAGAACATTGACATCTCTGCATTGGATTCGTCGGCAGAATGGACGATCGACGCAAAAGTTTTCAATACAGTCGGCAACGAAGCCATTGATGACATGCCGACGATTATTCTTCCTGAATCCGTTGTGTTTTCGGAAAACATTATCGGTATTTTTGGGGACGAAACGCAAACTTCTGACATTCGTATTGATTTTGCAGACTTCTCGTTTAGCGCAGATCAAACTATAGCTGAATCGCTAACTTCTCAAAGCTTGTCGATAACGATTACCATATCAGGTGACAAACAAAGCCTAACCGGAACGCGAAGTGATGGCGAAATTGTATTCGATGCTGCTATATCTGGCAGCAACGTAAATATTAACTTCTATAAGGCGATTGACCAAGAGGCTGGATTAGATTCAATTCAGACTGCTCTAGTGATTGAAGGTTTACAAACGGATGCGGACGGTACTACTGAGCTCGTTATAGGTCATCTACCTATTGTCATCAAAGATTCGGAGCCGTTAATTTTCGATGAGTCTTATGATGTGATAGAAGGTGAGGTCACGTCAGGAAATGTACTAAATAACGATATCGATCTTGATACTCAGCTAACCATAAAAAGTGTCGAGGTCGATGGTACGACACAAACAATATCCGGTAGCACCCCTGTTTCATTTACTTTGGATGAAGGGGTTTTAACTGTTTTTTCAAATGGTCACTGGACGTTTGTCGCCAACAGAAATTTGGATCACACCGTAGCTCAAAACATCACTTTTAACTATGTCGCAGGCGATAGCAGTAATGACTTCGGAAATGGCACTGCAGTCATCGATATTTTTGATGGTGACGCAGGGTTAGTGGTTGATGGGACAACGACCAGCTCTGAAGGTGATGTGTCTGATGGAGTCCAAACTGTAGTCGGTCAGTTTACCGTTTCCGCTGGCTCTGATAATCCAGATCCCGCTTCTATTGTATTTAATACTAATACTTTGGTGCAGTTAGACGCCTTAGGCTTGACGACTGGAGATGAAGAGTACCTTATAAGCTACACGTTAGCGAATGATGGTAAAACGATTACCGCGCAAGCAAATGGTGAAACGATATTCACGCTAACGTTGAGTGCAGCTGCTAGCGGCATTGATGTTCTAGCGGATGTCACCCTAGTGTTAGAACAGCCTATAAACCACCTGTTCAGCAACGACTCCATCACCCTACCACTTATTATTGATGGGGAAGATTTAGATGGTACTTCTTTAGAGCAAGGGCAGTTTGATTGGATTATCCAGGATGGAGTCGATCCGGTATTAACTTCGATTAGCAATGCTAGTTTAGAGGAATCAGATCTGGTTCACGGCAGTGTTTCTGATACAGGCACTTTCAACCTCAACGTCGGGAGTGACTTTGTCGAGTCCGTATTTTTCGATGTTGGAGATCAGCCGCAGTTATTTAGTGGGGGCGTGCAGATCATCTATGTGGTCTCTGCGGACGGAAATGAACTGACTGGTTATGTTGGCTCTGAAAGTGCTGAAAATAAAGCGTTCACCTTGAGTTTTACCTCTCCTTTAGGCGAGGCTGATACTGATGTTACTTACACTTTTGAACTCTTTAAGGGGCTGGACCAAGATAACGTTACAGACGAACTTCCATTTGTTGTTACCGCCAGAGATGATGACAACGATGAAACCAAATTAACCTTGAATGTATCAGTGACTGATGGCGGCGAGCCAACGATTGGTTCTGGAACGGTTGAACTGAGTGAAATTCCTGTTGCTGATAGCACGCCGTCGGGAGTTGGCTCAACAGCAAACGTGACCTTGGCAGTTACCGCTGGTAATGACCCTCTGGTTTTCTTAGGTTTGGATGTGACCACGGGCCAAGCTGTTCTTGATAGCGATGGTGCAGCGGTAACCAGCAATGGTGAAGCGCTGACTTGGCGCGATAACGGCAATGGTACTTTTGATGCTGTTCTTGGTAATGGTGATGCTGTCTTCAAAATCAAATTACCAGATGACTTTAGTCTTGAGGCCAATGGTTCAACAAACGTTGACGTAGTTATTGAGCTGTATAAGTCCATTGATCATGGCTCAGGTTCTAAAGACACCGAACTGACAATTCCAGCTTCTATCGTCACCATTGACTCCGATGGCTCGAGAGACACGCAAGAGTCTGACATTAAAATCTATGATGGCAAAAATCCTGAAATATCGATAATTGGAAGCATCTCAGTTGATGAGGATGGCTTGCTAGGAGATGGCCAGCAAGTTGGATCAGAGGATAGTAGTCCTTCTTTAGGTATTATTGAGGGCTCTGATGATGTTGTTTCTGTCACGGTAAACACCACTGCTTTTGATGCACTTAGTTACACCAGTGCCGGAAAAGCGATCTCCTTGCAGGCTGTTGACTCCGATGGTTGGTATTACGGGCAAGACTCTGATGGCAACAACGTGTTTAGGACCCGTTTTAATACTGACGGAACAACTGAGTTTGATCTCTATGCGCCACTTGATCACGCATATGGAAATAATGGAGAAAACAACTTAGCTCTGAATTTCGAGTTGGTGGTTAACGATGCGGATGGAGACAGCTCTGATCCTGCCATCTATTCGGTCAACGTGACTGACGCAGTTCCAACTGCGCGAAGTGGTTCTATTGAGTTAGTTGAGGGAGATGATCTGAATGGTCAATTCCTCGCTGAAGAGTTTACAGGCGCAGACGGCGCGGAAATCATTAGTTTCACATATCGAAATGTCACGCATACCTTTGACAACGCAGGCACGCCAATCACGATCGACCTGATTAATGATTATGATGGTGGGTCAATTTACGGCCAGTTTACGCTTTCACCTGATGGTAGCTATCAACTAACCACGAATCCAAATGTGACGACTAATCCTGCTGATCCTAAGATCGTCGATGACATTGATTATTTAGTGCGAGATGCCGACGGCGATGAAGTAGTAAGTAACGCAGAGCTCATACTGGATGATAACGAAGGCTTTATTCGTTATGAAGATTCTGAAACTACAGAAGATAACAACGCGATTATCGTTGTGAGCGTTTCTACTGGAGATATCGACCAAAGCGAAACCGTTACGGCTATCGAATTCTCAGAAGCTTCTTTGCAAGGCGGTAGCCTGTATTTAGATGGCGTATTGCTTCAAGTGGTTGATGGCAAGGTAACGCTTTCAGGCAATCAGTTAACGGCGATTGACAGTCAGTTTACTGGCCCGAATGGACAGTTAACCTATCGTCCAGCTCTTCATGAATCTAATACCACGTCGACGGTTATTTTGGCGATTAACGCCATCATTAGTACTGATACGGTACCAAAAGAACTCACGGCCGATATTGCGGTTTCTGTTTTGCCTGTTGCAGATGCTCCCGATTGGTCTGATTCGGTATTTACTTATCAATCTGTTGAAGATGACGCTGACCCTATCAAGCTTGATATCACTGCTCAACTCGTTGACCAAGATTCGTCCGAAGCACTGACCTATACGATTAGTGGCATTCCAGATGGTCTGAATATCACCTTGAACGGAAACGCGGTTAAAGAAGGCAAAGAGTACACCCAAACCCAAATCGACAAAATGGAAATCAGAGCTGATGAAAACCTTGCGGGTCGATTCGAGTTTGAGATTACTGCGATTGCAACCGAAGCGGGAAACACCTTCGCTGACCCCGATGATAAAACGGCCGATATTGTTAATACCGTAGTTGTCGAGATTTCACCGGATGCTGATACTCCACATGTATCGGTTAAGGACTACAAAGGCCTAGAAGATGAAACCATCTTCCTCAAGAACGTGATTGATGGATCGCTAACTGATATCGATGGTTCTGAATCCTTAAGCTACCAAATCGAAGTGCAAGATGGTTGGTCTATCCAAGGCGGATTGTTTGACCTAATTGGCCCTAACACTTATTTAGTATCTGCGGAGGCCATCGAGAATGGTGTGGCTTATCTGCTACCAAAAGAAGACATCAGCTCGTTTACCGAAGACCTGTTTATTAAGGTTACGGCGGTGGCGACTGAATCGCCCGTTGATTCATTAGATCCAATTAACGTAACCGCGCTTAGCGATACCAAAACCATCAATATTTTCCTCAAAGGTGTGGTAGATGAGCCTATTGTTGTGGATGGCGGCAATGCGCACTGGGAGTATGACAGTGATACCAAAGTCATCAGCAACCAATCTGTTCTCAATGAAGATGGTTTGATTCGTCTCGATTTCGTTGTCCAAACCTCAGATGACGATGTTTCAGAAGAGATCAATATACTCCTGACCAATATTCCTGACGGCACCTTGCTGGTGGATTCATTCGGTGAGCCTGTGTCGCTAACCATCGCCTACATTGACGATGTAACAGGGCCAGTATTCCAGGTTTCTAATACCCAACTTAATGATTTGTATCTCAAGCCCATTACTGATTTTAGTGGCGAGCTAGAGCTAACTGTTATTGCTATCTCGACAGAGCCTGATGGTGATTCGGGCGAATTCCCGATGACGTTGAAAGTAGAGTTATCACCGATTGTCGATCAAGAAGATGGCCAAACGGTGAGTACTCAAGGTATTGAAGACAGCCAAATTGGATTGAATCTTGAGCCATCTGTGAATCAAGATGTTGATGGAAGTGAGTCTTTAACGGGTTATGTGATTGACGGTCTTCCTGCTGATCTGACTCTTTATTTCGATGGCAGTGTTATTGCTGTGCCGGTTTCAGGGTTAGATTTAGAAAGTTTATTAGACTCTACGACGCCAACACTGTCCGATCTTTTAAGTAGCGGAAGACTGTCAGTCACCGCCACTGAAGATTTGAGCGGTACATTTTCGATCCCAATTACCTATGAAATTACCGATACATCACCGACAGGCGCGACTGATGTAAAAGATATCTCCGGATCGATTAGTGTCACCGTTGATGCGAGGGTCGAGTCAGATACTCGTTTGGAAAGTTCTGGTCAGCTATACACCAGTAATGACGGTTCTCCGGTAAACGTGTCAGATGCGGTGACTTTTGTTGACGCTGATATGGATGGTTCAGAATACTTAGATTACATCTTGATCGATGTACCTGATGGTTATTCGCTAATTATCGATCACCCGAACGGAGCTGCTCAAGATATTTCAGGAAACTGGATTATCTCTGCGAACGGTCTTACGAGTGACTCTATCCAAGAGTTGGCGCAAGAAATCTTGAATGGTATGACGATATCTAGCCCAAGTGACACACCTGTTTTAGATATAGTGGTACGTGCTCGTGTGATTGATGGTGAAGATTCGAAGTATATTGATACCTCATTCCAAATTCAGATCACTGGTCATGATGGTGGTGGAGGTTCTTGTGATCCCGTTGGTCCGCCTAGCCCAATCCAACCAGATGGAGATATTAAGACACCTGAAGGGGAAGATATTGATCTAACAGGACTATTGAATACCGATGTCGCAAGTGACCCTGATAATACGATTTCTTTCTATATTCCTGCTGACTCTCTTCCTGAAGGTGTAGAGATTTCAGGGGATGGAGTTATTACGGAATACGATGCTTCAGGCGAAGTAGTTGGTTACTCGATTACTGCCGATGGTCTCTCGAAACTCACGCTAACTGGGTTAGACGAAGACTTTGCGGGGTGTCTTGATTTCACGATAGAGACCATTGAAACCTCACCGTGTAATGGGGACACCGTTACTACAGAGCAAACCATTAGTATTCAAGTGTTGCCTGTTGTGGACGAGATTACCGTCGCTACGGATTCGACAACAATTCAAGAAGATATTACGACAGATCTTAACCTTGAGTTAGTTCTTGGTGATAGCGTTGAGGATGGTCAGTTAATCACTGGCGAGGGCAATAGCGCTACCGGTAAAGAAACCATTAACTCTCTCACGATAACGGTATCAAACGGCGGGACGCTATCTGAAAGCCCTTCGGATACAGGTTTGTTGGTCGACAACGGTAACGGTTCGTGGACGGTAACCGACCCTAGCCGATTGAATGATGTGCTGGTGACACCACCAGAACATTACAGCGGCGAAATTACATTAACGGTAACGGCCAATATTACCGATGAAGCGGATTGCGTTACTGAAACAGATACTCAAGATAAAACGACAGTAGTGACGATCACTGTCGAGCCTGTTGCCGACGCTGCAAACTTAGTGACAGAGAATATTGTTGGAGATGAAGACAACTACATTTCACTGTCATCGCTTAGCGCTGAACTGATTGACCAAGATGGTTCTGAAAACATGTCTTTGGCATTGAAAGGGGTGCCAGAAGGAGCTGTTGTTGCGATAAAGGTTGGCGATAGCTACCAATTGGTACCAAATAATGGTGTCGATGGTGGTACCTTTAACGGAAATCCTACCTATGAATGGCAATTGGATCCTAGTCAGCTTGCCAACCTAGTCATCCTACCGCCGAGAGATTTCAGTGGTGACATGGATCTTGTGCTTGAGGCGATCACTCAGGAAATTGGCACGACAGATATTCGTTATACTGAATCTGAGTTTACCGTCGGTGTTAATCCTATCGGTGATAAAGTTGAGTTCTTTGATTTACCTGAACAGCTGACTGGCAGTGAGGACGAAGGCATTGTTATTCCACTTGATGCCAACAGTTTTGAGACTAACAGCGATGAATTCTTGTTAATTACTGTCACGGTAAATGGGACTTCGGATCCGTCAGGTTTAATTGGCCTAGATAGAATTCGTATTGGCTCTGAAACCGCGCAGTTTATCTCTAATGGTGTTGGCGGTGTTCACGCAACGATTCTTGTCACTGCTAGTTCAGTTGATGAGCTTGAATTCTTTGCTGGCGACGCGTGGGGTAATCTCGATATTACGATCACTGGTCAAACCGTCGATCAAAATACGGTGCTTGGTAACTTGGTAACAGATACTGGTGACCCAAGCTCACAAGATATGACCTTGGTTATTACACCAGAGCCTGATGCTCCGTTATTGAGCGTTGAATACGCTTCTATTGTGGCAGAAGCAAGCGGCACGATACCCCTCGGTTTAGATCTTGCTCTGGTAAACCCTGCCGATTCAGAAGTGGGCTTCATTACTATTTATGATATTCCCGCAGGTTTGACGTTCTCACACGGTTCTATGGTTGATGGTCAATACGTTGTGGATCTTGCGGATGTACCTAATTTAGCCATTACTGGCGGCTACGATGGCGTTGATCCATTTGAACCGTCTGCTGAGATAGGCAACAACCAAGCCGTAGGGCTACCTCAAACGGTATCTGTTGAGTTTGTGGCTAGTGGTGACTCTACTATTACCGCAACAGACGACAACGATCTGTTGATTGGTGGTGAAGGCTCTGACAGTTTTGTATTTGAATCTTCTGGTCTAGGTAGTGCTGATGCTCCAAGTTACGATGTAATTCAAGATTTTGACGCATCTCCAGACACTGACGCGATTGACCTGACTAGCATTTTAGGTAGTTTAAATATTAGTACTGGGGTACAAGCTCGAAATTACTTAGATCTTGAAGAGTCGGGCGAAGGTGTGACCATTTCTATTAAGCCTAATGGCGATGAAGACGTTCAACAAAACATCTTGCTGGCTGATGTCACGTACGATGATCTGTATCAAGGCGACAGTAGCAGTGCATTAGAAGCACAAATTTTACAAAAAATGATAGAAGACAATAATTTAACGCTGTAAGTTAGATGTACAGTCTATAAAAGGAAGTTTAGATTGGTAGAACAAAAAGACAGCTGGCTAGGTTGTGTTGAGTGGCTATGTGAGCATTTTAATGTTCGCAGCCATCCTTCCAAAATAGTGTCTGGCCTACCTTTAGATGAAGGCAGGCTCAATGAATCCCTTTTTCCAAGAGCTATTGAGAAATCGGGGTTAACTCTGAGCCACGTGAAAAAAGAATTACTGACTCAATGTCAGTTCCCCGTTGTTGCTGTTAATTCTGCGACAGGGACTCCTCTTGTCGTCACTCAAGGTTCCGGTGACCACTTTCAAGTAATGGATTGCGAAACCAATTCCAGCCAAGAAAAATCGTTAAAAGACTTGGTAACTAAAGTGGAATCGTATGTGTGGCAGGTAGGTGCTCAAGCTCTTGATGATGCGCGTGTTCAATCCCATGAACGTAGCGAGAATAAATCCAACACCCGTTGGTTATGGCGTGTCGTCAAAGAAGTGAAACCTTGGTATCGAGACCTGTTTATCGCTTCATTCTTGATCAACTTGCTCGCTCTAGTCGTGCCTCTTTTTACCATGAATGTTTATGACCGTGTGGTGCCAAACCAAGCGTTTAACACGCTTTGGGTTCTGGCGGCAGGCGTTGGTATTGTTGTTATTTTTGATTGGGTATTGAGAAGCTCACGAAGTTCTGTGACTGACATGGCTGGGCGCTATATTGATAACAAGTTGTCTTCTCAACTGTTCTCTAAAGTCCTTGGTATGAAGTTGGAAAACCGACCTCAATCGGTGGGTGCATTTGCCAGACAGCTTCAAGATTTCGATAGCGTGAAAGATTTCTTCACCTCCATCTCTTTAGTCACTTTAGTCGATCTACCATTTACCTTGCTGTTCCTGTTCCTTATAGGTTGGCTCGGTGGTGCAATGATGTTTATCCCAGTCGCAATTATGCTGGTATTGATTGTGCTGAGCATTGCGATGAAAGGTAAAATCGAGAAAACATTCGATGAAACGGCACGTTTGTCGACACAAAGACAAGCACAACTGTTTGATTGCTTAACAACCCTTCCGGATATCAAGCAAAACAATGCTGAGGGTATTACTCAGAAACGTTGGGAACAGACTATATCGTCGCTATCTCAATGGCAGACTCAATCTCGTCATTATTCTAATATCGTGACGCATTCCATTCAGTCGAGTCAGCAGATCGTCACCATCACTCTCATTATCTTTGGCGTGTATCAGATCTCTGAAGGCTTGCTGAGTATGGGGGGCCTGATAGCTGTAGTGATGTTGAGTGGGCGTGCCGCGAGCTCGGTGAATCAACTTTCTCTTCTAATGTTGAGATTCCAGCAAACGCGTTCAGCCGTTGAAGGTCTGAATCAAATTATGGAATTACCTCAAGAAGAGTCTAAACACCAAGTGATAGACAAGGGCGACTTTGATGGTGGGGTAAGATTAGACGAAGTTACGTTCACCTACCCAGAGACTCAAAGCCCAGTATTAAAGGACATTTCATTCGAGATAAAACCCGGTGAGCGGGTTGGCCTTATTGGAGCCGCAGGCGCAGGCAAAACCACACTACTATCGATTGTCGCTCGCCAATATTTGCCAACAACAGGGCAAGCCTTCTACCAAGATATTGATGCACAGTTATGGCCAACTAGCGTGTTGCGCAGTGGCATGGGTTGGGTAGGACAAACTACCAATCTTATCTTCGGAAGTGTTTACGACAACGTCACGCTTGGGGCGACTAACGTTGATGAAGAAAAGCTAAGACAAGCGCTCCAACAGTCGGGTTTGAACGGTTACATGGGACGCTTGAGTAATGGCCTTGAAACACCTGTCGGTGAAGGTGGTCGGTTGCTTTCTGGAGGTCAACGACAAGCCGTGGCTATCGCAAGGGCGCTTTATCGCTGTCCAAAATTACTGATCATGGATGAACCAACCAGCGCACTAGATAATCAAGCTGAGATTCAGTTCTTCAATGCACTACAAAGTATGCCGCGAGAAACTTCAATGCTGATCAGTTCGCATAAATCGTCGTTCTTGATGATGTGCGATCGCGTGATTGTTCTAGACAAAGGCCAGATAGTGGCTGAGGGTGAGCCTAAAGATATCCTCTCTCTACAGAAGAAAAGTGTACCCAAAGGAGCAAGCCGTTTTAAGACGGTTTCAGTGGTGAAGGGAGGTCGTCATGAGTAATGATATTCAATGGACCAACAACCACTTGGCATTCCGTTCTCGCAAGCTGATTTGGCTGAGTGCGTTATTGATTGTGTCTATCATCGGTTGGGCGACCTGGGCAACATTAGAAGAAGTCGTGATCGGTGAGGGCAAAGTCGTTCCTAGCCTTTCGGTACAAACCATTCAGAGCTTAGAAGGCGGGCTTGTTCAAGAGATCATGGTGCGACAAGGTCAATCTGTTGTGAAAGGACAGCCTCTGGCTAAGCTCGAAGACACACGCTTTAAAGCGGCTTTTTTAGAGTCGGCTCAACAGGCGGATACCTTACTTGCTCAACAATTGAGATTAAAGGCTGAACTGTCGACAGTGGTTTTGAATAATGATGCGAAACAGTGGTATGAACGAGTGGTTTTAGTGCCGCAAGATATTGTCATCGATGTATCGAGTCATCCGGCATTAATGAACGCCAAAGCCAACTATCGAGAACGTTTAGGTCAGTTGAAATCTGAACTGGAAGAAGCGGCACTTCGCATTGAGCAACAAGACCAAGCGCGTGTCGATACGCTCAATAATATTCAGACTTTAGAAAGCAGCCTCGATATCGTTATTCGAGAGCGCAATATGTTGAAAGATGTGGTTGCCAGCGGTGCGGTTGCAGAAGTTGAGCTACTTAAACTGAACCGTGATGTGGTCAAGCTGAAAGGCGATATTGCCAGCTCAAAAGTGGCGGCTCAGAAACAGATTGCCGCTTACTCAGAGTCGATAGCGGATCACCGAAGCATCGCGTTAGATTTTCGTGCCAAAGTACAAGGTCAGTTAAACGAAGTGGCCAGTAAAATAGCGCAATTGAATGAAAGCCAACAGGCGATCGCTGACCAACTGAAACGAACTCAAATCTTAGCGCCTGTTGACGGCACGGTAAAAGAGATATTCGTTCGTACTATTGGCGGTGTTGTTCGTCCCGGCGAGCCGATTATTGAGATCATTCCATCAAACAGTGATCTGATTGTTGAAGCGAGGATCTCTCCGCAAGATATAGCGTTTGTTCACAAAGGGTTAGGCGCCACCGTTAAATTCACTGCGTATGACTTTGTTATCTATGGTGGCCTGAAAGGTAAAGTCACTTATGTCAGTGCCGATGCCTTACAAACGGAAGACGGTAATGCCTATTATCGCGCCCATATTCAGTTAAACGAAGACCAGCAACAAAACTCTGCCTTTAGCATTATCCCAGGGATGCAAGTCGCGGTTGATATATTGACCGGAGAAAAAACAGTATTGAGTTATTGGTTAAAACCTATTTTACGAGCTAAGGAAAACTCACTTCGCGAACGATGAAGTGGGTTAAAGCATAAATATAAAAGGAAGTGTAATGCATTCAAAATTCTTACTCTCTTCTTGCTTACTAGTGAGTGGGCTGTCTCAAGCAGCTTCATTAGAAGAGTCCGTGGCCTTTGCCATCGACTATAGCCCAGAGATATTGGCGCAGTACTCCCGATACCAATCGGTGGTCAGAGACGGAGACGCTGCGGGTGGTTTGTATATGCCACAAGTCAATTTGTACGCGGCGGCAGGTTATGAAGAGACGCGCTATAACAGCGGCAGTAAACTCGACACTGATGACCGTGGGCTAACACGAACCGAGATTGGCGTTAAAGTCTCTCAGTTACTATTTGATGGTTTTAAAACGACGTCGAATGTCGACCGACTGACGTTCGAAGCTGAAGCAGAACGATTAACCCTGATTTCACGTGCTGAAAATGTCTCGTTAGATGTGGTGAGAAACTATCTCGATATTCTTAAGGCAGAAACGTTACTTGAACTGTCTAAGCGTAACGTAAAAGAACACCAAGAGATTTATCAAGATATTCAAGATAAGAAGAGCAAAGGCTTAAGTAGTAACTCGGATCTGGCTCAGATCTCTGCGCGTGTTGCGACGGCGCAATCTTCATTAATCGCTGCTCAGAATAACCTGTTTGATTTACAAACTCAGTACCTACGCTTAGTAGGCAAGCCTGCTGTGAACTTGGTTTATCCACGTTTTGATTATGCTCTGTTACCAAGCTCAGCACAGGTCGCGCTTGAACAGGCTGTCGAAAATCACCCTGAAATCCAAGCTTCTTTGCTTGATATCGATGCTGCTCGTAAAGAGATGCGCCGCGAGAAAGGGGATTACTATCCAGAGCTAAAACTCGAGCTTCATGCCAACAAGAATGACAACGTGTCTAACCCTCCGGGTGGTGTTGATGAAGATGCTCGTATCATGTTGACCATGGATTACGACTTGTTTAATGGCTTCTCTACCGACTCTAGAGTGGAATCATCTGCGTGGAGAGTGGAAGAAGCAAGAGCAATCAGATTAAGAACGGAGCGTGAGGTTAAAGAGGGCACTCAGCTCGCTTGGAATGCTTACAAGATGCTTGAACAACAAAAGTTTCTTCTTCAACAGAACGTGGATGCAGCAAAAATTGCAGAGCTGGGTTATATCCAACAATTTAATGTTGGCAGACGAAGCTTGCTGGATGTGCTTGATGCAAAAGTGGAAGTGTTCTTAGCTCGAAGAAACTTTATCAGCACTGAATACGATCAAACGTTAGCGGCATACCGCGTATTGAACGCGATGGGCATGTTGACTTACGCATTAAGGGTTGAACACCCAGAAGAATGGCAAGGGGAGAACAAGTAATGAGACATTTTAAACTAGCGCTACTTAGTTCTATCTTGCTGATGGGGTGTGCAGAAACGCCTGATACGACGATGACTCGTCATCAAATTGATGATCTCGCGGATGATGACCGTGACGGTGTGATTAACCAACGAGACCTTTGTGCTGATACCCCAGAAGGCGTGACGGTAGACATTAAAGGGTGTGCAAACTGGAAAATTGTCGAAGACGTTGAAGTCTTAAGCGTGGCATTTGATTTCGATAAATATGTGCTTAAACCAGAACACACACCTGTTCTCAATGAGTTAGTGCGTTTACTGGGTGAGCAACCAGACGCCTCCGTTACCTTAGTGGGGGACACAAGTTCAGAAGGTACTAACGTTTATAACAAAGCACTGGCCAAGAAAAGGACTGGAGTGATTCGAGACGCTCTGATTGACAGAGGTATCGATGGGGAGCGAATCTTCGAACAAGAATTTACTCAGATAACCAGCTTAACTCAGCACCTTCACAAGCGTAAGCGTAGAACCATTGCAGTGTTAAAAACAGAGAGCATGGAAGTGAATCCATCTTGGAATATCTTTACCTCAGAGATGCAGCTCGACAGTAACAGTGATGTTGAATCTAAGACATCGATTGACCCAGTAGGAGGCCAGTAATGAAACGTCTATCTAATAAATCGGGCTTACTGCTTGCCGCTGTACCTGCGTTTTTTTCTGTATCAACGTTAGCAAATGACGCCAGCGATATTGGTTTGGTCGCGATTGAGCCTAATATGCAAGGGCTTGTTGAAGATCTGCTTAAGAGCCAAGAGATCGATCTAGAAATTTTACTGAGTGACAGTGTCCCAGAGCAGATGATCATGCAACGCTCACGTGTTGGTATTACTTCCAAAAAGTGGACTGACAAAGAGATGGCTAGGTTCGACATGCGTTACGGCTACAGGCCGACTGAGCTGATGTTTACCGCAGACGTAATAGCTATTCTGGCGAATGAAAATAACCCAGCCACATCTATCACTGTTGCTGAACTTATCGATGTGTTTGGTTGCTCTAGCGACCCTAAGCACCCGAAATGGACGCCAAGTAGCGACACTCGTGATGGAGAAAGCCTAGATACCCACATGTTGCCTTTCGCTATCGACCACAACCTGCAAGGTCATACTACCTTTTCAAGTTGGATCGAGTGTGGAGTTGACGGGGAATATGCGAATACTCAGTTTCTAGCAGATTTGCCTGACCTAATTAATAAGATTGAGGACGAAGATGCCGCCATTGGTTACACCGTTTACTCGGATAAAATCTCTGATGTGAAATGGCTGAGCGTGGTCGATAATCTAGGGGTGAACTATGACCTAAACAAGGAAACGATTCTCTCAGGTCGTTACCCATTGGCAACGGTTTACTATATGTACCTGAATATTCCAGCGCATCGCAAAGGCTTTACCGAACAAGAGAAGTTCTTTGTTGGGCTTACTCTGTCGGAAGAGCATCAAGGCGTGTTGAACCAATACGGTTTCATCAGTTTGCCGCCAGAAGCTATTCAACGAAATAAAGTAAGACTATCACTTGAAGAGCCTGCAATAGAAGGTGGCTATAAATAATCAGCACGCCATGCTGTAGGTTGATTGGCGGAATGATATTGTTAGTTCCGTAATGGTTCTCAACGTGACGGATTACGTTATTCGGCGATATAATTTATCTAGCGGGCATGTATGCCCGTTTTTTTTCGCCTAAAATTTGTGGCTTGAGCGGTTGTTTGTTGATTGGTCACGTATAATGGGTGCTTCATACCGCGCGAAATAAGCACAATTAATGAGAACTCTTCCTGTCTTAATCCTACCTTTGTTATTGGCTCTGAATACCCTTTCATTTTCTGTGCAAGCGAGTGAAAGTTGGTGGTTGCGAACAGTATTCAATACAAGTTCTGTTCAGCCAAGTTCTCAAAACTATATCAACGATATCGATCTCATGGATTGTGGCGAAGTTGAAGGTACTCTGTTGTGCAGTGATCAAACCAAGTATTACGATTTGGATGTTTATGTTGAACTGGAGTTAGATGAATCAAGCGTCGAAGTAGTTCGTTTAAACCTGCCATATTCGAACTTAAGTCACACAAAGCTTCAGGCATACCTTCGCCAAGATGGCTTTGCTCTCAGCTCAATTCGCATTGGAAAGGATGAATTCGATGTCGTCGCTCAACTTGAACAAGCGAAACGTGAGGGAGTAGGTTACGACAAGGTCGATAAACAACTCGTTGAATTTATTAATGCGCCACATCGTTCCTCTGAGCAAAAGAGTCGATGGAATGTTCCTAATGTAGCTATCCCTTGGATTGAGTTAATCAGTGACGGGAATAAACTGACTTTTGAACTTAATCGTTTTTAATTACTCAAATTTATAGATAGTTTCGTGATTCATTAGAGTAAATAAGCCTTTTGGGAGAACGCCTGACGGGCAGACAGCAAGCTATTATTGATTTAAGTGTTCGTTTTTCTGTGGCTCTCACATTTTTAGTAAGCGTTTACCTTTGCCATTTGTTATACGTTGAGCCTTCGGTAAAACGAGCTTAGGATACGTTCAGTATTGATAAAGGAGACAACCCATGGTTGCAAGAGTAACGACAGCGCCACAAGGCCCAGAACTTTCTGAGTTGGTGCAAGGATACTGGCGTACAGCAGAATGGGGTATGACCCCGCAACAACGCCTGACTTTCCTTAAGCAGCATATTGATCTTGGCATCACAACTGTTGATCACGCGGATATTTACGGTAACTACCAATGTGAAAAGTTGTTTGGTGAAGCATTAGCGCTTGAGCCAAGCCTTCGTGATGATATCCAAATCGTCACCAAGTGCGATATCAACTTGTGTGGTGACCATACTCCTGATCGCAAGATCAATCACTATGACACCAGCGCACACCATATTTACCAATCGGTAAATAATTCTCTGGAGCGTTTGGGTGTAACCGAGCTCGATGTATTACTGATTCACCGCCCAGATGTACTGATGGATGCGGATGAAGTGGCAGAAGCGTTCGCAGAGCTGCATAAGGTCGGTAAAGTTAAGCACTTTGGTGTTTCTAACTTTTCACCACGTCAGTTCGACTTATTGCAATCTCGACTAGGTAAGCCTCTAGTGACTAACCAAGTTGAAATTAACCCGCTGAACTTCGAAGTTGCCCATGATGGCACGTTAGATCAACTGCAGATGAACCGCATTCGCCCAATGGCGTGGTCTTGTCTTGGTGGCGGTAGCATTTTCAGTGGCGATTCAGCACAAGCGATTCGCGTTCGTGATGAGCTAGAAGCGATTCGCCAAGAAGTGGGTGCAAACAGCATTGATCAAGTGATTTACGCTTGGGTCCGCCGTTTACCATCTAATCCAATTGCAATTATTGGTTCAGGCAAGATTGAACGTGTGAAGACGGCCGTTGATGCACTGAAAATCGAACTGACTCGCGAGCAATGGTACCGCGTATGGGTTGCATCTAAAGGTCACGGCGTGCCATAGAAAGTTATTCTACTAGAAGTAAAAGCCAGCGAAGAAAGCTGGCTTTTTTGTGTTCGCCTAACATGTTTCTTCAAAACTGTGATTAAAGTGGAATAATTTTCAAAAACACTCATAATGCACTCTGTTTTTCACCAGTTGGATATTTCCATTGAGCACTTCAAAATTCTCTTCAATCGCCCTTAAACCAGAGCTTCTAAATACGTTAGATTCTCTTGGTTATACTGAAATGACGCCTATTCAAGCGTTAAGTCTTCCTACTATTCTGAATGGCAAGGATGTTATCGGTCAGGGTAAAACGGGTTCAGGTAAAACAGCTGCTTTTGGTTTAGGCGTGCTGCAGAACCTACGCGTTAAGCGTTTCCGTGTTCAGTCTTTAGTGTTATGTCCGACTCGTGAGCTTGCAGACCAAGTAGCAAAAGAGATCCGTACTCTTGCTCGTGGTATTCACAATATTAAAGTGCTGACACTTTGTGGCGGTATGCCGATGGGACCACAGATTGGTTCACTAGAGCATGGCGCACATATTCTTGTGGGCACTCCTGGTCGTATCCTTGACCACTTAGAGAAAGATCGTATTGATTTGTCTGAGTTGAACACACTTGTGTTAGATGAAGCTGATCGCATGCTAGAAATGGGCTTCCAAGACGCTTTGGATGCAGTGATTGAAGCGGCACCAAAAGACCGTCAAACGTTATTGTTTAGTGCGACTTTCCCTAAACAGATTAAATCTGTTGCAGATCGCATCATGCGTAACCCTGAAATGGTGAAGGTTGAATCAACGCACGATCACTCAAGCATCCAACAACATTTCTACAAAGTTGAAGGTACTGAAGCCCGTGATGACGCATTAGAACTACTGCTTCTTCATCATCAGCCAGAATCAGCGGTTGTGTTCTGTAACACTAAGAAAGAAGTACAGAACGTAAACGACGAGCTTAGCCACCGTGGCTTCAGCGTTATCGAGCTTCACGGCGACATGGAACAGCGTGAACGTGACCAAGCTTTGGTTCAGTTCTCAAACAAAACCATCTCTATCTTGGTTGCAACAGATGTTGCTGCTCGTGGTCTTGATGTTGATAACCTAGATGCTGTGTTCAACTTTGAGTTGTCTCGCGATCCTGAAGTTCACGTACACCGCATCGGTCGTACTGGACGTGCAGGAAGTAAAGGCGTAGCTATCAGCTTCTTTAGCGAAAAAGAGATGCACCGTGTTGCTCAAATTGATGAGTACATGGATATGCCAATCGAACCGTCTCAGATGCCAGCAAAACCAATTGCTAAACCATATTACTCAAACATGGTTACTATCCAGATTGATGGTGGTAAGAAGGCTAAACTTCGCGCTGGTGATATTCTTGGTGCGTTGACAGGCCAAGGCGGTATTGATGGTAAATCAGTAGGTAAGATCAACTTGTTCGCGATGCGTGCTTACGTTGCTGTAGAAAGATCAATGGCTAAGAAAGCATTAGGTAAAATCGAATCAGGTAAAATGAAGGGTCGTCAGTTCCGCGCCCGAATTCTGAAGTAATTCGAGATTGTCTCCCTTTACTGCTAAGTCATGCTAGTGATAATGCAGTAAAGGGTGTTCCACAGTCAGTGGCGTATCAAACGTTTATTCATCAGGTCTGATCGAATAGAAGTCGTTGATATGTCTTCCTTCGCTAAGATACCAAGTCATCGCTTCCTGTCGATTATTAGCGGATATCGTAATTTTTGTCAGTCTTCCATCGTCAAAATAACAAAGCTCGTACTCTAACTCGCTTGTATAATGAGGAGTAGCGGCCATAGCTTACCTCCCAAATATTAATCATTTGAAAATAAGTAAACCATTCGTTTATAGGGTTCGTTTACGTCAAATGAGCAATAAAAATCCAGTTACATCACTGCCATTAATTATTTTTAGTTTAATCATTTGTCGAAATGGCTAAATTAGCAAGTCTGAGTCTCAATTTATCTCAAAGTTTTTACGGCCATTGCTTATTAAGGCTACTTTTATAAGAGCTAAAATTAGCGTTATAAGAGCTAGAGCTAACCTTAAAAGGGTGAATTAATGGATTTACTGAATATCGTGAGAGGGTTTAATGAGAAAGTGTCGATGGTTAGTCTTATTGGTCTGTTTTATATTCTCGGGTTGCGGGACTAAATTTGCCTACAACAATATAAGCTGGTTTGCGGTTAGCTATATTGAAGACTTTGTTTCTCTATCCAACAGTCAAGAATCAGAGCTCGAAGAACGCCTCGACTTGTTACAGCAATGGCATAAAGAAACTCAACTGCCGCTGTATATTTCGCAATTAGAAGCGATTCAAAACCTAGACCGTTCTGATATGAACTCTGCTTTTATCATTGATCAAAGTGAACAAACTAAAAATCATATTCGCTCAATCGTTAATAAGTTCTCTCCTGATATTTACGCATTAAGTATGCAGCTTACCCCAGAGCAAGATAACGAATTCTTAAAGAACTTTAGAGAAAAGCAGCAAGAGTATTACGAAGAAAGATTGTCATTGAATGATGAAGATTCGAGAGAGCGTTATCGAAGTCGAATTGAAGAACGGTTAGAACGATGGCTAGGGTCGGTATCGAAAGAGCAAAAAACGATTATTTTTACTTGGTCTCAAGAGTGGGTAAATACTAACGATAGCTGGCGGCAATATCAAAATAATACTTATCAAGACCTAACGACACTTATGCAAAAGAAGGCCGATTTACATATTGCACAGCCAATTATTATGAAGCTACTTTTGAACAATGCAGCTTATTATCCGCAAGAATTGGAGTTTAAGCTTGATAAGAATATGCATACATCAGCGAAGTTCTTGGCCGATATTTCGGCAGTGAGTAGTGATAAGCAATGGGCTTATTTTATGAATGAGTTAGAGAGCCTTAAATCAACGCTGGTGGTGCTGCAAGAATAGGGCGGTTCTGAGTAACACCCGTATATAGTAAGGCTGGTTTCGCGAAACGAATCAGCCTTTATTTCGATCTATGGTTTGTATTTGAGGGTTTAATTACGATGGCTCATCAGCAGCTTTGGAATCGAGCCTTTAGCGGTCTTAGATATTTTTTGCATCAGTTGAAAGCTCGGCTGTTGAATGCCGTGATCACTTTGCAGTTCATCAATCATCAATAACCATAACCGCGCTGTCATTTCTGAATCGGCTAACGCTCTGTGGAAAGTACCGTCGTTGTCGATATTCTTAAAGCGCACAAGGTCGCCTAGCTTATGAGTCGGTGCGTCTTGGATGAGACGGCGAGCAATCAACATTGAGCAAGCGAACTTGCCCGTATAGTCTCGGCCAATAAAGTCTAATTCCGCATCGAGAAAGCGCTTATCAAACGACGCATTGTGAGCAACAAGTTGGCTGCCTTGGATAAAGTCTGCAAACTCATCCATCACTTCGCTGCAACTGGCCGCTGTGCTTAACATACGGTTATTGATTCCGGTATAGTTTTCAATGAACCCGCTAACACGAAACCCTGGGTTCATGAGTTGCTGGAAGGTGTCGACGACTTCGCCGTTAACTAATTTAACCGCACCGATTTCAATCGCTCGGTCACCCATGTTTGGTGATAAGCCTGTGGTTTCGAAATCGAGAACGATAACGGAGTCTGCGGAGTTTGGAGCCATCGTGTTTCCTAATTACTATTGGGTTGTATCGCTTTATATGGAGCGTTTAGTCTTGCTACAGGGCGATCTATTGCGTGTTGTTGCTGATAGTGAGCTCAGTGTAACCCGTCGAATCGTCATGCTCTCTGTTGAAGGTCAAGGTATCGTAGCGGTGAACAATCAATTCAGCGGTGGTTGCGATAATCGTGCCTTCAAGCAAATGCCCACCAATCACATTTCCATTTTCATCAGCAACCGATATATGAATATGCTGGTGGTTTGGGGTTAGCGTTGCCATAAGCGACACAATTTCGAACGGAGCTGTGATTAGCTTGGTGTTGTTCGCATTAGCCAAACGAATATTGAGTTGAGAAACACACCCGACACAAGACGCGACAGAGCCCGCTGAGATATTGTGCGCGGTCACAAACTTTTGGAGTTCAAGCTTTAGATCTTGGCCTCGGGTTAATCTCGTTGCGATAGGAGTGATCATCTTATTGCCTCAGTTTTATTTGTATTTCAAAGAACAAAACGAAGCCACATTGGGCTTCGTCTTATTTTTATTTTGGCTAACGCGACTTTCGTATTTTCTGTAGCTGAAATTACTTAGTCTTGTTGCTGTTCTCTTTTCTTCTTAGGAACGAAGTTCAATACTGAAATTGGTACTTCTTTGCGTGGTTCGAAACCTTCAACAACGCGACGTTCAATCAAGTGGCCAAGACGTTTTTCAATGATGCACAGATTTTTGAAGTTATCTTTCGATAGGAAAGAGATCGCTTCACCAGACGCATCAGCACGGCCTGTACGACCAATACGGTGAACATAGTCGTCAGCTGGGAATGGGATGTCGTAGTTGACTACGCGACTTAGATTATCGATATCGATACCACGAGCAGCAACACCTGTTGCAACTAGATATTTTAGACGACCTTTCTTGAAGTCAGCCAGAATCTTTTCACGAATCGCTTGGCTACGTCCACTGTGGAAAGCTTCAGCTTGGATGCCACGCTTTTCAAGTTGAGCAACCAACTTAGCTGCACCGTGCTTGGTCTCGATAAAGATAAGCGCTTGGTCCCACTCACCGTCAGTGATCATGTGGCTTAATAGTGCAGACTTACGGTCTTTATCGACGGTCACCAACCATTGTTCGATGTTTGCTTTAGAAGCGTCAGTTTTGGCGATAGAAATCTCTTCCGCTTCACTGATTGCGCTTTTCGCTAGCGCACGCACTGGCGTTGATAGTGTTGCTGAGAACAACAGGTTTTGAATGTTTTGTGGCAAACGCGCGATGATCTTGTTGATGTCTTCAATGAAGCCCATGTCTAGCATGCGGTCGGCTTCATCAAGAACCAGTACTTCGACTTCATCAAAGTGAACGGCACGCTGTCCGTACATATCGATCAAACGACCAGGTGTTGCCACAAGAATATCAACGCCTTCAATAAGACGATCTTTCTGGTGCTGGTAAGACACGCCACCGTACATCGCCAATGAGGTTAGGTTTAGGAACTTCGCGTACTTAGTAATGTTCTGTTCAACTTGAATCGCAAGCTCACGAGTTGGTGTCAGAATAACAGCACGAATACGTTTTTTACGTTGTGTTTCACCTTTACTTAGCATTTCTAAGATAGGGAGAACAAAGCTCGCAGTTTTACCTGTACCTGTTTGTGCAGCAGCAATAAGGTTCTTACCAGAAAGTACAATCGGAATTGCTTTTTCTTGAATAGAGGTTGGCTTTTCATAGCCTTGTTTTGCAACGGCTTTAACAATAGGTGAGCTTAATCCAAGCTTGGAAAATGGCATAAGTTTCTCGGTATGATTTGGCTAAATAGCGATGGAAAGGTTCAACAATCTTATACAAGGATAAGATTAATGGCGGCATTCTACCATGTTGCTTGTGTACCGCTAGTAACATAGACACTTTAGTTGGATAATACTGGCTCAATAAGACGACGATAAGACAGGGATGTATGGAAATTACGCCGAATGAACGCGATGCAGTATATAAAACGATTTTTTCTCGCCGAGATGTTCGTGGTCAGTTTCTTCCTGATGAGATCCCAGAAGACGTTTTGATGCGTGTGCTAACCGCAGCGCACCATGCTCCCAGTGTGGGGTTCATGCAGCCTTGGGATTTTGTCGTCGTTCGTGATATCGAAACCAAACAGCAGATCAAAGCGGGTTTCAATCAAGCTCATGCAGAATCCGCGGAAATGTTCACCGATGAAAAGCAGGCGATGTATAAGCGTCTAAAGCTAGAAGGTATCGTCGAATCACCTATCGGTATCTGTGTGACTTGCGACCGTAATCGAACCGGAAAGGTTGTGTTAGGTAGAACCATTAAACAAGAGATGGATCTATACAGCACCGTTTGCGCGGTTCAAAACCTGTGGCTCGCGGCAAGAGCCGAAAACCTAGGTTTAGGATGGGTGAGTATCCTGCATGACTCAACACTGCGAGACGCATTAGATATCCCAGAAAACATCGATATCGTGGCGTACTTATGTATCGGCTACGTTGACCACTTCAAAGATAAACCCGAACTAGAAACCATGGGCTGGCTACCAAGAAGAGACGTCAACTCAGCGATTCATGAAGGGAAGTGGAACTCTAGTAAATCTGACTGACATAAAGGCTCTCATGTCGATGTAATTTATTGATATTAAATGCCAAAGTTCGTTATAGATATTTCAGCACAAAGTTGAATTTATAAATTCATACTGATATTAATGATACTTGAATCACCGCTCTAGCCTGGAATCCAATGAACGACGCTAACTTACGTAGACTTCAACAACTTACTGCAAAGTACGAATTAGGCGAAGAGTACCACCTCACGATCGATGATCTAGAGCATTCGCTGTCGACTTCGCGTAGAAACACCTCGATAGTTCTGAAATGCTTATCTGAGTACCACTGGATTTGTTGGATTCCGTCCAAAGGGAGAGGGAAACTTAGTCAATTTAAGATCTTGGTTAGCTTCTCAGAAGCATTAGAGCAAGTGTTAGCGCTGCAGTTAGAGCAAGGCCGCTTTAACGTTATTCCTCGCCTTCTAGAAAGCTATGGTGCCGCAGCAATAAAGGCACTGACATTAGCGACTGAAAAACATAGTCTGTTCAATGAACAGCATGAGCATTTGCTGATTACTCAATACCCATGGGTTGATAATCTTGAGCCTGCTAAAACATACAGAATCGCTGAACATCAAATATTAAGAAGTATCTACAATACTTTATTAGTCCAAGACCACGAGGGGAATCCCCAAGCCAGCCTCGCGCACCATTGGAAGATAGAAGGTCGCTTTCTGCATTTTTGGTTAAGGCCGAATGTTTTATTCCATGACGGCGATACGTTAAGTGCGAAAGATGTTGCTCAATGTTTGTTACGGTTGAAAAGCATCGATGGCCCTGTACAGTCTTTGTTTGAACAGGTCAGTGATGTTCAAGTGGTTGGTGATAAACAACTGACTATCGAGCTGACACATGCAAATCCTATGTTTATATATGCGTTGTGTAGTGCACACGCGTCTATTTACCGTTGTAAGCGAACGTATTTCTCTAGTGGGCGCAGTGCCTATATGGGAACGGGTCCTTTCTCATTAGACGATTGGAGCGAAGAAAGCCTCGTTCTAAAACGTCATCGTGGCTATTTTGCTCAAAATGCTTTGTTAGAAAAGATAACGCTTACCGACATTGAGGGACTAAACGATCACACCCTGAGTTTTAATCGATCTGGCGTCGCAGAAGAAACTACTATCAATGCTCTTTCGTACCTTGCGGTTAATCGCAGGGAAGGCTCAGGAATTACCCCTGATGACTTAGACAGCTTGGTATTGTTTATCAAATCCAGCAGTAAAGAGTTTGGCGCCGATATGATGACGGACGATTTGTCTTTCTCGCCTAGCGAAATAACGAGCAGTATCCTCACTCCCGCTTTGACGGGAACTGTTGTATTAACACGACCTAAAATGACTATTCCTTTGCTTCAAGATATGGCGGACTGGCTGCAGCAAACTATTGTAAAGACTGGCGTCACTATCAAAGTCGTTGAACTTCCTAATATTAGTGATCCTAGCTCAATGAGTGAGTCGGCAGACCTGTTATTTATCGAAGAAATTATTGAACAACCAAAAGATTATGGTCTTTATGATTGGTTACTTGCTGCATCTGGACTCAGATTTATTTTCAATAGCTCTGAGATGAAGGAGCATTGTGAGATAGTTCGATCAGCCGTCAGTGGCGACAATCCACTTGACGATTTGAAACTAATTGAACATTCGCTTTATCAACAGAAGCTACTTTGTCCGTTATTCCACGGTAAAGAGAAGGTGTCTAACAGTGTTGAGGTTCATGGCGTAGAGATAAACAAAACAGGTTATAGTGATTTTTATAAGCTTTGGATATCTTCGAGCGAGAAGTAATTAATCTATTTTTGAGTGTATCCCCTTCTTTTATAGCGTCTTGGTCAAAATGAAAACATGCATGAATTGCCTATAACCCTTTCATGTTTCTTTTGAATACCAATCGTTACTATGACTCACTATGACGATAAAAGTCATTCTCGGTCATCCCCCCCAATGACAGTTCTACTCATTAATCTATTTCATTAGGATCTCATCGAATGAAACTTAAGCTTATTTCTATCGCGCTTATCGCTGGTGGCCTTACGGCGTGTGGCGGAGGGGGCGGTGGTAGCAGTACCAGTGCTCCCGCTCCTCAAACAAAAACCTTACAAGGTGTGGCTATCGATGGTTATATTTCAGGGGCGACCGCGTTTTTGGACATCAATTATAATGGTGTGTTAGATGAAGGTGAGCCAAGCAGCATCACAGACGATGAAGGCAGCTATGAATTGTCTCTAACGGGCTCTAATTCAGACTGCATGGATTACGCCCCAATCGTAGTGAACGTGCCGATCGGCGCAATTGATGCGGATAGCCCAAACACGCCGATTACTGAACCTTATCAGTTAGTATTCCCACCAGTCATGACGGTGAGTTCCAATCAAGAAATTAAGTCTACGACACCACTCACGACTGTTTTATGGAATCAGATCCAAGCCGATCTGTATAAGGGTGGTTTAAACAGTTGTTCAGCTTTGAAGCAAGCCGTAAACACCCAAAATAGCATTATCCAAAATGTGAAAGAACATGACTTTCGAATTGCGAATCGATACAACATCGCAGTGGAGGACTTGTATGGCGATTTCGTTAAAGATCAAAATACGGAGCTCTATGAGTTAGCGCAGAAAATGATGCCAGCCATTAAAAAATCGTATCAAGAGACGAAAGATATTCAAAAAGAGAACCCAAAAGCTCAGCAAGCTTATGTTGATTATTACTGGGAGCATTGGGATTACTCCAAGAAGAACGAAATTAATAAGTGGTATAAAGTTAAAACAGTGATGACCGCAGACAAGTTGATTGTCATTGAACATGAAGTGTCCGCTGATCTGCAGACTGAGCTGGCTTTAAATAAACATATTGAGCGTAATGGCCAAAAGAAAAATGGCTTAGAGTATGACAAAGAAGCTTGGTTCTCATTGGATAGTGATGGAACGGAATATTCATGTTCGGTGCAAGAGACGATCAAGCAGCAGGTTTTGCCTAACTCACTCGCGACCTTTGGTGTGTTGAACCGTGGTTGGTCTAAACAACCTGATTGGGAAAGTTGTTCACGTCAAAATATCAATGCTGGATTCATGCAAACCTTGTCGGCAGATGTTGTCGGTGACTACAAAGATCAGTTTACCCAAGTACAAGCGAAATTTAATTTTGAAAATAACGCACCACATCCAGAGTGGGTTAATCTAGGTGATTCATTGGATAGTGTGTCGCGCAGCGACTTCGATGCGCTCAATTACCTATCGGTAGATTTTAATGACAACAGTTCATATGGCTCTGACAGCTGGAACAGACATAAGTATGCGTATATTGAAAATACGCCGTTTGATTATACTCAAACGATAACGTCTAGATATTCTCAAGGTAACTGGACTAAAGGTTATTATTACCAGAATGGGACAAGTCGATTTGAGTGTTCAGATGATGGTGTGAACTGGTCAAAAGACACTTGTAAGTAACGCTGACGAAATCGTTACTTAATAACTCTAGATACCTTAATACAATAAAAAATCCAGTGTCTACAAGACACTGGATTTTTAGTTTTGGCTACCTGCTATCTGTTTTAGATATACAAGCCAATTTAGATATACAAGCCAATTTAGATATGCAAATTGAGAGCCTAAGCGATCTCAATCTTCTCAGCTTGGTTCTGTTCTACCATAGACAGTGCTAGCGCTTCCGCGGCTTTAATACCGTCGATACCAGCAGATAGGATACCACCTGCGTAGCCTGCGCCTTCACCTGCAGGGAAGAAGCCCTTTAAGTTGATGCTTTGGAAGTCTTTGCCACGTTTGATACATACAGGAGAAGACGTACGAGTCTCAACACCAGTTAGTAGGCCGTCTGGCGTAGAGAAACCTTTGATCTTCTTCTCGAACGCTGGGATTGCTTCACGAATTGCTTCGATAGCAAAATCAGGTAGTGCTTTTGAAATGTCCGTTAGGTGGATACCCGGCGTGAATGATGGTTTCACTTCACCGATTTCACTTGGATCGCGACCTTTCAGGAAGTCACCGATTTTCTGTGCAGGGGCGTCGTAGTTCTCGCCACCTAGAACATAAGCCGCACTTTCTAACTCTCGTTGTAAACGGATACCCGCTAGTGCATCTCCTGGGTAATCACGCTCTGGGTCGATACCCACTACGATTGCGCTGTTTGCGTTGCGCTCTGCACGAGAGTATTGGCTCATGCCGTTGGTTACTACGCGGCCTTCTTCAGAAGTCGCAGCAACAACAGTACCACCTGGGCACATACAGAAGCTGTATACAGTGCGGCCATTTTTACAGTGGTGAACGAGTTTGTAGTCCGCAGCACCTAGGATAGGGTTGCCTGCGTTCTTACCGAAGCGAGCTTCATCGATCATCGCTTGCTTGTGTTCAATACGGAAACCAACAGAGAAAGGTTTAGCTTCCATGTAAACGCCACGTTCATGCAGCATTTCAAACGTATCACGAGCACTGTGGCCAACAGCCAGTACAACGTGGCGAGATTTGATCTCTTCACCGTTAGAAAGCGTTAAGCCAGTGATTTGACCGTCTTCCATGTGAACGTCGTCTACGCGAGTGCTGAAGCGGATTTCGCCTCCTAGCTCAATGATAGAAGCACGCATCTTCTCGATCATGGTAACCAGTTTAAAGGTACCGATGTGTGGCTTACTTACGTATAGGATTTCTTCTGGTGCGCCAGCAGCAACAAACTCTTCGATTACCTTACGGCCGTAGTGTTTTGGATCTTTAACTTGGCTGTATAGCTTACCGTCAGAGAATGTACCTGCGCCACCTTCACCAAACTGCACGTTTGATTCTGTGTTCAGAGTACGCTTACGCCAGAAACCAAAGGTATCTTTAGTCCGTTCACGAACTTCTTTGCCACGCTCAACGATGATTGGGTTGAAGCCCATTTGAGCAAGCACTAGGCCTGCGAACAAACCACAAGGGCCAAAACCGATAACGACAGGGCGCTCAGTTTGGTTCTCAACCGCTTTAGCTACGAATTTGTAAGCCATATCAGGCGTTACTTTTACGTGCGGGTCGCTAATGAATTGCTCTAATAGTTCATCTTCGTTTTCAACGAGAACATCAAGCGTGTAGATAAGGAGGATCTTCGATTTCTTACGAGCATCGTAGCCACGTTTAAAGATATTAAAAGAGATAATTTGATCAGCATTGATACCAAGTTTTGCTTCAATAGCGCCTTGAACAGCTGATTCTTCGTGGTCTAGAGGGAGTTTAATTTCGGTTAAACGTATCATTTCGATGTCTCGTCTTTATAGGTGTCTTAGCCAGACCGCTTATTGAACCTGTAAAGCTGAGTGTAAAAGCCGAGGTTTCAAAAAAGCAGTAAGCTCACAATGGCGCGCATTTTACGAGAAATTGATTTATCTGTCATACTAATTTGGAAAGATGGAGCAAATAGGCACGATATTAGAGCCGTATGATGTTGAATTTTGCCTTGGGATGAGTATTATCCTCCATTCTTCAATTTTGACTAACTTATAGAGCAGAGCATCATGGCATTTGTCGTAGGCGATAACTGTATTCAATGTAAATACACAGACTGTGTGGCGGTATGCCCCGCAGATGCGTTCCATGAAGGCCCGAATTTCATGGTAATCAACCCAATCGAATGCATTGATTGTGGTTTATGTGTACCTGAATGCGACGCTCAAGCGATCTTCCAAGAAGATGAACTGCCCGAAGACCAAAAGATCTTTATTGAAGTGAATGCCGAGCTTGCCGAGATCTGGCCAGTGCAAACTGAAGTAAAAGCACCGATGGATGAAGCTGAAAAGTGGAATGGTGTGTCTGACAAGTTGGCAATGCTAGAAAAGTAATTGTTGAAAAGAACTCAAATAAAAAGGCGTACTGATTTAATCAATACGCCTTTTTTAATATCTGAACACTGTCGACTGGATCGTTAGCTTATGAGACCTAGCTATGCTGACGACGCATGTTGTCGAGAATAATACCTGTCGCCATTGCTACGTTCAAAGACTCTGCACCGCCGAATGCCGGAATCGTAATCTTATCCGTTACGTATTTAGCGGCGTGTTCACGAATGCCGTGAGATTCGCTGCCCATTAGCAAAATGCCGTTGGCAGTAAAATCAGTCTTATGAACACTTTCGCCTTCTAAGAACGCGCCGTAAACAGGCAGTTTCGCTTGCTCTAAGTACTCAGGTAAATCTGTTTGGCTTACGTGTACTCGGCCAAAGCTGCCCATGGTCGCGCTGATCGTTTTAGGGTTGTATGGGTCAGCACAATCGCTGCTTGCCACTATATGCTTGATGCCATACCAGTCTGCGACACGAATAATGGTACCTAGGTTGCCCGGATCAGATACACCATCCAGCGCAATCATCAACCCAGTTGCTTTTGGTAATTCAAATGTTGGAATCTCAACTACAGCAATCGCTGCATTGTTACTCACCAAAGTACTCGCTTTGGTTAGGTCATCTAGCGAGGCTTCAACACAATCAAACTCAAACAGTGAAGCGTGATTTTCAGATAAGAAATCAGCGGTAGCAAAGACGTTCTTCACGACTAAGTCACTATTGAACAGCTCAAGAACGTTCTTTTCACCTTGAACTAGAAACAAGCCGTGGGCTTTACGTTGTTTCTTTTGGCCCAAAGCGCGAAGGAGTTTTAATTGGTTTTTTGAAATCATGTTTTTATCCTAGATATAAGCCCGCGCATTATAGAGCAAAGGTTGGAGAACCAAAAGCGAGATGACTCAATACGATCCACATAAAAAGTAAAAGCGACCCACTTAAAAAAGAAAAGCGCACTAAATAGCGCGCTCTCATGGGATTTACTTATCTAAGTTAAGCTAAACTGGCAGCCTAATACGGAACAGGGTAGCGCTTAAACACGGTGTTGATATCGGAAAGGATCTCTTCTGACAGCGGCTTATTGAAAGCCGCCACGTTCTCTTTTAGTTGCTCCATCGTAGTAGCCCCTATGATGGTTGAGGTAACCCCATCGACTTGATTACACCATGCCAACGCAAGCTGGCTAGGCGTAAATCCATGAGTTTTAGCGACTTCTGCATATCCTTTAACTGCTTCATTGCTCGCTTCAGTGTCGCGGAAAATGCCTTTACGCTGCATGTAGGTCCAACGACTGCCTTCCGGTCTTGCCCCATCAATGTATTTTCCACTGAGCATTCCTCCGGCTAATGGCGACCAAGGCAGGTAAGCGACATCTTCATGCACGCAGTTTTCAATTAAATATGGCCAGTCTTTCCCGTGTAGTAGGTTGAATTCATTCTGAATAGAGACCATACGCGGTAAATCGTGTTTTTCGCTCAGTTTGAGGTATGTATTGATGCCCCAAGTAGTGTCATCAGACAAACCAACGTGACGGATTTTTCCTGCTTTAATACAGCTAGCGAGTGCTTGAAGGATATCTAACATTTCAGCTTCATGCTGTTTTCGGTCGATATCACTGAAGCGAATTTGATTTGGGAATTGTTTGCCAAAGTGTGGCGTCGTTCGATTTGGCCAATGCAGTTGATATAGATCGATATAGTCAGTTTGTAGGCGTTTTAATGACGCATCAACTGCTGCGATTACGGCTTCACCCGTTATCGGACCTCCATCTCGAACCCAAGGAAGTCCAGGTCCCGCTATTTTGCTTGCTATGATCAGTTCTTGTCGGCGCTCAGGATGGCGCGATAACCAGTTACCAATGATGGCTTCTGTTTTGCCATAGGTATCAGGAGAGGGCGGAACCGCGTACATTTCTGCCGTATCAATAAAGTTAATACCTTGGCTTAGCGCGTATTCGATCTGCTGGTCGGCTTGCTGTTGCGTATTTTGCAGCCCCCAAGTCATGCTACCAAGACAGATTCGGGAAACGGGAATTTGACTACTTCCTAGTTTTGAGTATTCCATTGAATTCGGGGTTCCTGTTGTTAAGTTCTCTGGTTCTCGCATTAGAGTTTTTGAAAAGAGGGCGAGTGAGGAATGAAAACGAATATGAATTATTAGCACAAAATGACACGACTAGGTATGGATTGGGCAAGTTTAATGAGTCATTTCTCAATGCAACGAATGAGTTAGCTTGATGATTGAGAAGCAACAAACAAAAGACGTGATAAATAACAAGGTGTTAAGAGTTTAGGTGCTTTAATGGAACTGCATTGGAATAGGGCAAGGGTCAGAGACAAAAGAGCTCTACATCATAGTGAAGTAGAGCTCTTTTTTAGGGGGTCTATAAATACGTTCTGAGTATTGATTAAGTTACGAGGTCGCGTTTGAATCAAGCCCACCCTGGGATTGCGCGTGCCTTAGTGCTTCCTGTCTTTGAACTTCTTTCTCAGTTAATACTGGTTGAAGCGTTTCCTCAGAGGCTTGAGGAGAGAAAATGAAATACTTATTAATCGTCATAACTGTGTCTCCGTGTAACGTATGACAAATTTTGCATCAAGGATAAATTGTGATCATCATCCACTTTGTACTTTTTTTAGGCTGAGAGCGGAGGGCGTAGAATGCGTACAAAGCGATCTCTTATCATCCGTATGCAATATTGAACTGACGAAACCCTCTGATTTCAAGTATAGGAAGCTCGTCTAATTTCGCACAATAATGATTTAGAGCAATTACATACATGGCCAGGGGCGTAAGATGAAAAGCCTCGCTACTGACTCTACGTAAGTAATTCTCTACTAATAAATTACTTATCTACATTAATAATTAAGTCAGTAAATCAATTACTTAATCCATGGTGAGATGAATTATGGAAAAGCTTGTAGAACGTTTTCTGAATTACGTTACTTTTGATACCAAATCCGATCCTTCTAATCAGCAATGCCCAAGTTCACCGGGTCAAATCACGTTTGCTGAAGCTTTAAAATCAGAACTGATCGCATTAGAGTTAGTTGATGTTTCATTAGATGAAAATGGATATTTGATGGCGAAACTGCCGTCGAATGTTGATTATCCGGTACCGGCTATTGGTTTTGTCGCGCATATGGATACCGCCCCTGATGCTTCAGGTGCAAACGTGAAACCGCAGGTGATTAAAGATTACCAAGGTGGAACGATTGAATTAGGCACAAGTGGCGAATGTTTAAATCCAAGCCAATACCAAGATCTTGATGCCTTGCATGGTCATGACCTGATCACGACGGATGGCACGACTCTGCTTGGTGCCGACAACAAGGCGGGGATCGCTGAAATCATCAGTGCGATTGCCCACCTTAAAGCGAATCCAGACATCAAACACGGCGATATTTGTATTGGTTTCACGCCAGACGAAGAAATTGGCCGTGGTGCGAACCTGTTTGATGTTGAGAAGTTCGGCGCTGAGTGGGCATATACCATTGATGGTGGTCCAATTGGTGAGTTGGAATTTGAGAACTTCAATGCTACGAGTGCTGATGTTATCTGTCATGGCGTGAACGTTCACCCAGGTACCGCAAAAGGTAAAATGGTGAACTCGATGAACATTGCAGCGCAATTCCAATTGATGATGCCAGCACAAGAAACACCAGAATGCACAGAAGGCTATGAAGGTTTTTACCACCTGAAATCAGCTGAAATGGGTGTGGCTCGCTCTGAACTGGGTTACATCATCCGTGATTTTGAACGTGAGGGGGTAGAAGCGCGTAAGGCATTCATGAAGCAGAAAGTGGATGAGTTGAATGAGCGTCTAGAAAAAGGTCGTGTTGAGTTGGTGCTTACCGATAGTTACTTCAACATGAAAGAGATGGTTGAACCACATCAACATATTATTGAGTTGGCCAAACAAGCGATGATTGAGTGCGATGTTGAGCCAATGATCAAACCTATTCGAGGCGGTACTGATGGTGCTCGCTTATCGTTTATGGGGCTACCATGTCCAAATATATTTACTGGTGGCTATAACTTCCACGGTATTCATGAGTTCATTACCATTCAAGGTATGGAACAGGCGGTAAAAGTGATTGTAGAGTTGTCTCAACGTACGGCAACTCACTACCAAAAATAGCAGTATATAACGCGATATCTCTTTGTATTTTTGGGAGTATTCAATAATACTCTCTTTAAGCATAAGGGAGTACGCGATGAAAAAGTTAGTTTTACTTTGCACCCACTTAGCCGTGGGTGCTGTTGGTTTTGGGCTTGGTGTCTATGCACTACCTATCTTAATTGAGCCTGATTCTCCGTCTTCAAGTTCGGTTGAAGCGATCAGTCAACAGGCTATTTATACGGGTGAGTTCAGCAAAGACCGACAAGACAGTGACTTCTTGCATTGGGGAGAAGGTAAGGTATCGGTGACAGAAAGCGCAATCGCTTTTGAGGGTGAACTGGCACCGGGGCCTGATTATAAGGTTTATCTCTCGCCTAAGTTTATTGAAACCGAACAAGCCTTTAATGACAGTAAGACTGAGTTACTTCGAGTCGGAGATGTGAAAACATTTGATCGATTTATGGTTGAGCTTCCTGAAGGTACTGATCTTAATCGATTTAATACGGTTGTGATTTGGTGTGAAACTTTTGGCCAATTTATTACTTCCGCCAAGATAAAATGATAGCCTTACCTAAGCTGATTTAGGCAAGAAAGAAAGCGCTCTATTTTTGAGCGCTTTTTTATAATGCGTTTCTTGGCTGTGTCAGTCGTTGTAAAGCTCGTCGCTATAAAGCTAATTGTTGTAATGCTAAAGGAATAAGTAATGGAAAAGATGTGGCAAGTAATAGATTTCCTACTCGCGCATAAGTTTATTTTTAGTGCACTGATCATCTGCATTATTCTAATAATCCGACGAATCACTTTGTCTCGAATCCGTGGTGACGTCGCTTTTCTAAGTGAAGACCAACGTAATTGGATGTCACGTACCAAGAACGGCACGTTTGCCATTATTATGGTCACTTTATTTGTGCTGTGGAAATCTGAAATCAGCGAATTTGCACTGTCTGTTACAGCAATAGCGGTAGCTATAGTCGTGGCTTCGAAAGAGATCATCTTGTGTTTTACCGGATCCATTCAACGTGCGAGTTCGCGTTCATTCCGAATTGGCGATTGGATCGAGGTAGGGAAGATCAGTGGTGAGGTTATTGAGCACAATTTGATGGCAACTGTGATTCAAGAAATCGATTTGTATCATGGGCAATATCATTTCACAGGCAAGACAGCCACGCTGCCTAATAGCATGTTCTTTACGTATCCGGTAAAGAACCTCAACTTCATGAAGCGCTATGTCTATCACAACTTTTTTGTGACGGTAAAAGATTTTGTAAACCTATACCCAATGGTGCCGGATCTTATCGTGAAAATTGAAGAGCATTGTGAAGAGTTTATCGATGTTGCTCGTCGTTATAATGGTGTGATTGAGAAACATGCCGGTGTCGATCTTCCTGGTTCTGAGCCTCATATTCACATCACGAGCAGTTCTACCGGTGAGCAAGAAGTGCATTTTATGATTTTCTGCCCGACTGAAAAGGCGATTCATCTAGAGCAAGATATTCGTAAAGACTTCATGGAAGCTTACGCGTTGGCATTTCCCCCAAGCGACTAATACTGTGCTAGAAGCTAGAAGCTAGAAGCTAGAAGCTAGAAGCTAGAAGCTAGAAGCTAGAAGCTAGCCAGTCTGAATAAAAAGAAAGCCGAGATCGAATATACGACTCTCGGCTTTTTTGTATTTTTGGTTTAGTTCTTTGTGAATGATTAATCCAGCTCAGCGAGTGGTAACCAATCAACTTGTACGCCAGCTTGTTCGAACATATCTTGGCTAACTTTGATCTTATCTCCCCAACGAGAAAGGAAGTCTTCACTTTGCTCTGGGCAGTGAACCGCAGAAATACCCGTTTGGATAATTTTTGCTGCACAGTTTGGACAAGGGAAATGGGTTACCCAAATTTCACAGCTGTCTAAATCACGCTTAGCAAACAAGATCGCATTTTCTTCCGCATGCAGCGTCTTCAGGTATTTCATTTCTCGGTCGTCAGTATCAGCACTGTCAGATACGCCATGAGGGTAGCCGTTGAAACCTACCGAAACGATACGGTTGTGCTTGGTGATCACCGCGCCGACTTGAGTTGAAGGATCTTTACTCCAAGAACCGACCAATTCCGCCATTTGATAGAAACGCTTAGCCCATTTTGAAATCATGAGAATTCCTTAACAATTAAATGTGAATGCTTATCTGCCCGACAATACATTATGTTAGACAATATCCATAGAGAACAAAAGCTGAGAGGTTGATTTACCTAGAGATTGTAACGTGTTTGTAACCACTTTATAAGCACTTGGTTTCAATTAACATATTGATACACTTTGGCTAGTTATAATTGATATTCCTCGGACAATGGTAACGGGTGTGTTACGTAACTTTTATGCTGTTCAATTTCTCATAAGTGACGGTATAACCATGCGTAAAAAGTTAATCCTTACGGCTCTTGCAAGCTCTCTAATTCTTGCTGGATGTGGGCAAGATGCTCAGAATGCCAAGCAAGCGCCTTTACCTCTCGTAGCTGTACAGGATGTTAGCGTTATTTCTCACCAGCAAAGTAAGTCGTACATCGGTCGTATTGAGGCCGTTGAAGATACGGCGATCACTGCGCAGGTTTCAGGCTACCTAAAAGGCCGTCATTTTGATGAAGGCCAAATGGTCGAAAAAGGTCAACTGCTGTATTCGATCGAGCCATCGTCGTTTGAAGCGGAAGTAGCCAGCGCAAAGGCGTCTGTAGCTCAAGCGAATGCGAACCTTAAAAAAGCCGAACTTGATTTCAACCGTGGTAAGAATCTACTTCCGAAAGGCAGTATTTCTCAGTCGGAATTTGATGCTTTGACCGCTTCTTTATTGGGTTCTCAAGCACAACTTGAAGCAAGCCAAGCTCAGCTAAATGCCGCGGATGTCCAGCTTTCACATACTCAGATCGTAGCGCCTTTCTCTGGAAGAATCAGCGACACCAAAGTTAGCCAGGGTGACCTAGTTTCTCCTTCGGCTGGCGTATTAACAACGTTGGTTAGCTTAGACCCGATTCATGCGTCTTTCAGTATCAGTGAGCGTGAACGTTTAGCGTTAGGTATGGACCGTATTGAAGGCGATGGCAGCAGCGACTCTGATCGTGTTGAAGTGCAGATCATGCTGGAAAACGGTGAAGCATTCGAACACTTAGGTAAGCTCGATTTCTTAGGTAACCGAATCAATCTGAACACTGGTACGATCGCAATGCGCGCAATTGCTGATAACCCTGAACAACAACTGCTTCCTGGCCAACACGTTCGTGTCAATCTTAGAGAAAAACAGTCTATCGACGTGGTGACCATCCCAAGACGTGCGGTTCAAACCGACCTTGAGGGTGATTTTGTGATGCTGCTTGTTGAAGGTGGTGAATCACCGATTGCCGAGCGTCGCAATATTGAAATGGGACGCCAAGTTGCCAATGGCGTGATCATTCTTTCCGGTTTAGAGCAGGGTGACTCTGTTCTCACTCAGGGTTTGCAGCGAGTTCGTAACGGTATGGCGGTACGTATTCAACCTGCAGCTTCAGAAAAAAGTGAGTAAGGGCCCTAATCTATGTTAAGTCGTTTCTTTATACAAAGGCCTAAATTCGCCCTTGTTATATCCATTATATTGACACTGGCAGGTGCGATCTCGCTCGCTATCTTGCCGGTGGCTGAATATCCAAAAATTAGCCCGCCTTCTGTAAGCGTTATGGCTTACTACACAGGTGCAAGTGCAGAGGTAGTAGAACAAGCGATTGCCGACCCGATAGAGACTTCGGTCAACGGGGTAGAAGATATGATCTACATGTCTTCGAAAAGTGCGAACGATGGTTCTTATAACCTTAACGTGACGTTTGATGTTGGTACTGACCCAGATATGGCTCAGGTCAACGTTCAGAACCGAGTTGCTCAAATCGAATCGAAGCTTCCTCAAGAAGTAAGAATGGTTGGTGTAACAGTTAAGAAGCGTTCTCCGGACCTTTTGATGGTATTGAACTTCTATTCTCCAAATGGTGAGTACGATGACCAATTCCTGATCAACTATGTAAACCTGAATATCAAAGATCAGCTAGCGCGAGTTTCTGGTATTAGTGAGGTTAACGTATTAGGTGGTGGTGAATATTCGATGCGTGTTTGGTTGGACCCAGAAAAAATGGCCAACTTGAACCTAACGACATCGGACGTTCACGCTGCGTTGGCGGAACAAAACGTTCAAGTCGCGGCGGGTCGTATTGGTGCTGCACCTTATGCCAACCCTCAAGAAGTTCAGTTTAACTTGGTGACCAAAGGTCGTCTTGAAACGGCGGACGAATTTGAGAACGTGGTACTTCGTGCAAGCCAAGATGGCTCAACCGTCTATCTAAAAGATGTTGCTCGTGTTGAACTGGGTAAGAAGTTCTACGATGGTAACGGTAAATACCGTGGTCAAGACGCTTCAATCGTCACGCTTTCTCTACAGTCTGATGCAAACGCATTGGAAAGTGGTAAAGCGGTAATGGCGATGCTGGATAACCTGAGCAAAAATTTCCCTGAAGGCGTGGCTTACGAAGCGAGTTATGACACTACGGTTTTCGTTGCGGAGTCGATTAAGGGCGTAGTGAAAACGCTGATCGAAGCTATCTTACTGGTTATCGCGGTTACTTATCTGTTCTTGGGCAGTGCGCGTGCAACCTTGATTCCTGTGGTTGCGATTCCTGTGTCGTTGATTGGTACCTTTGCGATCATGCAGATGACGGGCTTTACCATCAACACGGTAACCCTGTTTGGTTTGATATTGGCGATTGGTATCGTTGTAGATGATGCGATCTTGGTTATCGAAAACGTTGATACGACGATGGCCAAAGACCCAACTATCTCTCCTCGTAAAGCAACGCTTATTGCGATGAAAGAAGTAACAGGCCCAATCGTTACCTCAACCTTGGTTCTGTTAGCGGTATTCATACCAGTAGCGATGCTGCCAGGTATTACCGGGATTATGTATCGCCAGTTCGCTCTGACTATCTGTATCGCGGTGGTTATCTCGTCGATTAACGCACTGACCTTGTCTCCGGCACTGTGTTCATTAGTTCTTAAGCAGGGTGGTGGTAACACGACTCGCTGGTACCAAGCGTTTAACCGTGGTCTAGAATCTGTAACCAATAAGTACGGTCAAATAGCTGGCTTCTTAGTTAAGAAAGGCGTTCTGCTGTTCACTTTCTTCGTAGTTGCTTTGGCTGCGGTGACTTACTTCTCGAAAACAACGTCAACGGCGTTCGTTCCTCAAGAAGATAAAGGTATTTTGCTGGTTAACGTTCAGTTGCCAGATGCTGCGTCTCTGTCCCGTACAGAAGACGTGACTGAGCAATTGCTTGAAATGGTTGAGCAAGAGCCAGGTGTTGATGGTGTTACTTTGGTTAATGGTTATGCATTCATGACAGGCGCTTCTGCGTCGAATGGTGCGTCGCTATTTATCAAACTGCATGATTGGGATATGCGTAATGCGTTAGACGGTGAGCATTCAGCTCAAGCTATCTCGCAACGTATTAACGGTCGAGCGGCCACTGAACTTCCTCAAGCTATCGTTTTTGCTATGGGGCCACCTGCGGTTCCAGGTATGGGCGCGGCTTCTGGTTTCGAATTTGTTCTTGAAGACACACTAGGTCGTAGTCGTACTGATCTGGCGATGGTAATGAATGACGTGATTGCTGAGGCGACGAAACAGCCTGAGATTTCACACACATTCAGTACATTCCGTGCCAACGTTCCTCACTACTATGTCGACATCGATCGTGAGAAAGCGCAGCAACTCGGTATTCCGTTGTCGGAAATCTTCCAAACGCTACAAGGTAATCTAGGTTCGCTTTACGTGAACGATTTCACCATGTTTGGTAAGAACTTCCGCGTAACCATGCAAGCGGACAGCGAACACCGTAGCAGCATGGATGACCTACAACGATTCCACGTGCGTTCGTCTAATGGTGAAATGATCCCGCTAAGTACACTTGTAACGTACGACCAGATCTTTGAACCCGATGTGGCATGGCGTTACAACATGTACCGCAGTGCGGTGATTCAAGGTCAACCTGCAGAAGGTTACTCGAGTGGTGATGCGATTGCAGCTATGGGACGTGTCGCGGCTGATGTATTGCCTCAGGGTTATCAGTACGAATGGACAGGTATGGCGTATCAAGAAGTGCTTGCAGGCAACCAAGCGATTTTCGCTTTTGCACTGGCATTGATCTTCATTTACTTGTTCATGGTGGCTCAATACGAGAGTTGGACAATCCCTATAGCGATTATCTTGGTTGTACCTGTTGCGACTTTGGGGTCCTTCTTAGCACTGAACCTGACTGGAACACCGCTTAACCTCTATGCACAGATAGGTTTGGTACTCTTGATAGCTTTGGCCGCGAAGAACGCAATCTTGATTGTAGAATTCGCGAAAGTTGAGCGTGAAGACAAAGATGCTTCAATTGAAGATGCGGCAGTGAAGGGTGGTACGCTGCGTTTCCGTGCTGTGAATATGACGTCTTGGTCGTTTATATTGGGTATCTTCCCATTGATCTTCGCTGCTGGTGCAGGTCACGTGAGTCAGAACTCGTTGGGTATTTCCCTGATCGGCGGCCTGCTATGTGTGTTACTGGCTGGTACCTTCTTGATTCCAGGTTTCTATGCATTTGTGCAGCGTAAGCGTGAAAAAGCACACGGTGGTAATACTAAGTTGATTCCACTCGATGATGAGTAAAGGAACCTTTTACTCATAAGGGCGATTTTCTTGTAAAAATCGTTTCCTTATAAAAACCATTCCCTTACGAAAAATAAGGCTTAGTGTGATGCTAAGCCTTTTTCTTATTCCGAACGTGAATAAAAAAGTAGTTTATATAATCATATGTTTATTATGTGATGGAGTTAACACTCTAAAATTGGGTGTCTAATAAAATGATGTTTTATTTTTAAGTGATTGATATTTAATTGAAAGTAGGTGTTCAGCTAACGTTTGTACGCTCGAAAACATTTGCACAATAGTGTGAAGTGTTTCAAAATTAACACGTTATATTGAAATTTTTTGTGCACTGAGGTTCTTATGAAGGTCATTGATTTATTTAAACACCGAGGCGATAGCGTTTCTTCGCAACACTCAGAGTTTATGCAATGGATGTCTCCAGCTCTTAGAGAGTATTGGGGCGACTTTCTGAACCGCACGCAAAATAGTCATTTCTTCGCATGGGTTCGTGATCACCACCAACCAGCAGTGAATGAAGATGCTCCGGCTATGCCGATAGAGAAGCCGATTGAAATTAAGCCTGAAGCACAACTGGTGTTGAATGAGCTTAACCAGCAGATCGGTGAAGTTATTCATACTGGCGATTGGATTAATGTAAGTCAAGAGCGCATTAACCAGTTTGGTTTAGTGACTGAAGATATGCAGTGGATTCATACTGAGCCAGAGAAAGCAGAAACTGATTCTCCGTTCAAAACGACGATCGCGCATGGTTTCTTAACTTTGTCTTTGCTTCCTCGTTTGACTGACAGCGTTGATCCTGACAAGTCTCAATTCCCAACGGCTAAAATGGTTGTGAACATTGGTCTTAACCAAGTTCGTTTTCCTTACCCTGTTAAGTCAGGCAGCAATGTTCGCGCTAAGAGCACGTTGACAAAAGTAACGCCGATCAAAAAGGGTTTAGAGATTGAACGCGAAATCCGCGTAGAAATCGAAGGGGTTCGTCGCCCTGGTGCAGTGATTGTGTCGGTGATTCAACTTCACTTTTAATACTTTGTTTAAGATAAATTATTCTTAAACGAAGATTATAGATTCCAAAAAAAAGAGAGCTAAATGCTCTCTTTTTTGGTTTGTGTCATATCAAATCGACATCACGCATGTTACTAAAGAACTAAAGAACTAAAGAACTAAAGAACTAAAGAACTAAAGAACTTCACTTACTTAAAGCGTGTGTAGCCGTATTCTTCGATAAGGTCCTGTCCTTGCTTCGACTTCACGAACTTGATGAAGTCTATGCTTTCGTCAGAAACCGATTCCGTTTTGTGTAGCAACAAGAATGGGCGAGCCAGTTCATAGCTGTGGTTCGCAATGTTCTTAGATGTCGGCTCAATGCCTTCAAATGTGATTGCTTTGATCGAGCGATCGACAGAACCAACAGAGATAAAGCCAATAGCGTGTGGGTTATGGTTAACAATCGTTTTTACCATGCTGTTGCTATTTACAACCAAGTTATTTGGGTTGATGTCAGACACTAGACGGTCATTAATGATTTTCGTTAAACCAAGTAAGCTTTCGAAGCTGTAGCGAGAACCAGAGGAAGCTTCACGAGTCACAACCGCGATAGGCTGATCCGCACCGCCTACTTGTTTCCAATTGGTTACCTTACCTTTGTAGATATCGAATAGCTGTTCACGAGTGATGTTATTCACGCCGTTCGAACGATTTGTTACGACTGCTAGGCCGTCAAAGGCGATCGGGAATACTTTTAATTCCTCGCTCTGTTCACGGTCGGTTAAGTAGCGTGAGCTCATACCAATATCAGCCACACCTTTGTTCACCATGGTAATACCAGCTGTAGAGCCTATACCCTGAACCGCGATGTAATTATCAGGATGAGTCTTGTTGTACTCCTCTGCTAATACATCCATCACTCGCGCAACAGAAGTGGAGCCCGAAATATTGGTTTCTTGTGCAAAAGCAGCTTGAGAAGAAAGGGCTAAGGATAAAAGAGAGGCAAGCGCGACTCGTAACATAAACAACTCCTAATTAATAACATTTGTCGCATATGATAGGTCGGTTATATGACACTTTTGTGAAATTCTATACTCACGCTTTATGAGAGTAGAGTTGGTTTATGACCGCAGGACTTCTTTACCAGATAAGAGAGTATATGAGAGCAAGGTTGGTATTTCGTTTGCCCTTGTTCGCTAAACTGTTGGTTGAGTCCTAAGCTAATTAGAGGCTTATTGAAATTTAGATGAAGTTAAAAGGGGTGTTATGTCCGTCATTCATATAGAACTTAACCGGCTTTTAATTGGGGCTGAAAGGCTCTGTACTTCTCGAAATCGCAGTTTACCTGTCGAGCTAGGCAAATCCTTATTTGAAGAGTGTGAGGGCGGTGTACTGTTCTCTCAGGCGCATTATCTGCTCGACTCATCCCATAGCGATTATACCAACGAGATCGCCAGCGTTATCTTTGATGAGTCGTTATCTTGCTGGTTGGTAATGGTGCCACTTGAAACCGAAGTCAGCACTGATTCCGTCAATTGGGGACCTTATCCCTACCTTCCTAAATCTAAGGACCTTGACGCTATTCTGTCTGAAATAGAAAAAGATCCTAAGTCTTATTTTTGGTCCTAGTCACTATTCTGGTGCTGGTGCTGGTGCTGGTGCTGGTGCTGGTAGCGGTTGAGTCTTGGTTCATCCACCTACCTTTTTGGTTTTTAAACCAAACTACCGCTCCTTTGTGTCAAACCTCTTAACTTTTAATCACACCGCTTAAGTTTTGAACCGAGTTTGGGGTTGCTGAGATTGAGCAATCAGAGACCGGAAGTCTTTCGGTGTCTTTCCATGATACGTTTTAAAGGCTGTGCTGAAGTGTGCTGCGCTCTTAAAGCCAGACTCATAAGCTATCTGTGTGATCGATTTAGCGGATGTTCTGAGTTGGGTGGCGGCATGAGCAATACGTTTGATTTTCAAAAGGTTTGAAAAAGAAAGGTCTTCAGCGGATAGACGTCGCTTCAGTGTCGCGGGAGACATGCCCATGTAACTGGCTAACGTGTCTAACGAAATATTGTTTTCGATGTTCTGTTCTATGTAGTGGATAACTTTCTGCGTGACGGTAAGCCTTGCAGCTCGAGCAATGATCACGAGTAGAGCAGGGTGCTTCTCAACCATCAAAGAAAGCAGAGCTAAGCCCAGTTGGGTGAGTGCGTAGTCATTTTTAGGAGAAGAATCAGCGAGAGACATAGTTAGCTCTTTCAGCTCCCGAATTTGGATGTCAGCTCGGTCGAACTTGATGTATTCCTGAGGGACGCGTAACGACTCAAGATCTCCAGACTGGTTGATGAACTTCTGGAATATCGATAAATCGAAGTCTAAGCAAGTGGCGCTGAATTCACCATTATCAGTATCAACGTCGATGTCTTTAATTTGGCCGGAGTTGTATAGCGTGAAATCACCAGCTTGAAGTGAAGCTTCGGTGCCATTAGGTAGAGTGAAAGAAATACTGCCTTTCGAAACGATGAAAATACCGTTTTTAGAGGCGGGGTAACGTTCCCGTTTCCTGGGAATAAAGTTTCTAAATTGAGTAACTGTTATCGATGACATAGTGTGCTTCTTTGACGTTGTAAACGAGTTGCTTATTGGTTTTAGTATTGTTTAAGCATGAGACATTTACAAAAAAAGGCGCTAATAATTAGCGCCTTTAGAAGTGAACCTTTAAAGCCTTAACCTTGAAAGCCCTAAGCTTTTAAGCTTCGGTTTCATTTGTCGGTTCAGGCTCGCTAGGCAAGTCCGCAAATACTTGTGTAGGTTTTGCTACCAAGTTACGGTTTTCCTGATTAACTTCTGAGAGAACTACTTCTAAAACGTCTCCCAGTTTGTATACCATTTCTTTATCGATAGATACAGTACCCATATCACCGTTGCACTCTATTCTTTCTTTATTATTAAGAATGAGAGAGCCAGGGATAAATGCCGCTGCACCATTATCAAGTAAGCGCACGCGCATACCAGCACGGTTAATGTCGAAGATTTCTGCTTGGAAGCGAGTTTCTTCAGCTGGAGCATTCGCTAGAGTACGAGCATACAACCAATCGCCAACGTTACGTTCAGCCATACCGTGGTGACGGCGGTGCAGGGCAAGTTCATCACCGATAGTTTCATCTGGTGTTTGAATTGGCGCTTTACCAAGGATGTGAGCCTTAAGCATACGGTGGTTAATCATGTCGCCGTATTTACGAATTGGAGACGTCCACGTCGCGTAAATGTCCAATCCCATCGCGTAGTGTGGTGCAGGCTCATTGCTGATCTCGCTGTACGCTTGGAATTTACGAATACGGTTGTCGTAGTAGCTGTTGTCTAGTGAACCTAACCAACGACGCAGAGTAGCAAAACCTTCCAGAGAAACGATTTGCTCTTCTGTAAACGGTGTTTCTGCTTCTGGGTTAACCAGCTCCAGAACGTCTGCTAATTTCTCAGCTTTAAAACCAGAGTGACAGTTAAAGACGCCTTGGTTAAAGCTTTCTTTTAGTATTCGGCCTGCACAGATGTTCGCGCTGATCATAGATTCTTCAACCAGCTTGTTCGCACTGCGACGCATGTCAGCGTGGATAGCAACAACATCGTTATCTTCGCTAAGCTCAAAGCGGTAGTCAGGGCGATCTGGGAACACAACCGCATTCGCTGAACGCCACGCTGAACGCGCTTGAGCAAATTGGTGAAGGTCAGAAAGAATCGCAGCGATTTCTTCTGATGGTTGCCACTTCTCTGATGCACCAGTTTCTAGCCAGTCAGATACATTGTCGTAAGCAAGACGAGCGTGAGATTTGATGTTTGCAGCGAAGAAGTTAATGTCATCACCGATAACGCCATCTTTAGATACTGTTACCGTGCAGCAAAGTGCAGGGCGAACTTCGTTCTCTATTAGTGAACATAAGTTGTCAGCCAGATCACGAGGCAACATTGGAATGTTACGGCCTGGAAGGTAAATCGTGAAACCACGATCGCGAGCCACTTTATCCATAGCATCATCTGGAGAGATGTAAGCCGTTGGATCAGCAATCGCGATAGTCAGTTCAAAATCACCGTTCTCTTTCTTCTTCGCGTAAAGCGCATCATCCATATCTTTTGTGCTTTCACCATCAATGGTCACAAAAGGGATGTGTGTCATGTCGATACGTTCAAGATCGGCGTCATCGTTGATCTTCCAATCATCGATACCTTCTGGCTCGCTGTTTGGTAGATCGTTTTGAGCAAGTGTTACCCACCAAGGTGCAATCTTGTCGTCAGCGTCTGTGATTTTTTCAGAGATTTGAGCCAAGAATCCGTTGTCACCTTTTAACGGGTGTTGAACGATATGAGCCACAACCCAGTCGCCTTCTTTTAGCGTTTCAGGGTTTAGGCCCTTCTTTGCTTTCGCTTTTAGTTGCAGCTTTTTCAGTTGTGGGTGATCAGGAACTACGTTCAAACGACCTTTAAACAACTTCACTCGAGCAATAAAACGAGTAAGGCCCTGTTCAATCAATTCCTCAGGCTCTGCTACTTCGCGATCTTTCTCGGTGCGAATGATGGCAATAACTTTGTCACCGTGCACACATTTCTTCATGTATGGCGGCGGGATAAAGAAACTGGTCTTGTTATCGACTTCGAGAAAACCAAACCCTTTTTCAGTGGCTTTGATTGTACCTTCCTTTTTAGGGAGGGTTTCTTGGATTTGCTGTTTGAGTTGAGCGAGTAGAGGATTATCTTGAAACATTTGACTTTTATCTATCGAGGACAATTGAGCACACTATAATCATTGCGAGGCTTGATTACTACTGAAAGGCGAAGTGAGCGTAAATTAATTGCCCTCTTATTTAACTAGGTCAATTTGCTCGAAGTTTGGTGCTGTGACGAGATATTCATCAAGTTTTGACGATATGATAGCCAGTATTGATGTAAAACCGAAAAATATGTGATGTATTTCAATTTTTTCTGGCTTTTTTTATGCATTTAGGGAATAATCCGCCTCCCTTAGACGTCCCTAATGGCTTGAAGTGTTTTATTACTGCTTCGTAACTCTGAATGGAATCAGTATCTGATTGGATCAGTATTGGAATTGATAGAGCTCCCGGGACCTTTTGTTTACTTATATATAGTGGGATCCCAATGTCCGAATCTGTAATTCAATTTAATGAATTAGCCCTTAACGATAACATTCTTTCAGCTCTTGATAGCATGGGTTTCGTTTCTCCGACTCCAATCCAAGCAGCAGCTATTCCTCTTCTTCTTGAAGGCCGTGACGCACTAGGTAAAGCACAGACTGGTACTGGTAAAACAGCAGCATTCTCTCTGCCTTTACTTAACAAAATCAACCTGAACCAACACAAACCACAAGCAATCATCATGGCTCCTACTCGTGAGCTAGCGATTCAAGTTGCTGCGGAAATCAAAAACTTAGGTCGTGACATCAACGGTCTTAAAGTTCTTGAAATCTATGGTGGTGCTTCAATTGTTGACCAAATGCGTGCTCTAAGCCGCGGTGCTCACATTGTTGTTGGTACTCCAGGTCGTGTTAAAGACTTACTAACTCGTGACCGTCTACACCTAGATGAAGCACATACATTTGTTCTTGATGAAGCAGATGAAATGCTGAAAATGGGCTTTGTAGATGATGTTACTTGGATCCTAGAGCAAGCTCCAGAAACTGCACAGCGTGTACTTTTCTCTGCAACTATGCCTCCAATGGTTAAGACTATTGTTGACCGTTACCTACGTAACCCGGCTAGAGTTGACGTTGCTGGTACTAACCACACAGTTGACAAAGTAGCGCAGAATTACTGGGTTGTTAAAGGCGTAGAGAAAGACGAAGCAATGTCTCGTCTTCTTGAAACTGAAGAAACTGACGCGTCAATCGTATTCGTACGTACTCGTCAAGATACTGAGCGTCTAGCTGATTGGCTATCTGCACGTGGCTTCAAAGCTGCTGCACTGCACGGTGATATTCCTCAGTCTCTACGTGAGCGCACTGTTGATCACATCAAACAAGGTGTTATCGACATCCTAGTTGCAACTGACGTTGTAGCTCGTGGTCTTGATGTTCCACGTATTACTCACGTATTCAACTACGACATCCCATTCGATGTTGAATCTTACATCCACCGTATTGGTCGTACTGGCCGTGCTGGACGTAAAGGTAAAGCGATCCTACTAGTTCGCACTAACCAAATTCGTATGCTTCGCACTATCGAGCGTGTAACTAAGTCTCAAATGGAAGAAATCCAACTTCCACAACGTGACGAAGTTGCTGCTGCACGTGTTGCTAAGCTTGGCGCTGAGCTTGAAACTGAGAAAGAAAGCAAAGCTCTAGAAAACTTTGCAGGCCTTATCTCTACTCTGCAAGAGTCTCTAGAAGTTGATGCTGCTACTCTAGCTGCAATGCTTCTTAAGCGTCAGCAAGGTAAGAGCCCACTATTCTACGTTGGCGAAGACCCAATGATCGCTGCTATTGAGCGTGATAAGAACCGTCGCAAAGAGCGTCGTGAAGATCGTGACAATGGCCGTGACGGTGGTGGTCGTAACTTCAATACTCAAGATTGGGATACGTACCAGCTACAAGTTGGCCGTGAGCAAGGCGTTCAGGTTAAAGACATCGTTGGCGCACTAGCAAACGAACTAGGCCTAACTAAAGGTTCTATCGGTGCTATCAAGCTAGACCAAGGTTCTACTTACGTTCAACTGCCAAAAGCAATGAACTCTGAAACTGCTGGTAAGCTAAGCAAACTTCGCATTCGTCAAAAAGAAGCTGGCGCTGTAGTTGTTGATTTCAACGACTTCCGTGAGCCTCGTCGTGGCGGCGGTGGTCGTGATGGCAACCGTGGCGGTCGTGATGGCGGTCGTGGCGGTCGTGATGGCGGCGGCTACCGTGGTAACCGTGAAGGCGGTAATCGCGAAGGTGGTAACCGTGAAGGTGGCAATGGCGGTCGTGGTGGCTACCGTGGCAACCGTGACGGCGCTCGTGATGGTAACTCTGCTGGTGGTCGTGATGGCGAACGTCGTTTTGACCGTAACCGTGGTGGCGATCACCGTGGTAACCACCGTGGCGAACGTGGCCATGGCAACGCAGCAGGCAATGGCGGCAACCGTGGTCGTCGTCCAGAGCGTAGCGAAGGTTAATCAACCTTTAGTTTTAAGCTGAAGCTTACAAGCCAAGTGCTTATAAACGAATAGCTTAAACAGTGAATTTAAAAGCCGAGCATTATGCTCGGCTTTTTTGTACCTGCTATTTTACTTTCGCGCCTGTAGCACGTTCTAAGCCCAAAATTAGATAATGCCTCGTATCACAAGGCAACCACAGTCATATGTGCTTAAAGCGTTGTTTAGGGTATTTCGTTAGGGGATATGGGAGTCGATCGCTGCCTATCAAAAGAAATGCACAGCTATAATGGAAACAGACTTTGAAGTAAGAGCTGATCAACCATTCGATCCGAATAAGTGAGTTCTTTAAATGCTGAGGCGAAGTTAAACGCCTTAAAATCTATTAGCGGATCTGGCAACCAACAGCTCTATATTTAAGTGTCGCGCTGAATTTATGAACTGGGCTCTTGGATAAGCTTTCAATACCAGAGGGTTTGTTCTCAATGTGGTTTAGTTAAACCGATCAGACTCATAAGTACATTTGCTTCATCTAATTCAACTATTTTTTAATTTTCGTTCTCGAAAGAAATGAATTGATGACTAAGATCAACTTAATTGTGTTCATTTGGTGGTTTTTGCAAAACAAAAGTTGAAAGATTCAAAAATTATTGAATAATAGACTTAACTAAAATTGAAGCGCAAACTTCACTAAATTCGTACTGAAACAGGATCCATATCCAATGTCTAATTCGTTTGTTCTGGTTATTAACTCGGGTAGTTCTTCCCTTAAATTTGCTGTCATCGATTCTGTTTCTGGTGACGCAGTATTAAGTGGCTTAGGGGAGTGTTTTGGTCTTGAGGATGCTCGTATGAGCTGGAAGCATCAAGGTCAGAAAACAGAAATTGCTATTCAAGGTGAGGGTAACCACCACAAAATTGCCATTGGCAAATTGGTAGGCCTGATGGAAGACTTAGGCTTCACGGCTGATATCGTGGCTATCGGTCACCGTATCGTTCATGGTGGTGAGAAGTTCACTCAAACTGTTCGTATTACTGAAGAAGTAACAAGTGAGATTGAAAGCCTATCTGACTTAGCTCCACTTCATAACCCAGCAGGTGCTATCGGTATCCGTGCTGCGATTGAAGCTTTCCCTTCTCTACCTCAGTTCGCTGTGTTTGATACTGCTTTCCACCAAACGATGCCACAACGTGCATTTACCGGTGCCATTGCAAAAGAGCTATACACAGACTTCGGTGTTCGTCGCTACGGTTTCCACGGTACTAGCCATTACTTCGTTAGCCGTGAAGCAGCGAAAATGGTCAACAAGCCAGTTGAAGAATCTAGCTTCATCTCTGTTCACCTAGGTAACGGCGCTTCTGTATGTGCTATCAGAGACGGTAACAGTGTTGATACTTCAATGGGCTTCACACCGCTTTCTGGCCTAATGATGGGCACGCGTTGTGGTGACTTAGACCCAGGCATCATCGAATACCTTCTTAAGAAAGGTTGGTCACAAGAGCAAGTTTTCAACTCTCTTAACAAGGAGTCTGGTTTCCTAGGCGTGTCTGGTCTTACGAGCGATGCTCGTGGCATTTTAGAAGCAATGGAAGAGGGCCACGAAGGCGCGAAACTGGCTTTTGAGGTGTTTACTTACCGCGTAGCAAAATACGTTGCTTCTTACCTTGCAACGCTAGACTCTTTGGACGGCATCATCTTCACAGGTGGTATCGGTGAGAACTCTCTACCAATTCGTCGCGAGATCCTAAACAACCTTAAGATTCTTGGTTTTGTTGAAGATGTAGCGGGCAATGAAGCAGCTCGTTTTGGCGCTGAAGGCATCATCGCTAAATCAGAAATGCTTGGCGCAGTAGCAATGGTTATTCCAACCAATGAAGAGTTCGTTATTGCTCAACAGTCGGTAGAACTTCTGTAATCGAAGCTAAAGCCTAAGCAAGACCAATACTGGAAAGCGAGCCTAAGTGGCTCGCTTTTTTGTTTGCATGTAGGTGCGGTTTCGCATTTAGTTTGACTAAACCTAGATCGAATCAGTAGAGGGTTGTTACTCGCTTATGTAAAGCTCTACTTAATATCTGATTAAGTTTTTATACATTTCCGACGTTTCTTGTTCTTCGTATAGTCCTCGTACTTTTCATGCTACAAGGACGTAGCCTTAATTTTATATGAGGTTACAAATGTTTATGCGCAGACCTGTATTCGCTTTAGCAGTTCTTTCTATCGTACCGCTGTCGTTTGCTCAAGAGGCTGAAATTCAAGATATGTCCGATCCTCTTGCTGTCTACACACAAGCGGGTTTTGGTTATACAGACAAAGGTCTCAATATCAAATTTGGCCAAACTTATGATACGGGTAAAGAGACTACAATGGGCATGAACGTGCTCGAAATCAAAGGTATTGCAGGCGAAGCTCTGGGGTGGAGCAATCGTGATAACGACGACAGTATCAACTCTCTTCGATTTAGAAATTTTGGTGTTGACCTAACCAATGGCCGTGGTGCGCAAGTCGATGTGAACTGGGATTTTGACCATAACCAAGGCTCAGCGTCATACAGTTTCATTCAAGCTTTGCCTAAAATGGGGATGTTCAATTTATATCCTCTCGCAGGGGTAGGAATTGCTGCAGGAGAAGAATTGCCAGGAACTACCGGTGGTGATTTGGATGCAAACCAAGTACGAGACCGTTATAACCTACACGGCACTTTTTATGTGGCAGGTATGTACGCCAAAATGCAAATTACTGAAAAGGTTTGGCTCAATTATAACCCAATGTATATGGGTACGATTTCGGGATCATCAACGTATAAAGATTACGGCTTTCAACAGGACGACTCTATCATGACTCATGAGTTTTCGATCGGTTATCAATTAATGCCTAGAGCCAACATTCGTTATTTCGCAAACTGGACAGAGAATACCTACTACGAGGATGGCGATCATCGTATTGAGTTTAATTACCAGTTTTAAGCCTTAAAAATAGAGCTGGCTTGCAACACGCACGTCAGCTTTTAAGAATCGACTAGTGACTTAATCATCTCATACAACCACAAGTGCTTCTGACTCTTTCTGTTTTTCTTATGGATATAGGCACATAACCGTAAAGTTGTTAGCTCTTCTACATTCGTTACTTTTATCGCTCTTAGTCCCTCTCCACAGTGTTTGACAAAGTTTTCTAGGCCCGGAACGACAAGGTCTGTTCTCAACACAATTTCGCGAATACTGATTGCCGATGTACTTCTATGAACAACATTTATCTCGAGTCCTTTCTTCGCAACAACTTGTTCAATAAGAGAGGTATGGAAGGTATTAAAAAATGGCATTTCAACAAGGGCAAAGTTGTACTCCAAAAGCTCCTCTATGGTTGCGGTTTCTTTTTTAAATGGATGGCCTTCTCTCACCACGGCAACAAAATTTACTTCGCCAAGGGGCAGTTCATAGATATCTTTTGTTGTATTAGAAAACTGAAACTGAACGGCAAGGTCTACCTGATCCGTTTTCATCATTGAAGGGGTTTCAGTTGTCATATTATGAGATGCAAACGTAACGTTGGGGCACTGTTCTGAGATCTCAGTAAACATCATCGGAGAGAGCCAAGGAATGATCTGCTGCCCCATGTCCACAGTGATGGTGCCATCTAATTCACTCGGTTCAAACTCTCCATGTGTATTAACTGCATTGGACAACAGAGTTAAAACAGGAGATAGCGCCAAGAAAAGACTGTCAGCATACGGCGTAGTATCAAAGCCTTTTGGAGTTTTAACGAATAACTCATCCTCGAAATGATCTCGCAGTTTATTTATGTTTTGGCTGACTGCTGGAGGAGATATGAATAGCAACTCCGAGGACTTTTTTAAGTTACGTTGCTGATATACAACAGAAAATAACTTGAGGAGATTTAGGTCGAGATTTTTAAACTTATCATTGCTCATTGGTGTTCCTTCTACCAATCGACGTATTAAGTTCAGCTTAACAGCAAGCTAAATAAATTCAAATATTCTAAGTTCAATCGCTTGATTACAGTGGTAAATAAATGTAATGGAATACGAATCAGTGATTGTTCAATGTGTAATATTGCTGATTCGAAAGGGCTTTGAATAGGAACATACATTAATCTTTGAATCAGCGAGTCAACATATGAAAAAATCGATTTTGTCTTTATCTCTAATTAGTGCATTCAGCTGTATTGCCGCACCTGTCACTATGGAAAACTACGTCGTCGCGGAATCAGACTGGTATTTTAGTGGTGTGCAAGAAAAAGCGGGAGTAAACACATGGATGCATGATGACCCTGTCAGCATTGATAATCAGCAAGTCATTCGCTCTAACCGTGATGTAGTCTACTCAATAGCTATCGTTGACGTCAGTAAAGGTGCAACGTTTACTGTACCGAAATCTGATGAATTTCAGATTATCCATATTATTGATGAGCATCACCTATTTCACCAAGTCGTAAAAAATGGTGAAACCCTTGAAGTGACCGCCGATGATATTCAAGGCGAATATGTCTACTTACTGGCAAGAACGCGTGACAACGGCGATTATGAAGACACAAAAAATCGTCAAAGTCAGCTTCAGTTTAAAGCTAATTCGGCTCATCCATATTCAACTAAAGGCTTTGATTCCGATGAGGTCATTACCTTTCGCGATGAGCTTGTTCGCCAAGTTAATACTGGCGAGCAACCTATCGCTGGACACAACGCTTTCGGAAAAACGCTAGCAGACGTCGATCCGCATAACTACGTTTATGCTGCAGCATATGGTTGGGGAGGTTTACCAATGGATACCGCTCAATATGTTCCACTACAAGTGGCTTCAGATAAATGCCAAACTTGGACAATTGAAAAACCAGCTTTAGATTGGAAAAATAACGGCTATTTATCGGCGACTTTTTATGGTGCGGATGGTTGGATTCATGAAAATGATTTTTATATTCCACATACTGAAATGAAAGACAATGGTAATTCTTTTTCATTCACTACCAATTGCCAACTAGGTGTGGGCAATGCAACCGTAGAGCAAGGAGGAAATTTCCTTGTAAGAATGTATCTCCCTATTGATGCTGAATTAGTAAAAGAACAAGCAGATAATATGTATACAGTGAAAGGGGAATAACTTCCTATAAAATAAATAGCAAGAATTAGAAAGGGCTGACCATGTGTTAGCCCTTTTTTTGTATTTTAATTTTCTGGGTTCGTATTGTAAGTAACTGAATAATTGTGTTTTTTGTTGCTAGTTTGACTTGTTAAGTACAGCTTAATAGCCAGTTAAATATTGGCAAATATTCATGGTTAACCGAAGTCGTTAATATTCACTCATCGCTTCCAAGGATGGTCCGAAAACAAATAGTATTTTGAAATTAATTATATTTACCGGACTTAATTACATGAACATGAATAAAACAATTCTAGCAACTTTAATTACAACTGCATTTTCAAGCAATGTTATTGCACAAAGCGTGGATGTTGAATTAGCAAATTTAGCGACTGAAAAAGCGATCCAATCTCAAATGGATAGTATTGATACATCAACGCTTGCTAAGCTGAATGCACAAAATAACAAGGTAGTGGAGTTAAACGGCGTAGTTTACGAGCAAGATGACTCAGGAGTATGGAAAGCTATTGGTACTGGTGCTCTAGGTCTTACTGCCGCTCTATTTAGCGGGTCTTCGAATTCGTCATCAAATGGTTCATCAGCTATGCATGACTATGAACAAGGTCCAGTCTTGCCAGACGCTGACAATGGCCCAATCAAAGATAAGCCTTCTTTACCAATTGCAGATAACGACCTGAAGGCTCAATGGTCTGTAGGTGAAGATGAAAAAGGCCGTAAAGCGCTGATGAATAATGGTGAAGTTGTTGCTTACGTAGCTAATGACGGCACTCGTTTACGTAACGCTGACAATGAACCATTGGGTTCAATTACTTCATCGGTAAATGGTAACGGCGTAACTACTTATTCTGTAACACTAAATAACAACTCTCAGTATGAGGGAGCTACGATCACTTATCGTGAAGGTAACGCTGGCAACCAGAATTTCACTATTACATCAGATGATGGTCAAACAACCTATCACTGGCGACAAGACCGTGGTTTCTACAAAGTAGACACTGATAATAACTGGGGAGTTGTTCCTGAATATGATCACCCTGTCGCAGGTCCGGATGATGAAGGGTCAATTGTCAAACCAGACGATAAGCCAGACTACCCAGTTCAAGGTCCTGGTGAAGACATTGATCCAGATTTCCAAGTTAAGCCTGAATTCAATGATAAAAATTCGTCACCAGAATGGGGTATAACTCCGGAATACGATAACCCAATCTCAGGTCCGGATGATGAAGGTTCAATTGTCAAACCAGACGATAAGCCAGACTACCCAGTTCAAGGTCCAGGTGAAGACATTGATCCAGATTTCCAAGTTAAGCCTGAGTTCAATGATAAAGATTCGTCACCAGAGTGGGGCGTAATTCCTGAATATGATAACCCAATCGCAGGACCGGATGATGAAGGTTCAATTGTCAAACCAGGCGATAAGCCAGACTACCCAGTTCAAGGTCCAGGTGAAGACATTGATCCAGATTTCCAAATTAAGCCTGAATTCAATGATAAAGATTCGTCACCAGAGTGGGGTATAACTCCGGAATACGATAACCCAATCGCAGGACCGGATGATGAAGGTTCAATTGTCAAACCAGATGATAAGCCAGACTACCCAGTTCAAGGTCCAGGTGAAAACATTGACCCAGATTTCCAAGTTAAGCCTGAGTTCAATGATAAGGATTCGTCACCTGAGTGGGGCGTAATTCCTGAATATGATCACCCTGTCGCAGGACCGGATGATGAAGGTTCAATTGTCAAACCAGGCGATAAGCCAGACTACCCAGTCCAAGGTCCAGGTGAAGACATTGATCCAGATTTCCAAGTTAAGCCTGAGTTCAATGATAAAGATTCGTCACCTGAGTGGGGTGTAAATCCTGAGATCAGTGGAGGTGAAGGTTCACAAGAGTTGATAATCAAAGATGGCGGAATTTTCTTTGGCGGTGAAAAAATTGGCTTTATTGCATCTGACGGCAACGTAAACCTATATGAGAAAGGTAAGGTTGGCACCGTAACAGCTACGTCTGGTGGAGGCAACGTTTCTCAAATTACATTAAATGGTGGCCAAACAATTGATATCGCAAGAAATCAAGGCAATGCTATGAAAACCACTATTACAGCAAACAATGGTTCACAGATCGTGATTGACCATTCAGATGGCTCTATTACTACTGTTAAACCTCGTCCAGAGGTTGATAAGCCTGAGTTCGAACTACCAAGCTTTGAGCGTGTGAGTATTGGTGAGATTGAAGTAGATAAAGACAACCAAACTATCAAGATTAACGATGAGTTATTTTATCTTACTGAAGGTGGTGAGTTTGTAACTATCGATGGCAAGCGTATTTTGTTGAGTAAAGATGAGAACCACAATATTACTTTGCACAGCGCACAAGGTGATCTTTTAGCGACTGTACATGCCGCTAAGATTGGAGGTGGCATTCGTTTAGTTGTACATGCGGATGGGTCTAGAACCTTTATTGGTGAGCAAGGTCGCATGCTAACCATAGACGCAGACAAAAAGAACACCTTGAAATCTAAAGCCGGTGCTCTTAAAGCAAAGATTAAGGCAAAGTTCTCTAAGTAAATACGGAACTAAAGAGTTCATGTAGGGCAAAGGATTGTCCACCCCTTTTTAAGCCTATTAAGTCTGCCTTAATAGGCTTTTTCGTATTAATCAATATTCCAATTCTTTCACTGCTTATATCATTGCTATCAATAAATAACAGCTCTCATGGATTGAGATCTAAATACGGTTTCAACATGAATAAAATATACTCGCTCGCACTTATTTGTTTCCCTTTTTCTGTACAAGCTGATTGGCAAGATGTTGTTGATTACGTGGGGGACACTTTTAATATCTCCATTAGCAAGCAAAACTATCTCGAACAGAATATTGATAACGAACTGACCTACACACTATATGGTTCACATAACTTTAATGAGACTTGGCGTGTATTCGGACAGTACGATAGCGATCACTTTGGAGAGGTAGGGATTGGCTATTCCTTTATTCTTGTTGATTTAATCTACAATGAGGTGACCGTTGCCGCTGGTGGTAACTTGGATAACGTAGAGGTTTACAACTCTGGGCTGTTTAGCGCTTTTGCTTGGAAAGATGCTGTTTTCTATACCGACATTACCGTTCAATATATAGACCAAGAACGTATTTTTATTCGAGATGAAAGCATTTCTTTAGATAAAACCCTCGGTAGTTTTTATGACGTGAATGATTGGCTATCTTTATCTCTCTCTTACACCCATCAAATGACACATTACAAAAAATGGACGCCTCATTTAGAAAAGTTTTCAGTTTGTCAGACTCACTGTTATGGCGATAATAGCTACTCTCATTATTTGAGCCCAGGCATTACCATCTCTATGTTCGGAGTCAAACCAACAGTTTCTTATAACTATTACTTTGATAATTTAGATTACAATAGTATCGATTTCAATCTAACGTTCGATTTTTGATTGCTCAACAGTCGGTAGAACTTTTGTAATTTAGCTTAAAATCAAATACTGAAAAGCGAGCCAAAGTGGCTCGCTTTTTTGTGTCTAATAAAGATGCATCTGAGCTTTTTAGTAGGCGCATAGCCCACAATACCATCCTCAAGCACCTTTAGAAGATAGCTTTAATTACAACTTTCCAGGTGTTCCGAAATAGCTAATTATTTAGCCTCTGAACGGTAGTTTGGATCTGTCCAACATCGAGGTAACTCTTCACCTGACATAAACACCAGTTCGGACTTTTTAAACATCTCAGGGTCTTGCTGTTCCTCGCCAGCTTGAAACCGACCTTCGATGCTGTCCTGAAATAAGTTGGTTAATTTGGTCATTTCAGTAACATCTACGAGGTCACCGCTCTTTTTCTCTTTTAGAAACATTTTGCTACCCTCAATTTAATCGATCACCCTTAATTATAATTGCTATTAAGAAAATGAGAGCCTTTTCAAATCCGGCACTCCTTGACTAAGCAAACCTCAGAGCTACGCTTATGATCATCGACAACTCAATCGATGAACAAACTCATCCTCAACAAATAAATGGAGTCGCGATGTCATCTGTCCATGTTGCAAACAATCTCAGTGAACTAATTGGCGATACCGATCTTGTTAGAATCAACAGTCTTTCAGAGATATCAGGTTGTGAGATTCTTCTTAAGTGTGAACACCAAAACCCGGGTGGTTCGATTAAAGATAGAGCAGCACTTCAGCTTGTTATGGATGCTGTAGAAGCGGGTAAGCTGAAGCCGGGAATGACAATCGTCGAAGGTACCGCGGGAAATACGGGGATTGGCCTTGCTCTAGTGGCTAAATCCCTCGGTTATAAAATGTTGGTGGTGATGCCAAAAGGGCAGGCACAAGAGAAGGAGCGTATGATCTCGCTTTATAACGCTGAATTGTTATTGGTCGATCCTTGTCCTTTTGCGAATCCTGAACACTTTTACCACACGGCCAAGCGGATTGGTGTCGAAAATGAGAATTATTGGTGGGCAGATCAGTTCGAAAATCTCAGTAATTATAGAGCACACTATTTTAATACTGGACCGGAAATTTGGCAGCAAACACAAGGTAATATTGATGCTCTAGTTTCAGTTGTGGGGACTGGTGGAACTATTGCTGGAAACTCACACTACCTATCTGAGCAGCAACCCAATCTTGAAACTTGGTTAGTTGACCCAAATGGCTCCGGTATTTATTCGTTTCTACGTAATGGGCACTATCAATCAACGGGAAGCTCGTTCACGGAAGGTATAGGGATCATGCGGACGGTTGAAAATTTCAGGCAGGCAAAAATCAATCGTGCAATAACGCTTCCCGATCAGGATTTGGTTACGATATCCCGCCTTGTTGCAGAGCATGACGGAATTCTTCTAGGAAGCAGTTCGTCGTTGAACGTAGCAGGGGCGCTATACGCTGCTGCTAGAATGGGGAAGGGGAAAACCATCGTTACATTTAGTTGTGACCTTGCTGAACGCTCTTATTCGAAGCTGCACAACGAAGCGTTTCTGAAAGAAAAAGAGATACAGCTCAATAAAGAAAACCTTTCTCAATTATGGGCACGTTATCAAGCAGAAGATGGCAGCATGGTCGTCAACGTATAGCGTCGTAATGAGATGATGTCCCAGGTGAGCGAAGCCTTAAATTTATCCATAGTCATCATGGTGCTCTGTACTTGGTACAAATATTTAGATCGAATCAGGCTCAGGTTGTGATTGAGATAGTATTTTGCTACAAAACGCGCATAATCTCGCTATACAACATTTAAAGAAGAAATTACCTATGACTAGCTTTCAATACTACTTTCACCAACTGCCTTGCTTCGACTGTAAAAAAACGACGGTAAGTACTGATCTTGGTTGGTTAACGCCTGCGATGAAAGAGGATGCTATAGCTCAACTAACAGCGACTCTTGCACAAGGTGAGGTTACGCCAGATCTTTCAGCAAACGTCGTTTGTACTAAAGATGAAGCTCGTGAGTACTTATTGCTGAACTTCTTCGGCTATTCAGAAGAAGAGCTAACAAGCGATATCGAAGCGGATGATGAAAAAGAAGTCGCGGATGAAATCGCAGAGCTACTAGAAGAAGGCAAAGATACGATCACTTTCGAACATGAAATTGCTCTTCAGTGCTGTGTTGACTGTGATGTTGAAGAAGAGTCAAACTAAGCGCTCGTATTTGAGTCGATACATCCATTGATACAGTGTGATGTTCAAATGATTAAAGGCGTTAGCGAATTGAAGTTCGCTAACGCCTTTTTGTTTTTTGTCTTCTATGCGCTAGTGTCTTAGAAATGTTGTTTTTGTAGAAACATTGGTTTTTAAAAGACGTTGGCTTTTTAAAAGGCATTAGTTTTTAAGAGGGGTTAGCCCACTAGGATTGTTGAGGTTCGATAATGCCCTGCTCACTCAGTTGAGAAAGGATCTCTGCGGTTTTTTCTCTGAATAAATCTCTTAGCAAGCGAACAGTTGGTGTGATGGATTGACGACTTGGACACACTAACCACAGCTCGGTTGATGTTGGCTTGAACTCGGGCATGATTTTAACCACTTCGCCAGAAAGCAAATGACTCGACATATCTAAACAAGATTTGATCGCCACGCCTTTCCCTGCAACACACCAACGTCTAACAAGGTCAGCATCGTTCGATGCACGATTCCCTTTCAGCTTCACTTTATGATCCTGCTTGCCATTGTTAAACACCCATTCGTCTTGCAACATATCATGCAGTTGATAAAGCAATCCATTGTGTTCAGCTAAGTCGCTCGGCTGGTTTGGTGTTCCCATCTCGGCTAAATATTCAGGGGCAGCGCACAATATTCTCGGCACATCGCAGATCTTGAAGCCATACATGTTGGCGTCAGTCGGAGAGCCGTAACGCAGTGCCATATCAACAGAATCACGATAAAAATCAATATTGCTGTCGCTAATGCTAGTGCGAAGTGTCGCCTTGGGATATTCAAGCAGAAACTCATCAAGCCAAGGTGTAATGAGGTTTCTTCCTAGGTCCGAAGAAAGCGCAATGCGGATTTCACCATCAAGAATACCAAGCTCTTCGCGCATGTTGAGCTTGGCTTGCTCCAATATTATTAAGGCTTGTTCGCACTCAGGTAAATAACGTTCGCCTGCTGAAGAGAGCCGTAAATGGCGTGTTGTTCTTACAAATAGTTCAGCACCCAGTGCGGCTTCAACACGTTTGACGGCTGCACTTGCGGTGGCTGTGCGCATGTCTAGGTTGGTAGCTGCAGCGGTGATGCTGCGAAACTCCGCTACCTTTAAAATGACCTGCAAGTCTTCAAGAAGCATATTATCTACCTGTGTTTGATAATGTTCTAAACATTGTATTGAAATCTTTTCTAATCACAAAGCGGGTTAATCCTGATTTACCCCTTCTAAGCTAACTTCATACGCTCAATTACCAAAATATATTTGATAATTATTCAAATGTTAGGCTGTTTTTCGCTAGTTTTTGGCCATGTACTATCTCTATCAAGCTGAACAAAAGGGGAAAACAACATGACGAAGAAAATCACAATTGGCGTAACAGATTTGTCGTTTCACCGAACCACCGCCTCACTGGTTGCTAATGTACTAAAGCAATGGGCTTCGAGGTAGAGCGTATCTTCTCTCCTCATCAAGAAAACTTTGAAAAACTGAAAGCTGGTGAAGTAGACATGCTCTCTTCGGCATGGTTGCCATCAAGCCACGGCATCTACAAAGCGGGCGTTGAGGAAGTTGAGCCGCTTATCGAACTTGGCCTTCATTATGAACCTTACGCGTTATGGGGCGTGCCTGATTATGTCCCCGAAGAGGCCGTTTCTGAAGTCGCTGATCTAGTAAAGCAAAAAGTTGTCGAGAAAATGATCTCTACAATTCAGGGTATTAACCCCGGTGCTGGCATCACACGTTTCTCTATACAGATGATGAAAGAGTATGGTTTGAGCGATGCGGGTTATGAGTTTTTCCCGGGTAGCGAAGACGATTGTTTTGATGCCTTTGAAAGCGCCGTAGCGAACAAAGAGTGGGTTGTTGTACCGCTTTGGAAGCCTCAATTTTTGCATTATCGCTACTATATTCGAGAGCTTAAAGAACCAAAAGGTTTGCTAGGCATTGTAGATAGAGCGGTACTTCTTTTAAGAGATGACAAGAAGCACCTGTTCAGCGAACAACAGATTCAGAAGCTAGATTCACTGCGATTCTCGAACGATATTATCGCAGAGTTAGATTATAAAGTTTGCCGTGAAGGTAAGCCGCAAGATGAAGTCACGCGTGACTGGTTGATTGAGCAAGGCCTTATCTAACCGTTATGCCTCCATGCAGCGGCTAACAGTGTTACATGTTCGTGTTACCCAATCAGTGGTCACACGATTATCAAATAATATTTGAATATGATTCAAACATTAGGCGGTTTATCTAGAGTGATAATTCTCTAAGATTAACTCATCTAATTTAAGGAGAAAGCACCATGTCACTACCATCAAAAATGAAAGCTATCGGATTTACTCAGTCACTTGCCATTGCAGAAAAAAACAGTCTGTTTGAGTTTGAAACGAACCTGCCAGAACTAAAAGAAAATGATTTGCTTGTAAAAGTGAACGCTACTTCTATCAACCCAGCAGACGCAAAAATTCGCATTCGCAGTGCTCAAGATAAAACACTTGAGCAGCCAAAAGTACTTGGTTATGACGCGGTTGGTGAAGTTGTCGGTAAAGGTACAGACGTTGAAGGCTTTGAACTAGGCGACCGTGTTTACTATGCCGGTGACGTAACTCGCATGGGATCTAACGCGGAATACCAAGCCGTCGATTACCGTATTACGGCTAAAGCACCAAAGAGCCTTTCTGATGAAGCTGCTGCTGTTATGCCGCTAGCAACACTCACCGCGTGGGAAGCATTGTTTGATCGTCTGCGTGTTCGTCCTGAAGAGAAAAAATCGATTCTGATCATAGGTGGTGCTGGTGGCGTCGGTTCAATCACCATTCAATTGGCGAGCCAACTGACTAACCTGACGGTCATTGCGACGGCTTCAAGACCTGAAACCGAACAGTGGGTAAGGGATATGGGTGCAGACCACGTGGTGAATCACCGTAATTTGGTTGATTCTGTGCGAGAGCAAGGCATCCAGCATGTCGATTACATCTTCAATGTTGCCGATACAAAGGGGCACTGGGAATCGATGGTGGAGCTGATTGCACCACAAGGTATGATCAGTTCTATTGTTGAGTTCGATGGCGGAATTGATCTGTCGGCGCTTCAAGGCAAGTCTGCGGGTTTTGTGTGGGAGCTGATGTTCACACGTTCACTGTTCAACACAGATGATATTCAGAAACAACAAGACATCTTGTTCCAAGTAGCAAATCTGATTGATGCTGGACGTATTAAATCTACGCTTACCACAACATTGAATGGCTTGAGTGTTGATACGCTGAAAGAAGCACACCAGCTTATTGAGAGCAGTGCATCTATCGGTAAAACTGCTATTAAATACGGATTGTAGTTGGTTCAAATAGAAGTCACAGTTGAAGAGGTCGTCTAAACTTAAAGTTTGTATGTAGTCAAAGTAGAACAAATTAGGCTCTAAAAACGTTCTCGAAATAAATGCAAATTAATGCTTTACCTCAACTTAACTTGAGCTATTAGTATGTGTAACGTTGCTTACGAGAATACTTTAAGGAGAGAAGAATGATCCAACTTGAACATGTGAATTTAGTCGTTAAAGACATCCCTGAAATGCTGACTTTCTACAAAGCGGCGTTCCCTCATTGGTACGTCCGTGATGAGGGGAAAGGTGAATGGTCAGGCAAGCCCCGTAATTGGCTGCATTTTGGTGACGAATACCAATACATCGCATTGAGTGATCATGGAGAGGGTGAGAATAGAGACTTAGCAGGACATTCTGTTGGCCTCGCGCACTTCGCTTATGTGACTCATAATATAGAGGGCGTGATTACACGTCTTGTGGAGGCAGGCTTCCCAATTGCTAAGCCTGGAGCAGAAGAACCTTATCGTAAAAACGTTTACTTCGTGGATCCGGCAGGCTTTGAAATCGAGTTCGTTGAATACCTGAGCGATGATCCCAAACAGCGCAATGCTACAAGCTAGTTGTATAGGACTAGATAGCTATGTAATACCATGAGTTATCTAGGCGAAAATAGGCTAGAGAATACTTATCTAAAAGGGCATTGTGGAATCATCCGCAATGCCCTTTTTAGGTCTATTTAATAGCTGGTTGGTTAACTGATAGTTAGCCCAGTTGCCTGGTTATCTACTTAGCCTTGAACGGCACTAATAGCTGTTTGCCAAACACATTTATTAGCGCGCCAGTCACGATCAATCCACCACCCAGATAGGTCCAAACTGATGGGATTTCATTAAAGATCCACACGCCTAACAGTGCTGAGAAGACAATCTGAACGTATGAGTATGCCGAAGCTTTACCGGCCGCTTGAGTCTGCATCGCTTTGGTCAAACCGTATTGGCCTATCTGTGTGAAAATCCCGACTAACACTAACATCACGGTTAAGAATAGGCTCGGCCATACAAAGTCGTGCCAAATAAGGGCTGTCGATATTGGTAGGGCAACCAGTGGGAAGTAGAAGATGATCACTGAGCTGTCTTCCGTCTGGCTCAGCTTTCTCACAATCACATAAGCAATCGAGCTACCAAATGCGCCACACAACGCCACCATAATACTGAATAGGGGTAACTCGCTGCTCGCACCGCTATTCATGCTTGGCTGTACCATCACCAATAATCCCGCTAGGCAGAATGCAATGCAGATCATGGTCGATTTCTGGACGCGTTCTTTGAGGAACAACACGCCGAGCAAGGCGGTAAAGACGGGATGCACGTATTGAAGGATAGTTGCTTCTGCTAACGGAAGGGTGGTTACAGCGTAGTAAACACACATCAGCGCTGCTGTACCTACGGCTCCACGAACAAACAACAAAGGTTTGTTATTACCCCAGATCGAAATGCCTTTTCGTTTTACGTCGATGTAGCTGATGGCCAAAGACACCAAAGCCCTTGCTGCAACGATTTCAAATACAGGTATGCCGTAATTGCTTATGTATTTCACACAAGCTGACATCAGTGCGAATCCAAAAGCGGAGAGGATCATGAATCGAACCCCAACAGGGATTTGTGAAAAAGAGAAAGAAGACATAAAAATATCAATAGGCTGAGGGAAAAGGAATCATAGCTTAGTTTGGTATTGTCGACCAAAACCTTTGACTGTTTAATATTCTTTGAGTAGTAGATAAAAGGCTATTGACTTAAAGTTAACTTGAACTTGTAAGCTGAAATCAACTTACAACACAAAGGCAAAATACAATGACAAATCCTACTCCAGCTTACCTAGTATGCAGTTCAATTTTTGAAGACGATCATGGCTCACTCAACGATTACTTCGAAGCGGTTCATCCGCTAATTGAAAAATCTGGTGCAGAGGTTCTGATAGCAGGCTCGTTAGAGCAAAATATAGAACTGGTGGAAGGGCAGTGGCCTAATCAAAAGGCGAAATTTACTTTGTTTAAGTTCGAATCGATGGAGAAGCTCAGAGAGTTTTGGTATTCAGAGGAGTATCAGAGCATTAAACACTTAAGAACAAATGTTATCCCACCTAATTTTACGTTCATCACCGAAGGGTTTGATGAGTCCAGTTATAGCCTTGATTAACCCAATTTGATCTGAACTAATTAGACTAATATTGAGGTCGATCAGTATTGTTGAGGTATCGAAAGGTACCTCAACAATGAGAGTTTCACACCAATCCAGTAAGGTGTGGACTCTTTATTACTTACACGATACTTCTGACTTGATGACTAAGGGATTGTTATCATTCAATAGGCCTCTACAGAACCTCTACCATGGCTCAATTTTATAAAGTCAACCCCAACAGAGAGTGACCCTAATTCAACTCTGACTTATTTTGGTTTCAATTGGTTTTTGCCTTCTTATTATTTCTATGAATAGATAATAAGAGACATTTTTATGAAACCAATAAATACCCTACTCATATCCACACTCGCGCTTTGCTCTTTTAGTTCAGCCACTTATGCCGACACCATCCTGCATGCTTTCAACTGGAAGTATTCAGATGTGACGACCAACGCCAATCAAATTGCTCAAGCCGGTTATAAGAAAGTACTGGTTGCTCCGGCAATGAAATCCAGTGGCAGCCAATGGTGGGCGCGTTACCAACCTCAAGATTTGCGTACCATCGACTCTCCTTTGGGCAATAAACAAGATTTGGCCGCAATGATCGCCGCACTCAAAGTTGTGGGCGTTGATGTTTACGCTGATGTAGTGCTGAACCATATGGCGAATGAAAGTTGGAAGCGAAGTGACTTGGATTACCCTGGCACTGAAGTGCTAAACGACTATGCTAGCCGTTCAAGCTACTATGCCAACCAGACTCTGTTTGGCAACCTAGCACAAGGCTTTGTCTCGGCTAATGACTTCCATGCCGCAGGCTGTATTTCGGATTGGAACGACCCTGGCCATGTTCAATACTGGCGTTTATGTGGCGCCGATGGTGATGTGGGTCTTCCGGATCTAGATCCAAATAACTGGGTGGTTTCACAACAGCGTTTATATCTGAAAGCGTTAAAGGACATGGGCATCAAAGGTTTCCGAATTGATGCGGTGAAACACATGAGCCAGTACCAAATCGACCAAGTGTTTACGTCTGAGATTACAGCGAACATGCATGTGTTTGGTGAAGTCATTACCAGTGGTGGAGCAGGGAATAGCGGCTATGAGTCGTTCCTAGCGCCATACCTAAACAACACCAATCACTCTGCGTACGATTTCCCGTTGTTTGCATCGATTCGCTCGGCATTCTCTATGGGTGGTGGTATGAACCAACTGCATGATCCAAAAGCGTACGGCCAAGCATTGGATGACAATCGCTCGATCACCTTCGCCATCACGCATGATATTCCAACTAATGACGGCTTCCGTTATCAAATCATGGATCCACAAGATGAGCAGCTCGCTTACGCTTATATCCTTGGTAAAGACGGTGGCACGCCGTTGATCTACAGCGATGATCTTCCTGATTCAGAAGATAAGGATAACGGTCGTTGGGGCAATGTTTGGAACAGTTCGACAATGAAAAATATGTTGAGCTTCCACAATGCGATGCAAGGTAAAACAATGACGATGATCGCGAGCGACCAATGTACTTTGCTGTTCAAGCGAGGCAAAGAAGGTGTGGTTGGTATTAATAAGTGTGGCGAAACTCGTGGGGTGACGGTTGATACTTACCAGCATGAATTTAACTGGAATGTTCAATACAAAGACGTATTAAGCAGCGCGACAGAAACTGTGACTTCTCGTTATCACACCTTCAACTTACCACCACGCAGTGCGCGTATGTTTAAGTTGTAGTGTTTAGCATTCATAGCTAGCAGTCATTAGGTAACTGTGAGCAAAGCCAACAACCTAAAAAGCCGCAGCTAATACTGCGGCTTTTCTAGCAGAGAATGCATTGCTAGCGCATTAAGCCGTTAAAAAGGCGAGCGGCTATTCGCGATGGCGAACTGTTGGTAAAGCTCTGCCACTTCAACTGGGTTGAACTGATCTTTGTAAGTCAGTTCACTGAGGCGGTGTGTAATGTTTTGCAGCTCGTGAGATCGTTGTTGAGCACGCTGTTGGTAACGTTTGAAAGCGTGCTCTGTGCCTTCAAAGTTAGAGGCAATACTTTGTGCTAGCACATAAGCGTTCTCAATACCTAAGCTAAAACCGATACCCATGGTTGGCAATACAGCGCAACATGAATCTCCGAGTAAAACCGCATTATCACGATACCAAGTATCGAATGGGGCAACATCAGTAAGGGGAGAAGGTAAGATTTTTGATTCTGGCGTATCTCGAATCATATCTAGTAAATAACTAGGGTAGTGAGCGAATTGCTCTAACACGGTTTGCTTAGAAAGCGTCTCACCTTCTTTTACGGCGCACGCAGCAAACCAGTATTTACCTTGGGTTTCTCGGTCATAGGTGTAGGTTACAATGCGAGATTTATCACCTGCGAATACATAACACTCTTCATCACTGATCTCTGGTGTTTTGAAATCAATCTCACCGCGGCAGCAGTAGACGTTCGGTTGTCTTAGAGACACATCAGGTGCCACAAATTTTCTTACTTGAGAGAACACACCATCGGCACCGACAATAATATCTGCATCAAGTGGTTCGCCATTAATAAGAATCTGCGGCTGTTCGCTGTCTTGAGCTACCGTGCAGTGTTGGTTGGTTGCAATGCAATCATCACCTAATTCATTCAATAGCAGTTGGTATAAACGGCTGCGGTGAAACAAACCAATAGGCGCGTTGGCTTTGCTTGGAGAGTCGCTCATGTTGAGCGTGTTGATGGGTAATCCTGTCGCCGTTAATGTCGAGATGGTATCGACTTGGTTACATGCGGCTTTTACTTTGTCGACACCAACCAGTGCCGCAAGCACTTGCATGCCTTCTGGCCACATGATGATGCCGGTACCATCTGCACGCGGCTGTTCCGCTTTTTCGTATATTCGAGCTTTAATACCAAATGTACGCAGTGATAATGCGAGTGCTAAACCATTAAGTCCTGCGCCGATAATCGCGATTTTTAGACGTTGTTGTTCCATGACTTTCTCCTAAGAATAAGATGCCAATATCTGTGTACTGGTTCATAAGGCGTAAGATAGGTCATTCGAATCAATAAATAAACGTTAAGAATTATAAGGTTAATATTATTTTGGGTTTTTAGTCACCGAGCCTTTAATGATCTTGGATTACACCTGACCAATGGTTTTGATGGGATAATGCTTTCAGTAACTCGATTTCTTTTGTCGTCTCTTCTTTAAGCCATTCGATAAGGTCATCGATGACAGGTGAATGAGTGCGTTGGTGGATGAAATAAGTCCACGCACTGTTCTGGATCTTTGCATTCTCTGGGCAATACAAGAAGCCTCGTTGAAGATCCTGCAAAACTAACAGCAAATCCGTCACCGTGACGCCTTCACCTGACAAACAAGCACTGAGCGCCATATCCAAAGACAAGAAACTGGTATTCCTGACCGGTTTTTTCGGTGGGAACTCGACATCGGCTAACCATACTTTCCAGTCATGGTGATCTAAGGTCGGGTGCAGTCGTGGCATGGTTAAGATCGAATCGAGGTCAGTGTCTTTAGTGGTTAAACTCGTAGAGCAGACTGGTGCCATGAACTCTTCACGCAAGAAAGTGATGTCAGGAGCGTTGTCGTATCGTTTTTTGAATCGAGTGTGGAAGATCAACAAGTCGTACTCGCTGCTGTTGATCGCTTCATCCTCTTCAATCACAGGAACAATAACGATCTCATAATCAGAGTAACGCTCGTTCAATTCTCGAACCTTGGAGATCAACACCCGCGTAGCAAAACTCAAGGTCGCTTTGATCACAATACGTTTCTGTTTTGGCTCACTCCAAGATGCGATCACCGATTCGATATTGCCGTAGCTTTCACGCAAAGCCACATACAGATCATGACCTTGTACCGTTAACTCTATGGCTCGATGCTTACGAATGATCAGTGATGCGTTTAGATCATCTTCAAGCTGTTTGATCTGACGGCTGATTGCACTCTGTGTCACGTTGAGCTCATCAGCAGCCAACGTAAAGCTCATCAGTCTTGCAGCCGCTTCGAAGGCTTTTAAGCCATTATGTGAGGATGGCAAGCTAGGATAAGGGGTCATAATTTGTTCGCATGAGTTTATGGAATGCTAGAGTCGCAAATTTATCAATTGAACGCCAGCCTCATCGATCGTATTTTGGGCGAATTAACTGAGGCGCTCATGAAAAAAATACTCACTCTTGCATTCCCTTTGATCATTTCACAGCTGATATCCATGGCTTTAGTCCTTACTGATGTTTGGATGATGTCGCGAATCAGCGTGTCAGCCCTAGCGGCTGGTGGCTTGGGTGCCTCTATCTACTTTTTCATCTTTATTATTGCGAGCAGCACGGTAGGCTGTGTCGCTAACCTGATCGCGATCGCTTATGGTCAGCGCGTCGCTCGCCCAGAGTTTGGTAATACACAAATCAGATTGGCGGTGAAAGGCGCAACCATGTTGGCATTCGTGCTCAGCGTGATTTTAATGGCCAGTTTCTGGTTTGCTCCGTTGGTATTAGAAGCAGCAAAACAGCCACCAGAAGTGATCACCTTAGCCATGGAATATGTGCACGCCTTGAAATGGGTGATGTTGCCTTCACTTATCTTGTTGGTGCTTCGTGGCTTAACCAGTGCGTTTGGCAATGTGCGATCAATTCTCGTGATGTCTGTGATCACCGTAATTCTAAACGTGCCTGTGAGCTACTTCCTCACGTTCCAACTTGATATGGGCTTAACAGGTTTGGGTTTAGGTACGGCTATCGCGGCATTTATCGTGATGGTTGGATACACGGTTTGGGTGTTCAACCGTGACGAGTTCAAGCAATTCGCCCCTTGGTTAAATACCGAAGAGTACTCTATTAAGCTGATGAGCCCTTTATTAATGATGGGTTTACCTATTGGGCTAGCGGCTTTACTTGAGCATGGCTTGATATACGGCGGTACATTAATGGCGGGTACGATCAGTATCGCTTCGTTAGCTCTGCATCAAATTCTGCTTCAATGTTTAAGCTTTACTTGGAACTTCAACTTTGGTTTCTCACAAGCTGCCGCTATTTTGGTTGGTCGCGATTTTGGCGCGGGTAACTACGAAGGAATCAAAAGAACCTCGATTCTAAGCTTTATTTTGGTGTCGGTATTGAGCGTAGCGCTGTCAGCCGTGTTCATCATATGGCCTGAAATGATCGCTTCTATTTTTAAGTTAGACGATGGCACTGGCGCGATGACTTCGCTGTTGGCTTCTGTTATTTGGGTCGTTGCTCTGTGCTTTATTGTTGATGCTTGGCAACTACTGGCGATTAACTTGCTAAGAGGGATGAAAATTGTCTCAATGCCAACCGTGATGACAGCCATTGGCTACTGGGCGTTTGGCCTGCCTGCCGCTTGGTATCTGATGCCAAAATTCGAATTAGCAGGGATCTGGGGCGGGATCGGTGTTGGTTTAGGTGTCACAGGTATTCTGCTGCTTATCCAATTGATGCGTGTTATTCAAAAGAACAGCAAGTCTCCGGATCTGTCTAATCATGCTTACACGTAAATAAGTTGAGAGGCTGATCTATTTTTAAGCATGCGTATTGATCTGCCATATAGGCCAATTGACAAAACTTCTCTGCTGTCGATGAAGAACCTTCGATAAAAAGCCGCAGTCATTAAGGTGACTGCGGCTTTTTGTTGTCTGTTTCGATCCCTTTTATTCGTGGGGGAAAGGGAATCTATATCAGGGCAGAGCTGTCTATTGTTTTCCAACAGGAGGTTTTCCACCCGTCAGCGCTGATTTCATCATCGTTTTGAATTGCTCTTTTTGCGCTTCAGTTAACACGTTATAGATGTTGTTCTTAAGACGCATTTCTTGCATCACCATTGACTTCTCAGTGGCTTGAACTGTGTCGATGACTTTTTCCATCTCGGCTTCATCAAAATCAGGTTGAGTCACCAGGCTGACCTGTTTCTTCTTCAGTTCTATCGCGCTCTCCATATCAATTTCTGTTCTATCGGATTGATAATCTTCAACAAGAGAGAACACTTCCGCTTGTTGCTCTTCAGTTAGATTCAAAGAAGCAATAACCATTTGCAGTGGGCTAAGCGCTGGTTGCGGCGGTTGTTGTGGTGTTGAAGCACTCACAAACGGAGCGGTAACGAGTAAAGCTGAAGCAGTTAATACACAAAGCGACTTTTTCAGTGATTTCATTGAGTTTCTCCTGTTAGTGGAAACAAGAGTATAGACGGCGGAGCTGAACTCGATATGAACACGCTGTTCAGTTAAGTGCGTCTAACTGATTACGTTCAGAAAGCTATGTTCAGAAAGTTACGTTCTCGTAGACACAGAACAAGTTAGACCTTGGTCTTACAGAAACCGAGCGCAAAGGTGACTAGAATGATTTGAGTTGCTCACCGTTTTATCAAGGAATACACAAATGGAAGTTGGATTGTTCTGGGCTGAAAAAGGAATGTTAGTGCTTGGCGCACTGTTTGTTTTGACGAGCATGATGCAGTACGGAAGACGCAGTAGTGATTGGAAGGGCGTGATTACTATGTTTTATAAGCGTATCCCAATGAATATTGCGGAATACAAATGGTACCGTTTAGGCATCGCTTTATTGGTCTTTGCCGTGGTGATACGTTTCGCATTACTGATCCTGTGGCCTTCATACCAGTTCTAGCTTGTTTGTATTTGCTCTGATGTATAAGACATCTTGCATTCGCTCTCTTGTATCGGATATATAAAAGCGATAAATGCATGAGTAAACCGAGCCTTAATAAACTGACTTATTAAGGCTTTGATTTAATAAAATAGTGTGAATACTCCACAATATCGAGTTGTTATTATCTTTGTAGCATATTGTTTTTCATAAAGAATAATGCGAGATAATAACTTACCTGCTTGTTTCATCATTCTTACTAATAATCTACATATAAATCCATTCACCCCGTACCTGATACCATAATGTTCTGTTACACTCGTCCGAATTAGCTTTAATTTGTCGGTGGTGCATTTATGTCGTTCCCAGTTCTTATATGTGATGATTCTGCGTTAGCAAGGAAGCAGATGGCGCGCTCACTGCCTGCTTCTCTTAATGCGGATATAACCTTTGCTGTCCATGGGCTAGATGCGCTTGAAAAGCTAGCACAACAGAAATTCCAATTGATGTTCCTCGACCTCACCATGCCTGAGTTAGATGGGTATGGAACTCTGGAAGAGATGAAGCGACTAGGCGACCCAACGCCTGTGGTTGTCGTGTCTGGTGATATCCAGCCAAAAGCTCAACAGAAAGTCATGGAACTTGGGGCGAAAGCCTTTCTGCAAAAGCCGATTGATAAAGAAGCGCTAAAAACGATTTTACGTGAGCATGTTGAGCCACCAAAACAGCCGCAACTCGTTATTCCTAGCCCATTAGAGCTGCCAATTCTCCGTAGGCGCGATATCTATATGGAAGTGGCGAACGTAGCGATAGGCCGAGCAGCCGATGCACTGGCGCGTCACTTTAATGTATTTGTCCATTTACCACTGCCGAACGTAAACATCTTCGAAGTCAGTGAATTGCACATGGCACTTCGTGATCTAGCAGACAACGACCAAGTTTCGGGTGTTTGCCAAGGCTTCAGTGGAGAAGGCATTGCGGGTGAAGCGTTAGTCTTACTGAGTGATTCCAGTGTGAGCGATCTTAAAAAGCTCATGAAGGTACCAACCGAAAGTGAACAGCTAGAAGAATTAGAATTGCTTATGGATGTGTCGAACATCCTTGTTGGTTCATTCTTGAATGGACTAGGGGAACAATCAGAAGTACGTTTTTTCCAAAGCTCTCCGGTTCTGCTAGGGCAACACATCTCGATTGATTCTGTCATTGAAAATACCAGCGGCTCGTTTAAGAAGACCATGACGTTTGAAGTTAGCTACAACATTGATGGCACTTCAATCCGTTGTGATCTTCTATTTATGTTCGTTGATGAGTCTCTGCCTCTTCTAGATAACAAATTGGCCTACCTAATGGAGGAGTTTTAATATGCTGAATCTTCCTGCTGAATTTGAACAGTTCCACTGGATGGTGGACATGGTTCAAAACGTCGATATGGGGCTGGTGGTCATTAACCGTGACTTTCAGGTACAAGTTTGGAATGGCTTCATGACGCACCATAGCGGTAAGCAATCGCATGATGCTATTGGTAAGTCTATCTTTGAACTGTTCCCTGAAATCCCTGAAGAGTGGTTTAGGCTCAAAACTAAGCCAGTCTACGATCTAGGCTGTCGCAGCTTCATTACATGGCAACAAAGGCCTTATCTGTTTAAGTGCCGCAATGTTCGCCCTGTAACTCAACAAGCTGATTTCATGTATCAGAACGTGACACTGAATCCGATGCGTTCTCCAACAGGCCAAGTGACTTCGTTGTTCTTGTCTATTCAAGATGCGACCGCAGAAGCGTTGATGTCTAATAAGGGCTAGAACCTGACTTAGTTCAATGACTCAATAGCTTGGAAACAACAATCCAAACATCAAATAGAAATGGCTAAGGTTAATCACCTTAGCCATTTTTTTGCTTTCTATTCTTCAACTCTACTTTTCATACTTTTAGCCTGCTTTCTAGGCTTCGGATTTTAGCCTACTCATTTTCTACATTTGGCTACCGCTAACTCTCATATTCACGCAGTTTTTCACGTCAGCCAACTCGCTTTGTTCGAGCACCTTTACTGAATCATCTCGATTGAATGAACAACACGGCTATAAAGAAGCGCTTTTTTGAACGCGATCAGTTTATAAAGTTGAGTCTTGAGTGGTGCATTTGATGGTTCGCCCACCTTAGATTATCGAAACTAAGTGAATCTCGACCTCTAGATCGGACTGATTGCACGGTGCGTTTCCAAACAGAGGCTAACTGACAAGGTGATGAGATTGCTGAATTTGGTCGAAAACAAAGAAAATTTGGGAAAAAATCGAATTTATTTAAGAAAAAAGACATTTTTTTGTTGGAGAAAAGTGTGATTTTTATGTGATTTCGAGGCACTTTCTTCACATTATAGCTTAATGAGGGTGATATTGAGTGAAATAGGGAGGAAAACGATTGCGCAATAAACCGACAGCGTTTGCGTAAATAGTTAGCTAAGTTATTAATTAGTAAGAATTTAGTGGGAAAATAAAGCTGAGGAGTTTTTAGCAGATATGGAATCTTTGAGAGGATAGCATAAAAAAAAGTGAAATATCAGACTTGCTGTTACTAAATCACGACCTATAATGCTGAAAACCGGAGCGTCTGCCAACGCTCCGGTTTTTTTGTGTCCGAAGAAAAGTAAACTCGTCTGCCAACGGTTTTACTACGCATTTCGCGAGAGACACATAATTTTATGAATCAAGGAAAACACCATGCGTATCGAACAAGAACTTAAGTTAGGTTTCAAAGATGTACTCTTCCGTCCGAAGCGTTCTACCCTTAAAAGCCGTTCTCAAGTTGAATTAACCCGCGATTTTACATTCAAGCATAGCGGTCGTCAATGGTCTGGTACTCCAGTAATTGCAGCGAACATGGATTCGGTAGCAAGCTTTGAAATGGCAGCCGCTCTAGCAGAGCACGGTGTTATGACTGCAGTACACAAGCACTACACAGTAGAGCAGTGGGCTGAGTTTGCTAAAACAGCAGACAAGAAAACGCTGAACAACGTTTTTGTATCAACTGGTACTTCTGAAGCTGAGTTCGAGAAAGTTAAGAAGATCATGGCGCTTAGCGAAGAGTTTGTGTTCATCTGTATCGATATCGCTAACGGCTACTCAGAGCACCTTGTTGAGTTCGTACAAAAAGTACGTGCTGAATTCCCAACTAAAGTTATCTCAGCGGGTAACGTTGTAACAGGTGACATGGTTGAAGAGCTAATCCTAGCGGGTGCAGACATCGTTAAGGTTGGTATCGGCCCTGGTTCGGTTTGTACTACACGTGTTAAAACAGGCGTAGGTTACCCTCAACTTTCTGCAATCATCGAGTGTGGCGACGCGGCACACGGCCTTGGCGGCATGATCATCGGTGACGGTGGTTGTTCATGTGCGGGTGACGTATCTAAAGCATTCGGCGGCGGTGCTGACTTCGTAATGCTAGGCGGCATGCTAGCTGGTCACTCTGAGTCCGGCGGTGAAGTTGTAGAGCAAGACGGTAAGCAATACATGAAGTTCTACGGCATGTCATCTCAGTCGGCTATGGACAAGCACTCAGGTGGTGTTGCTAAGTACCGCGCTGCAGAAGGTAAAACTGTTTTACTTCCATACCGTGGTTCAGTTCACAACACAATTTCTGACATCCTTGGTGGTGTACGTTCAACTTGTACATACGTAGGCGCAGCAAAGCTTAAAGAGCTAACTAAGCGTACGACTTTCATCCGTGTACAAGAGCAAGAGAACAACGTATTCGGTAAAGAGTAATCTGAACTGATTCGAATAGTTAAAAAATCAAGAGCCGCTTTTTAGCGGCTCTTTGATATAAGAAGCGTGTTACACGGGTACCTGATTAATAGAAGTCGACTTTACTTGCGTCCATAGAATAGATTGTGGAGACTTCGGATTCACCATCGACATAGCTAATATCTAAAGTGGAATCTTTGGTTGTGATCTTTCCTTCAATCCACATCGGAGTTGATAGAGAGTCAACTTCAATTCCTTGTGGGTAGTTAACTAAAATCATTTGATTCGCTGGTGGTGGAGGGGTATGGATACATGCCCCTGCTGTTGGGACAAACAAAAACTTAGTGACCTTTAAACCATCGAAATCGATCGGCGTAATATAGCCTGGAACTCGATGAGTTGCGTTAAGGATGCTTGGGTTTGCTTGCGTTGCCATAATTTTTCGTTGATCAGTTATTTGCTCACGCAGATCGAGCAATTTATGGATATCAATACCTGCTTGTTCTAGTCGAGCCTTAGATACTGCATACTCTTTTTTTAGCTCTGCTGAAGGAGACTGTTCTGGTGTATTGCTAACTTGAAGATATTTAGCCACGTAGGCTAAATCGTCCAATTGATTTACATTAAGGTGCGCAAAAGGATCTTCGATCGTTTCTATATTCGGGCGAAGTTCTTCCCAATAGGTATACGACACTTCGCTAGAAAAAGCTGAAAGAGAAAAGACAGATAAAACGACGGTTAAGAAAAGTTTGCGACACATAGAAATCATATCCTGAACAACCATAGAAAATAAGAGATAACGTTTGTTTGAGGGAGTGAAGGCAAGTCGTTAAACTTGCCTTCGTTTTGTTATAGGGTGTCTTTGTAAACTTTCCCGTCTTTCATGATGTATTGGAATTTCTCTTCGTATTGATTCAGAATTTCAATGTCATCAAGTGGATTACCATCAACAAGAATCAAGTCGGCATAAGCTCCTGCTTCAATCTTACCTAATGAGCCATATTTATAAGGGTTCATACCACCACTCCAGCTTAATACTTCAGCTGCATTAGAGGTTCCCATTTTCATGATATCAAATGGCGTGAATCCTGCTTTTTGCATGTAGGTCATGTTCTCAGCCTGTGCCATGTTATAGGCAGGCCCAAACATATCACCACCGGTTACCACAAGAATGTCGTGCTTCTTAGCCCACTTGAACATCTGTAATGCACCTTCGTAAACTTTAGAAGCTTTTGCTTTCTGATCTGGACTAAAGAAAGTGATTGATTCTGGTTCAGCAAAAGCTTTGAGTGACATTACCGCTTGTGCTGATAGTGCAACGCCTTCTTTTTTCATACGTTTGATTGTATCTTCCGATACCAAGAAGTTATGCTCGATAGTACGAACACCTGCATCGATAGCACGGTTAACAGAGCGATCGTGATACGCGTGTACGGTTACATAAGTGCCATAATCTTTAGCAACTTCTACTGCTGTCTCTAGCTCTTCTACCGACATTTGGGTCATGTGGATAGGGTCAAATTCACTAGCAACACCGCCACCTGCCATGACTTTAATTTGGGTTGCACCTGCTCTTAGGTTCTGGCGTGCCGCGCGACGGACTTCCGTTTTACCATCAACGATATAACCAAAGCCATGGCGTTCTAGATCATCAACTGCTCCAGGCTGGTCATTAAAGTTCCCCGTGTCTGCATGGCCACCTGTTTGGCTTAGGAAACCACCTGATGGGTAGATTCTAGGTCCATCAATCAATCCATTATTAACCGCTTTTGCTACACCTAAGATATTACAGCCAGCATCACGAGCCGTTGTAAAGCCTTGCTCTAGATATTGATTCATTGATACGTAGGTTCTGGCACCCATTGCCATTTGGTCATATCCCTGCTTACCTACTAACATGCCTTCTTGAATACACAAGTGCGAGTGCATGTCGATAAGCCCTGGAATCATCGTTTTACCTTGTCCATCCACGACAGTTGCATCAGCTGCGTCAATTGCAGATTTAGATATCTTCTCTATTTTGTTATCAACCACGAGTACATTGTGGTCTTCATAGAGCTTGTTTTCAGTTCCATTAAAGATGTCAACATTGGTAAAAAGGGTAGACGCGGCATTCGCTGAAAAGGCGAGTGAGCATGATATTGCGACAACTGACAGTTTAAGACTCTTATGTTTCATTATGGTACCTATAATTTCCGTGCGTGGCGGGGTATCCGCATCGCGTAACAATCCTTACTAAACTAGTGTTACGAAGTTAGTTATTCAGAAAATATCCGTTTTAAATGACTAACATTCATAAACTTAGGAGTAATGTTGCCAGTAATCAAGGTTCGATAATTGCCATTTGATGACATGAAGATTTATGACTAGATTTGATTGTGGTGATTTGATCTTTGCGCGGGGTATCGTTTATAGGGTTCAGGGTGTCGTAAAGGAGCGATATAGATATATCTATAGGTGAGGAGTGATTATTAGCAATAAGAACACTCGCAAAAAAACAGCAGGCATTAAGTCTGCTGTTTGAGTGTTGTTACTATGAGGATCGTTTAATGACTTCGCCTACATCGTAAACTTTATCTGCTTTGTGACGAACAAAGTAAACAACAAGGCACGCTTTATCTTAGAGATAAATATGTAGAAGCCGATAATATTGCCGTCGTTATGCTGAATTATTCGTTGATTGGAAAGTTAGACGGGAACAGCGCACGTTTCGCTTCTTCATCACGTTCAGTTTTAAATTCAACATCTTTGCCGGTTTCGCGGGCGCGCAGTGCGGCAGGGCGAGTGTTGATTGCATTAAACCAACGTTTCAAGTTCGGGTAAGGTTCTAAGCCTTCTTCACCAAGTACGACTGGTGCTTTATCAATCCAACCCCATGCAGCGACATCGACAATGGTGTACTCATTGCCGACGATAAATTCACGACCTTCCATATGCTTTTCTAACACTTCGTAGTGACGTTGTGCTTCACGTAGGTAACGGTTCACAGCGTGGTCTAGGCCTGCTGGCGCAGCATGGCGGAAGTGTACCGATTGACCAGAATAAGGACCAAGACCACTCGCAATAAACATCATCCAAGATAACAGTTCAGCTCTGTCTTCAGGTTGCCCACCTAGCTTGCCCGTCTTCTCTGATAGGTACAGAAGGATAGCGTTCGAATCAAAAACGCGTTGTCCTTCGTCTTCGATCGCTGGCGTTTTACCGTTCGGGTTTATTAAGCGATATTCCGGAGTGTGTTGCTCGCCTTTTAAGGTATCGATAGGAACGAGTTCAAAATCTAGGCCTGTCTCTTCTAGAAACAGAGCGATCTTCATTGGGTTGGGTGTTTGGTGAAAATAGAACTTAAGCATGGGGTAACTCCTTGTATTGGTAATTCATTAAAGCACCACTTGAACGAGCGTTCAATAATTGATTTTGAATTATTTGAAAATCTGTTGATTCGTATTCCAAGTCTATGTGTTTAAAACTTCGTTATTTAAGCGACGGTTAGAATCGAGTGATTCAGTGTGTTGAATTTTAAGTCGTTGAAAATTGTTCTTAAATCGGCTGCTTTGGTTTGTTTTTGATGCGGAGTTTGGATTTGTGATTGGTGGTTTTCGGCGAAATAGGGCGTATGGAATCCGCAGTCAGATATTCCAACATAACTGTTGAGTACAGCTTAAAACCAGAATTATCTGGATACACAGGCTTACAGGTAAGTTCAAAATCGTGATTTGCTGCCACACCTTATGCAACAAATGAATATAAACGTTGGAGATTCAGGTGTGCTTCACGGTTTTTTAATCTTAGGGACTTACATTGGTGAGCAAATCTGATGTGAACACTTAACGACACAGGATCCTTCCATGAAAAAGAACATTATCGCCCTCGCTCTTGGTGGCATGCTGGCTTTTGGCGCAACACCTTATTCTTTCGCTGCTAACGATGGCGCAGTACAAGCTTCTGCGGATTACGCGCAGTTGGTGACTAAGCGACAAGTTGTCGACCAACTACTTCTTGATGCGTTGCAGGCGTTTAAGTCTCCGGCAAGAATTTCTCACGCGGGCTTCACGGCTAAAATGCCAAGCAACATGGAAATTGTGACCAACCGATTGTTAGAAGCGTACCAGTTAGAACCTTACCGTACTGACTTGCTGATTTCGGCAGCGAATGCTCAGATCTACAACAAGAATGCAGAGCGCGCTATTGAGTTATTTGAGCAAGCGCTGACGGTCGCACCAGACGATGTCGATCTTCATGCTTACCTTGCGGTTTGGCAGCGATTTGAAGGCAACGAAAGTGAATCCAATAAGCATATGGAGAAACTGGAAAGCCTGAACAAAGGCAAAGCAGAAGACATCAAACGTATTTTTGCAACGGTCGACCGCGTGTTAGAAACTCCGTTGAAAGAGTCTGCGGACAAAGGTCTGCTCGATGATCATGGCGCGATCGTCACTTTGGGTTACGCGCTTAATCCAGACGGCTCAATGCATCAGATCTTGATTGAGCGTCTTGAGACAACATTGGCGATGGCTAAAGCGAACCCAGATGCGATGATCGTGTTAACGGGTGGCGTGCCAAAGAACCATAAGACTGAAGGTAAGTTAATGGCAGATTGGCTTATCGAGAAAGGGGTAAGTAAAGATCGTATCATTGAAGAGAACTACGCGACCAGCACGGTAGGAAATGCCTTGTTCAGTAGCTATGCACTTGCTCGTCATGATATTAAGCACGCGACCATTATCAGCTCGGCAAGCCATGTTCGACGTGGTCAAACTTTGTTTGAAATTGCTAGCTGGCAAACTGGTCCTCAGGGCATTACTTTCGATACGGTTTCTTACCCAGACAAGCCGTTAGATGATCTAAAGAAAGCGAGTGATGGTGAGCTGTTGGGCATCTACCGTGACGCACTGAGAACTTATGGTATGTGGAGCTACCGTTCTTACCCATTAGAGTCTCGCTAAGTTTAGGGTTACTTCACCGTAGGCAAAGTATAAGTTGTTAGTACAATCGAGCACAGCTAGATGGTATGCTGTGTTCCTACTTAATTTAGTGTTTCAAAGGCAAAAAAATGAACCCGATTTTAGCAATGTTGAAAGAGAACAATATTAGCGACGAGCAGATCAGTGAGCTATTCAAAACGTTGACTGAGAACCCTCTTGCAGCAATGGCGACAATCAGCCAACTTGGTTTACCACAAGATAAACTTCAAATGCTGATGGGCCAGGTAATGCAAAACCCTGCGCTAATCAAAGAAGCAGTTGAAGAGCTTGGCCTAGATTTTTCTAAGGTTGAAGCCGCTAAAGAGCAACTTCAAAAATAATAGAGTGTGCATGAGCGATTTTGTTAGGGAGCGATAGCCAATTCGGTTAACTGATCTTGAGATCGCGAATTAGACTTGAGTAAAAAGCCGTTTGAGTATCAATACTTAAACGGCTTTTTTGATCTTAGCGTTCAACTAAAATGCGTGAACTAAGCTAAATGGAAGGGCGTGTTTATCGCTATCTTAACAACAGTGATTTACATGATTGAACAAGTTTAAATATAACATTCGAAAAAGAGGGCTTATGAATCGTTATAATCTGGAAATTTATCAGCGACCGCTGGATGCAATTAAGAGCGGTTTAAAGCGTGTTGAGATCAGAACTAATAATAGTTATGAAGCCATTCAATATGATCAGTTGAATACAGGTGACCAAATTTCTTTCCAAGTTATTTCGGGCCCACCCTTTGTAGGGTTAGATGTCATTCAGCCTAATGCGTTAACTGTTGAGGTGCTGGATGTAAGACATTACCCTGATCCTAGATCATTATTGATGGCTGAAGGGTTGGGTGTTTTGTCAAAGTTGAGCCATTCAATTGATGAGGGCGTCGAGCTTCTTTATAGCTTCCACGAGTACCAAGATATGATCCCAACTCACGGTATATTCGCCATAGAAATTCGAGCTATCGAATAGTCTCTTTATTCGAATGAACCTCAAGCCAAAGTACTCATGTTCTTTGGCTTTTTACTTGATGGCTAAGGTACTTTGAATACATTTGACAGAGCCTTTGCCAAATGTGTGAGCGTATTGACAAATTACTTACTAGACTTAATTAACCTATGCGCGACTTGATATGTGCACCTATTTGAACAGCGATGATGGACGAGTAGCAGCCCCAAATAATTGGAGGTGCGTGATAGAACCATACCGTTGTCAATCTAGAGCTCACAACAAGGCTATGAATAAAAGGGCACTTAAATAAGTCCTTTATTGAGCAGTGATTTTATAGGAAATGAGTTATGAAGTATTTAAAGGAAACCGTTTTAGCGAGCCTTGTGCTGGCTGGGCTTGTTGGTTGTGGTGGTGATTCAGGATCATCAAGCAGTACGACACCAATTACCTTGAGCGTAAGTGATGCGCCCATTGATGATGTTAAAGACGTCACTGTGACATTCAGTAAGGTTGCTTTACTTCCCCAACAGGGAGGTTCTCCATTGATATATGACGTTTATAAAACGGATGAAAACGGCGACTATGTTGATGAAAATGGCGATCCATTACCCGATGGTGCGGATCCTATTCCGTTAAGTGTTAACTTATTGGATTACCAAGGCAGTGATGCGCTCCCTTTGATTGAAAATGAGGTAATTCCGGTAGGCAGTTATAAGTTGTGTGTGTTTGCGAATGATGGCGATCACCCAACAGATCCATCTTACGTGGTAGAAAACGATGATACGACTCGTGAGTTAACGGTGAAAGGTGAAGGTGCGTGCCCGCAAGGTGTGGGTAAAGAAGATAACGCTGGCGTGCTTTACTTTAATAACTCATTTAATGTGAACCAACAAAGTAACGACTTTGTTGTTGAGTTCGATCTTCGACGTGGCCTAAAGAACAGTTCGACTTTCCCTGATTACACCATTCAAAGAACGTCTGTAAGCCTTATCAATACGGTTGAGACAGGAAATATTGAAGGCACTGTTGCTCTTTCTACTTATGACACTTGTAACGGTGGTGACAATACATTTGTTCAGTCGGTGTACTTGTATGAAGGTAATGTCGATAAGCCTGACATGGCTCCGATTGGCGGCAGTGATGAAGTGAAACCGATCACTTCAGCGTCAGTAGCAATGAATCAAGCACAGACGAACTATGAATTTTCTCTGGGCTTCATTGATCCAGGTACGTATTCGTTAGGCTATACCTGTACTGCACAACATGACAGTGATGAAGACAATGCTGATCCGGTTGCTGATGGTTTTGAAATCTTTGATGTTCAAAATAGTGTTCAGGTAGTGGTCGGTCAGGATAGCCAAGTATCGTTTTAAATCTTTGACGTGATTTACCATTCTAATAAATACGGCCTCTCATTTGGAGGCCGTTTTTGATTACGTAGCTAGCATGTATTTGATGAGCATTGAGTGTGACTCTAGGGAAGTGATAATGTAACGTTGTGTCTCTTACTCTAACCTAGCGAAATGTACTCCGGCGTTGCTCATGAAATCTAGCTTAAGTATTCGATCTTACACCAAGCAATTTAATACCCATGCACATGATGACCATCATCAATTGGTATTGCCGATCCAAGGCAGTATTAATATCGAAATGGTGGGATATGTCGGCAAAGTGGCCGTGGGCGAATGTGTGGTGATTCCGGTAACGACAGCGCATGCATTTAAAGCGGATGAAGCGGCGCGGTTTATTGTCGCGGATATGGCGGAGTTGCCACAGCACTTGTTAGAGCATGAGCTCTCGGTTTTCACGATAACACCGCCTTTGATGAGCTTCTTGTTATTTGTTGAGAAGCAGCTGGAATATCAAGTAGACAGTGGTATTGAGTCATCAATCTTGGACGTATTTTCACTGCTGTTAGAGCAACAACAAGTAAGCAAAAGCATCGATCCACGTATTCGCGCGGTGCAAAGGCTCATTGCGGATAATTACGCTCAGCCACTCTCTATTTCACAGCTTGCAGAAACAGCGTGCTTGAGCCCAACGCAGTTTAAGAAACGATTTAAAGAGTGCCTGGGTATCAGTACGCTTAAATACATCACTCGATATCGTATGGAGAAAGCGCAAGCCTTGTTGACCCATACCGATTTGCCTGTCCAATTGATCGCTGAAAACGTTGGGTATACTGATGTGTCTGCGTTCAGTCGCCGCTTTTCTCAGCACTTTGGAATGTCCCCAAGGGCGTTTCTAGGCTCGATGAAAGAGAGTCTTCCAAAACAAGAATAGCGTCCGTTCTGCAAACTAATTTTAAAGCATCTTCACTATTATCTAATTCAGAAATGAAAAAAACTAGGTAATAGTAATGAATCTCGCCATCAATCGCGTTAACGAATTCCAAACGGGTACTTTAGCAATACTGTTTGCTTCTGTTTTATGGGGCACGACAGGCACTGCCGCAAGCTTTGCACCTGATCTCAGCCCATTAGCGATTGGTGCGTTTTCGATGGGCGTTGGTGGCTTGCTGCAAGCGGGTTTAGCGTTTCGAAAGATCCTATCCGCACTCGACAAGCTTTTGCTGAACAAGAAATTGCTAGCGGTGAGTGCACTGGCTTTGGCGGTTTATCCTTTGGCTTTCTATTCATCTATGAAGTTATCTGGTGTTGCGATTGGTACAGTCGTTTCGATTGCTACCGCGCCTTTCTTTTCTGCACTGTTAGAGTGTCTTATCAGCAAAAAGAATAATATCAACCGACGTTGGCTCACTAGCTTTACGATTGGTGTGGTTGGTATTGGGTTGTTAGTGTTTTCAGAATCTTCATCGGCGCATGAATCAGGTGATGATCTAAAGCTATTGGGTATAGCTTTAGGTCTTGTTGCTGGGTTGTGTTACGCCATTTATTCTTGGGCGACAAAAGCACTGATAGACAAAGATATTGAGTCTCAAGCGGCGATGGGCAGTATTTTTGGTCTCGGCGCGATGCTGTTGCTGCCAACGCTCTGGTTTACTGGTGAGAATCTGTTTTCCTCGCAGACCAACGTATTAGTCATCAGTTATTTGACGTTCATTCCGCAGTGTTTGGGTTATGTCGCGTTCAGTTTTGGTTTACGCCATGTCACCGCGAGCAGTGCCAATCTACTTACTCTGTTTGAACCGGTAGTTGCAGCGGTACTTGCGGTCTGCGTTGTCGGCGAGCTGATTCCTTTTACAGGCTGGCTTGGTATGTCTCTGATTGTGCTGTGCTTGTTTATACAGTCGAAGCCATCTAAAGGAAGGCTATAAGTGTTTGTTTAGTTGAACCTAATTGAAATTTTTTCATGCGTAATTCTTATATTTGAAGAAAATCAGTATCTCAGCTGTGAGAGTGCTGTTACTATCGTTATCAATAGTCGGGGGGCATATACCTTATTTGGTGTTTGCTGAGATCGTTAATCGAGACCCGTTGAACCTGATTCAGTTAACACTGGCGTAGGGAACTATAAGCACTCGATCTACGTCTGCTCTCATGAAAACCCTTCATGAATTTATTGCGACTTCTCCTTCGATCGGTGTTCGTTCTCCTACGTTTTGTAAGATAGTAGGAGCGACAATGACACACAGTTCTATTTCAAAAGATTTAAATCCAAAAGCTTCAGTTTCACGGCACTCTGCTGATGGTTTGGTTCGAACGAATACTCCGATTGTTTTGACCATTGCGGGTTCTGACAGTGGCGGCGGCGCGGGCATTCAAGCTGATATTAAGGCCATGTCTGCAACCGGTAGTTTCGCTTGTTCGGTAATTACCGCGATTACATCTCAGAACACCCAAGGCGTATCAGCCATTTTTCCAATCCCACTTGAGCATGTCGCTAGCCAGCTAGACGCAGTGTTTACCGATCTGAATATCGTGGCTGTAAAAGTCGGCATGTTGGCGGATTCGCAAATCATCAAAGTCGTCGCAGACAAAATCAAACAATACCAACCTAAACACTTGGTGATCGACCCTGTAATGGTGGCAACCAGTGGCGACCTTCTTCTAGAAAACTCGGCTATCACTACGTTAAAACAAGAGCTGATTCCGCTCGCAGACATCATTACGCCTAACTTGCCAGAAGGCGCAGCACTTACCGGCAAAGCCGTGCCTGAAAGCGAAGCAGAAATGCAGGGCATGATTGAAGACCTACGCGCATTGGGTGCTAAAGCAGTCCTGCTAAAAGGCGGTCACTTGGAGAAAGATGAAAACAGTAACGACCTGCTGATTTTACCAACCACGTCTGCTTTGATTAGCGCGAAGCGTTTCCCGACTAAAAACACTCACGGTACTGGTTGTACGCTTTCATCAGCGATTGCTTCTTTCTTGGCTCAAGGTAATACGCTGGCAGAGGCAGTTGATCTCGGCAAACAATACATTTCTCGCGCGATTGCTCATGCTGATGAGTTGCAAGTCGGTCAAGGCCATGGCCCTGTAAACCACTTCTTCGCTGGACATAGTAATGTCCGTTGATACGGTTGGGGTTCAACTCAGCAATGCCACCTTGCGTTATCGCGATAGTGAACATGCAACCTTATCAGGGCTATCGCTGAGCATAAACGCGGGTAAGTGGACGGTATTACTGGGTCGAAGTGGTTGCGGAAAAACGACTGTGTTGCGTTATCTGGCAGGCTTACTGGATGACAAGGTGGAATGGCAGGGCACATTGGCAACGTCTGATGAACTGCCTTTAACCGATCGTATTGCTTACATGGCGCAACAAGATTTGTTACTGCCGTGGTTGTCGGTTATCGACAATGTGTGTTTGAGCCTTCGCTTTCAAGACGAAGCTTCTGATAAAGCAGCACAAACTAACCAAGCGCTAGAGCTGTTAGCAGCGGTTGGTTTGGCCGATTACGCGAATGCAATGCCGGATCAATTGTCTGGTGGGATGCGTCAGCGTGTTGCTTTGGCTCGAACCTTAATGCAAGACAAGCCAGTCGTGCTGATGGATGAGCCTTTCTCTGCGCTGGATGCGGTAACAAGACACAAGCTACAAAGCTTAGCGTGTGGACTGTTAAGAGATAAAACCGTTGTATTGATCACTCATGATCCACAAGAAGCGGTGCGTTTGGCGGATAACTTGTATGTGTTGCAAGGCACGCCTGCGAGTGCCCAATCATTGTCTGTGCCTAACACCCTCACACCAAGAGTGTTAGATGGTGAATGTGCTGAGTTACAACAAGCCATCTTAGACCAGTTGGAGCGTGATTATGAGTGATCTAATGCGAAGCGAAGCTGTGGCTCGTTCAACCAACGCGCAGACTACCACTACACGTCCAAGTCAGATGAATCCCGTTATGCGTTTGCTTATCAGCAGTGCTGTGATTCTGGGCTTATGGCAAATGGTGGTGGTTATCTTCGAGATGCCAAGCTTTATTCTGCCAGCGCCTGCAGAAGTCTTCATCAAGCTAATCGAACGCTACGATGTGTTACTCAAGCACACTTGGGTGACTGCGCAGGAGATCTTACTTGGTCTATTGCTAGGCTTATCCATGGGGCTGTTTTTCGCCCTGCAGATGTTGATGTTCGAACCGCTGAAACGCTGGTTGTTGCCTATCTTAATTGCTAGCCAAGCGATTCCTGTGTTTGCGATCGCGCCAGTGTTGATGCTGTGGCTTGGTTATGGCATTGCCTCAAAAGTCGTCATGGCGGCGATCATAATCTTCTTCCCCGTGACCACTTGTTGTTATGACGGCTTGCGTAATACACCAACAGGTTATCTTGATCTCGCTAAGACTATGGGTGCATCTAAATGGCAACTACTGCGTTATATCCAGCTACCTGCTGCGCTGCCAACACTGGCATCTGGCATTCGTGTGGCTGTGGTTATTGCTCCAATTGGCGCAGTAGTCGGGGAGTGGGTTGGTTCGAGTGAAGGGTTAGGTTACCTAATGCTACAGGCCAACGCGCGCATGATCATCGATGAGATGTTTGCTGCTTTATTTATCTTGGCGGTGCTGTCCATCTCGCTCTACTTTGTCACCGATAAATTACTCAAAAAAGCTATCCCTTGGGAGAACCAGTGATGGTTCACTCCGTGCTATTTCTCTCAAGCAACACCTCGTTAAAAATTAGATCTACAAACACAATAATAATATTCAAAAGGAAAGGTTAACTGTGAAAAATACAAAATTGATAGGTGCAGTGGCACTGCTTGCTTCATTGGTTTCAGGTCATGCTCTAGCGGATTCTGAACAAAAGAAACTGACACTGATGTTGGATTGGTTTGTGAACCCGAACCATGGTCCGATTGTTATCGCTCAAGAGCGCGGTTACTTTGCTGACCAAGGCTTAGAGGTTGAAATCCAAGAGCCCGCTGACCCAAGCACACCTGCAAAACTAGTCGCGGCAGGTAAGGTCGATCTAGCAGTAACCTATCAACCAAGTTTAACTATGGATGTCGCTGCAGGCCTGCCTCTCGTTCGTGCATCAACCCTTATCGCGACGCCACTGAATACGTTGATGGTTTTGGATAACGGCAAGAACGATTCGTTAGCGGATTTGAAAGGTAAAAAGATCGGTATTGCGATTGCGGGTAACGAAGAAGCGACTATCGGCACCATGTTAGCGCAAGAAAATGTTGCGTTTACAGATGTGCAAACCATCAATGTCGGCTGGGCGCTTTCGTCTTCATTGGCATCGGGCAAGGTAGATGCAATTTGGGGTGGCTTACGTAACTTCGAAACTAACCAGTTAGCACTTGAAGGCTTTAAAGCCAAAGCATTCTTCCCTGAAGAGCACGGTGTACCAGCTTACGATGAGCTGATCTTTGTGGCGAATACAAAGCAGCACGATGATGAAGCGATCAAAGCGTTCAACAAAGCACTTGAGCAAGCAACGACTTACATTGTGAACCACCCACAAGATTCATGGAGTGAGTTTGTGGCGTATTCACCAGATACGTTGAATAACGAGCTTAACCAACGCGCATGGAACGACACACTGACTCGTTTTGCACTTCGCCCTTCAGCGGTTGATCTAAAACGTTACGATGACTATGCGCAGTTCATGTTCGACAAAGGCATTATCAAAACGCTACCGAAAGCAGAAAACTACGTACCTGTATTTAACTAATTCGTTTTAACTAAATGACAGCTGTAACCGAGTTTGGTTACCGCTAAGGAATCTCATGAAATACCAAGACTTAATCCAAGCCTGCCAGCAAGATTGGCAAGACTACACCCAGCATGATTTTGTTAAAACGCTGGCAAACGGCACTCTCGCTCAGCCGTGTTTTCTGCATTACCTGAAACAAGATTTTCTGTTTTTGAAGCAGTATGCTCGCGCTTATGCATTAGCCATTTACAAGGCTAAAACCTTGGCTGATATGCGCCGTGCACTGCCAAGCGTGCATGCTTTGTTAGATTCTGAAATCTCTCACCACGTGACTTATTGTGGTCAGTGGGGATTAACGGAATCTGATTTAGAAAACGAACCTGAAGATTTTGGCACAGTTGCTTACACGCGCTACGTTCTAGATGCGGGTATGACAGGTGATCTTGTCGATCTCTATGCGGCATTGGCTCCGTGTTCAATCGGTTATGCCGTGATTGGTAAAGCATTATTAGAAAGCAGTGATACTGTTTTAGAAGGCAACCCATACGCGAGTTGGTTACAGCTTTACGGCGGAGAAGAGTTCCAGTCTGGCGTGGCAACGGGCGCAGAATATTTCAATCAGCTACTGGCTGAAATTGATATTAACAGCGAGCGCGGTCAGAACATCGTTCATATCTTTAAAACGGCAACACGTATGGAAGTGGCGTTCTGGCAGCAAGGGCTGAACGCTCTTAATGATTTACCAGCGGCTTAAAAGCGACTTCTAACGAATAAGGATTAATCCATGCTAACTGAACAAATCATCCAATCGCTGCGTGCAGTAAGAGAGCAAAAACCGTTGGTTGTGAACATCACCAACTACGTCGTGATGAACAACACGGCCAATGCGTTATTGGCGATTGGCGCTTCGCCTATCATGGCGCACTCACAGCAAGAGCTGGCAGAGATGATGTCTTTCTCTGGCGCTTTGGTGATCAACATCGGCACGCTAGACAGTGCGTGGACGCCAAGAATGCGCTTTGCTGTTGAACAAGCGAATGCGAACAATAAGGTTGTGGTTCTTGATCCCGTGGGTTGTGGAGCAAGTACGCTGCGTACCGAGACTTCTCGTGAAATTGCATGCTTAGCGGACAAGTTGATCATTCGTGGTAACGCGTCTGAGATCATTGCTCTCGCGGGCGAGCAAGCACAAAGTAAAGGCGTTGATGCCCTCGATAGTAGTGATGCTGCATTAGGCGCAGCGCAATGCTTAGTAGCGGAATACGGTGCGAACGTGGTGATTTCTGGTGAGACAGATTACGTTGTCACGAAAGACAGTGTTGTTACGTTAAACAACGGACATCCAATGATGCCGTATGTGACGGGAATGGGTTGCACCTTAACCGCATTGACGGGCGCATTTGCAGCTGTTGGTGATGAAAGTGGTTTGGCTGCTACGGCAGTATTAGGCGTGGTTGGTGAAATCGCGGCTGAGAACTCACGCGGTCCGGGTAGTTTGCAAATGAACCTTCTCGATGAGCTGTATCAGTTAGACGAAGAAACTCTGATTCAACGTTTGAAGATTCAGTAAGCTCAATCTAGCTCCAAGAGCTTAACTTATAGCTATTAACTTAAAGAAAAGCCCCCGACACTTATGTGTTGGGGGCTTTTATTCTTGGTTTGGCACAGTGTCAGCTGTGTATAGGTTTGCTAGGTTCTAAAACGATTCACCTGGCTTTCTAAATGGTGAGCAACTTCGGTTAAGTCGCTCGCTGCACCAGAAATACTGCTGACAGACTCTTGGTTACTTTGCGCTATGGTATTAGCACCTTGCGCGTTTTCTCCTAGAGATTTGGTTAGGCAATCTTGCTCATCGACAGAGACTGCAATTTGACTGTTGGCTTGATTTAAATCTTGAATGTGTTGGTTTATCACATGCAAGTTCTGAGAAGCTTGTTGTGCCTGAGTTGAAGCATCGGAAACCGTGCTGTGGCTGACCTTAATAGATTCTAAGGCATCTTTAGCACCACGCTGTAACGAGGTGATGAGTTCATCAATTTGGCTTGCAGAATCTTGAGTGCGCTTGGCTAAGGTTCTTACTTCATCCGCAACTACTGCAAATCCGCGACCTTGTTCACCTGCGCGCGCAGCTTCAATAGCCGCATTCAATGCTAACAGGTTGGTTTGCTCAGAAACGCCTTTGATTACTTCAAGAATGGCACCAATGTTCATCGACTCTTTATGCAGGTCGGTGACTTTCTGGCTACTTATCTGCATGCTTTCATCGGCGCTGCCAATTTCGTGCAGTGTTTTGTCTACTTCTTTGAGTCCCATTGCCACATTCTCGGTTGCTTGGTTCGCAACTTGAGACGCGTGGTTAGCACTTGAAGCAATTTCTGATGTGCTTGAAGCCAATTGATCAACGGCAGAAGAGATATTGATCATCTCGCTGTTCAATTGTGTTGCGTTGGTCGAGCTGTTGTTTGTCACCTGATTGAGTGATTCAGACATCTCACCAATACGCACACTAGAGCGGTTCACTTGGCCAACGATATCGCGAAGAGATTCAATAGTGATCTCCATATTAGTCAGCAGTTCGCCAATCTCGTTTTTGCTCTCGATGTTCACTTCAACATTCAGGTTGCCCTGAGAAAGCTCATTGGTGATTTGTTTAACCTGTGCGATACCTTTGGTGATAGAGCGAGTCACCAACACGGCGCTCGTCATGCCAATAACCAGAGCCACGCCCGTTAGCAAGAAGATGATTTGAATCGAGCGTTTTTCACTGGCTTGCAGCTCTGGTGTTAATGCTTGTTTCTGTTGCTCTAGAATACTTTGAGCATCGGCCACTGCGATAGCTAAGCTGTCGCCAATAGAGGCGAGGGTAGCGGTTCTTTGAGTGTTCTCAATCATCTGTTGATGAACTTGCTCAAAGCCTTTTGCATAAGCTTCGCGTTGGTTCGAGAAGTCTTCAATCAACTCACTTTGGTAAGGGGATGATTTAAGAGATTCAATATCACCCTCGATGCCAGGTAGCGCATATTCAAAGATGTCTTTACCGGCTTCGTAGGTTTTGAGGTCGTTGTTGTTTGAGTAACTTAGAACGGTGATCTTGGCTGCGAGAAAGTTCTCCATCAACATACCCGCATACAGACTCGCGTTTGGATCGTTGTTGTTGTAAGACTCATACAGTAAGCTCTGAGCGGCTTTTAATGCATTAGTTTCTCGTTTGACCATCTCAACATTCACCAATTGGTCAATGAGCAGTTGGCTCTGTTTCATTGAGCCATAAGCCACATCAAATGCCGCAACGCTGTCTTGCACTAATTGCAGGCTCGATAAGCTATCGGTTTTAGTCGTGGTTTGGATTAGATTGTTCAGTAACTCATCAATCGCTAGCTTGCTTGATTGATAATTCGCTTCGTATTGCTCATCCAATGACTCTAAGTAGCGTTCAGAGGCTAGACGCATTTGAAGAAAGTGCACTTGGATGTTGCCTGACAATGTCGCTTTGTGGCTGAGTTCACTGTATTGGCTAAAGCCGTTCGACAAGGTTTGAATACCTTTGTAACTCACAAAGCCTGAAATGACGAAAAAGAGCAAGCAGATGGCATAACCCAGCTTGATCTTGAGCGCTATAGAAAGGTGGCGCATAACTATCCCTATATTTACCTGATTCCTTCATAGCGAAGTATTTCATAAAACAGCATTCTGGGCATGCTTAAGTGAACAGTTTGTGTATTAAGTAACGCTTTAGTTAAAAAGTTTGGGTTTTTCGACATTCTCTCAACGAGTTGCGTATTTGAATTTACACGTTTAACTTGGGTAATTAGGTACTAACTTCCATACACATGGTGCGATTTGTCGGTAAAATAGTACAACGTCAATTTTAGACATCGACTCCAAAGGTACGAAATGAACCCTTATAAGCTCTACTTAGTAACGGATGACCAACAAGATATAGAAACGCTTAAGTTCGTGGTTGAACAAGCGGTCGCTGGTGGCGTCACTATGGTCCAAGTGAGAGAGAAACATGGGGACGTAAGAGCCTTCATTGAACGAGCACAAGCCGTAAAGTCGATTTTGGCTGGTTCGGGTGTACCGCTGATCATCAATGACAGAGTGGACGTTGCATTGGCTGTCGACGCTGATGGTTTGCATTTAGGGCAATCGGATATGCCGGCAGAGTTAGCACGCAAGCTGATTGGCCCTGATAAGATTCTTGGCTTATCGATTGAGACTGAGCAGCAGCTTCAAGAAGCCGATAGCTTGCCGATTGATTACATCGGCCTTAGTGCGCTGTTTGCCACACCGACCAAGACAAATCTGAAAAAACATTGGGGCTACGAAGGGATAGAATTGGCTTTGGAAACAACGGATTTACCGATCGTCGGTATTGGTGGCATTAACGAATCTAACATTCCGAAGTTGGTTCTGACGGGGATTCACGGCTTAGCGCTAGTCTCAGCAATATGTCACGCTGAAGATCCTAGAGAAGCGACGCAGGTTTTATTGTCTCTGATGGGAGAGTGAGTTTGTAGAGGTTAGAAAACAAATGAAACAAATCATTTGTTTTCTAGTTAGAGAGCATCAAAGCGTTCAATTTAGTAGTCAGCTAAATATGTTGTCTATCTTACTGAATACACAGAGCAACGGTGCCGATGATCATAAGAACGATAGCAGCGTACCAACCGTATTGTGCGGTTTTATCAGCAACAAACACCTTAATGTAGTTGAGCTCTTCATGAGCCGTTGCAATAAAATCAGTGTAGTTAATCGACAACTCACGACTGGCTTCTTTTAGGTCTTGCTGAAGTTTGTTGAAAGCCTCATCGATGAAGCCTTTTGTTTCCGAAACAGGCGGAGTAGCTGCCAAAGCTAGGCTATTCCAAACCGCCATACGCGATTCATATTCGCTTTCACTGACACAATTAAGTACGCGTAAGTCATACTCTCGTTTGTTACGCTCTTTACCCATTTTTTCAGGGCAAATATTTCTTAAAACGTTCACGACAAATTTTCCAAAAGGTTCATTTAGATATAAAAAAGCACTCGAAGAGCACTCATAAACTGGGGCGAATTAAATTCAAAAAGTGATCTATTTGAAGCTGTCATAGGCGACGATAGCAATGCCAATGCGGGAGATTTGAAGTTGGTCAGTGGTGTTAAAGAGCTATTTGGATTGATTCGTTAACCATGTATAGGCACGACAACCCCTTTCAGATCGCAGTTTAGTTATGTCACTTTGCGACATCAACTAGGGTGTTTTGTCCAGACGACAAAGATATTTATCGGTGAAGCGCATCGAAATGCGGTAGTACGGCGAAACGCACTACCGATATTGAATTGCAATGTGGAGTTAAGCTAGTTTGCCTGCCATTGATTGTATTGCAGTGAATACCCTTCGAGTTTCTCAATTAAACTGGTGAGAACTGGGCCATTAATGTGGCTTCGTGATACCAAGCAACCCACAGGGGTAATCCAACCACCATGCTCGTGCGCCACGGGCAGAGCTACCAAGTCACCTTTTTGAATACCTTCCATCACCATCATTTCTGGCACGTTCGCCCAACCAACGTTTTGTTCCACTAATTCGATGATGGTTTTGTGGTTGTTGGCATACCAGAGCATCGAGCTAATACCGTAGGTGAACCACAGTTCTCGTTGCTTGGAGCTGCGATGCACGCATTGGCGGTAACGTTTTAAGTCTGAATCTTGCACGACCGGCATTTGGCTGAGCTCGTGAGTGGCGGAACTGACAGTAAGAAAGCGCGCTTGGCCAAGCAAGAAAAAGTCCATATCTACCTTAAGCTCACCATCTGCATAGATGATGCCTATTTGTGCTTTTCCACGTCTCACTAGATCTTCCACATCGAAGGTTGAGGTCGTAATAATATCGAAGTGCGTGATTGGGAATTGATCGGCCAGTGAACTGATTATTTTAATGAAATTCCTATCTATGATGCTCTCATCAACAGCAATGATCAGTTCGTGTTCATCTTCTTGAGTCAGTGATTCTACTTTTTGATCGAAGTACTTTTGTTGGTTGAGAATCGACTTCGCCACCGGTAATAACGCTTTGCCTGTGTTGGTCAAAACGGGGATGTTTTTCTCTCGGTTAAACAGCTCTTGGTCGATGGCTATTTCTAGATTTGCGATCGACTGACTGACCCCGGATTGAGCGCGTTTCAGCTTGCGTGCTGCTGCTGAAAAAGATCCACTTTCACACACAGTGACGAAGACTTTTAGTTGCTCAAAACTGTACATACTATCTCTCGCTCAATACCAAATGGGGTGATAAGTCTCAGGCTATCACTATTCGTGATGGTTGTTAACTTTCTCTTATTATTTCCGATGACATAATCCTAGCTAATCCAACACATACTAGATTATTTAGAGGAATGTATGAGTACGTTAGAGAGAGTGTTTCACTCAGTGTTGTTTGAAGTTTTGGCTGTAACGCTTTCAATTATAGGCTTAGCGATATTTACTGATCACGATGTGAATGCCTTATCAGAAACCATGATAGTTGTTGCGACTATCGCGATGATTTGGAACTACTGTTTTAATCGCATTTTTGATCGCTACTTCACGGGTGAAAAATCCAAGCGTTCGCTGAAATTGCGTATTTTTCATGTGGTGCTGTTCGAGGCTGGTTTGCTGATAGCGACTATCCCAGTGATGGCTTTCTTGCTTAACGTGGGTATTTGGCAGGCATTTTTGATGGATATCGGTGTGACCATTTTTATTACCATTTACGCGTTTGTATTCAACCTGATTTACGACCATGTGCGTGCATTCTGGGTACGCAGATCGGATCTAGCAGTTCAGTAATCTGCCAAGTCAGTAAACGCTAGTTTGGCTACTAACCGATTGTTTATTCGTTATTTTGACGGAGATGTTCGGTTAGTAAGCCTAGGTCACTCGTCATTTATTCTGCTATCTTAAATAAGGTGATAATTTGAGTTCGTGAAAGAACAGATTAAGAGGAAAGGATGTCCAATACCCTTCAAATGACGGTTGTAGATAAGAAAGAAGTCGAGCTGTTTGCGGAACTGTTCAAACATATCGACGGTGAAATCTACACCTTGTTACGCAGTGCCAAAATTCCCAATGATATTCTCACCAGTAGCGACCATTACGAGTACCTCCCTGAGACCACTATTAAAAACGTGGTCAAAATTATGGGTGAGTCGGCGTCACGAGAAGAGTTCTCTCTGTTTATGTGGAGCTTTTGCAAGCAAACCTATGTACCAAGGTTTGTGACTAAGCTAAGTCAACAGGCTTCATTGAAAAGCGCGCTAGACCAATTGGGTGAGCAGTTGAAGCTCATATCCAATGGCGCGAATGTCTATACTAAGCAATCCGGTGGCAAGTGGTGGTTTGTTCGCGAAAAACCTTTTACTAATGATCCTTGGTTTAAGTTTGCAGAGCTGTTCTCGGTTATTTTTATCAACGAGTTGCTTTCAGTATTAACACAAGGGCGCTGGCAGCCATCGGAGGTCGGTATTCAGAGTGATGACCTTGAATGCTTCCAATCTTTGCCGCAAATGGGGGGGGCTCAATTTTATACGCACAGACCCGTCACCGCCTTTGAAGTTCCAGAAGAGATAATGCTTGAGCCGATTGTTTTACCGAAAGCTGCTCAAGAGTCTGTACCAGCCACGCCTTTGCCTAGTTCATTTTTGAGTGCTTTCAAACTCGTTATCAAACCCTATTTGACGATGGGAAAACTCCCAATTAGCTTGGCTTCTGAGATTTTGAATATCCATGTCAGAACGATTCAGCGCCGATTGGAAAACGAAGGAGTAGTTTACAAAGCTTTGATAGAAGAGATGGTGTTGGAGCAAGTGTTGGAGTTACTTAAGCAGCCAGACTTGTCGATTACGCAAGTAGGAGCAAAGATGGGCTACTCCGATTCATCTCACTTCACTCGAGCGTTTAAGCGTCAAATGAACATGACGCCAAGACAGTACCGAAAAGAGAATATCGAACCTTGATGCATCAATAAGCGCATTTAAACTGAAAGCCAGCACACAGAATTCATCATTGTCAGCAAATGGCCATTTATCAACCTTGAAGACTGGCAGTATGCCTACTAAGTTATTGAATATTAGTGAGATGACTTTGAACAATATCAACCTTTAATTGTTCAGTGTCATCAAATGATAATTTTTCATCTGAGTAATGAATAAAATAAAACTAACTTAAATTGCAGTGGTGACATGATGAACTCAAGATTTTCTAAATTAAGCATGGCGGTGATCGTGGCGGTGAGCTCGGTTAGCCCAGTCGTTTATAGCGCAAACTTTGACGGCCCAGACTCTGTTGAGAACACAATTGCAGAACAGAAAGCACAGAAGAAATCTTGGCGAGAGTCATTAGCTGAGGATGGTTTTACCTTTGGTGCGGATTACTTTGCCTTAGGCCTTACTTCTGGGGACGGCGTTGGTGGTGATAGCGTTGATGCATCATCGGGCGTGGCACGACTATACGGTTCATGGCACCTATTAGGAAACGACACTCAGAACTCAGGTAGCTTGGTATGGAAGGTGGAACATAGGCATGCTTATGGTAATACTTCGCCAAAAGACTATTCATTCGGACCACTTGGATATGTCGGTGCAATCGGTCCAGCATACAGTGACCAAGGGTTTCGTGTTACGGACTTAAATTGGAAGCAAAAAATCAATGATGGTAAAGGCACCATTATTGTCGGCTGGCAAGACGTTACTAACTATGCTGATGTTTACGCTTTAGCAAGCCCATGGTCTGGTTTTACTAACTTGGCATTCTCGACAGGCTCTGGTGCGATGGGCTTACCAGATGATGGTGTATTGGCCCTTTCTGCCGGTCATATGCTGGGCGAGAATTTTTATGTAGTCGGTGGTATCGCCGATGCAAATGGTCAGTCAGATGATATTTTTGATGGCTTTGATACCGCTTTTGGTAGCGATGCGTCTTACTTTACAACATTGGAGTTAGGCTGGACTGCTTCGCAAGAGCAGATCTATACCGATAACTTCCACGTGACTTTCTGGGACTTTGGTGACGATACTCGCCATAGTAATAGCCTTGCGAAGGAAGGTGGCTCGGGTGTTAATTTCTCATGGAGTCAGTTCATGACTCCACAAGTGATGCCGTTTGTTCGCGGTGGTTTCTCAGAAGGGGATGTTGCCCTTTACGATAAATCTATTTCGGTTGGTATGGGCTTTTTCGGATTAGGAAAACCAACCAACAACTTAGGTGTGGCGCTGAACTGGGCAGAAGTGAATGGTGATTCTTTTGAAGCAGATGCTAAAGCGATAAGTGGCAGTACAGAACAATGGACAGCTGAGATCTACTACAACATGCAGTTTGGTGATTACTTCCAAGTTACACCCGACATCCAGTACATAAAAGATCCTGCGTTTTCAAATGAAAGTAGCGCTTGGGTATTCGGTATTAGAGCGAGAGTCTTTATCTAACTTATCTGCTTGTTAATCGCTGAAATGCAAAAAATAGATATAAAAAGTGAGCCTATTTGGCTCACTTTTTTTGTCTTAGGTGTGGATGAAAAGCGGCTATGCTTTTTCTGCTTTGGGCGTGTCATCGAGAGCAAAGTAGATCTTTGAAACAATAATCTCTGCGACCAGAATAGTAAACACCACGGCAAAGAACGCCACCACACCATTCCATGGGCCTGTGAAGTCTACCTTGTCACCAAACAAGATATTGATTGCTTCTAGCATCACGAACTTTGAACCGACCAGAATTACGTAGCTAGACAAGCCTCTGTAAATCTTAGGCGCAGTACCCGGTTTCGACTTGAAGTAATCTGCCAGCTTATGTTCTAAACCAATAGACAGTTTGAGCAACAGCTGTAGCAAAATCGCGGCAGCAAATGAGATGGTGAATGACTCGATATTAACGAAGTCCCAGTATTCATCAAAAAAATTGAGAACGGTTAAATCAACGAGGACTGCGAGTGTGTAGCCGACAAAGAGTCGCTGGGGCGTATTAAATCCATATACTTTTTCTATATTGCTCATCTACTTCTTCCTGAGTAAAGGGTTACCAAAAACTTAGGAGATAAACATAGGATATTCAAATGCTTATTGTTCAGGATGCGAAACAGCTCTTAAAGTGCGAGTGGCGTATTATGGTAAGTATCCCAATCAAGATTGATTCAATATGAGTTCTCGAATGAGTTCTCGACTTAGGCAGAGGTACATATGATTATTCACTTTAGAATCCAAGACGTGGAAGAACTTTGGGGAGCCATAGATTTGGCGACGCTCTTGCAATCGGAACTGAGAGCGGTATCAACTACACTATTAACTATCTGATTGAAATAGTGAAATTACCAATTACACTTGAAGCATAAGTTTGAATGGAGTCAACTTAATGCTTTCACCCCAATCACCATATCCCCCTTCTATTGCTTTACTTTTAACAAGCCTGATTTCTTCCTCAGCCTATGCTTCTAATGAAGCGATTCAGCATCGCTTGGAGAAGATATTTGCTGTTTCCATTGCGCTTACAGACAGCGATGCCGTCTCAATAGGTTTTGTTGATTTCGACCCTAACTCATTTATCAACTTAAACGACAGTGGTTTTGGCTCTGATAAAACCATCGACACTCGAAGCCAAGTGAGTGTTGGTTCCATTCCTTATTCTTCAGTGATCAAAACCGACGATCCTGACCTTGACCTGATTTGGTCTGTGCGAGGATCTTATGCGCTTTCTGAACAAGATATAGAGATTTCATCAGACGTAACAACTGACCGTCGTGTTAACCCAAATGAGGACTCGGTATTGGGTTTGTATGGCTTTTTCGGGGTTCAAAACCATTTAAACCCACATTGGTCTATCGCTTACGGTTTAGGCACTCACTTGCTCTATTACCGCAACAAATACGAATACAAAAACAGCTACTCTCAAGCTTTTCAATCTCAGCTCGACGGTTACGCGCTGAATACTTCCGCATGGGCATTAGTTGGCGAACCTTCGGTCAAACTCAGATATTTACAGAAACAAGAGTGGGGTAGTTGGAATGTCTCCTCACGAGTCCGTTATTTCTATGGAACAGGTTGGGGCGAAGCGAATGATGGCGACATCGGTAATCCAGAAGGATTGCGATTTATCAATGAGCTGGAATTTAGACAAAATGTTGCATTTGATGCTTGGTCGTTAAAGAACCCTCAGATTCACTATAATGTTAGAAGAATCGATGTGGCAGGTGATTTGACTGATCCTCTAGATACACACTATTACTATGAATTTGGTGCAGGCTTGGTGTTTGATGTGCCTTACGACTCTTACTTCTTTGATAACTTCGGTGTCGGGATTAACTTCAATTACGGTAGTTCACTCAGTGGTGGTAGTTTGCTCTTCTTACTCAATAACTAGCATAAGTTGTTGCTCTCAAAAGTACGCATACAATTTGAATTTATATGTGTCGTAAAATGGTAAATATCATCGTTAAAACTTAGCCATCATAGCGATCCGCCCATCACCTGAGCAAACTATGAACAAGTTAAGTTTTGACCGAAAAGTGCCGCTATACGTGGTATCTGCACTTGTCCTGAATATGGCCGTTAGCTTGTGGTTGTTGAGCATTGCTTCTACGGCGGCCATGGTTTTTTCTGTATGTACGCTGTTCTTGATCAGCACTCTCCTTACCGGACGTCTTTATCGCCATGAAATGACTCAAAGCAAGAACAGCTTGTCTGAGGCGATCATTGATGGCGTCGCCGGTTTTATCATTCTCGATAGCCAATTGAGAGTCATACAAGTCAATCAGCAGTTTTCTCGAGTTTCAGGCTATGCCTTTGAGCAAGTCGAATCTCGCCCAATTTCTGACCTTTGTTTCATGAACAACAACGGCTTGGTATCAACCATTCGCGCCTCACTTAAGCAAAACCACAGATGGAAGGGGGAACTGAGTGGTGTCAGTCGACTTGGCGAACACTTTACTGTGAATGTGGTTGTCGAAAAGTTAGCTGAAATACTGCCAAATAACGAAAAGTACGTTGTGACCTTTACCGATATTAGTCGACGCAAGGTGTTAGAACGACGATTAAGAATACTGGTTGAAACGGATTCTCTCACTGGTTGTTGGAACCGCCGCCGTTTTGATAAAGATTTAAGTCATTACTCAAACCTAGCCGAGCGCTACGGTTACACGCATTCTTGTTTGGCCTTGATCGATTTGGACCATTTCAAAGCAATCAATGATAACCATGGCCATGACCAAGGTGATATTGCCCTTAAAGAGGTGGCTGAATTACTGAGAAACAACAGCCGAGATACCGACATTGTGGCTCGAATCGGGGGTGAAGAGTTCGCTATTTTGATGCCAGAAACCAATTTGTCAGAAGCGTTTGAGGCCATGTATCGATTGAAAGAAGTGATTGCCAACGGCACAACGTTGAATCTCACGGTGAGCAGTGGCGTGTCTGAAATACAGGCGCAAGCTGAAACGACCTATCGCAGCGCGGATAGGGCGTTATATCGTGCCAAAGGCAATGGCCGGAACAGAGTGTGCAGCACCAGTTCCGGTTATCCGACGCCTATCGCTCTTGGCTAGGTCTCTATTGGCTAGATGCCTATTGGTTAGGTTTCAAGCTTGGTTAATCGCTTAGGCCTGTATCTAATCGTTTAAACTTGTATCTAAGCGGAAATTGAACGTTGGTAAATCTTAGGTGTAAGGCCGGACACTCGCTTAAAAGCGCGTGAGAAGTGAGAGATATTGGTGTAACCCAATTGACTCGAGATGTAAGTCAGCGTATGGCCTTCTTCCATCAACTCACACGCAACGGAAAACATCAGGTTTTCTTTTATTTTTCGGTAGGTGGTATTTTCGCCTTTGAGTTTGCGTTGAAAGGTTCTCACTGAAAAGTTAAGCAGCTCAGCCGCTTCTTCAAGTGAGAGGTCTTGCTCTTTCATATAGGGCTTGAGTAACTCGTAGACGCTATCAGTAAAGCTGGTGTGCCATTCAATAAGAGCAGGTTTTGCGCTTAGATCTTTAGAAGATAAGCGTATTGGTTGTTGCAAAACCTCTTCGGGAATAAGTACGGCAGTGGACGGTTGGTCGATGAACAGTTGGCAGTTGCTTGGAAGTAGCGTTTTGATTACATCGATGTCGTGACCTTGCAAGCGTACTTTACTGGGCTGCCAAGGTGATTGAGTTAAAATCGACATTAATTCAATGATATACATTACAGCAAAGACTTCGCCCCATTGGAACATTGGTGACGAATCTTCTGGTGCAGTTCGGCAAAACCAGCTTTGACCATGCTCTTGAATGAACTCAACTTTACTCCCCGGAGAGTCGTAGGAAAAAATCTTATCGATATGTTTGAGCGAATCGCCAATAGTTTCAAAATCGGTAAATTGATGCAATACATGTGGGATGATTCGACGTCTAAATGCGAGACCAAGGACATCGGTAAACCGAGAGACGCCAAGTTGTGCAGAGGTTAGATAAATCAGTCGTTTGATGGATTCTGACGGCACAAAGTCGCTTTCCGACTCGATAAGATCGGGTGGTAAGCCGGAGTCTTTAAGCAATTCATGCAAGTTGAGTCCATAGTCAGTGAAGATTTGAACTAAGATCTTGGCATAGCTGGTTTGTATTACAGGGACTTGGTAAGGGCTAGGAGCCATGAGCAAACAATCCTTGTTCATCGTTGCATTATTGGACGTGCATATCATTTGCGACGCTTTGTTTAGTAAATCTAACCCTATTTACTTGAGTTTTCCATGGTCGGGTTTATTTTTAAGGTATTAATTTTGTTGATGTTAGTTATTTAGAAGGGAGTCCCATGTCAGAAGTCACAGGGAACAAGCAAGACGACAGTGAAGAAGTTACTCAACCAGAAAACGGTAAAGACAAAGTGAGGAAGGTTACCAACTACCTTCTTTTCTTTGTTGCATTCATGCTTTTATTCAGTGTTATCGCCGATCGCATCATTCCCATTACGGATAACGCGCGTGTAAAAGGCTACATTGTTCCCATTAAACCGGAAGTGTCAGGCAAAGTATTGGATATTCTGGTTCAGCCCAATCAGTTGGTTAATCAAGGCGATACGCTCGCGATTCTGGATGAGTCCGATTATCGAATTGCCGTACAACAAGCAGAGCAAAACCTCGAAATTGCAGGGCAAAATGTCGGCGCTCAAACGGCGAGTATTGCTTCAGCACAAGCGAAACTTACTTCTGCCATTGTTGAAAGACAAAACACCAAGCTGCAAGCCAAGCGTGTTTTAGAGATGGCTGATAAAGGTGTCGTTTCTAAATCAGATGCCGATAAAGTGCGTGCATCGTTGGCGACTTCTCGAGCGGCTGTTGTTAATGCAGAGGCAGATCTTGAAGGTGCTAAGCAACAAATGGGTAAAGAGGGACAAGAAAACAGCCAAGTGAAAGCGGCATTGCTGGCACTTGAACAAGCGCAGCTGAACCTTGAACGCACAGTTATCAAAGCGCCAACCCAAGGTGGCGTGTCTAACTTTAGCTTATCGGAAGGCTTTTACGCATCGGCAGGGCAAGCGATTATGACGTTTGTTTCAACCGAAGATATTTGGATTGAAGCTTACTATCGTGAAAACAGCTTAGGTAACGTCACTGTGGGTGATGAAGTGGAAGTGGCTTTGGATTTCGCACCCGGTCAAATCGTTAAAGGCCGTGTGAGTAGCATCGATTGGGGTGTTGACTGGGGACAAAATGATCAAGCGGGTAAACTTGCACAAGCGAGTCAACAAACGGGTTGGTTACGTCAAACTCAGATGCTTCCTATCATGATTGAATTTGAACGTGATGATATGAAAGGTATGTTGAGAGTTGGTGGTCAAGCGGACGTGATTGTTTATAGCGGTGATAACTTTGTTTTCAATGCGATAGGCAAACTGTGGATTCGATTTATCAGCGTATTGTCTTATGTCCGATAAGCCGATACTCGACCAACAAACACAGCAACGGATCCTGCGATATACCGTAGGGGTCACGTTGGCTGTATTTTTGGCGGCGTGGATCAATTGGCCGCTGGCATTTGTGGCTCCGGTATTCACGGCCAAGTTTTTAATCGATAAGCCAGATCTGCACAAAGAAACCGTCTATGAGTTATTGCTGGCGGTTGTGGTGACTATGGGGCTAGGCTTGTTACTGTCTCGAGGTATCACACATTACCCAGCTCCTTTGTTGATTTTGGTCGGCTTGATGATGCTTTGGGGTTACTACTTGTTTGTTGACCCCAAATGGAATCTGTTTGCGACCATTCTATTGATTGCTGTATTGATGCTGCCTTTCATGGCTATCTCAAATCCTGGGATGTCAGTACTGTTGGCATCAGGCTTGGCGACTTCTGGTGTTGTTTCGGTGATGATTTTTGCTCTGGTGCATATCTTTTTTCCAGAGCCCAAATCGGAGTTTTCAGGCTTCGCTACAGCGCCGCTAGAAAAGAAACAACGTTGGTACGCGGCTTTTCGCGCAATGATCATCTCTTATCCCGTGGTGTGCTTTTTCTTTATCTTTCAGATATCTGAAGCACTACTTACCATGATGTTTATCGCTTTGCTGTCGTTAATGATCACCTCAGAAAAATCCGTAAAACTGAGCGCATTTTTAGTGATCAGTAATGGTATTGGAGGCTTGCTAGCGATTGCTGCTTTTTCAATCCTTTCTATTGTTCCCAATATTGTCTTCTATTCTTTATTTATAGGACTTATCGCCATTCTTATGGCTACCAAGATCTATACCGTTCCAGAAAAAGCACCCATTTTTGCCACTGCATTTAGCACCTTATTGGTACTTGTGGGCAGCACATTGATGAGTTCTGGCGATATTGATAGCAATACGTTCATTCGCATATTCCAGTTAATGTTGATTGGAATTTATATGATTTTGGCTTCTCTCTTCCTTGAAACTAGGAATTGGAAGTTCTTACAGAATCAGCCTTAATTTTGCCCTTACAAGGACGTCTCATGAAGTTAACCGATGATTTTTCAAAACAGGCAATTGATGCCGCAATTAAAATTGCAGCCATTGCCATGCTCGTCTATTGGTGTTTTTCAATTCTACGCCCGTTCATTCTGTTGGTAGTGTGGGGTGCAATTATTGCGACTGCGTTGTACCCAGTTGCAGTGGCGATTTCAAATAAAACAGGGATGTCGAAAGGCAAAGCCAGTGCATTACTGAGCTTTATTGGTGTGTTATTACTACTGATTCCATTGGTTGCACTCTCTTCTGGTATCTACACCAGCGCTTCAGATCTGATGACGGGTGTGCAAGATGGAACCTTAACCCTGCCTAAGCCGAAAGAATCTTTGCAAGATATCCCGTTAATCGGCGAGAAAGTTTATGCGGCCTTGGTTCATGCTTCGTCCAATATAGAAAGCGTGTTCATTAAGTATGCCGAAGAGCTCAAGATATTCGCGAGCAAAGCTGCCTCGATTTTAGGTTCATTGGGTGGTGGTTTCATTCAGTTTATTATCTCGACCATCATTGCTGGTGCGTTCATGAGTAATGCCGATAAATGCCAAACCGGTATGACACATTTAGTGGCGCGTTTAACAGACGGCAAAGGTGAAGAGTTGGTACAGCTCTCTAAATCGACCGTGCGCAGTGTTGTGCAAGGTGTTATTGGTGTGGCTGTGATTCAATCCATGATGTCGGCAATTGGTTTGGTTATCGCTGGCGTTCCTGCTGCTGCGTTTTGGGCGCTGGCTGTGCTGCTCATTGCAATCATCCAACTGCCACCGATTCTTGCTCTATTACCTGCAACTATTTACATGTTCAGCGTTGAATCAACGTTGGCCGCGAGCTTGTTCTTAGTGTGGTGTATTTTGGTGAGCGGCAGTGACGCTATCTTGAAGCCTGTATTACTCAGCCGTGGCTCTCATATTCCAATGTTGGTTATTTTGCTTGGTGCGCTGGGCGGAATGGCGATGTCAGGAATCGTTGGTCTGTTCGTTGGTGCTGTGATACTGAGTTTAAGTTATGAGCTGATGATGGCATGGCTTGGGCTTGAAGAGAAAAACCAGGAAGAAACAGAGAAAAAGCCAGCAGAGGCCGAGGAGAAATAGATGAAGCCAGTCTCTAAAGACGATAACTTCTACTTCTTATTCTATGCACTGTTGGTGTTGTTTTTTGGTTGCGCGGTGATGCAGCAGTTTTATCCGCAAGGCCAGAAAACGATACTATTTCTCATCATCATTACATTGGCGAGTTCAATTGTCGGTATTCATAAAGAGCGAGCCTTGTATCGCTCTTGGTATGGACTGTTATTGATTACGGCGTCAGTGTCTGGCGTGTTTTCGTTTTTGGAAGGCTATAACCTGTCGATAGTGACGCTATCGGCGTTGGCTGTGTTCTTGTTTTCGCACATTTACTCGGCGTTAAAGCAGGTGATGAAAGCAAAAACGGTAACCCCTAATCATATCATCGGGTCAATCTGTATTTACTTGTTGTTAGGGTTTGCTTGGTCGACTATCTATTTGTTAATTTTAGAAATTTTCCCTAATGCCTTTAACGGGTTGGAAGAGCAAATCTGGCTGACGAACTTGTTTAATGCGATGTACTTTAGCTTTATCACGTTGACCACGGTTGGCTATGGTGATATTTCACCGGCTTTGCCTATTGCTCAGTTCTTCGTGTTTATGGAGTCCATTATCGGCAGCTTTTATTTGGCTATCATGGTAGCGAGTTTGGTGAGCATTCGGCTTGCACAGTCTCAATCCCAATAGAGCTTATGCGAAGAAGCCCGGCAACTGCCGGGCTTCTTCTATTTTATCAGTTTCGAAGCCTATATGAGCTTTGAACTTGAACTCTGTGTGAGCTATGGACCTTACGCCTCAGTACCTTGAATCTTCTCTAATTCAGCGATAGTCGTCTGCGATACAAGCTGACCATCCATGTAATAGCTAACGTTTTGACCGTCTTTGATACCCGTCAGAGTCGCCGTTTCACCAGACGTATAGACGATGTCCATTTGAACCGTGTTTTCGTCGATCTTAATCATCTCACCGGTCTCGATGGTGCGATTGTTTGAAATTGGGCCAACAGGCGCTTCTTTAAGGCTTGGATCTAGCTCATCGTTCACTTTGAAGTGCGTGTCTGTCTTCGTATCGAATACATGCGGCGCGCCACTGATTGGGTTTTTACCCGTCCAGAATTCAAGTGAGTTGAATACTACGTAGTCGGCTGCGGTTGTAATACCGTATACAGGCGCTAATAGGAAGTTTACACCTGCACGAGCATAGCGGTTATCGACAACTTCAACGTTAAATTTCATCACTTTCCCTGTTACGGCGTTACTGCCGATACAACCAGTTAGCGCAGAAGCCAAAACCGTTAGTCCTACAATTTTAAGTGCAATCTTTTTCATTTTAGTACCTGTATAAGTTAGAAGTCTGTTTTGTTGGAACAGGTGTAGTATGGTTTTTATTCGATGGCCAGTTTTACCATTTAACGCCATCGGTGATATAAAATGCTCACGTACTTTCGGTATAAAGGGTTAGTTATCAAAAGCTAGGCCTAAAAAATCGAGTTATAAAAATCTGGGCATAAAAAAAGCGCGACCTAATTGGGCGCGCTTGATGTTTTGAAAGGGAGAGTCGTGTTAATGACAACGACTACTTCATAACATAGGTATAAGTCTTCACTGCAAGCCAGCGGAAAAATCGGAATAAAAGAGTTGTGGCTTTAAAGGTAAACTTGGCGATTGAAATCATTGCTTCTGCTGCAATGCTCACGCACTTATGTAAATCGGAGTCTTTGTATTCTGAATAGGTCATGTTGTTCTCTCAATTCTCACGGTTATCTTTCATATGTAAGTCATGACTCCTGTCTGGCTGTATACCCTGTGCGACTAATGTACGAATATTCGTCGAGAGAGACTTACCATTTAATGCCATATGGATTAAAAGCTAGCCGAATGAGAAGGCCTTGAGATAATTTGAGTACATAGCTAGGTGTAACTCATGAAGTTACGGAGAAATCACGGTTAATAGTGGTATGATCAAGGGCTCAGCACCGTGAGTTATCAAGCATAGGAAATAAAATGACCAACCTTACCGATCAGCAAGAAGCTGCAATGGCTACGTTTAAAGAAAACTTACACCTTCCAAATGGTGGTTTTCATAAACTGATTATCGAGCTAAGTAAGGAATTTCAACTGCCTTTCCAAAAGGTGCGTGGTGTTTTAAAGAAAGCTCAAAAAGACGTAGAACGTCAAATACGTGAAGATATTGAGAGTGTTGATGATGTGGTTCTTAGTCAAGCGAATTGGTTGAGCATCATTAAGTCAAAGCTCATCGAACTGGCGGAAGATAACCAAACGGTGATGGATAAGCTGCAACTCAATCTGAAATATCAAAAGGTGTTGTCGGCAGCCAATGGTTCAATCGCAAGTGAAGACGAGCGTGACGAATTGATTGAAGAGTTGATTCAAGCTTATGAGAAAGAGGTGTTCAAACCTTTACTGGCGATGCTGCATACAACAAAGCTGTATTGGAAGTTAATGCTGGTGGATGAGACATGTAAGATGAATGAGGAGAATCGTGAGAAATTCAGTGATTACCCTCAACACATGCAAGCTGCAGAACACTTATATACTCTTGATCAAAAGTTAAGGTCGATGCCGTTAACGCAATGATAATGACTCATTGGTGATTAGAGTTCGATATAAGTTGGTTTCAATAGAAGCACGATAACCTAGCTAGCGTTAGCCGCGTGTGAAATGCAAAAAGGGCTAGGTTTCTGATCTGTTTTACTTCTACTCTATTTTGTTCTGCTAGAGCGAATTGAGGGTGACATCTTTTATATCTTTGGAACTCGGTGATGTTTCTTTTTTCAGCCTTTGGGAAATGCTATAGGAGTGTGAAATGTCCTAGGGTGTTTCCGTTGCCTGAAACGATAGTTCCGATGCTTTCTCGTTCATTAAATTCAAAGTCGATGAGATAACTGTGATGTTGTAGCTTGGGCAATATGTGGCGGTGGAGTATATCGCTATTGAGCTGTCGAATCTCGGTGACCCATGAAATTTCTTCTTTATGTAAGTCTATTTTAATCTTGAGCATTTATTACCTTTTAGTTTATGGACTGTTTTTTCGCGTGATAGTTGGTACCAATGGGTTTGTCGTGTTGTTCTGCGTGACATAACTGTGCCTTGTGTTTATTACATTTATATTTAAGTAGGCGATCTATTTTGAATTCGCTAAAAAGAAAGCAAATGACGAATAGAGCGGTAGTAGGATCGAATTTAAAAGCTATTGAATGACTATCTAGGTGAAAGCTGACGCAGAGATGGTGTAACGAGGGAATCGAGAACTGTCTATGTGGAACTTGGACTTACTTTAGCATTAACAACTCTATAAATTAGAGCCAAGTGGCGAACTATACGCCTAGTTTTTTAAATTACAACCCTATTTTTAATTTAATCTCAAAATAAAATTGAATGATTTATCAGCGTTTGATGAGGATTTAGCGAGCGTATTGGTGGGGTGGTGACTCTTTCATAAGCGTGTTATTGATGATGCTTGTTGAACTCATAATGTGTTCAACACGTTTTCGTGTCTTTGTTATTGTTTTTCTAAATTAAGTGACTGTTATATAATATCTTTACATTGTAAATCACAAGTGGAAACTATACGTAAGGATTGCGTTTACAGGAATAGATCGCTTCTTTCAGCTTCAGACCGATAGACATCTTAGCCGTATTTTTATTTGTCCAACCGTTCACTTTCTCTGTCTATACCCTCTATGTCGTTGACTATCTCAATACTTCGAAGCGAAGCCTCGCAAAATATGAATAATCACTTTTACGTTTCTGAATAACAAAGTAGTTGTGCCTTAATTTTATCGCAAATATAATTAATAATAATTATCACTTGCGTTACAAGTTTGTTGTCAATTCACTGGCAAACTTTAAATTATCGTTATTTAGCAGTTGTGTACTCCCCATGCTCATCTATGAGTAGTATGACTTTTATTGTCATGAGTGGTGGTTTAACTCAATGGCAAAGGAAGAAACATGAAGAAAACTATTAATTCAGTTCGCCAGTTGTTGAGCGGACTTGCCATCGTTCTTGCATCGTCTTTGATGATGACCGCTCAAGCGGAAACCATCACCATTGAGCACGTAAAGGGCACAGCGCAGTTTGATGAAGTGCCACAACGTGTGGTGGTTCTGGGCTTTGGTAGCTTGGATGTGCTGGATAAAATTGGTGTGGAACCAGTAGGCGCGCCTCACAGCTTAATGCCTGACTACCTTACCTCATACAAAGAAACGACGGCGAATACTGGTTCATTGAGCGAACCTGATTTTGAAGCTATCTACATGTTGAAGCCTGATGTGATCATCGCAGAAAACCGCATGCTTAAGGTTTACGACAAGTTGGCACAAATCGCCCCAACTATCATGTTCTCTATTGAAGGTGACAAGTATTGGGCTGATGCACAACAAAACTGGCGCGCGCTAGGCGACATCTTTGGTAAGCAAGCAGAAGTTGAAGCGCTCATCGACGAGACTCAAGCTTCGATTTCAGCGGTAAATGACAAAGTAGCCGCTAACGAAACCTCAGCTATGATGCTAATGAATAACGGCAACAACATTGCGATGTTCAACAAAGGCAGCCGTTTCTCGATTATCTTTGATGACTTCGGTTACGTCGAATCTAAGAGTGCGAAAGTAGCGCCAATTAAAGGTACTCACGGCAACCTTATCTCTTTCGAATACATTGCAGATGCAAAACCTGAAGTGCTGTACATCCTAGATCGTGAGAAAGCAATTGGTAAGTCAGAAGGCCGTGCACCACAACTGTTCGATAACCCACTAGTAGCAGCAACACCAGCAGCGCAACAAGGCAACATCGTTTACCTTGATTCAAGTGCTTGGTATCTGGCGGGTGGCGGTGTGACAGCGATTCACAGAATGCTGGGTGACATTGAACGTACGATTCAATAGTAACCACTGATCAGATTTTCGGGCTTATAAGAGTGTTCTTATAAGCCCTTTTTCACTTTTCATACGGACTCCAAGAGACCTACCTTAGTATTATTTCTATGCTGAAACCTATTGCAGCTGCTGTATTTCTTGTTGTGTTATGCATTGCGTCATTGATGATTGGGGTCGCTGAAATCAGTTTTAGTGACTTCTTTAATGGCAACCAACACGCCAACTCTATTTATATTGTTAGTCGAATTCCTCGACTGTTCGCGATTGTGCTTGCTGGTGCGGGGTTGAGTGTGTCTGGCTTGATCATGCAGCAGATCGTACAGAACAAGTTTGCTGCGCCTTCGACGATGGGCACCATTGACTGTGCGATGTTGGGTTATATCGTCGGTATTCTAGTGTTGGGTAACGCCGCACAATGGAGCTACTTAGGCTTTATCTTCGCGTTTGCGGTGTTCGGCACCATGTTATTGGTTCGTTTTCTACAGCACCTCAAGTTTAAAAACGCAGTCTTAGTGCCTTTGATAGGCATCATGTATGGCAACGTGGTTTCGGCGCTGACGACATTTATTGCTTACAAGTATGACTTGGTACAAACCATGTCTGCATGGACGATGGCGAACTTTGCGAGCGTGTTGCAGGGCAGCTATGAAATCCTTTATCTAGCAGTGCCTGCTTGTATGTTGGCTTACTACTTTGCAAGCCAGTTTAGTGCGGCGAGCATTGGTGAAAGCTTCGCGAAAAACATCGGCTTGAATTACCAGAAGATCGTCTTCATTGGTGTTGCTCTTGTGGCTATCTGTGCTTCTTCTGTGGTGATGATTGTCGGTGTCATCCCATTCCTTGGCCTTATCGTGCCAAATATCGTTTCACTGATGATGGGCGATAACATGAAGAAGATTCTGCCTTGGACAGCCTACTGGGGCGTGATCTTGGTACTAGCTTGTGACTTGTTAGCTCGAATCGTCATTTTCCCTTACGAGATTCCAATCTCTATGGTAATCAGCATCTTTGGTGGATTGATTTTTATCTACCTAATCATGAGAGACAAGTCGAATGCGTGATTCAGTAAAAATTGCGATTCTGGCTATCGCGTCTTTGGGTATGACAGCGTTATTCATCGGGCAGGGCCTTACGTGGGATAACTACGAGTTCTTTTTGTCTCTGCGACTACCAAAACTGCTGTCGATTGTATTGGCGGCGGTAGCGATTTCGGCGTCGTCACTGGTTTTTCAAACCATCACTAATAATCGAATTCTAACCCCATCCATCTTGGGCTTTGACAGCTTGTATATGCTGGTTCAAACGGTACTTCTATTTGTGTTTGGCAGTACCAGCTTCTGGGTAATTGATTCAATCGCAAACTTTTCGATGTCTGTGACTGTGATGATCTTGTTCTCGTTTGCTCTGTTCCATTTCTACTTTAAGAGTAAGCGAAACAACGTGTTCACATTGCTTCTGATTGGCATCGTGTGTGGCAGCGTATTCTCGAGCTTAGCGAACTTCCTTGCGATGTTGATTGATCCGAACGAATTTGCGGTGCTGCAGAATGTGATGTTCGCAAGCTTCAATAACGTGAAAGGAGAACTGGTTTATCTCAGCCTTATTCCATTGGGTTTGAGCTTGACTGGCCTGTGGCTGTTGGCTCCTAAGCTTGATGTACTTTGGCTTGGTGTTGATAACGCGACAAGCTTGGGCGTGAACACCAAGCGACTGACTCAGATTACCTTGGTGATTGTGTCAGTGATGGTTGCGGTATCTACGGCTCTAGTTGGCCCTGTGCTGTTCTTTGGCTTGATCACCGTGAGTTTAGCTCGCCAGATATTCAGATCTTATCAGCATCGTGTGCTTATCATCGCAAGCAGCTTGTTAGCGATAGTGCTATTGGTTTCTGGCCAATGGTTCATCGAAAAAGTAATGGCGTTTGAAACCACAGTGAGCGTGATCATTAACTTGGTCGGTGGTTTGTATTTTATGTTCTTGTTGTTACGCACCAGAATTCAGTAAAGGTAGTAAGTAGTGATTAAATTAACAGGTTTAAGTAAGAAGTATGGCAAGTCACTCGTGGTGGATGATGCCAGTGCTATGTTCCCGAAAGGAGAAGTGACTTCTATCATTGGCCCAAATGGTGCGGGTAAAAGTACGCTGCTTTCTATGGCGAGTCGCTTGACCGAAAGTGATGCGGGCGAGGTCGTTATTGGCGATAAATTACTGGCTGAGTGGGATACCAAAGAGCTAGCGAAGCACCTTGCTGTACTAAGACAGTCAAATAACATCAATATGCGATTTACGATTCGTGAATTGGTCTGTTTTGGCCGCTTCCCACACTCTCAAGGTCGCTTGAAAGACGAAGATCATAAAGTCGTCGATACGGCGTTAGAACATCTTGGTATTACCGATATTCAAAACAAATACCTTGATGAGCTCAGTGGCGGTCAGCGTCAAATGGCGTTTATTGCGATGGTTGTGGCGCAAGATACCGACTATGTGTTCTTGGATGAGCCACTGAACAACCTAGATATTAAACACTCTGTGGAAATCATGCAGACGCTGCATCGTTTGGCCCATGAGTTTAATAAAGCGGTCGTTATCGTAATTCACGACATCAACTTCGCTTCTTGCTATTCAGATAACATTGTCGCGATGAAGAAAGGCAAAGTGGTTAAGTCGGGTAAGGTTTCTGAAGTGGTTGAAAAGTCAGTGATGGAGTCGATCTACGAGATTCCATTTGAGATTCGTGAGTTTGATGGTGTTCGAATCTGCATGTATTACTCAGGTCGTTAGGTTCCTGAGTCGATAGATTGTTCTAGTTTCTAATGCCGATATGGGCATCCATCTAGCGACCAAAATTAACAGTAAGGTGAGTTACTCGATGAATTGTATGAAGTTTGTACGACGAGTTTCTGACATGCATATCAACTCAGCGTTAGTTTGATGTCACTCGAAGATCTACCCTCCATTTTTAACAATCATTTGTCATTTTCATGTTGAGAGGTAAGAAAAGCCATCTACACTATGATTATAACTGTTTGATTTTTATACGAGGTATCAATGAGTCGTAAACCTATAGTGTTAGTCGTGGATGACACCCCGAGCAACTTGGATGTGTTAACAGCAATACTCAAAGATACCTATCAAGTAAAGGTCGCAATTAACGGTACCATCGGTATTAAAATTGCCAAGATGGTGCCGCAGCCTGATCTTATTCTCCTCGATATCATGATGCCTGACATAGATGGTTACGAGGTATGTCGTCAGCTGAAAGCTCAGCCAAATACGGCACATATACCCGTCATATTCGTTACCGCTAAGATTGGTCCAGAAGCCGAAGTGAAAGGGTTATCTCTAGGTGCTGTTGACTACCTGACGAAGCCAATTACACCTGAAATCGCGCTGCAGCGTGTGAAAACTCACATTACTCTTTATGACCAGCAACGCGCGTTGTTCAGTCAGGTGAAAGAGAAAACTCAAGAGATCAATCTGGGTAAGCTAGAGACCCTTAACATATTGGGTAGGGCGGCTGAATTTAAAGATAATGAAACCGGTATGCACGTAATGCGTATGAGTCACTATTGCGAGATCTTAGCCAAAGCTTTAGGTATGACAGACGAAGATGCAGAAACTTTACGTGATGCCGCTCCGATGCATGATATTGGCAAGATTGGTATTCCAGATAGTGTGTTACTCAAGCCGGGTAAATTAGACGCCGACGAGTGGACCATTATGCAGAAGCATGTCGAGTATGGTGTTGAGATCCTTGGAAGACAGAGTGACTCCAAGCTGATGCGCATGGCGATTCAGGTAGCACAATATCATCATGAAAAATGGGATGGCAGTGGTTATCCAAACCAGATCGCGGGTGAAGAGATCCCTTTAGTTGGGCGTATTGCAGCGGTCGCTGATGTGTTTGATGCCTTAACAGCAGAAAGACCCTATAAAAAAGCGTGGAGCGTCGATGAAGCACTCGCCTTGTTTGAAGAGCAAAAAGGTAAACACTTTGACCCTCGAATTGTCGATTTACTGTTCGAAAACCTACCTCAAATATTAAGCATCAAAGAGCAATTTAAAGATGAGTAATCGCTTAACGTTGACGCTATATCATTTTGTGGTTTCTATTATGATCGTGTTGTTAGCGTGGCCGTTGATCATTCGCAGTACGAATGCCGCTGAAGTGACGGAGGCTCAGTTAAATCAGTGGTTAGAAAACAAGCCAACCGTAACCTTTATCGCCCTTACAGACCATTACCCTTATTCCTTTATAGATGATGACGGAAAGGTGTCTGGGATAATAAAAGATTGGGCATTAGATCTTGAAAATAGATTTGGTGTTCATGCTCGATTTATCAGCGTGGGCTCACGTGTTGAGGCGAAAGAAGCCTTGTTAGATGGACGAGGCGATATCTTCCCATTTCAACAGTTTGATCCCAGTGAGGGTGGGCGGTTTCTTGCGAGTGAGCCGTATATTCCTTATCAGGTAGCTGTGATTGTTCCTATCGACAATAAGATTGATACTAACTTGGATCAAAATTATAAGCGTCGTATTGCTATGGTTAATGAAAACATTGACTTGGAGCGCGCAGGAGTGAGATTGAGCTCTGTTGAGAGAGTCGATTTTGAAAATGTTATTGATGCGGTACGAGCTTTAGGGGAAGGCGATGTTGAAGGCATTGTAGGTGAGCCAATTACCACCATGGATCTTGCAAAAAAGATTGGTGTTCATGATTTAGCGGTCAATTATGTTCTGGAGCATTGGAAAAGGTTAGAAGCATCAATGGTGGTTCGAACCGATGAAACAGAGCTGCTGACGCTAATAAACAAGCAGATTGAAACCTTCGATGTGGGCAATAAGAACCAGATTCTATCAAAGTGGTTAGACAGTTCTCCTTATCGAGTGCCATTAAAGGGCGTATTCGGCTTTGGTAACCCTCCGTATATGTACCCAGACAGCACCGCAGTAGGCCTAGAGCACGACATTCTTCAGCGTGCTCTCAACGATATGGGATACAAGATAGGTGACGTTGTCACTCTTCCTCCAAGTGCAGCTAGAAAAGCCATTGATAACAATAACTCGATTGCTTTTGTTTCAGGTGTTCAGTTTGACGACCCGAATGCCCATTTCTTGAGTGATAGTGTCCTTGATGTTGAGTTTGTTCCGGTTTCACTCGCTCGACGAAAACTCAATCTCCAATCCCAGAAAGAACTGTCATTAGGTGCTCTCTTGTATGATGACAGCTCACCAATTAAAAACTCAGTTGAAGTACTGAATGGTAATTTAGACATCGAGCATATCGAAGATTATGAAAGTCTTGAATCGGCATTCTCACAGCTGAGAGCTCAAAACGTTGATCTGCTAATGGTAGAGAAACGAGTATTGAAATGGTTTATCACCAACACCCGCTTTATTGAAATGGCAGAGCTAGAACTGCATGAAAACTACAAAGTCACGTATCCAATCTACGTAGATTTTAAGAGTGAAGAGCTTAGGGATAGCTTCAATGTAGCGATAACAAACCTTAAGCAAACTGATGACGGCTTAAGTCAAATCATTGAGACCAATGTCCAGAATGATTTAAGCCAAGTTCTTAAGAAAGCGAGTATTATCGCTCAGATATCGGCCTATTTTATCGTAAATGACCGCTTTGAAGAATTGTCAGAGATCTTTGAAGTTTTTGATACTGACAGTTCATTCCAAGTGATCACCGCTCAAGCTGATAATAGTAATCGCCCTATTAAGTCTTGGAACATCGGTAACTTAGTTGATGATCATGGCGAGAAAAAAAACACCTCTCACTTTGCGTCGGTAACAAAAATAGCAAATTATCGAACTAAGGGAGGAACGATCAACTCTGGTTCCATGACTTTCTATTTTGATACTAAATCACTAGAACGAAACCACGCTTATTTTCCTGCGGTTGAACAGTTTGATTCGTTTGGTGAGTCGGCCAAACGTTATATTGCAGATGTGTATCAAGCAAACAATTTGATTGGTGAGATTTTAAATTTAAGCCAACAAGAAAGACAATGGATCAAAGATAACCCTGATGTGAGGATAGGCATTGACCCCAACTCTCTCCCTTATGAGGCGGTCTCAAATACCGGAGAGTATATCGGGATGATTGATGACTATTTAACGCTTATTGAGCAAAAAACAGGGTTAAGTATTAACCATGTTGACGTTGATAGTTGGTCAGAGACGAGAAGTTTGGTTGATCATCATGAGGTAGAACTGGTCTCTGCTGCTCAAGAAAATCGCTCTTTGGGAGAAAATGTCAAGGCAGCTAAAAGCTTGTTTTCAAGTCGCTTGGCCATCGCATCGAGAAGAGATGTTAGTAGTTTGGTGCTTGAAGAAGCAACGGCTTGGAAAATTGGTATTTCGAAGTATGGGGCAAACACTAACGCTATTGTAGATAAATACCCAAACGTTGAATGGGTGTATGTCGATTCAACGGCAGAAGGTCTTAATAGACTTGATGATAATACCTTAGACGGCATGATCGATACCGTTGATGTCCTCAACTATCTTATTGATTCATTTGGTCATCGAGGGGTCGGGATTATTGGTCGACTTGATTTCTTCCTCTCACCGACCTTACATGTTCTCAAATCTCAACCTTTGCTTTTTTCCATTGTGAATAAGGCGATTGAGGGTATTTCTGCAGAAGAGCATCAACAGATATCAGCGAAGTGGGCAGCGCCAAAAGCGATAGAGAGAGTCGATTATGAATTGGTTTACACCATCTCCGCTTTTTCTTTGATCATTGTGTTACTTATTGTTTTCTGGAATCGAAAACTCGCTAAGCAGATTAGCATCGCCAATGATGCCACAGACGCGCTTAAGAAAGCTCAGGAGCAGCTTTATAACATGCTCAATAGCTCCCCAATTGCTGCTGCTGTCGTATTTGAAGAGAGGGTTCGTTATGCCAACGACACAGCGAAGCGCTTATTCGGAGTTGAAGACCGAGAACTGTCCTCTATCGACGTGGTTTCTATTCACGACTCTTTAGATGTTCGTGATGAAATCCATAATGAGCTTGGCCTCAATGGCAAGGTTGAAAACCGAGAGTTGGTACTTAGGAAGTCTGATGGAACCCGCTTTGTTGCATTAGTCAGTTACTATTTGTTTGAGTTAGATGGTGAAGTAGCCACGCTGTTCTGGGCATTCGACATCTCTGAGATGAAGCGCCTGAACGAACAGTTGGAAGAAGAGAAAGAGAGAGCGGATCTTGCAAGCCAAGCGAAGTCTGAATTCTTAGCGAATATGAGTCACGAAATCAGAACGCCAATGAATGCCATTATTGGTCTGTCTTATCTCGCGATTGGAGAAATCTCAAACCCAGTAGCTCGTAATTATATTGAGAAGGTTCACCGTTCTGGTCACTCACTCTTAAGCATTATTAACGACATTCTTGATTTTTCGAAGATAGAAGCGGGGCAGCTTTTCATTGATAACATTCCATTTAGCCCTATGGCGACCTTTAATGATGTCATCGAGCTGATGGAATCCAAAGCGTCTGAAAAACAACTCGACTTATCGATGTCTGTTGACCCTGAGTTAGATAGTCCGATGAGGGGCGATCCGTTAAGGTTGTTTCAAGTCATTCTCAACCTTATTGGTAATGCCATTAAATTCACTGAACATGGACATGTGGCATTAACCGTTACTCTCGTTGAATCTGATGATAACAGTGTAAGTATGAAGATCCGTGTGTCTGACACAGGAATCGGCATATCAGAAGAGAATCGACACAAGCTGTTCCAAGCATTTAGTCAAGCGGATAGCACCACGACACGAAGATTTGGTGGTACTGGTTTAGGTCTGAATATCAGCCAAAAACTGGTTCATGCAATGGGAAGTGAAATATCAGTGGCTAGTGTGCTGGGTAAAGGGAGTGAGTTCTCCTTTCCACTCACTTTACCTAGATCAAACGAAGAGGAATTATCGCACTTCAAGTCTCAAGAACTGCAATTGGATTACCAAATAGAGTTCAAAGGCCAAAAAGTGTTGTTGGTTGAAGATAATGAGTTAAACCAAGATCTTGCCTTGGCATTCTTCAGTCGCTCTAATCTGGATGCCGACCTTGCTGAGAACGGAATAGAAGCGCTCGCGTTAGCTCAAAATAATGATTACGAGATGATCTTTATGGATCTTCAAATGCCAATTATGGATGGATTTGAAGCGACTCAGTTGATTCGTGAGTTTGATCAAGACGTTCCTATTATTGCGATGTCGGCCAATGTGTTTTCCGATGCGAAACAACGAGCAAGGGAAGCGGGTGTAACCGATTTCTTAGATAAGCCGATTATTATTGATAAGGCGACTTCGTTGATCTGTAAGTACATAGTGCCAGAAGTGTTGATTGAAGGGCAAACGTCACCGGAGTCGTCTTCGAACACAATACAGGCCAGTGACCCCAACAGTTCAAAACTAATCTCGGATGCTCCAACGGTTCTGCCCGTTTTCTCGCAGCCTAGATTTGAGCAACTGACCTATAATGATGTGAAACTGCAGGCCAAGATGCTCGATAGGTTCTGCCAAGGTGCGCCTGGCATTATGTTGGAAACGCTCGAGAGCTTAGTACAAGGTGAATGGGTGGCGTTAGAGCGGAATTTACATACCCTAAAAAGTATGGCGGCTTCAATTGGTGGGTTGAAATTAGCTGAACTACTCATTGATTTAGAAAACAAAGCCCATAACAAGGCGTGTAATGAGCAGGATCTTAAACAAGGTGAATTTGAGCTAATTGAGCTGATTAAAGAGCTCGAGAGCAGCTTTGATATGCCTTGCGCTGAAGAAGCTGATGCGGCGTGTACTCAAGAAACCGAGCTAAGTAGTGATGAAGCATTGGATTCACCTCTTATCACGCAAGAGCAGCGTACTAAATTGTTATCACTGCTCGAGGCTTATGATAACGATGCAACTCAATATGTGACTGAGTTACTGGCACAGTACCCGCATTCTGTTGTTCTTAAAGATGTTCGAAGTGCGTTAGATAACTACGACTTTGAAGGAGCTAAAGAGGGGCTTGGCGCTTCTGAGTAGCTGTCTTTTACATATTTACTCCAACATTAAAACCTTTAGCTCTTGTCGCTAAAGGTTTTAAGTCTATTTGTACCGAACTAATTGCTGACGTTTTGTTTGATTAGCTCGATAACTGTGTTGTATCTGTGCGGCAGTTTTCGGTTTCGCTTCTGAACCAAATACAGCGTTTCCTCAACTTCTACCTTTGGCGGCACAACGTGTAGCTTGTCTCTTTCAGGGAAGTGCTCAACCGCGCCAGCCGGTAATACAGTAAAACCTAACCCTTTTGAAACTGGCAGCAAGATTTGGTGAAGCTGATTGATGTAGCCAGACCTTGGTATCTCATTAACATTGATGTTCGCTAAGTCTTTATCTCCACACAGGTCGAAATACAAAGACAGATAGTGTGCAGAATCTGGGTGCGCAATCAGCCCAATGTCATTCAATACTTGCGGTGTGATTTCTAAATCAGCAAGGCTGTGGTGGACGATAAGACACAATGCTTCTTTGCCGATGACTTGGCTTTGGTAGTAGCTGTCGTTCGGGGAATGCCTAACAATGCCGATATCGGTAGTCCCTTCGATTAGGTCATTCAATATCTTTTTATTTGGAGCTGCTTCTAAGTTAATGCTGAGCTCTTGGTGTTGCTGCTGAAGCTCAAGAAGCTTGGGGTATAAGCGTAATGAGAGTGAACCTGAACACGATAGGTGGCACTGGCCTGAATAGGGATTATCAAAGCTGAGCGATTCAAAGAGATCTTCTTGGTCTTTCTCTAGCTTGAGCGCATAGCGATACATAATCCGCCCCTGTTCAGTCAGCTCGAAGCTCTTATTTTCCCGAGAGAGCAAGTCACAATGACAAGCTTGTTCAAGCTTCTTGATATGCTGGCTGACTCCAGGTTGTGTCATGTACAACTTTTCAGCCGTTTGGGTGAAATGTCCGACTTCAACCAGAGTCTTAAATGTATTGAGCCAAAGTGGATTGATCATACTCACCTCTAAATGCTAAAGCCTATGGATAACAAGGCTTATAAATAACAAAAAATTATTATTATCTTAAGTAATGATAATTTCAACTCTATAGCGTAAATCAGCGAAGATCAGAGCACCTTTGGTGGAATATTGTTCGAGGTATTAAGAGAGTGGTCATTCACTTGAATTAATCACACGTAACAAAGTGTTGCGACTTTGTTGGATTTTTGGTCTAGTGATCAACTGTGCTCATATTTAGGAAAGAAGATGAATAGAAATGTTTGGCTGCTCTCACTGTGTCAGGCCTTATTGATGACAGGGAATATATTACTGATCTCGGTGATTGGCTTGATAGGCAAACAGATTGCACCCAGTGTCAGTATGATTACTTTGCCAGTCGCCTTACAGTTTTTGGGCTTAATGGCAGCCACCATTCCTGCGTCTCTAATTTCAGGTAAATTAGGGCGAAAACGAGGGTTTAGTATCGGTAATGTGGTTGGCATTACCGGAGCGAGTCTCGCAACTTACGCGTTATCTCAGCAACATTTCTATCTGTTTTGCTTCGCCACATTTTTGCTTGGGATAGGTATCGGTTTTGGTACACTTTATCGTTTCGCTGCTATCGAAGTGTGTGATGAAAATGCGCGACACCGTGCGATCTCTATCTCTATGGCTGGTGGAGTATTGGCGGCGGTACTCGGGCCTAACTTAGCGATCATGTCTCAACAATGGTCAGCAGATGGTTTGTACATCGGTGCTTTTGCTTCGCTGATCGGCCTAAACATATTAGCTTTAGCGTTGTTACAAACAATTCAATTCCCTAAGGTCTCTCTTAATAGTCAGGCACCCAAAGCCGATCCTTTAAGTGTGATAGTTAAAGCGCCGAACTTTATTGGTGCGGTGTTTGCAGCCATGGTTGCTTACGCTGTGATGAACATTTTGATGACTGCAACGCCACTGGCGATGATTGGCTGCGGATTCGATTTTACTAAGGCTGCTGGTGTCATTGAGTGGCACGTCTTGGGCATGTTTGTGCCTGCATTCTTTACGGGTTCTCTCATCGAGAAGTTCGGCTCAAGAATGATGATCCTTGCGGGTGGTGTGTTATTTGTTGTGAGTATTGCCATCAATATCCATGGGGTATCAATTTGGCACTTCAGAGCCGCTTTGGTTGTGCTTGGTGTGGGTTGGAATTTTATGTTCATCGCTGCAACAGGCTTGTTTAGCCAGTCTTATCAATCACAAAATAAAGCCAAGGCACAAGCGTTTAATGAATTTGTTGTGTTTGGTTGTGTGACCGTCACGGCGCTACTGTCTGGTTGGTTGGAATCAACAGTGGGTTGGCAAAATCTCAATGTTTATGTTCTACCGTTTGTTTTGGCGGTTATTTTATTGTTTGCATTCAGTGCTCGTAAGTCACGCATTCAAAAGCAACCGGTGTAATGGTTGGTGGAATGGTGGTTCAGTAGTTCGTTACTGTGATTAGAACCTTAGTATCTCGAATTGCGACAAATAAAAAGCCCTACCAAATCGGTAGGGCTTTTGCTTACGGCTTAAATAATAACGTTTTCTTAAAACTGCTGTCGTGGGGTGAAATCTGATGACAACAGTGCTTAAGCTTGCTTGTAAGTACGCGTGATAACGCCGCGTACTTATTTTGATGGTCTATGTTTATGAGCAATGGTCTTTGGTCTATTGTTTTAGACCTTAGACCTAGGATGATTTACAGGTCGACCAAAATTGTCTTGGTCGTAATCCCGCCTTGATCATCGATTATCTTCAGTGTCACTTCGTGCTTTCCGTATGAAGGGAAGATTGAAGTGAATGTACGACCTCGTTTCACCTTACCGTTTGGAAGTGTCCACTCGGTATCAACAATACGACCATCACTGTCTGAACTTGTTGACCACATGGTTACCCAACGACCTAAGTGGATGTACTTAGCACTCGCTTCTGGAAGAGCGTTTGGAGATTCAACACTCACTACGGAGCTAAATGAATCGGTAGTGCCTTTGTCGTCAACAACAGTCAAGCTCACCGTGTATTCACCAGCTTGCTCGTAAGACCAAGTTGGTGCCACTTCGTTGCTTGTTGTGCCGTTGCCAAAGTCCCATAGATAACTGGTGATCTCGCCGTCTTGATCTGAGCTGAAGTTACGTGAAGAAACGTTCAGGTCAGTAACATTGAGCTCGAAGCTCGCAGTAGGGGCGACGTTATGTTGGCTTACTTTAGATAAGCGCACCACACCGTATTCGTTGTCGTTACTCTGATTCAAAATATCAACGGCTAAGCCAAACTCCGTTAGGATACGTCCTGAATCAGGCGCCTGTGGAGACGTGTAATCTTGGTCGTCAGAGAAACTAGCATTGCCAAGCAAACTAGTATCTTCAAGTACATCATTGTCGCTGTTTACAAGACGCATTGGAGTATGATCTTTGAGTGAAAACGCAGCATCACGAACTTGGTAACGAGTTTGAGCGACTTCACCGGATTTTTCCCAGGTCATGGCATTCTGGTCGGCATCGACCACACCTAACCAACCTTCACCTGGGTGTTTGCCTACCCAGTTATCAGTCAGCGACTCATCTACGTACCAAATGATTAAACCCGGATCGAATGAGATCAGTTGACCCATGCGTTTGATGTTGGCTAGACCTTCATCAACGTCCATGTGGCTACGCCATTGCAGCAGGTAGTAGTGTTGCGCTTGGTGGAATCCATTACTCAGCTTGTAGCCATTTAGGGCGAAGGTGGAGTTGCTTTCACCATCGTCTATTGAGGTTGCTTCACCATCAACGATCACACTGAGATTATCTAGATAGAAGCCTTCCATCGCCAAGCCACCATCGGTGATGTACTCAAACGAAAGCTCTATTTCTTGGCCTACCCATTGTGAAACGTCAAACTCGGCGTCAATCCACCCGTCAGATTCGCCGCCAATAGCAGGAACGAGGCCAGTATTGTATGGGTCATCCATTGAGGTGATGTTGCCTGCAATAGCTTGTCCATTCACGAGTACGCGCGCAAAGTCGTAGTCTTTCTCAATCTGGTACCAAGTTTTGAACGAAAGCAGTGCAGAATCACCCGCTGGAATCACCAACTTGCGTGTCATACTGTTTTTCAGGTCATCGCCTTTTTGGGAGTGGAATGAATACTCACCAGCAAATGGTTTTAAACCTTCGATCTGTTTTTCTGGAAGATCCACTTTAATCATGTTCGGACGGCTGTTATCCGTCGTTTGGAACAGCGTGTAAACTTGTGGGTTGTCTTCTAGGTCATTAATCGAGATTTGATCATCGTTAATCCAACGACCGCCAATCGATTTTTGTAGGAAGTGTTTTGCCCAAGAGCTGAATGCCGTTGGTTGTGTGCCACCAATTTGACCAGCCCAGCTACCTGAAGACATGATCGACCAATAAGAAACAGGCTCACCTTTACCTGTGTATTGTGTGTCGTATTCGTCTGGCAGACCTAAATCGTGGCCATACTCGTGAGCACATACCCCAGCTGCGGCATCAATAGGTTGAATGGTGTAATCGAATGCCGCGTATTGTCCACCAAAGCGGTCAGGAAGAGAGCTAGAGGTACCTTCAAGCACATGTGTGCGACCAAGGTTGAATCGGTGAGACCAGATAGCATCTGGGCCTAATACGCCACCACCTGCTTCTTCGCCAACAGATGCGTGGAACACCATTAGGTGATCAATTACACCATCCGGTTCACGGAAGTTCCCGTCACCGTCGTAATCGTAACGATCTTCGATGTCGTAATCGGCTAGGTTGATACTAGGATCTTGAGCCAATTGATTCAGCGCTTCGCGAACCAGTTCTTGTGCGTTGAGATCGTTGTCGGTCGTCGGGGAGTTACCACCATAGAATGACGCAGGTTTAGAGGCGCGATACCAACCAGCAGCTTGACCTGCAACGCTGTAACTATCCCCTGATTCGCTTTGATAATACTGACGCATCGAGATTAGGTTTTCGCCGTTTGGCCCTGTGTAGCCAGAGTTTGAAAACAGCAACTCTTGATAATGTTCAGGGTTGTAGCTCTCGTAGAGCATTTGCGTGTGCTCTTCGGTCAGCTTGTTGTCATCCCAGTTCAAATCAGGGAAATCGACCAATAGAGCGAGTACTTTATCGGTACGCTTGGTGCTGACTTCCAAAGCAAAGACACTCGCTTTTTTAACGCCAGACCCTTTTTCGATGGCTTTGAGTATTTTTGCTCGTTGTTCTAACGCTTTTTTACCGAATTGAGCATCGCCTTTAAAGCCGGAATTAATCTTATTTTTCAAGTAACGGTCAAGTGCATCCTGTTTTGCCACATCAGTTGCATCTTGCTCGACTAAGCCTTGTCTTACTAGCATTTCAATCAGTTTGTCTTCATTAACAACACCTAAATCAATCGGTGTTTTAGCATAACTACTGACGCTAAATAGAGTAAGCATTGCTGAGGCCAACAATGTTTTTCTCATTATCTTCATTACATTTCCTTTTTTGTATTTCCATGTCGATGTCAGAATCAACTTTCCTTATTCTGAACGGTTGTCCGAGTTCGGTTTAATACACTCTTTTGGTGTTTTAGATATCTGACGTTTATTAGTTGATTTGTTTGTATTAACTAACTTGCTTGTATTCGCTATCTCATTTGTATTTTCTGTTTCTTGTCTTTTTTTTGAATCAAACGGAATGCTCTTTACTTGTTTCGCGTTGAGATAGAGACGCAAAGCTTCTTGATTGTCCTCGTAGGTTAAGCCCGGACAAATAACGCCTCTTTCAATCAATGAGTTGAGTAACAGTTCATCATTCTCAATGGTGGAAGCCTGTGACAGTGAGGAAAAAATTAGAACCATTGAAGCCATTGTTTTGTGTGACATTTTTATATCAAGCCATCAGTTATGATTATGTAACAAAATATATTTATAAAATTAGTCAATCAAATGAATAATTATTACAAATCATTATTCGTTCAGGTTTCAACATTAAGAGTTAATATCAAATAAGGAGGGTTATTTATTTTATTGTCAGTTATTTAGTAAGGTTGGGCGCATTAATAGCTGATATTTTTAATATTTAATAACATGGCTAGGTAAGTGGTTATTCTGCTTCAGAGCGCTTTATGCAAGGTGTGACGTTATAATTAATCAAACAAATATTTTATTGTCGGTGTTAAAAAAATGCATGTAATAATTGAGTGTTTAGTAAATATCCATCCTCAAATTATTTTCACTCGAAATATCAATAATTAGGCTATTAAGCATGATTTAAAGTGCTTCAAGAGAACTGATTTCACAATAGTTCAATGAAGAGGGGTTATTCAGATGGCAAAAGAGCCCGTGTTTGGGCTCTTTCAGTAACAGACTATTCTTACTTTTAGCGATGGACCGGTCTAACGTTCAGCGGCAAACAATGCTGACGTGCTATGACTGAGACACATCGCGATAAAAATAACGCTCACAAGTACTTGGATTAAAGCGTTTGATGGCGTTTGATATCAAAGCGACAACTAATACAGAGAACACGAGTCTTCCCCAAAATATCGTGTAGAAGTCCGCACCAACTAATAGGATCAGTAATGTGTCTTCAATCAGGCTGTGGAGAAGGTTGAGCAGCATGATTGCGGTGAATACATCTCTAGCAGAGATATGTCCTCGTTTCGCTTCATTGATCAATAACCCACCACCGAATGAAAGCCCAAGCGTGATACCAATGATGGTCAAATTAGTCGCGTCTTTGCTGATACCCAATAAACGTAAGAAAGGGCGTAATAAAATAGCCATTAACTTTTCAATGCCTAACAGCTTTAATACCTTCAATAAGAGCAATAGCGTAGAGATCACCATGAAGATAACGGCGAAGTTCATGAGCTGATCAATTCCCCAACTTATATAGCTTGTGTTTTCTGACGATTCTGGCTGCCAAAGCACGGTTGCTGGGTAGTTGAGTAAGTCTCCAAATTGATAAGTGACATTCAGCAACCATGCTAAGACTAAACTTCCTCCCACTCTCACTGACAAGGTCGCCAACCAGCTTACGCCTGCCTTTTTTGCGATAGCGCCTTCAATTGGCAGTGAATGGGCGAGCAACATCATGCTGCCTAGCACGGAGGCTTGAGCGATAGTGAGAGGAACATCGGAATTGATTAAAATAATTATCCCGGCATAGATGTTGGTGAGTATGGTGGTTGCCCATACCAACCCCATCTCTTTCGGTAACCCGACGCTTTCCATTATCGGGCTCAACCATTCGCTAAGAATAACGATACCTCCAAGCTCTTCGATGACTTTTATCACGATGATGATTGGTATCATGATTCGGAAAAGTGTCGAGGTGACATCAAAAATCTCTTTGAAGAGTTCTTTAAAAAATTGATAGGTTGATTTCATTGTTACGACCATGGTTCGATTATGGGGTATGAGAAGATCTTACCGTGATTGTTGTAATGATAATTTCAAAATAGTGTTTCATAGTCAGTTAAGATTTTTTATTTGTTGTAATATTGGAAATTATTAACTCATAAATTGGCTTTGTAAGAAATTATGGAAATTGACCGCATTGATAGAAGTATTCTCGTGGAGCTTCAAAAGAATAATCGAATTCCCAATCTGACACTGGCTGAGCTTGTCGGGTTGTCGCCTCCAGCTTGTTTAAAGCGAGTGAAACGCCTGAGGGAAGAGGGGGTGATTGTCGGTGACGTATCCATCATTAACCCCGAACTGACCGGTAACAAGATGACTTTACTGGTGTCTGTGGAGATGGAGCGTGATCGGGCGGACATTTATCAGATATTCCGCGGATCTATTGTCAAAGCTCCAGAGGTGACTCAGTGTTACCAAATCTCAGGCAGCTATGACTTCATGCTGATTGTTACGGTTAAAGACATCCAAGCGTATGAAAACTTTGTTGAGCGAGTGCTTCGTAAAGACTTAAACATTCGTAAGTTCCACACTTCAATTTCGATGCGAACAGTAAAATTCAGTACTGCTGTTAACTTGGAATGATCCTGGTGTTTTGTTATCTCTGTGACGTACCCGCTCATATTTGTATAAAAAGCAGTCATTTACAAAAATTGTGACGTTCATATTTTGTCATAATTTAAATTATTGTATATATTCGCCTGCTATAACGTATAAATACAAAAGTTAATAAAATGAACGTCAGCTCAGCTTCTCTAACACGTGAAACGCTTTTAAACGAAAGCGAACAGCTTGTATCAACCACCGATCTCAAAGGCGTGATTACTTACAGTAATGATGCTTTTTGCCGTATTGCAGAATACAGCCAGCAAGAGTTGCAAGGGCAACACCACAATATTGTCAGGCATTCTGATATGCCCAAAGCCGCGTTTGCGGATATGTGGGTTAACCTCAAGCAAGGTAAAGCGTGGCGTGGAATTGTAAAAAACAAAACGAAGTCCGGTGGCTTTTATTGGGTCGACGCCTATGTCACGCCAATTTACGATAATGGTAAGGTGAGTGGCTATCAGTCTGTTCGTGTTAAACCCAAAAATGAATGGGTGCAGATCGCAGATAAAGCTTACCAAGGCTTATTGAAGGCTGAAAAGTCGGGGCGTCAATGGTCGCTACAGATCAGTGACAGTGTTCGCTATGCCGTGTTGTTGGGTTCTTTGGCCGCGCCTCTGGTTTCAAACCTAGTCGAAGTAGGGCAAGTGTCGCAATGGCTTCTGAGCTTGCTTCCAGTTTCTGCATTGGCACTCTTATTCAGACAAGAGCTTATTGATACGCCTTTGCAGCTTAAAAAATTGCAGTCGAAATTCGACAGTGTGAGTCGTCTTGTCTACTCAGGGAATAGTAAGTTCTCTATCGCCGATTTCCATTTAAAGCTGTTGTCTGCGCGAATCAAAACAGTGTTAGGCCGTATGACTGATTCAGCCAAGCCGTTACAAGATTTAGCCGACAATCTTAACGCGACGTCTTACCAAGTTTCAGATGCCTTAGATCAACAGACGAAGGACATACTTCAAGTCCGTGAAGCAACGGAAGAAGTGGAGGTGACAGCGAATGAAGTGTCATCTCGTACTGAAGAAGCCCATCAAATTGTCGATGTTACCCTGCAAACTTGTGCGGGCGCGAAAGAGAGTATTAACCAAACACATCGCAACCTCGAAAGCTTGGCTTCACAGGCCGAGAAAGCAACGCACACGACTTACCAACTGAGCGACCAAGCGCAAAGTGTCAGCAAGATAATGGAAGAGATCGGTGGCATTGCCGAGCAAACAAACCTTTTAGCCTTGAACGCAGCGATTGAAGCGGCGAGAGCGGGTGAGCAAGGACGTGGCTTTGCGGTGGTTGCTGATGAAGTGCGTGCGTTATCCGGTCGCACATCTAAGGCGACGGTTCAAATCAAAGAGAGCATTGATACTATGCTGACGACGATTGAAGGTTGGCAGAAAGATATTTTGGCTAACAGAGAGCAAACGGACGCTTGTGGTGATGTGGCAAAAGTGAGTGCTGAACGATTGTCTGAAGTTGAAACCTTAATGCAATCGATGAACGAGTTAATGCAGTCGGTTGAAAGTTCTGCGCATAAGCAACGTCAGTTATCGAGTGATGTAAACCTTCATATGCAGTCTATCGCGTCAACCGCTGAGCAAAATCTAGTGGCGACACATTCAGTCAAAGATCATTCGAAGGAGCTCAAAGAGCAAGTGAATGAATTCTATCAATTGGCGAAGCGCTTCGAAGAAAAATAGCTGCCGCAGCTAATCTGAGTCAGATTTAATAGAAAGCCTTGCGTATTGTGCAGGGCTTTTTCATAGGTGAAAGGTGATGGTTAGAAAAGCTTTGAAACAAAAATAAAACATCGTTCAATTGTGATTAAGTTACACTTCCCATATCCCACGTTAATAACAGAGTTACCAACATGCGTCCCCTTATTGTTACCGCCATTGTTTTGAGCTTAACGAGCTTCTCCTGCTTAGCGTCAAAAGGCTCTAATTATCTCTATACGGGCTATCAGAATACGAGAGTCAGTGATGACGGTTTCCAAGATTACTTTGGCGGAGCCTACAACAATTCAGGAAGTAAGCAACTTTACGGTGGTTATTTCGGTGGAAACTATGCATTAAACGATGCTTTTTTCTTAGGTTTTGATTCGTCCGCGACGACACGCTCTTCAACGACATTGTCTGACCTATCTATTCACTTAGGTCTTTACCACTCAGTCAGCCAACAAGTTGAATTGTATGCCTCTGGTGGTGTGAATTGGGTAAGACCGGAAAGACGCTCTTCGTGCCGTAATGACACCATTTGGGATCCGTGTGATCGCGAGACCAATAAAAATTACGATGAGGGTTTTATTGGTGAAGCTGGCGCTGTGATTTCTATTAACGAACGTTGGTCGCTACAACCGTTTTACAGTTATACAGATACCTATGAACATGGTTTAAATAGCTTGGGGGTTGTTAGCTCAGTTGAGGTGACCTCATGGCTCGCTATCGATGCAGGGTATGATCATACGTATAGCAAGAACTTAAGACAGAATACGATTCGAGTGGGAGCGCGGTTTTCGTTCTAACGGTAAAAGTTTACAGATACAAAAAAGCCCTACTCAAAAGAGTAGGGCTTTTTATTATGTGCTTAGAAAACAGCTAACTGATTAGCAGATTAAGCTAGAAGTTCTTTTGCTGTGTTTACTACGTTTTCAGTAGTGAAACCGAACATCTTGAACAGCTCGCCTGCTGGTGCAGATTCGCCGAACGTTGTCATACCGATGATCTTGCCACCGAAACCAACGTACTTGTACCAGAAGTCAGCGATGCCAGCTTCTACTGCGATACGTGCTGTAACGTCAGATGGAAGTACAGACTCACGGTATTCAGCGTCTTGCTTGTCGAATGCGTCAGTTGCAGGCATAGATACTACGCGTACTTTCTTGCCTTCAGCTGTTAGTTCAGCAGCAGCGCTAACCGCTAGCTCAACTTCAGAACCAGTCGCGATAAGGATAAGCTCTGGTTTGCCTTCACAATCTTTCAGGATGTAACCACCCTTAGCGATGTTTGCCACTTGCTCAGCGTCACGATCTTGTTGTGCAAGGTTCTGACGAGAGAAGATAAGCGCAGAAGGACCATCTTTGCGTTCGATTGCCAGTTTCAAGCAACAGCAGACTCAACTTGGTCACATGGACGCCATGTGCTCATGTTTGGAGTCAGACGTAGAGAAGCGATCTGCTCAACCGGTTGGTGAGTAGGACCATCTTCGCCAAGACCAATAGAATCGTGCGTGTAAACTTGGATGTTCTGAGTTTTCATCAGAGCAGCCATACGCATAGCGTTACGAGCGTATTCCATGAACATTAGGAACGTTGCGCCGTATGGTACGAAACCACCGTGCAGAGCGATACCGTTCATGATTGCCGTCATACCGAATTCACGTACACCGTAATGGATGTAGTTACCTGAGAAGTCGTTCGCTTCAAGCGACTTAGAACCAGACCACATAGTCAGGTTAGAAGGCGCAAGGTCAGCAGAGCCGCCCATGAATTCAGGTAGCATAGCACCAAACGCTTCTAGAGCATTTTGAGATGCTTTACGTGATGCGATGTTTGCTGGGTTAGCTTGAAGATCAGCGATGATTGCCGATGCTTTCTCTTCCCATTCAGCAGGAAGATCACCGTTTACGCGGCGTTTGAATTCAGCTGCCAGCTCAGGGTATGCTGCTTCATAAGCTGCAAGTTTCTCGTTCCACGCTGCTTCCTTAGCTGCGCCTGCTTCTTTCGCATCCCACTCTGAGTAAACTTCCGACGGAATTTCAAAAGGACCGTGCTCCCAACCTAGTTGCTTACGAGTTGCTGCGATTTCGTCAGCGCCTAATGGTGCACCGTGACAGTCGTGCGTACCTGCTTTGTTTGGAGAGCCAAAGCCGATTACCGTTTTAGTACAGATTAGAGTCGGACGAGGATCCGCTTTAGCTGCTTCGATAGCCGCATTGATAGCATCAGCATCGTGACCATCAACAGCTGGAATTACGTGCCAGCCGTAAGCTTCAAAACGCTTAGGTGTATCGTCAGAGAACCAACCTTCAACTTCGCCATCGATAGAGATGCCGTTGTCATCCCAGAAAGCAACCAGCTTACCAAGACCTAGCGTACCTGCTAGAGAACATGCTTCGTGAGAAATACCTTCCATCAGACAGCCATCACCCATGAATGCATAAGTGTAGTGGTCTACGATGTCGTGGCCTTCTTTGTTGAACTGTGCCGCAAGAGCTTTCTCAGCCATCGCCATACCAACAGCGTTGGTGATGCCTTGACCTAGAGGACCAGTCGTCGTCTCGATACCAGGTGCGTAGCCGTACTCTGGGTGACCTGGAGTCTTAGAGTGCAGTTGACGGAAGTTCTTAAGATCTTCAATTGAAAGCTCGTAACCTGCTAGGTGAAGCAGAGAGTAAATCAGCATAGAGCCGTGGCCGTTAGACAGGATAAAACGGTCGCGGTCAGCCCACTCTGGATTTGATGGGTTATGGTTCAGGTGAGAGCGCCAAAGTACTTCAGCGATATCAGCCATGCCCATAGGAGCGCCTGGGTGACCAGAGTTTGCTTGTTGTACACCGTCCATGCTTAGAGCACGAATAGCGTTAGCTAAATGTTTGCGGTTCATAATTGCTTCCAAAATTGATTCGAAATTAAAAATTCGTGGATAGATGTAAAAGAGGAACGAAATTCGTTCCTCTTATTTATTAGGTAGTGATTACAGCTTAGCTGCGATCATGTCTTCTAGTTTGCCTTGGTCAACGGCGAAGTTGCGGATGCCTTCAGCTAGCTTCTCTACAGCCATTGGGTCTTGGTTGTGATCCCATAGGAACTCAGCGTGAGTCATTGCAGCAGGACGCTCTTTAGTACCGTTAGAGTCGATTAGCTTCTCTACTACTTCGCCTTCAGCTGCTTCTAGGTCTGCTAGAAGTTGAGGAGCGATAGTTAGACGGTCACAGCCTGCAAGTTCAAGGATCTCGCCGATGTTACGGAAGCTTGCGCCCATAACAACAGTCTTGTAACCGTGCTCTTTGTAGTAGTTGTAGATGTCTGAAACAGAGATTACGCCTGGATCTTCTGAAGCTTCGAAATCGCGACCTTCTTTCGCTTTGTACCAGTCCATGATGCGACCAACGAAAGGAGAGATAAGGAATACGCCAGCTTCAGCACAAGCACGTGCTTGAGCGAAAGAGAATAGAAGCGTTAGGTTACAGTTGATGCCTTCTTTCTCAGGATTTCAGCAGCACGGATACCTTCCCAAGTAGAAGCCAGTTTGATAAGGATGCGGTCGTTAGTGATGCCAGCGTCGTTGTACATTTTGATAAGTTGACGAGCTTTAGCAACGCTGCCTTCCATGTCGTAAGAAAGACGAGCATCTACTTCAGTAGAGATGCGGCCAGGTACAACATTAAGGATTTCTTTACCGATGTTCACGTTAAGCATGTCACAAGTGTCTTGAACTTGTTGTGCTTTGTCACCACTTTGCGCTTTAGCGTATTCGATAGAAGCATCGATTAGAGGTGCGTACTCAGCAATTTGAGCAGCTTTAAGAATTAGAGATGGGTTAGTTGTTGCATCTTCAGGAGTGTACTTGCTGATAGCTTCGATATCGCCAGTGTCAGCTACAACAGTTGTTAGTTTACGAAGTTGCTCTAATTTATTGCTCATTTTGATCATCCTATGTATCGCAGAACACCCCTTTAATGGGAGAGGTGTGGGCATTTGCAAGCGAACTAATGAAGTTCCTCATGGTTGTACCAGTGAGTCAAACTTACATTAATTTAAATTTTTCTCCGAACGAACATTTGCACAGAACATTTGTCTGCTCGATGAGTAAATGATGTAGCCATATTTATCCGATTCAGCCCCAAAGTCAACGGTAAATAGTGCTGTATGGTGACTTCAGTCAAATATATTTCGCTCTAGTAATCATGGGGTATACAAGCAAACGTTTAACGGTTCAATTGAGTCTAATTAATCAACAGCTAAATCAAGGTTATCATAGTGAGCAAATGTTCCTTGTTGTTACATATGTTCAGGGTGTAAGCTTATGTATCACTTACTGAGTTCTCCTATATTAGGAAGCACAGCAGGTAAAATAATTGTTAAATATTGGTTGAGTGGTATATGAGTAACAATATCCAAGATGTTTCCGAAGAAAACACTGATCTCCTAACCGAAGTCGCCGTTGCTTACTATCAAGATGGTGCGACTCAAGAAGAGATCTCCAAAAAGTTCTCTATCTCTCGTGCAAAGGTTGGTCGAATGCTCAAACAAGCCCGTGATGAAGGGATTGTTGAGATCACCGTGAAATACCACCCTGTGTTCAGTGCCAAAATTGAACAGCGTCTTATTGAAAGGTTTGGTGTGAAGCGAGCATTAGTCGCTCTTGATCAGCCAAATGAAGATAAGCAGCGTTTACAGGTTGCAGGCCTGGTGTCGAACTATCTAACGAGTACCTTAAAAACGGAATGGTAGTGACGGTCGGCCAAGGTCGAAACGTATCGTCGGTTGCTCACCATACTGGTGTGATCACGCCACGTGACTGTAAGTTTGTATGTGGCATCGGTGGTATACACCCAAGAGGGGTATGTTTAATGCCGACCATATATGTAGACAGCTAGCTAAGAAGTACGGCGGTTCATCAGAAACTTTATATGCGCCTGCTTATGCAGAGAACAAAGCACAAAAACCGCTTTTATGGAAAACAGCACCGTTAAGCAAACACTGATCTTGCCCGTAAGGCGGATGTTGCTTTAGTGGGTATTGGTGATATGAGTGAAAACAGCTATATGGTCGACCTAGGTTGGTTTACGGCGGGAGAGGTTGTTCAATCTCGTTTACTACAAGGTGTAGTCGGTGACTTTGCTGGTTATGACTTTTCGACGTGCACGGTAAAGCGGCAAACACAGTAATGAGTGACCGAGTCATCGGCTTAGGCTTGGAAGAGTTCCGTCCTATCGCCGAGGTAATTGCCATCGCTGCCGAGAACAGTAAGCCATTAGCTCTGTTAGGTGCACTAAGAACGGGTGTGGTTGACGTGATTGCAACCAGCGTAAGCAATGCTTTGACGGTGCTTAACTTAGATGAGCAGATGAAACAAGCATCTCAATAGTTTTTGTGGAAAGATTCATCGTTTAATAGGTGCGCGGATTAATTAAAAGTTACTCGAATAAAAGATAGAGTTACCTATTACCTATCTTTTGTTATTTATAATAATTTATTCGCCTATAAGTAATTTTATATTCTTAAACTTATAAATATTACTTATAGGTTTAGTTAGAAAGTTAATTGGTTAATATAATGCCTCATTGATAAGGTCTCGTTTCATTTAATAAATGAATTATCTCTTTCTGAGAAATTCTACTAACGAGATTATCCTAATGAGGACAACATTAATTTGTACATTTATTACAGCGCTCATTGCTGTTTACTCTGTACAAGCGACTACTTTACCTGCGCCGACCTGGCACACGATGACCTTTATTGATGGCAGTACAAAAGAACTGCGGTTAATGGGCTCCCAGCATATGTTTTGGTATCAAGACCATGATGGTCACATATACGTTCAGAATACTGATAATCAATGGTATTTTGCCAAATACGAAACAAATGATGATGGTACAGGCAGAGTTGTTTCTACTGGAGTACTGGCTTCGAGTGAAGCTGAAGTGCCAATAGAATCAAACATAAAAAATCTGAAAATCGATCCAATACACATCAATGAATATTTTGACTCACCTGCTGCAAATCTTAAAAGATTTACCCCAATAGAAAATCAACTCTCACTTCTAAAAAGTCCTTCGAAAAAAAGAATCACTGAGCAAGCTTTGTTGGTAGTACAAGTTAGCTTTTCAAACGAACAGATAGAAAATGACTTTCAGTCGACGATATTTGGTGAAAACCAACAAAGTGTTCAAGATTATTTTCTTAAAAATAGTTATGGGAATTATAAAGTCGTTCCGGCCAAAGAAAACGAAGGAACAAAAAATGATGGCGTTATTAATGTCACGTTGGATATAGATCATCCCAATTGCCACTCTAAGTCTGAAAGTAATTGCCAAAGTAAACTTAATAATGTGTTCACCAAGGCGTATGAAGCGTTAGATGTTGACTTTAACCTCTCTCAATATGACTACAACAATGACGATAGTATCTCCCCACAAGAACTGTCCGTTATGTTTGTGTTTGCTGGTAATGACAAATCTAGTGGTACACGTAAAACGCCCACTATTTGGCCGCACAAGTTTGCTCACCGAACTGTAGAGATAGACGGGAAGCGTATTAGCGCGTACTGCCTATTCGCAGATTATCAAGATGACCACCAATCAACCATGGGTGTTATTGCTCACGAACTTGGACACCTGATGTTAGGGCTGCCTGATCTATATTCTTATAAACATGATGGTTCGATTGGGCATTGGGGACTAATGGGAGGTGGTAGTTGGGGCAGTAAACCCAGTGACCAGTATGCTGGAGAAACGCCGGTTAACATGTTGGCGTGGAGCAAAGAGGCATCAGGTTTTTTAAAGCCAAAATTGCTCTCAAATAACGGCAGTGTCGACATAAACACAATCAAAGGCGAAAGCGTTATTCATCTCGATCCTTATCTCAAGCAATTTGGGCCCCGTGCTTACATTGAAAATAGGCGCAAAAACAATTACGACCAAGCGCTTCGTGGAGAGGGCTTATTAATAACAGCAGTGAATATAGATAACCAATTCAACAGTTCGGGTCCCATGCAAGTGCAGGTATTCCAAGCTGATGGGCAGGGGCTGCTTGAGAGTGGATTTTCGTCTGGAGATGATGGTGATGTTTTCCCTGGTAGAGAATCGGTTACCAATCTCTCAGATGACTCTGAACCTTCCTTAACGGCGATTACTGCAGGAAGAAAGACGGATATATCGATAACCAACATTGTCAGCGATGATACCAAAGCGACTTTCTCTTTATTAGTGCCTAACTCAAATAATAAAACGTCTTGGGTAACCTCATTCGGAAGGACTTACCCACGTTACAACTTGGATAGTAATGTTTTAGGTTTTTCCATTGATGTGGTTAACGGCAAACAAGACATAGCAGGGATTCATTTTTACGCGAAAGCAACGAGCATAGCGATGCCTATGTTCTATCGTTTGGTGGAATATCCATATCAACCAAGATTCGGCAATGCAGTTATTGACGAGAACGCCGCTCGATTGTTACACCGAGGCGTTGCTCAGCAAGGTGGCGGACAAATCATTTTTGATGAGAAAATTAAGCTTGGCTTGGGCTCTAAGTTAATTGTCCTAGAGATTGAAAATGGTACTCCTGAATATTCAACACAGTTTTTAGATGCGTATTTAGGAGACGGACAAAGAAAAAGACAGTTTTCGGGGACCATTTCTGATTACAAAACTCGAGGTTTGAGCCGTGGGTTTGGTCAGAACTTTCCTTTTGCAGTACTTTTTGAACTGCCGACACAAGAGAAACCTATTGCCGTCGACGATAGGATATCGACCGATGAAGACATCCCTTTTATGCTCGATCTGTTGGCGAATGATATCAATTTACCTAAGCCTAATAACTATGTTGTAGAACTCGGGAAGAAGCCGACCAAAGGGGTGATAAAAGATGGAACTTACTTTCCGCTGTCTGACCAGTTTGGTCGTGACAATTTTACATACCGTTTGGTAGGTCGGCTTGGTGATAAGACGGACTTTGCTCATGTGGACGTTGAAATAAATCCAGTGAATGACGCCCCGAAGTTCACTCTAGATCGGCTAGACGCAAAGCCTGAGCCTGGTGAAACCGTAATATTCACTGTAACTAATATTATCGATATCGATTCTTCGGAGCATCAAATCACGTGGTCTCAAGTACAAGGACCAAGATTGCTGTTAAGTGGTACACAGTCTAAAGCCCTTAAGGTGACGGTACCTAGTGATGCTTTGGAAGGTGAGAAATACAGATTTTCTATTCTGGTACAGGACTCGTCAGGAGGGTATACAAAGCAGTCTGTAGTGGTTGATGTGCGAAGAAAGCAAGCATCACTCTTGGGTACTAAATCTCTGCAAGTAAAATATGGAGATGAAATCAATTTGGTTCCTAATATTAACGGTGGTGTTCACTCGTTATATATATTGGAATCTCCACGTAATGGAATTGCAAAAATTGTCGATAGTAAGATCATTTATAATGCGCCTACTCAACGTAAGTTAGCGTTATATGACACGATTAAATATAAGGCTTTATCGGCCGATGGTGGTGAATGGGTTGGTTCGTTTGACATAGAAGTTTTACCAAATGTTTCAAATGAAGCCTCTATGCCAATAACTCAGAGCGATTCATCAGGAGGAAGTTCTTCCTTGTCGGTTCTTATTATACTTTGTTTACTCTTCCGATTGAGAGTTCAGCGATAGAATAAAATAACAAAAGAGAGCTAATTTGATTAGCTCTTTTCTTTTTCCATTTCTAAATTTTAACTCAAAAAATGAAGTTATCTGTCGCATTTCTGAATCAAGAGCGACGTTTATAGGTGTTTAGTTTCATTTGCGTGCAATCTTGATCACAAAAACGAACAATGCTCAGTTTGAGTGACTTTTGAACTTTAGCCTTATAAATGTCGATTATTTACATAAATTTCAAAGCTTTCACGTGCCATTAAGGTGGTGAGTGCATAAGTTTTGGTTATAATTGTGTTGATTGTCATTTGCTTGGAGAGGGTGTTGTGTAAGGACTCTGGAACACGAATGACAAGCGAAATATGTTGTTTGTAAAAGCACATAAGGATTTGTGAATCAGTTGTTGGTGCGGAAAATTTATTTGTTTATTTAGATGGATATAAACATTATTTATGACTATATAAATAATGTTTTTTTGTATCTGAATGACACTATTGTTACTTTTACGCTGATTTTTAATAAGAATAATTAATAAAATAACGCAACATCGGGGTAGTTTGCACCATGAAAAACGTCAACAGGTCTATCGACGTCAAATATTTAAGAACATTTTCACACGTTGCTAAACACAAAAGTTTTACAGCTGCAGCTGAGTCTCTATTTATGACACAGCCTGCGGTTTCTCAACATATTAAAAAGATAGAGAATACGATTGGGGCGAGTATTTTTGATAGAAAGGAAGGATTTTTACTCACTAAACACGGAAAAGTACTACTCGATTACGCAGATCAAACAATGTCTATGTACGAAAGGTTGTTTGAAGATCTAGAAAAAGTGGAGTTACGAGATCAATTCAATATAGCGATTGCTGAATCTTTTTGCTTCGATATGGTTGAACGGGTAATCAATGAATTTAGAATGTTGAACAATATAGACTTGTCCATAAACAGTTTTACTAAGTCTTCTCTACTGGACTCGTCTCGCTACGACTTAATATTCACGATGGATAGAATTTCACAAGAGAATGGAAAATCCTATCAGTTAAAAACAGTGAATTATGTGATCGCACATTCTAATTCACTTGATCCGCACGAGTGTTACCCACAGAGAGTTGTTTACTGTAGTTCTTTGCCTAAGTCTTATGTTCAGGAGTTGCTTAACGACTATAATATTGATTCTTCACATGTGACAAGTTGGGTGAAAACAAGCTCATGTCAGTTACTAAAAAATGAATTGGAAACCAACGGAACTATTCTAATATTTCCTGAGTGGTCGATATGCCACCATAATTGTAAAACAATACCATTACGTCAAAAAGTGAATATGTATGTCTGGTGTAGCGATGAGATTTCACAAGAATTAGAGACGTTAGGCATTAAAGATAAGATCCAACAGCTATTTCAAATTAGTGACATTTCAACACCTGTGTTGAATCATAATATTATGTAATCAGTTTGACAATATTGATATTGTGCTAAAGATAAAGCAACTCAAAGCAATAGGTATTCCGTAAGGAATGCCTTTTTTGTAGCTATCAAAACCTGCTGCTTTTCCTATTATGTACATAATAGAGACTAACACCCCCCCCCAAAAACCTATAAAAATCAGTGTTATTATTGCAAAGTCGGGTTGTATGCTAATGATTAGGGCACTGATTAACTTCACATCTCCAGCACCTATAACCTTTACATACCAAAGAATAAAAAATACAAAGAAGCATAAAATAGCAATGGAAAGCGAAGTCATTAAATAACCGTTATACAGTGCGACGAAAATGCTAAATATTAAAGCAGTCTTACTGAGATTGTTTGGTATTTTTCTATACTTTCCATCGAAAAAACACACACATACTAAGATTAAAAAGTTTACAAAAATTAAAGTGGCATAAAATAATATATCTACATTCATAAATATAGAGTATAGGTAATCGTTAGCTGTATCAATGTAAACCACATTTTCAATTATTATAGAGCTATAAAAAATACTAATGTGGACTGTAATAAGTTTATGTTATGCGATCATAATAACTATTAATTGGATGTATGTTTTTGTATCGGGTAAATTTTACTCGCAATTTCAATTAGACCAATGGTCAATATACTTTTTATAGGATTATTATGTATTACAAAACTTTAGCAAAACTAGCTGAACTAAAAATGAAGTTCGAAGATGATGTACGCGGTGTTACTGCTGTGGAATATGCAATTATTGCTGTTGTAATGTCGGCTCTAGTATTAGCGGCATTTCAAACTGATGCGCTTAAAAATGCTATCACTGGTGCATTAACTAAAGTGACCACCAATTTGACTACAGCTACTACAGGCAAATAATCAGCCACTAAGAATAATATATAAAGGGGCTTTTGCCCCTGTTTTAGGCTTAATATGAACAGAATTATCATTCTCCTTCTTGTCGCTTTTTCTATTTTCTCTACATTGATTTATATCAATATGAACTATATGTCATCTGATGAAGAACCACAGGAAGTTCAGCAGAAAGAAGAACCTAAGGTTAGTATTTTAGTCACTCAGAAAGCGATAAAACGTTCTCAACCGTTAACTCCTAATTTTTATGATAAGAAGTTTGTCCATATATCTGATTTAGATGGTTACTACTACACGTTAGAAGACGATCTTATTGTTGAACCTGGTGCTCTTTTTAAAGACGACATCAGCGCAGGTACCTATATAACACAAGATATGATCTCTAACCCGGGTGACCGAGATTATATGTACCTGTCATTAAATGACGGTGAATTACCTTATTTTTATGAAGTAACTGGTATCGGAGTCGTACAAACCGCAACGCTTACCCCTGGTGATAAAGTGAGCTTCGTTTCCACAACCTCATCAAAATCAAATCTAGTTGAGAATGGATATGGTGACATCGGTGATCTCGTTAGCCGAGTGATTATTAGTGGAGCTCGCGTGCTGCAGGTAATAAAAGGCAGTGAAGATACTGATTCAGAGGATGCCGAAGATAAAAAATACAGTTTAGTTATTGCATTAAATATGCGCAGCGTTTTGAAACTTGAAATGGCTCAAAAAATCGGTGATGTGAATATCATTCCATCTGAAATCGAGAATCGCTATTTATCTATCCGCAGTAGTGACCTTTTAGAAACTCAGTTCGGTGTCAGAGAATTACGTGGTAAGGAATAACATGACTTTGAAGAAGAAAAATATAGCCTTGCTATTGTGCGGGATTCTTTCTTGTCCATTACTCGCATCAGAATTAATGAACTTGGATCAAGGCGCTGCGAAAACCATTAATTTGAAGCGACAGATATCAACGGTATTTGTGGCGAATCAAGAAATAGCTGACTACAAAATTATCGATGAAAACAAGGTTGTAGTTTACGGCGTTGGCCAGGGTACTACCTCTGTGATTGTTTATGATCGCGGTGGAAATGAAATTTACAATGCGGAATTGGTTGTCAATCAAAGCTTAAGACTTCTTAAGCAAACGCTCATCGCTCGATTCCCTGATGAAAGCGTTATGGTTTCCAATGTCGGTGACCAAGTGGTCTTAGACGGTATTGTCGGTAGCGAAGAAATTAAACAAAAGATCAATCGACTTGTCGGCGAAATGTTGAAGAAAGATCGCCGTAGAACGGCTTACGAGCTAAAGGATGCTGATGGTGAAGCTTTAGACGAGCTAGAGTACACGGCACAGTACAACTATGACCAAGTTATTAATAACCTGAAAGTTTTGACCACCGAACAGATCAACGTAAAGCTGACTGTGGCGGAAGTGTCGAGCTCTTTCCTTACCGAATTAGGTGTGACTTACAGTGACAGTGGGGAGCCAGGGACTTTTGTGAATAAGCTCCTTGATTTTACGGCTCAAGATATCGTTTCTGTTATCTCCGCAAGTGGTGATGACAAAATCGGGCGGGTATTGGCCGAGCCCAACCTTTCTGTTATTTCGGGTGAGCAGGCCAGTTTCCTAGCAGGTGGCGAGATACCAATCGCTGTTCGAGATGAAGACGGGATTACCATTTCTTACAAAGAGTATGGAGTTAAGTTGGCCATGGTTGCGAAGGTCACGGATACAGAGAACATTCGGTTGACTCTTATTCCTGAAGTCAGTTCGATTGATGAATCAAACAAAACTACGACAGGTCTAATTTCTGTGCCTTCTTTGCGGACTCGACGAGCTCAAACAACAGTTCATTTAAAAGATGGGCAAAGCTTTGTACTGGCGGGGCTACTTACGTCAGAAGAGCGTGAATCGTTAACCAAGATACCAATTCTGGGGGATATCCCAATCCTTGGAGCTCTATTTAGCCACACTTCTACGAATCGCTCTAAAACGGAATTAATCATTGTTGCGACTGTCAATCTCGTTGATCCCGTCGAGCAAGAACAAGTTAAGTTACCAAGCTTTAGACGTACCAGTGACCTAGAACGATTGCTAAGAATAGACCTCTCAGATCTCGATGAACCTGAGTTGGAAGACACGATTAACCAAGGAGGGTTCAACTAATGAGATGGCTCGTTATTACTTTAATAGCTTTTTTCACTTCTGCTTGTACTCATCTTGATACCAGTAACTCTAGTGTTATTGAACAATTAGAGGAACGCTTTGAATTTGACATGACGACTGATGAAGATTCGATGCCTCGTTCTGTGGCTTTTATTCGAGATCTCAACGTAAGAGAGGCAAAGGCGACGTTTTTGGTTAGATATAAGCCTGATGCGAGTGAATTTGTCGCGAAGTTAAGCGATCGATTTAAGTTAGAGTCTATCTCTAAAGACAGATATAAAGTCGAGCTTGCCGATCATGACCAAGAAAAAAACATCCTAATCATAGGTCGATATGTCCGAATTAAAAGCAGTGACTGTGGAGTGATGGTGTTCTCTAAAAGAGAAGATTATCAATTTGGCTGTAGTGTCGAGCACAATCGTAATATTAGCTTGGTCAATCCAATTAAGAAGGCGAAATAGCTATGGACTTGGATATCTTGTTTCGTAATTCGTCTTCGAAAATGAAGTCGACAGTTGAGGCTACCGATCTCATTGTTTCAGACGATAGCGCCTTAACTGAATCGATTAATGATCTATACGCGATTGAAGGCTTTCCTAAACCACTTGAAGTGACTGATATTGATTTAGATGGTGTTTGGAATCAGTCAAACATCAAGCTTAATCATGTTGTACTTGATCTTCGCAGCGCGTCCAACGTTATTGAGCAAGTATCCGAGATTTCGATTCGCCTAGATGTGAACATATCTTTGCTTGTTCTCTGCGATGTTGATTCTATAAAACTGCGTAACCAAGTGCATTCTCTGGGTGCTACTTATGTCTTGTGGGATTCTGAACTTGATGCGTTACTCGCGGCATTAAAAGCGACGCAAGAAGGTGAAAGCACCGTTAAAAAAACGCGAGTAGCTAAACGTATATTAGTGTTAGGAACCAAAGGCGGCATTGGAGTATCTTGCGTAAGTTCTGTTTTAGCACATTCCTTAGCAGAGCAAGCAAACCTAAAGACACTCCTGGTGGATCATGATTCAGGAGCGCTAAACAGCGACATTTATATTGGTGTAAAAGGTTTGAAAGCCAAGCACAACAGTATCGACTTAAATCAGATCGATATCGACAGTGCGATAGCAAAAACCTATGTGCATGGCGTTAAAGAGAAACTTGATTATTTGGTTCTAGAGAAGAATGTTGCCTGTCTTTCTGATCACGCGTCTACGCTGTACAACCTTTCGAGTCAACTAATTGATCAGTATAACTTTATTATCGATTCAGCGCCGCTGTCTTGCTACGAAGAGATGCACGATCAGGAGTTATCTGATAAGTATCACCGCATCTTTATTGTTTGCGAACCTTCGGTTTCTTCATTGCGTTCATACAACTCGTTGAAGAAGAAGATCGGTAAGTCTGAACACCAGGTTATTTTCAACCTGAATAGACCAGCGAAAGACTTCATGGTAACGCTCGCAAGCGCAAAAGAGAGGATCAAAGCCAAAGATAGCATTGATTTTATGTATGAGCCGTCACTTGAAAAAATAGTGGTGCAGCAGGGTATTAATGAGTTGCTTAAATCTAAGTCCTCGACTGCCGTTTTGAGTATGGTTGCCACGTTAACAGGCAAGAAAATTAAAACCAAATCACGTTTCAGTTTGTTTAGAAAATGAATCAATTAAAAGAAATTTACATCCAGCTTCGAGATGAAATCTTCGATGCTTTGGACGCCGCGACGCTTGTTGAAATCAGTAATCAAGAGCTAGAAGAACAGCTTAAAGATTCAGTCAATATATTGATCGACAAGAAGCAATTGCAAGTCAGCTCTCTTAAGCGCGTTGATCTAGTCAAAGCATTACTCGATGAGTTGAAAGGTCTTGGGCCGCTGCAAGCTTTGGTCGATAACGATGACATATCGGACATTATGATAAATGGGCCTTCCGATATCTTCATCGAAATCAATGGCAAAGTCGAACAGTCACCCATTCAATTTGTTAATGAAAAGCAACTGAACACCATCGCTAAACGAATCGCTTCGAATGTAGGTCGTCGTATTGATGAATCGAAACCTCTTTGTGATGCTCGTTTGATGGATGGCAGTCGTGTAAATATTGTGATTCCACCGCTTGCAATAGATGGCACATCTATCTCTATTCGTAAGTTCAAAGAACAAAAAATTAGGCTTGAGAATCTAGCTGAGTTTGGTGCCATGTCTGTGGAAATGGCAAAGCTATTGTCTATAGCCAGTCACTGTAAGTGCAACATATTGATCTCTGGTGGTACGGGCTCAGGCAAAACGACATTGTTGAATGCGTTGTCTGGGTTCATTGGTGACACGGAACGTATTGTTACCATTGAAGATGCGGCTGAGCTACAGCTTCAAAAGCCTCACATCGTTAGGCTTGAAACTCGACAAGCCAGCGTTGAAGGGACGGGAGAGATCACCGCGCGTGACCTTGTGATTAATGCCCTTCGTATGCGTCCCGACAGAATCATTGTAGGTGAGTGTCGTGGTGGTGAAGCCTTTGAGATGCTTCAAGCCATGAATACTGGCCATGACGGATCTATGTCAACATTGCACGCTAACACACCTCGTGATGCCATTGCTCGTACTGAGAGCATGGTAATGATGGCAACAGCCAGTCTGCCGATATCAGCAATACGTAGAACCATCGTTAGTGCAGTAGACCTTATCGTTCAAGTAAAGCGCCTCCACGATGGTAGCCGCAAGGTGATGTACATTTCTGAAATTATCGGGATGGAAGGGGATAGCGTGGTGATGGAAGACATTTTTCGTTATGAAGCTACTTCAAATTTCAAAGATGGAAAGATGGAAGGTGAGTTCAGAACACCCGGTTTATCGACTCGTTCTGTGATTTATGAACGCGCAAAATTCTTTGGTTTAGAACAAGCAGTGAAGGAGATATTTACATGACCTTAATACTGATTGCTTCATGGAGCGCTTTGTTACTTTACTTCCTTATCCATCGCTCTCGTCAAAGCAAAAAATTGAGCAGCTTAATTGAGATGGAAGCTGAATTTGAAGGGGTTAAAGGTGTTCGTTCTGTTATTGATTCACAACAGTTTGAAGAGAGCTACAAAGCCCGGTTGAGGAAAAGTTACAAGAAGACCATCAAAGTATTTCAACCTAATATGTCTTTGAAGTTAATTCTATTTGCATCTGTGACAGCATCGGCAGTCTATGCGGTCAATGAGTTCTTCTTGCGTCAGGATTATTTCGTTTGCTTACTCCTTGCTGAACCAATCTTGTTCTTTGTTTTTTACACAAAGTTAAAGCAAAGACAAATGGATCGTTTCAAAACTAACTTTCCAGACGCTTTGAACATTTTGAGCGGCGCTATTTCTTCTGGTCAAAGCATCATTCATGCGTTCGAGTACGTAGGTAAGCAGCTTGATAATGATGTGGGCAAAGAGTTCAAGCTTATGGCTGAGCGATTACTTATTGGTGAAGATCCTGATGATGTTCTTGAGCGTAGCAGCAATACTTTTCCTTATTTAGAGTATTTCTTTTTCGCTTCAACGATAAGAATTAACCTAGCTCGGGGTGGTCAGCTCAAAGATGTGATCAACAAAATTAATCGACTTATGTTTGATTCTCGAGCCGTTGAAAAAAAGAAAAATGCATTGACCTCAGAAGCGCGAGCTTCTGCCAAAATTATCGCCTGTTTGCCCGTGATTTTTCTTATCATCCTGAAGTTTACAAGCCCTGAGAACTACAGCTTTGTTATGTTTGAGGAAGCGGGACAACCTATTTTTTATTACGTTCTAGTGAGCGAATTATTAGGTTTCTTTTGCATCTGGCTGATTTTGCGAGGTGTAAATTGATGGACTTTGAAACTGCCATTGTTTGGAGTGTCATATTTATTATCTCTATGGTTCTAGCAACGTATTGCTTGCGTTTTTGGGATAACACGAGAGCAAATATAGAAACTCGAAAAATAATTGGTTCAACACGCGAAGAAAAAAAACGAACGGATTTATTTAAGGCTGTTTTGTCTCGGCTTAGTTTCAATAAGCATGAAACTAAGCGGAAGTTAGTCGCAGCTGGTTTTTACAATGACTTCCTTGCTGATGCTTACTATTTATTGAAAATAATCCCTTTTAGTATTTGCCTAGTATTAATTGGTCTTGACTTCTTTAACGGTAAAACCGAAGTAATATTTGCTTTACTGTATTTATTGGGGGCCTTATTAGCGTTTGTCATCGCGCCGGATTCCTATGTGTCTGCTCGAGGCAAAGCCAATATAAAGCACATCAGTTCAAGGTTACCTTTTTTACTCGACCTTATGAATGTTTGTGTCCATACCGGCATGACTATTGAGTCTAGCTTAGAGTACTTGGCGAAAGAACTTCACTCAGTAGACGGTAACCTTGCTCATGTCGTGAGAGTAACTGTCGAACGCTCGCGCCTGGTGGGCCTTGAAAAGGCATTAGAAGAATTTTACGAACTCGTACCAACCAGTGAGTCACAAAGTTTCGTAATGACCATGGTGCAGAGCCTCCAATTGGCTCATCTGTTGGTCCCGTATTATCGACCTTAGCTACTGATATTCGAGAGCTAAACATGATGGATTTAGAAGAACGAATTGGAAAGATGGGGGCAAAAATGTCAATCCCGCTTATCGCTTTTATCATGGTTCCTATTGTTGTGCTAATTGCTGCCCCTGGTATTTTGAGGATGTTGATGTGATAAGAAAGTATATATTAACCGTAATTATGTTGGTTTTAATCTCTGGTTGTACAACGGTTAATAATCAACTTGATACCAAAGAACAATTGCTTATTGGGTCGGGTGATTCACAAAAGCTCATAGAGTTTTATAAGGCGAATATCCAATTTGACTCGGTATATAAAGTCAAACTCGTTAATTTGTATCTAGATCTTAAAGATATCAAGTCGGCTGAATTATATCGAAGCACCTATAGCGAAAGTGACCTTGATGATCCTGAGTTTATTCTAACCGATGCTCGAATCTACTATCAGAAAAAAAACTTTGAGTACGCATTAGAAGAGCTAAAAAAGTATCGGGATGAAGGTGGAGCAGAATATGAATACCAACTTTTAACCGGAAAAATATTAGCGCAACAAAAGCGATTTACCGAAGCTATTGAGCATTTTGAGGAAAGTCGAAAGCAAGGAGCCTCAGACAGAGAAGCCGGAAACAATATCGCTGTTGTAAAAATAATGCAGTCTGATTATTTAGGTGCGACGGACATTTTATATGACCTTTACCTGTCGAATCCAAACGACCAAAGAGTTAGCTCTAACTTGATTCTATCTTCGGTTAAGTCTCAGCGACCGGATATCGCACTGGAAGTTTTAAAACACTCGAATAGTGATGAGCAGGCCCACAAGCAGCTATCTGCATTAATGAGGTCAATATCTAAAAGCAAAGGGAAGAAGGCCGTGACACAGTCAACGATAGAAATGGAACAGCAGCTTATTGGTTCTCAAGTTAATTCAGGTGGCTTTGTAGCACCGACATCACGAGTCAGTAAATTGGATACGACCGCAGAGCTTCAAGCTTCTAGACACAGTGTCGATGGCTCTGTGCTTGACCCAAGAAAACTTAAACCCGGTGCAAAACCTATTTATCGAGTACAAGTGTTGGCGACGTATACGGCGATTCCTTCTGATTTCTTGAACTACTTAAAAACAAATTATGGCTCTGTTTATTCGTATACACATGGACTGTGGAAGCGCTATTGCATTGGTGATTTTAATGACTTAGATGAAGCGAAAGCGTTCTTAAACAGTATCGATATTAAGGGAGCATTCGTTGTTGATTACACCAAGAAAAGGTATGTCCGACTATGAGACCGTTGAAACGAAAGCAAAAGGGGTCGTTGACGGTTGAAGTTGCTATGGGTATTCCGATCTTTCTGGCTATTGTCTTCGGATGGGTTGAGATCTGTATTTTGACCTTCTCAATGAGCATGACTGATCACGCATTAACGACAGCAGTGATGCGAACTAAAAAAGCGGGTGACTCGAGCAGTAGCAACTCCATTAACTACAGCCAAATGATCAAAGACGAGTTGGACAAAGCGGGCGGCTCTTTGTGGAGCAACGTAGTCAAAGAAGGGAGTGTGATCGTCCATGTTAACTATTTTCGAGATTACGAAGGCTTTCTGAAATGCACGGATACTTATGCTTCTGCAGATAAGTGTCCAGATAAGAAAGATGAACCGGAAGACATGGCATTGGCTGTTTACGCTTTGGAATACACCTATGATCCGATTGTCTCCATATGGTTCCCAGATATGCCTATCAAGCGGGAAATTATCACTATTCAAGAATATGAAAGATGCTCTTTCAAAATTGGTCAGGGAGCGGGTTGTGCAAGCTAAACAAAAAGGTGCATTTGCAGTTGAGTTGGCGATGGTATTGGTCTTTGCGTCAGGCATTTTTGTCGTCGTAGTAAACCATATGTTGGCCATCAATAAAAAAGGACAACTCGACAGAGCTTCCTATTCATTGACCACAATCTTTGCTGAACGAAAACAATTGTTTAATGCCAATATGGATATCTGTGCGGGCGATTGTCGGAAAACAGAACACAACGCGTTTGTGATTGCTTCTGCTTCGATGAAACGAATGATTCCAAACTTTGATAAAACCAAATTTGGGATGCGTATCGACGAGATAAGACTTGAAGAAACGGCTTTATCTGGAGGTAAAGTAAATTACCGAAGGGTTCAAAAGACTCTGACCAAAGGGAGCATACACGGATGTGACTTTCCAGACATGAGTGATATCACCAAAGAAAAAGCGATAGAAATACTTCCTATCACATCACGAGGCCGCAGGTTACCTATGTATCAGGTTTCTCTCTGTTATGAAATCCCGACTAATTTGATTGGTATCGCTAACGGAGAGGTTTTTCGCCTTGTGAGTACATCTTATTCATTTGCGAGGGTTTAAGGTGAAATCGATAAAGAAAAACCGAGGTGTCGCAGGTATTTTATTCGTTGGCCTTTTGCCTATGATGGTTATTTTTATGGCATTTTCGATGCAAATGTCTCAACAGATGCTGGCGCATACAAGGTTATTGGAAGCCGCAGAGGTTGCCAGTCTAGCACTTATTGCGAGCCCTAAAGAGGACGAAGAAAAGAACGTAAAGTATGCACGCTATTTAGTTGATAGATACGTTGTTGATAATACGGATGACGTTGATGTCGCGGTGTTTACAAGCCGTTGTGAGTACAAAGATGGCTGTGTTCAAGCTAGTGGTGAACTTGCTCCGTTTAGTGACTTTGTGGTGAGTGCGACTGCCAAATATACGTCTTGGATCGCGTACGAAGAGATGAACTTAAAGCCTGAGTTTTCGGTGAGTGGGCGAGCTGTTACGCGCAAGTATCTCCCTCAGCCTGTTGATGTCTATTTTATCGGTGACTTTAGTGGCTCTATGACTTACTCGTGGAAGAACGGAAAAATGAAACTCGATGTTGTAAAGGAAACCATTAAACGAGTCGTCGATGACATTGAAGAGTTTAATACGGAAGAAAAGAGCCGAGTTGCTTTGCTCGGGTACAACCCGCTCCATGTAAAACAATCTGATGAGATAGTAAGACTTAATGCTTATGGTTATCGTGCTTCATGGCGAAAGAAATATGCTTATGATTACGCTCGGAACTCTCCTGCGACAACGGTTAGACGAATGTTTGATAAACCAACTTTGTATAATGAGATCATTGAACCATCGTATGGAATGAGTAGATATCAAGTAGAGAGACTTTATAAGCGAAATAATGATTTTGATGATGACTACAAATTTTATGATATTCCACTGACTGAAGACTATGACAACTTTCGAGCTCAGTTGATGAGCGCTCAGTTGAAAGCTGGTGGAGGCACCTCTTCTTGGAACGGGATCATTGCCGCTGCGCAAGAAGCCAATAAGGCGACCAACCTTAACCCTGAACAAGTGTTTATTGTGTTATCCGATGGTAGCGACAATGACGAAACTTATTTACAGAAATTAGTGGATCAGGGGCTATGTAAAAAGCTGCGCTCAACCATTTCATCGAAACGAAATCGTTTCCAAAGTAATGCACCAACTGAAGCTGAGAAAACCAAAGTCACGATGGGCGTCATTGGTATTAATTATAAAGTGGCAGAAACCGATGGCTTTGGAGATTGCTTTGGTAAGAAAAATATCTATCACGCCAAAGATGGTGAAGATGTGTACAAGTACATTTTGAATTTGATTAATGAAGAAACCGGAAAACTAAAGGATTAACATGAGATACCTAGTGATTTTATCTACGATGCTAATGTCTCCATTGGGCTATGCAAACTGCTTGGGTGATGTTGGCGAATACGTCACTTCGAAAATGTTGGTGTCTTCTCATACTGTTACGACACAAGTGACTGGGAAGCTGGTAGAGCTAAATGAGAAACCTCAAAATGAGGTGATCAATAGAGAGAGTGAAGTGATTCAAATCGGAGCTCAAGATGATGTGTGTTTCTATGATAAAGCGACGCAATCCCTGGTGCTTACTTACCCAACTAATGTGTACCAATTGGATGAAAGCCATAAGCAAGTATTAGGTCAGTACCTTAGCTTAGTGAGTGATAAGTCCAAGATTTATATAGAGGGTCACGCAGATAGTGTAGGCAGTAAAGGCTACAACAAAGCCCTGTCATCTCGCCGTGCTGGGCAAGTGGCGAGCTACTTGAAAAAAGATCTTCATCAAGGAAGTCGCATTGTTGAATATGCATATGGTGAAAGCGCGCCAATTTGTAAGGTTGAAGACAACAAGGAAACAGGTTGTAACCGACGAGTTGTGATCACTGTTAAGTCGTAATGGGCTTGGTGTTCGTTGTCTGTATTTTTATTTTTTGGGCCGCGATGTTAAGCGGTGTATAAAGAAAGGGAGCCCGTTTGGGCTCCCTTTTTTGATTCATCGCGTTATTTGATAACTAGAGAAGATAACCAACCACCTACACCGTTGGTTCAGGTAGTTCTTCTTTCTCAACCTGAGTCGGCGTTAGATACTCACACAGCTCATCGTAAGGTATAGGGCGAGAGAAGTAATAGCCTTGCATTAAATCACATCCACAGGCCTTTAGAATTGCGAAGTGCTCGTTTGATTCTACGCCTTCTGCTAACACTACCATGCCGAAGTTTTTGCCGATTGCGATAATGTTTTGCACCATGGTGAGTGACTGCTGGTCTACAGCAATGTTTTCAATGAAACTCTTATCGATCTTAAGTTCGTCGATAGGGAGTGCTTTTAACATGCTCAATGATGAGTAGCCCGTACCGAAGTCATCCAGAGAGATCTTAATATCGTTTTCTTTGAGGGCTTCAAACAGTGGTTTCACTATAGCTACATCTTCAATGAACAAGCTTTCAGTAATCTCGAGGGTTAAACAGCTTGGAGAGAACTGATATTTCTCAAGCGTAGCGAATAGGTGTTCTGAGAACGACTTATGTGAAAACTGACGTACGGATATATTGATCGAAAGACCGATCTTTTGTTCTGTCGTTCGGTGTAAATGAGCAATTTGCATAATGCTGGACTCAATAATAAAGGTACCGAGTTTTTGCATTAAACCAGTGCTCTCCGCGACCGGTATAAACACATCGGGCGGAACAAACCCTAGCTCGTCATCAATCCAACGAACCAGTGCTTCGACGCCATGAATACTCTCATCAGCGCGAACCAGAGGCTGGAAAGTCATGAATAGCGTTTGTTTCTCAATAGCAATACGTAGCCGTTGTTCTACTTTCATTTTGTAGAGGTGAGCGTCTTGCATGGCTGTGGTGAAAATGCTGTACGAGTTTTGCTGCTGCTTCGCTTTATACATCGAAATATCGGCAGAGCGGAGTAGGCTATCTAGATCTTTTCCGTGTTCTGGGAAACGCGCAATACCAATGCTACAACCTAGCAAAAACTGAGAATCTTCAACTTCATAAGGTTGGGAAAGAACTTCGATAAGGCGTTCTGCCAGTCGTTTAATCTCGGTTTCACTCGTCATCGGCGTTAAAAACAAAAACTCATCACTAGACTCGCGCACCAATAAGCTGAGTCGAGAGTGGAATCGCATCAAGCGCAATGCGATCTGTTTGAGTACCTTGTCACCGAAGTCATGTCCGTGGGTATCATTGACACATTTAAAGTTATCGATATCTATAAATAACAACGAGAATTGCTCTGACTCATCCTCAATCCATTTACCAATATTTCGGCGCATGTATAAGCGGTTTGGTAGAGAGGTTAATGGGTCGTGATTGGCTTGGTAAATCAACTGACTTCGAGTTCTTTGCTCGTTCTTAGCGATCGACTTAACCAATGTATAGAAGCCAAACTGTAGAAAGATAAAGGCAAAAAAAAGAATGCCGAACTCTTTTACGAATATGCCATCGACATGCTCTAGATCTGTACGGCCGACAACCCAAAGCTTGTAATTAGGAATGTATTTAGCGCTGACTAACGATTGATATGCGTTGTCATTGATACTGAAAGAGTACGTGTCTTTGCCGGTTTTCGCTTCTTTGACGCTGACACTCACCTGTTCTGCAAAGCTATTGGTAATGCGTTTCATCAGGTCGTTAGCAATAGGTTTTAAATAGGCATCAAGGGACTCTATATCGCTAGAAAAGAACTGACGATAATTGTCCGTTCTGAGCAAGGTTAATGTGTTGTAACTACCTGCGTGCGCGTTGCTTTCAAATACTATCGTACTGTCCAAGCGCAAGCCCGCAGTCATGACGGCATCAACATTCTTGCCATCGATTGAAATCGACTTTCTTAACGGAATCACTAGGCTGTTAAGCGATTCTTGAAAATAAGTTCGCCCTAACACCATTTTTTCGCTAGACATAGCCTCTAGAAATGAGTCTCTGGTGTGTGGGTAGTTCAGTAAATTATGTTGATCAGACAGTTGTAGATTCGAGCTGATTGCAAGGTAGTCACCTTGAGGGTTAAGTAACCCAAATGCAGCAATAGCTGGGTGAGTATCAAGTAGCTTATCTAATATTGGACGAATCTGAATAGAAGCAGTGCGGGTAAAGTCAGACTGTTGAGCTAACTGGTGCCCAACCACTTCAAGCAGTGCTTCTTGGCTCGTCAATAGCGAGTTTACCGAACTAGAAAATAGCTCGACTTGGATATGCTGTTGCTCAATGAAGTCAGCTCTGTTGGCTTGCCACTTGGTTACGCCCAACACGGCGAAAAGTATCACGGTCAGCAGTACGATCAGAGCGTACAGCGACCAGATATTTTTCTTAAATAGAGCCATGTGATGCCTTTTGTTGGTTACTACTTTTAACAGAGTGCAAGCGACAAACTATTGGGTCGTCAGCGTGATTCATGTAACGAAAGATACAAACATCAATGATGAAAGTATCAGTGATTAAATAGTGTAACGACTACGAGCAGAGATTCTTGAGTGAAATATTATTATTCATCACATTGATAACGATTTTCCATGGTTAACCACGGTTTATGGTCAGTAAATCGTTATAGCTTAAAAAGCAACCGAGTAAATTCCGATTTGTTTTCAACCGACGTAGCATTACCGCAAAGCAAAGAGCTTACTGTGTGAGACGTTAAATCATCACTACGAGTAAGCTCTTTATGCATGCGCAGTCTATTCTAACAGTAGCATTAAACTAAGTTGAATTAATTTTTGGTTACGGCGATAGGTAGTTTCTCGTTAGCACCCCATTCAGTCCATGAGCCATCATAAACGCCCATTTCATCTGAATATCCGGCCAGTTTAGCGGCCAATAAAATGATGCAAGCCGTCACACCAGAACCACAGCTAAAGAACATCGGTTGAGAGGGGGTTAAGTTTAGCGTCGAAAAGAGCTCGACTAACTCTTCTTGAGGTTTCAATTTACCTGCATTTAATACATGTGCAAACGGTAAGCAAATCGAGTTCGGAATATGACCACTGCGTAAGCCCTCACGTGGCTCAGGTACTTCAGAATCGAAACGAGCTTGTGAACGTGCATCCAAAATATTTGCGCTTTTGTCATCGGAGTAGCTTTGGATTTGCTGAGCATTTACAAAGTAGTTGTCTTGAATTTTGCCTTCAAAGTCACCCGGCTTCATTGCTGTTTTGTAGTCGGTGTCTGTTGCGTAACCTGCCTCTATCCATGCAGGTAAACCACCATCTAAGATGTAAACGTTGTTGTGTCCCATTGCCATAAACATCCACCACGCACGGGGTGAAGCGAAGGTTCCGGAGTTATCGTAAACCACAATGGTGCTGTCTTGGTTGATGCCAATTTCTTGTGCACGTGTGTTGAAATGTTTTTCGGTCGGGAACATGTGAGGAAGTAAGGTGTGCTTATTACAAAAGTCTTTGTCGTAATCAAAACGAATCGCACCAGGAATCATTTGTCCTTTGATCTTTTCTGACTCGCTTGGAATTTGAAACTCGATACTGGCGTCGAGGATGATGATGTTGTCTTTTTCTAGCAAACGTTGTTGAAGTTGTTCTGGTGAGATGAGTGGCTGATTCATTCTTCTTATATCCATTCTTGTTGTTATATCGAATACTTTGTTTAAATCGAATACTGCTGTTATATCGACGGCTACTGTGCAGCTCGACAGTCAATGAACTGATAGCTGCTTTGTCCGGTTATTTGATTACGTAATGTATCAAGCGTCACCATAGAATCAATAGGACAGTCTGTGGCAGGAGCGACAGATACACGAAATATTTCCTGGTCATTCGTTTGTAATGTTAGATAACGTCTATGCCCGTCAAGAGATTGGGTGAGAGTGTTGGCTATAACCTTCGCATTTAACTGCTCTCCGGAACTTGACGTTATAGGAAAGGAACTGAGAAGCCAGAGCAAGACGGCCCCACAAACTAGTATTAACAAACCAAATTTCAACGATTTCATCCGCATACGCCTTAAAAGCCAGTACTTAAAATATAAGTTAGGTAGTTTGCAAAGTGAATGTAATTAAAAAGAAACTGAGGTTTTGGTTAGCTGAACAAGAAAAAGTGAGCATTGTTGCTCACTTTTTGGATCGATATACTTAATTTACTACCAGATAATTTGTGAATTGCTGCTCGAGACCACTTGCTGCAAAGGTGATTGGCCATCGTAGAACCAAATCTCGATGAGCAGATTATCTTCACTTATCGGGGCAACAAAGTTTGAGGCAAATTGTCCGTTACTCAACGAACCTGCAATTACTTTACTGGAATAGTCCGGTTTGAAAGAGGAGTCATCTCTCGTTGTATAACGACTGTAGACGGTCACAAAAGAGCGATCGGTTGAGATACTGCTGATGTCGATATCTAGGTCAAAATTTTCAACAGGGTTGTAATCGAATCCATCAGGCACCACAAGATCGTTCATTGTATAACTTTGCGTAGCAACTGGAGTTACCGTCGTTGATGGAGGCGAAACCACTGGAGTCGAAGGTGCTGCTGGCGATGGTGTGGATGAGCTGCCACCACCGCCTCCACCGCCGCCTCCACCACAACCAACGAGTACAATCGGGCTGAGATCAGAGCAACGGTAAGTGCTTTTCCAATGTTCCAAGTTTTGTTAGTAACCATAGTTTCATCCTTAGAGAGAGTGCTATTTGAATTAACGCAATTATCTTCTTGAGATTGTTTATTGTGTGTATTCATATCCATTCTCCTTACGGTACGTAGCATTGGTTAGTTTGAGGGGAGTCGTACCAGGTCTTATTGTTTTCACCTCCTGATTCTGCATACAGCTTGAATTCTGGGTAAGCGGTAACAATGTCGACAGTCTCTAACGGCCACTCCCAATCGCTTACCGATGTTATGATTAGCGCCCAAGGGTGGTTTTCTGCGGTTTTGAAATACTTGCCGGTAGCCGGGTTACTGTCATCCACCCCTAAGCCCGTTCCGAATAAGTTATCAGTATCGAAGGCTTCTGTTGGTGATTGGTCTGCCAGATGCACTTCCCAACTACGACCTGGGTGTAGAGGTAAGTTCTCGCCATGATAATGACCTGGTGTAGCGAAAATAAATGGGTCATAAGGCATGTCGGTCCAACTGCTCGTGTCTATTCCATTATCAGCAAGGGTGATACCAATTTGGAAAGAGAACTGTTCATCTTCTTTACATGAACTATTGGTTCGATAGAAATCACATGAAGAATCAATTTTTTCTGTTAGATTCTCAGCGACAATAAAGATAGCTTCACTGCGCCCATCTTCTAAGCTTAAATCAGTGTATACCCCATTGTGTTTCATATATGAGTTACCGGTATTGACCGATGACGGAGCCAGATCTGGTAAGCGAACAGCAAACCCGTTGAGATAGCTAGCGCCAACCGCGGCAAGTCGGCCATCAATAGTCGATTTCACCACTTTACCGTCTTTTAGTATTTCGGTTATACGATAGAAAATGACGGCGTCGTTCATATCGTAATCGGCTTTATAAGGCCAATTATCTTCGTAGGCGATCGTCGCGTAGCCAGATGCAGGGAAGTAACGAGCTGTCGCACCATCGTTTAGAACATCAACCTGAATATCCACCACCTCACCGGAAGTTGAACCGCCAAAGTAATCTAACCCCGTTTGTTTACTGAATCTAAATCGAGCCCAAGTTGTTCCTGTTAACGCGTCTATATCAACGTTTAAGAACAGTTCATTTTCTCCTGCGGATAGCGCATAGTCTGTGAAGACTTGTTCGTTGGCGCCATCAAAGGTGCCATCTTGATCCCAATCGATCCAGGCTGAAAGGTAACCAGTCGTTGAGGCTTCAATGATGACTTTCGAGTCGAGTCCCGCCTCTAGTCCTGTTACAAAACCGATACCGCCGTTGGTCCACTCATCGTCGATACCAACCGTTTCATCAGACTGTGGAGATGTATAACCATCTAAATCTGCATCTGGCGCATCAGTACCTAACCAAGTAATTCCATCCAGTTCGTGACGAGGGCCGTTACTTGCGAGTGTGGTTTTGTAAGTGTCCGGAGCGTCACCGAAATCAATACTTGAATCTTCATCCACCACAGGTGCGTTAGCACAACGTGCACCATCATTTTGGCCTGACTGAGGGCCATTCGAAACAAACTCTACAGCAGGGACGATTCCCGCAGCGATATTTGCGGAGTTGCTCGGCGCTAAGTTAATACGATAGATTTTCCCATCTTGATTTCGAGAAACGTAGTAGTAACCGTTTACATCAAAATAGCCAGCACCAAACGTACCGAGTTCACCGGTGTCGCCTATATAGGTTTCGGCACCAGTCGCTGGATCAAATTGGTACAAGCCACCAGAGTTATTATCGATACCATAAAGAGAACCATCACTAGGGTGAAAGGCAAAGTCGGTCAAATTAACGGTTGCTGGACTTCCTGTTATTTTGTTGACGGTGACAGTAGCGCTTGAATCGGAATCTAAGGGTGAAAGGTCCACTGTGAATAGCCCTTTGCCTTTGCGGTATAGGTAATAAACGTGATTATAAACATCACCAACATAGAAGGTATGCTCGGTTGGTAGGCCTGAAGTATTGACGACTTCCGCCTGAAAATCTTGTCCAAGGCGTACTAAGCGTTTGTTGGTTGTGTCATAGCCATAGATATATCTGTCATCGAAATCAAACCCAACCCCGTTGATATTGGCGTTCATACCCGTATCGTCTTCAAGAAGGGTAGTTGAACCTGTAACTAGGTTGACCCCCCAAACCTCGACGGGTTTAGACTGAAATAGGTAAGCCTTACTAGGGCAGGTATCGAATGGCGCTGCGTTGGCGACCAATGGCGCACTTAATAGCAAACATAACGTTGTAATTCTCATATCTACATCCTTGTCGTGGAAGGTATAGATACTTAATCAAGTTACATGCCATTTTTAAATGGTTGATTTTTAGTTACTTTTGTTTTAAGTGGTTCGAGTTTTTACTGTTTTCTCAAAATGAGAACTCAAATGAAACTAATCTCTCATAGAATATTTCAAATTGATAAAGCGATTTGAGAAACTGACGTTGAGATCTAAAAAAGCCCTGACTTTTAGTCAAGGCTTAGGTTTTCGATAAGACGGGATATGAATTAGTCTAACCACACACCGAACAATTCGGTATCTTCATTAAGTTCATCTCACGCCAGCTGTGTGACATAGCGTCGAGAATCAGAAGCTTGCCTTGCTTTGGTTGTCCAAACTGAGCAATCACCTTAATTGCTTCTAGAGCTTGAGCGGCGCCGACCATGCCGACAACAGGCGCCATCACACCTGCTTCAACACAACTCAGGGCTGCATTGCCGAATAGAGCGCTCAAACATTGGTAGCAAGGTGCGTTTTCATCTTGGTAAGTGAACACGCTAATCTGACCTTCCATACGAATCGCAGCGCCAGAAACCAGAGGCGTTTTTGATGCGTAACATAAGCGGTTAAGTTGATTGCGCGTTTCCACATTGTCGCTGGCGTCAAGCACTAACGAGTGTACTTCGATTAATTTAGCAAGCGCTTCGTCATCAAGCCTGTTATCGACGGTTTCAATTATCAGATGAGGGTTCAATACCTGCAGTGATTCTGCTGCCGAATCGACCTTTTTCTTGCCAATGTCGGCATCGGTGTGAAGCACTTGTCGCTGTAAGTTAGAGAGCTCGACAACATCATCGTCAATAATTGTCAGCTTGCCGATGCCGGCAGTCGCTAAGTATTGAGCAGAAGCACAACCTAAACCTCCAGCACCCAACACCAAGATCGAACTCTGTTTTAGTGCTTCTTGGCCTTCAAAATCAAACTGTTTAAGGATGATTTGGCGGTTATAGCGAAGCATTTCTGCGTCAGACAGTATTTCCATCAGCAAACCTCGTTAGTAAAGCGTCGAGTTAAACAGTTGAATCTGAACTGTTTCGCCGACTTCCACGCGGCCACGTTCGCGTTCTAGTACTACAAAGCAGTTTGCCAGGCTCATTGAGCGGAAAGCACCTGAACTTTGGTTACCAGTTGTCTCTACCACAAACTGGCCGTTTTCAATCGAGTAGATACCACGCTGGTAGTCGGTACGCCCTGGGCCTTTTTTGAAGGCAGACTTAGTGATAGCAGGAATAGATTCTGGTGCTGTCCATGCTGTGTGACCTGCAAGTTTAGCAAGCATAGGTTGAACCAAAACATACATAGTCATCATCGCTGATACTGGGTTACCCGGTAGGCCACAGAACCACGCATTATCCAATTCTCCGAATGCGAATGGCTTACCCGGTTTGATAGCTAGTTTCCAGAAGCCGATTTGCCCGAGCTCTTCCAAAATATCTTTGGTGTAATCCGCTTCACCAACACTTACGCCACCAGAAGTCACGACAACGTCTGCTAATTGTTGAGCTTTCTCGAACGTTTCTTTCAGTGTCGCTGGACAGTCAGGGATTATGCCTAGATCAATCGCTTCGCAACCAAAGGCTTCAATCAGCGGTTTAATGCCGTAGCGGTTGCTGTCGTAGATCTGACCGTCTTCAAGGGGCTGGCCTAATGGTTTTAGTTCATCACCAGTAGAGAAGAAAGCGACTTTAGGTTTGTGTGCCACAGTTACATGGCTTACACCGAGTGAAGCAATCATTGGGATATCACGAGGTGTTAAACGTTCGCCACGGTTAAGCACAATATCGCCTTGTTTGATGTCATCACCGGTAGGACGAATGTTATTGTTCAGCTTGATGTCGTCTTGTTGAATCTCGATACCAGCGTCAGTTTCAGCCGTATTTTCTTGCATGATGACCGCATCGCACCCTTCCGGGATCTTCGCGCCAGTCATAATGCGAATACATGTGTTTGCTGGCCATTCACCTTCAAAAGGTTGACCTGCAAAGGACTTACCCGCTAAAGGCAGCACCTTACCGTTCTCTAGGTCTGCCAAGCGCAGTGCATAGCCGTCCATTGCTGAGTTATCAAAAGGAGGTACGAAAATAGGGGATAGAATATCTTCAGCAAGTACGTAACCCAGTGCTTCAGCCAATGGCAGTGATAAGGTCGTTTGAATAGGTTTAATTGGTGATAGCAGCTTATCTAGTGCTTCTTCAATTGGCATCAAGCCCGGAGCGTCGCAACAGCCCATAATTGAAATCCTTTGGTCGTTATTATTTTGATTTGGTGGTTGGCAATAAGGATTCAATAATTATCAAATCATGATGGCTCGCCAACGAAATTGCAGCCACTTTAGCATAGTTTAAGCCCCGTAAATAATGACCTCCCTTAAAATATGGGTGTATTTATTCAAAATTCCGAGTATCCTTGTTTGCCATCCAGAAGGGGTAATAAAAGAGGAAGTTCAATGTCAGGTCTTAGCGAATCAGCGAAGTTGGTTAAAGATGCGCTAGCAAGCCGCGGATTAGAGACACCAATGAGTCCTAACCAGGTTAGCCGAGAAGAGAAAAAGGAACGAATCGAACACCATATGCGTGAGATTCTAACTCTCCTTGAACTTGATCTTACGGACGACAGTTTGGAAGAGACACCGCAACGTATTGCTAAAATGTACGTGGATGAAATTTTCTCTGGTTTGGATTACGCCAATTTCCCTAAAATTACCGTAATCGAAAATAAGATGGGTGTTCGTGAGATGGTACGTGTAAAAGACATTACCGTGACCAGTACTTGTGAACACCACTTAGTGACGATTGATGGTAAGACAGCGGTAGCCTATATCCCTCGTGGGAAAATCATCGGCCTTTCAAAGATTAACCGTATTGTTCGATTCTTTGCTCAGCGTCCGCAAGTGCAAGAGCGTATGACACAGCAGATCCTTGTTGCATTGCAAACGCTATTAGAAACCGATGACGTTGCTGTAACCATGGATGCGGTTCATTACTGCGTGAAATCACGTGGTGTAATGGACGCAACCAGCGAAACAACAACGACAGCATTGGGTGGTATCTTCAGATCAAACCCAGCAACGCGCCACGAATTCTTACACGGCCTGCGTTAATTCGCTTCGTGATTCGATGAGTACGATTTAGCCTCAGCAAATCGGCAACCAAGATTCTAAGCCTCGCACTCTGCGAGGCTTTTTTGTATCTGTAATATGAGTTTTCAGGAGCGTGGATAGGAGAGCCCCGACTCAGTTGTTCCTCCTTCTCAGGGATGACGGAGAAGATCGGTTTGCTCATAAGGGAAAATACGAGGGTTGAGGTTCAGTTTGTATTCTATTGTCAGCTTTTTAGAAGCACGCGCTGCCGATCTTGCAGAGTGAGCGACTCAGTCATATTCGTCATTCCCGAAAGCGAGGAACGAGCGTAATAGGGAATCTTTTGGGGCTGAAGAGGATAAGTACGCTCTATCGAAAATATAGAGCGTAACTAGAAACAACTGCTGGTGGAATGCTTAAGTAAGATTAAACAAACGCTTAAAGCGATGAACAAAGCCTGATGGTTTGTTCTCGGCTTGATAGAGGTTCAAACCATCATAAAAGCTGCCCATGAACTCGACTCGAATCTCGTCATCAGTACTTCTCGAAAGGCGAGACAACAATGTTGCGGTTGCAGCAGCATGATCATTGGCTAGGCTGTAATCCATTCCGAGTCGTCCTTGAATGAATAACCATAAATGCGTTACTAACTTCAATTGCTGAGAATTGGAGTTTTGAAATTTGTCGCCGTGTTCACTGCCTACCGTACTATCGAAAACGCTTTGCATCGCTTCGCTGGCTTCTTTATTACTTTCAAAGCGATAGCTCACATCGATATGCACTTTTGTTAACAGCCCAAGTAAGGTTTGTCGCTCTGAATTGTCAGGCTTATTCTCACTGGCATGTTTAAAAAGAGCGTGGTTTTCGCCAGTGAATGACTTTAACTCTTTTTCATAGCCAGTCGTCAGCGCTTTCACTGAATCGAGACCAGCGAGCTGCAAACAAGCTTCGAGCTTAGTTTGGCGCTGAGATTCAGTCTGAGTTTGGATCTCAGTCATTACTCTGTAGCTCTTCCCAAGTTACTTCGGCAGATTGCGTGTCGCTGTTAACGAAAGCAGAGTTACCCGACAGCATTACGGAAAGATCCATAGTGCGCTGTGTCATTTCAGAGAGTTGTTCGATACCGGCATTATCCAGACGGACGATTTGAGCTTTCAGATAACCAAACTTACCTTTGTTTTGTTCCCACCAAACGTTCGATTTGGTGTTGAAGCTGAATACGCGCACAGACTTAGATAAGCGAGTCGCTTTTTTAACGCGCTCTGGATCAGGTTCGCCGACGTCAATCCAGTCTAGGATTTGGTCATCTAACGACTTCTGCCACAAATCTGGTTCTTCAATGCTAGACAATCCTTTAGTGAACTCAAGTTCAGGTGATGCATTGATACAGAAAGCCATGATTCGAGCCATCATACGCTGTTCTGTTTCAGAAGGGTGTTGTGCAACCGTTAGATTAAAAGAGTCGTAATAGTCGCGATTCATATCGGTTAGAGAGATACGAAACTTGTAGATTGTGGGTTTTAGAGCCATGTGATGTAAGGGTTCCAATCGGATGAGGTGTACTATAGGTGTACCAATGAGTTTTTTGAAATCACAGCCTATAGATAAGTTGTGCCTAGTATAAACGAAGTGGGGCAGTTAGCTAGCAAGATGGGTTTTTTGGTACACCCCAATTATTTTAAGCACTTATGATGAACTAACAAGAAAGGGATCACATGACAGTAAGGTGCACTTCGTCAATTAAGTCTTGGGCTGAAAGTAGTACTTCTGACTCTTCGGTACTTAGTGGCGCGTTTGCTTGTTGCAGTGCGTACAAGTAATCGAATTTTACGAAGAAGTCATAGAGTAACGGAGTGATGTTGCTATTGGTTGCGTTTATATATTGCTCTAGTGTTTCGTTCGAACAGTATACCTCTTCATCGCCTCCTAGTGCGCTGACAATAGATACACGAACGAAATGGAAAAACGGTTCTAGTTCTGGTAGGTTGACGACCATTCTTACTCCCTTTATTCATTTAACCTCATTTTTGAGCTGTCATTAAAAAATTCGCAAGCACAATTGTTTGGGGAGCCGAGTGATTTAACAAAGAACAAGCCTTTACAAATACAAAGCCCTTATTCAAATGGATAAGGGCTTTTGTTTAAGCAGGTTACACAACCATTACCTGGTGCGCTAAATAGATATGGGCGATATGGTCGCGCTTAGAGTGATGGCTGGTTATTAGGTCGTTGATTTGGTTTTGGGCAATACGAGAAGAGTGTTCGATCTGAGCAAAGGTTTCTTTGAGTGATAGTAATTCATTATAGCTTTGGTTCTCGCGCTGGCTTACGCGTTCGCATGCTCTTTTGGCATTGTTGAGTAGGGTGGGGTTTTGATTGTTTTGTGGCTTTTGTATTTCTCGGTCTAATACGTCCAATACCCATTTACGGAATTCTTTGGCAGCAGAGGTTCGGCTGAACATCGCAATTAAGTGCGCCCCACGAAGGGAAAATATACGCACTGTTTTTTGGTAATTACCTGAGGCACTCATTCTGAGTGTCTCAGTCATTTGACCTGTGAACTCATCAGAATTTCGTTCGAAAATCTGAGTTACAGCATCTCGCTTTCGGTAGCCAAGAGCTTTAGCTATATCTGTGGCAGTTAGCCAAAGTTGATTGCTTTGTTCAATAATCTCGAAATGAGTATTTTGGAAAGAGAGGGAAGATGTCGGCATGATAGCCTCCTTGTGTCATGATTTTAATCACCACACGGAGTTCCTACGCTTCGGGTGGTGAACTGAACAAGGGTAGGAATACCGCGACACAAGGATACGGCCAGCCGAAGCTGCCTTGCCCAGCCCACCATAATTCAGATAGTACGGTTTCTATACGAAACGACTATGTGCAAGTGTGCCGAAGCCACACATAAAAAAACCAGCAAAAAGCTGGCGTCTATGCGCCTTATGTCTAAACGAGTTCCTACGCCCGACACTGGATTTTGCCAGTGCATATGTAGGGTAAGGTTGTTAGGGGCTGGGTGTCAATGGGGTGCATCTCACTTTATAGCACTTAATCTAGTTTTATAGCGTATAAGCTCTTGAATAAGTTTTTGTTAACCCCATATGAAACATAGGAAAACGATTATGGAATTATTGCGATGGCAAAGGCTGAACCTAAGAAAGAAGAACAAGTCAAAAAGTGCTTTATTGTTACTCCAATAGGGGCGGAAAGTTCCGAAACTCGACGTGCTGCAGATGGATTAATTGACGCGGTACTTGAACCTGTATGTAAGGAATTAGGACTAGAAGTAGTCGTTGCACACAGGGTAGATAAGTCAGGGTCAATCACTACTCAGGTCATTGAGCACGTGATAAATGCGGAGCTTGTTATCGCCAATTTGTCAGAATTGAACCCTAATGTGATGTACGAATTGGGTTTACGCCATGCAGCAAGAAAACCAGTTATTTCACTCGCAGTGGATGGAACCAGACTTCCATTTGATATTTCAGATGAAAGAACCATCTTTTACAAAGACGACATGGCTGGAGTAATGAAGCTTCGTGAGACTTTGTTGTCAATGGCTCGATTAGCCGTGAAAGATGAGGAGCCTGATAACCCTGTATATAGAGCAATGACGCATAAAGTAATGAAAGAAGTCGCTTCGAATGAAACGGTGGATGGGCAACTTGGAAAGTACCTCATAGATCGAATAGATAAGATGGAATCATTGATAACTGCGAGTCAACGTAGAATTAGTAGCGATTATGACAAAATTGCCCCAGCTCGAAAGGCGAAAGTAGTTTACGAATTTAGCTTTGATGAAAAAATTATTCCAGATCTAATACGAGAAATGAATTTAATGGTGCAGGATACGGAGTGTGACATTGTACCTATAGGATCTAATCGCTTTCAGGTCGCTCTAGATGAGCAAGCTAAGATCCGAGTGTTTGGCGAATATTTGGGAAATTACGTAGGTGTAGTCGACATCAAAAAGCTTAGGTACTATTGATTTAAATAAGGAAGTCCTAATGCATTGATAGGGCTTCCATTTAATTAAAAGCTTGCCGCCATATTCCCCACATCTAAGTTCAAATCTGTGCCTTGTTCTGCCTTCGCTTTATCAATAGCGACTGGCTTATCTGACTTGATGGTTAATGACACTTCAGATTTACTTTTCACGGTTTGGTTACCTAGAGGACTATAAGCTGTGCTTTGCTTAAGAGGCTGAACTCCTCCAGTTTGATAAGCATGGTAACCTTGCTCCGTTTGGGTTCGTTCCGTTCGATTTTGGGTTTCATTGGTCGTAATGCCAAGCGTCGCGCTCTTATCTTCAATACGATTGAGCTTAGCGGCTAAGTTATCGACTTCTTGGCTAGCTTCATCAGTTTGAATTTTCCAACCATCGGGGATGAGTGCATCTGGAAGTTTGTTGATTAGCGCTTTGAATTTATCCCACAACCAACCAATGCTGTCACCAATCCATTTAATCACTTTGTCTAAGCCAATGAACTTATCGATTAAATAAGTGAGGGCGATTACTGCAGCGGCAACAGCGGCCACTATAAGCCCGATTGGGTTTGCCAAAACCGCTGCATTCAAAGCAATCAACGCCACTTTGAGAATGGCGACCGTCGCCAGAACCCCTTTGAAGTTTTGCGCTAACCAAATAAGCCCTTTACCTAGCAGTTCAAAACCTTGATAAAGACCATCTACGGTTTGGATAAGCTTTTCGATAAAACCGGTTCGCCAAGCTGCATTCTTAAACTTCTCAGAAAACTGGGTGAATGCTTTGGTCGCTTTTTCCATGATGGGTGCAAGTGCTGCAAACTTCATAGAGCGAACGCTTTCTTCGATTTTTTGCAGAGCATCATTGTAGGCTTCCGCTTTCGCCGCATCTTCTGCAGTCGCACCGCCACCCAATGCATTGAGTTCTTTTCTCGCCGCCGTTAACCCTTCAGTGCCTTCACGCAACATGATCAGCATTTTGCGACCGTCTTGGCCAAAGGCTGCATCGGCAAAGGCCATTTGTTCTTGCGGCGTTTCAAGCTGAGAAAACTCTTCAAGGAGCATTTCATACGCCTGCTTAGTGTCTTGCGCGCCCTGTAAGTCTCTATGCAGCGCGTTCTTACTCTTTTTAAGATACGAGCCTAACGCACCTGAACCCGTTTGCTGCAGCACGCCAAGTCGCTTGGTGAAGCGAAGCATAGAGTTAGACAGTGCATCAGAGCTTACCCCTGCATGTTTAGCTTGGGATTGCATGGCTTGGAGTTCTTCAATAGGTAATTTTAGGTTGGCTGATGTCTTTGCTAGGTTATCCATTTCACCTGCAGCGCCATTCACTTGTGTCACTAACCCTGCAAAGCTCAAACCACTTAAAAGCGCCGCGCCTTTTCCTGCAGCTGCAGCGCCGACCTTGGGAAATTTGATTGCACGGTTCAGCTTTTGAATCGGGCTAATGACTCTTTGTAAGGTGGTATAACGTTTACTGAGCCTTCCTATTTCCTTACCGTGTTTCTTATAACTTCGATTCAATCGGTCGTATTCATCATCGAGATTAGCCGTATTCACGCCTGTCTTTTTTAACTGGGTATCGAGCTTTTCTAAATGGGATTTATACCCTTCTTGCTCAGTGTTCAGTTTGCTCAGCTTAGCTTGCTGCTTTGTAATTTTCTCCGTTAGAGCCGCACTTGGGGATTCAACGCCTGCTGCTTTTACTTTTAACTCCTCAAGCTTTTCGCTGACCGCAGCAACCGCAATGGCGTTCTTGTCCATCGCTTTTCGTGACGTTTTTAAAGAGTCAATCATCCCCATTGCGGCAGAATCATCAGCCTGTGTCTTCTGTACCTTTTTGATGGATTTGGCGTAATAATCGCTTTCGCCACTCATCCCTTTGAGAACGGCTGAAGTCTTGTCTTTCATATCCATGAGAACAGACAGTTTCATTTTCATTATGGATAGCCTTTTGTTGATACAAAAAAAGAGAGCTCATTCGCTCTCTTGTGGTCTTTGTTCGTGCCTCTCTCGGGCAAGCTCTCGAAACAGTAATAGATCGTCGTAGCTGAGTTTGTCTATTTCGCTTGGGGGCCAATGGAACACAAGGGCGATATCTGCGTAATAGTCTTCAACTCGATCTATTACTATTCCGTCGCAACGAAAAAAGAGGCAAGCGTCGTGAGCAAAGGCGCCCAGTTCTCTGGAGGCATATTGATAATGTCACGCTCGTTCAAGCAAGAGATTCGAGGTAATAGGGTTTGTCCTGCCTCAAACTTCATTCCGCACACATCTATCAAGCTTAATCCACGCAAATGCCCAGAGTGTGGCTTGCTGATATCAATATGCGTAAGCGATTTACCATCTTTTTCAATAGGCGAGGCCAACTCCGCGACCTTGACTTGTGACTCGTCTTTAATGGGGTTGGTCATAACCAAGCTCCTTTTGTAATGCTTCTAGCTTTTTCTTCACACCGCCTTTGTTTGGATCTAGCTTCATCACTAGCTCAAACAGGTTGTGCGCCTTTTCTTTGTCGTCAGCTTCAAAGTGCCAGTCACCGACTAGGCGGAACATTTTCACTTTAAGTGGGGCGTTGGTAGCAAGCTCACCAGCCAGTAAATCATTTACGGCTTTAAGCAGGTATTCGCGCTTGTACGCTTTCTTTTCAGTGTGCGCTTTGTGTGTGTACTTAAAGACGTAATCACAAAACCCCGTTTGACCATTCACTTTGAAATTAGCCGGTGTTTCTAATCCGCCATCGATGGCCGCTCTAAAGTCATCGTGAATTTCTTCAAACTGGCCAAGGTCAAAGTGCCACATATAAAAGCACCACATTACGTCGAGGTTGCCGTAGTCGCCTTTGTGAGTGTCCAGTAGCTTTTCAACCAATGGTCGGTACTTGTTAATGAGCTCTTGCTTGTACGGATCTTTCTCTTTCGAACCCGACAAGGTGCGCAAGTAGCTTTGGTCTTGCTTAAACACGAGTTGCGTTTCTTCCCAGGGCTTGTCAGCAAAGGCGGCGCGAAGGGCTTGGCTTACTGCTGACTCGTTCATAGCGTTAACACTGTCGATAGCTTCAAAGGTTTCAACCGGTTCTGGCTTTGCCTTATGAGCCTCTCGTTTCATCAGTATGGATAACATGGTCTTTCTCCTTACTGCGGGATGAGTTCGTCACCGTTGAAGAGCACTTCAAGCTGACCATCTTTTATCGCAACCGTAAGCGGGTCGACTGTCCATGCGCCTTTCAAGGTGTAAGCGCGGTTTGTATTTGTTTCTAAAGTGATGTCTTCACCCACAAAATCAGCAATGGCTTTTTCATCGGTGTCTTGAGCGTGAATGATGGTGCATTTGATGAAAGGCGCATCCGAGAATTGTTCAGAGAAACCCAAAGGGCCATCGTCACCCATTATGGTTTCGCGCTTCATGTTGCCAAGGCCATATTCCGCCCCTTCCTTGATGGGAAGGCGCCCCAATGAGCCCGCATTAAGGACAGCACGGCTAGTGATTTTTGTTCCCATGACTTACTTCCTAAATTGAATTTTGCCTGCAACGATGATCAAACCGTTCACGAACTGCGGTGAATCTTGGTAGTTGACGCGCTGCTTGTTGGTTTCATCGAGCTCGACAATAAGCGACTTTTTGTAGCCATCGAAATCTTGCACGATGCCTTGGTATTCCAAATCTCGATACAAGGTCAACAGCTTGGCTTTGAACATGGTCGGCGTCACAATAGGCTGACCTTTGGCGAACTTGGTTCCGTCTTTCGCGACTTTATGGCGAGGGTAGACACTTAAGATCAACGAGCGCTGCTTCTGACGAAAATACATGGCGGTTGCCGGCGTCATAACATCGAGGTAACTGTTGTCCGTTACGCCAGCTGCGTTTTCGGTGTAAGCGGTAACGGCGCGCTCGACTAACACTTCATTCGCTGAGTTCACCGTGTAGGTACTTAACCCTTCATACAAAAAGAGGTTACGTTCAGCCCAGTCCCACTCTTGTTCTGCCAGTGAGTAAACACCGTTTAACTTGAGCGTTTGCAGTGGCCTGCAAGGGTCAATCGCCAATGATGGGGCGATTTGACCAACCCATGCGCCAATCGCTGCCGCGTCTGACAGTGGCGCTTCTGCAGAGTCACCCAAGTTATTGATGGGCAGAAAGTTGATTAACGCGCAGTTGCTTGTTGGTGCAAAGGTGATGAGCTCTGCGTGTGTGCCTTTCTTTGGTAGATACGCGATGCCTGGTACTTGCTCTAAGGCTCCATATCGCTCTTCAAGAAAAGTCCCTAACTCTCGAATGGTGGTACTGTCATTCAATGAGCACATGATGTGGTGATATTGAACGTCACCCAACGCGGCTAAGGCGCTTGCGGTGTCACTATCTTCAACACTGACCGCAAAGATAGGCATGGTTTTATCTTGCTTACGGAAATAGGTGATCATTTCCACTATGTCGCTATTGGCACCAAACGAAGCTGCCGCAATCGTCTCATCCATACAAAGCGTGACTTTGTTTGGCGCGACCGTTGCGTCACTGACCGCATTACCGATCGCCAAAATAGCTTGCAAGTCTTCTGCGCTGTTTGCCAGGCTATTATCAATTTCAATGTAAACACCGGGAACGCGAGCGGTGCTGGGTACTTCAGCAAAACCAATACTCATTATTTAGTTTCCTTTTTGGCTGTGGGCTTGGCTGTTTTATCGATGACCACGATACTTTTTTCAGCGAGTCTACGTAGCCAGTAAGCGTTACGAGGTTTATCTTCACCTGCCGCTTTCAGTGGCTCTCGGGTTGTTGGGTCTTTCACGATTAAGTTTGTTTTCGCTGGCTTAATCTTGAAAGTGGGTAGCGCCGTTTTCTCTACTTCTTGTTTATCCATTACGCTGCATCCTCTAGTGCAAAGTGTTCCGCTGCCATGGCGAGTAACTCTCGCTCTAGAGCAGGTGTCCAACCAATGAAGGTTCGTTTGGGCATTTGGTAATTGCGCTTGGTTTTTACGCCACCTGTCCATTGACCTGTTTTACTGTTGTAGTGACCATTAACGCGAGTCGTAAATGACACTTGATCGCCTTGGTTGTGCTCTTGGCCAATGCGACCTGCGACGCCTTTTAGGCCAACCTCAAAGCTCTCTTCTGTAACGTGAGTTCTTAACGCCTTACCAAAACCCAGCAACATGTTTTTATTGTTCACGGTGTTCTGCGCTTGAGTGCCATCCCATAGTTGGGTTGTTTTTCGCCGTGTTCGGCTTTGGTACGGGTTGTTGTCTATATCTCGCTGAGCACGAATTTGCTGACGAAAGAACTGCCTTGCGTGGTTGGCCATGCGTTTATTCAGCTCAAACTTATCACTGGCCGTCAGCACTAAACTTTCCACAGCCTGAGTCAATTGCTCAGGCGTCGCGAGGGTTAACTCACTCATGGCAAATCATCTAAGTGGCCGACAAAGTAGACCAATTCACCGAGCTGGTCTTCATCGGCTCGCGCTTCAAAGCCACTGACACATTCATAACGGGTATCACCTTGCTTCCAATTGCCTTGTTCGTTTTCTTGAAGGTTGAACTCTTCACGAATATCAATTTTCAGCTTGAGATCAAACGCACCTTTATCGAGAGGCTCTAGCGCGAACGTCGGCATAGGCAAGCCTTTTTCGGCTCGCTCTGGGTCAAATTTATTGAGCCAGCTGACTAATTGCATAAACAACACTTGCGGCTCTAACTTGGCGCTTTGCAAGAAAATGATGGCGGTATACTCAATTTCAAATCCATCGACATCTGAACCCTGACCACAAAATAAGGCGCCATCCTCCGCCCACACATCCATTTTGGCCGCATCGGTTACATGGCTTTTGAATAGGTCTGTTAAGCTTTGCAGCGCTTTCATTACACCCTCTCAAAGCAGTAGGTTTCTTCTGCGTGAATCAACATGTCTATGGCTTGGCGGTACTGCACTTCACACTCTTCTTTCTTACGGGTGAGCGCTTCTTGTCTGTCTGCCGCTTCAGCGGTGGCGTCACCACTCATTTGCACACTGATTAGTTGAGCGGCGGTCAGTGCGAATACAGCTTGCTTGTAAAGGGTTTCGGCCGAGTCATCATCACCAAAGCGTTCTTGAGATAACTCCGTCAAACTAGCAAAGGGGGTTAAGGTGTCTTTAAGTTCAGAATGCACTTTGATGCGTGACACCGTAGCGTGATGCAGAATGCCTGCCTCTGTTTCATTGCTTTGGAAATGGAACAGAGACTGAAACTCTGAAATTTTCAGGGCTGGATATTTGTCCGAGGCTGGCAACTCAGATTCATAGCGCTCGTTTTTATCACCGACAAATTCCATTATGTATCCTTACAGTGTTAGGGAATGCAGGCCGACAATCGCGAATAACAGTTAGCACCAAAGCGCACCTGAAACAGCAATAGAGCCTGCATTGAGGGGGTGTTAGTTTGTAATGGTTGGCTTAATGCCAAGCCTCGTTAATCCAAAGCTTCACGTTTTTGAATTCAATGGCTGCAGCTTTGCCAATCTCTTCGATCACGTAAGCCATGTTCATCGACTCAAAGTTTTCAATTTGGTCTTTTTCGTCGTTCTTCTTACCTGTAGAGCGGCGAACTGAACCTTCTTGAATGTAGATGGATAGGTTGTCGTAACTGGTCACCATGATGCCCGTTGAAGGGAAGCCTGGTACTTTCACTGCAGGCAGACCGCCATAAGTACCGATGACTTGCAGTTCTTGAATTTTGCCTTTTTCGCTTGGCGTATTACCGTGTGCTTCGTAGAACTTAGCTTTGTCATAAGCAAGCAAGTCAGAGCCGATGATGGCCACAAGGTTTGAGTCATTTTCACAGGCATCATGCAGTAGGTTTTTCGTTTCAAGCACGGCTAGGTCTAGGTTGATGAAGTCACCACCTTCACCGATACGAATTTCACCATCCGCTTTTTGTCCCGTGGTGATTAAGCGATCTTCGTTATGATCACGCATGGCTTGGAACCAACCTTTATTCACATCTTCACCGTTCGGATTAGCGCTAGCATCGGTATTTTTAGCGACACTTACGCCATACCAACCAATGGTGATCTTATTGGCGTCAATCTGCTCTCGGGTTGCTTTACTTATCAAGGCGTTGAAGTTTTTATGGTGCGCCCACGCGTCCAGTTTTGCGTAACGAAGCGCGGTATCAAAGTTTGTTTGCTCACACATGTAAGGCATCGCCCCCATGCTTGAGTGATCTTTCGGTGTGCGTTTGCCCGAGCCCGATGTATCGGTACGACTGGCAATCATGCCCGTAGCGCCAAGACCAATGGATTCACCTTTTTGATTTTTCACTGAGATGATGTTGATTTTGTTAAGGAACCAGTTGCTTTCACGGATAGCCGCGATAATGCGCCGAGTACCATTCGGGCTCACGTTAAACTTCTCGGTTGCATCATCTACATCGTTTTGCGCTGCCACGGCTTTCACGTAGGCGCTGAGTTTTATTTTGGTCTGCTTTTGCATGTTCTTACCTAATTCAATTCGTTATGGGTTGAGGGCGTGTCGAAGCCTATAAGTAGCGCTCTTCGTCATTACCTTCACCGGCTAACTTGCGCTGCTCTTCATCGGTCAATTTGCTGAATTTTTCAATTTGACCGGTTAGGTTTTCTATCTGTGAAGACAGTGTCTCTACCTGGTCTTTTAGTTCGGTGACATCCGTACTGTCTTCAGCTTCAGCAGGTTGCTCCGGCGGCTTACCATTAGTGTTTAGCTTTTCAACTTGCTCATTTAACTGGCTGAGTTGTTGCTGATTTTCTTTGCCTTGCTCAATGCTCTGCTTGAGTAGCTCTTCAAGTTCTTTACTCATGTCGTCTTCTTCCTGTTGTTGTGAGAGCTGCTCAAGTTCACTTTCGCCCTTAAGCCAGCGTTTAAATGTATGGAACATCGAGGCTTCTTCCTCGGTGTCTTTCGAGAGTTGTTCTGGGGTAATTTGAAAGCTCGTTGGAACGCACGCTTTATCTTTACTGTTAGCCGACAATTGAATCTGCGTCGTACCTAACGATGCTGGCTCATCAGTCAGGGCCAATCCGGTCAGGTAAGCTTTCCCTGTATCTGCAAACTTTTCATAGAACTCACATGAGGTATGTAAAAGCTGTCCTTGCTCAGCCATACGTAAAAGCATTGAGTTTGGTTTCAGTACGGCGAATAGCTTGTCTTCTTTCTTTTCGACAGAGAGGACAGAGCCGTACTTATTGCTCCACGGGTAGTGGTCTGCATTAATTCGAGCTGTATAAACGTCTGGGCTATAAGTTTCTGCAATCTCATCAATGATTTTTTGCTCAATGACTCGACCATCAATGGTTGCTCCTGCCTGTAAAATACAAATTAGCTCTGATTGGAACATGCCTAAACTCTCCTAAATTCGATGATTCCAATTTACCCAATGCCTCCGCCTTTTTGTATTTGTCCTAGTTCTAAACGCTTGATATAGAAATCGTTTAAGCTGAGTAATCACAGGCGCTGTAGCACTATGCAAACATGGAAAATAATGTTGTTAGCGAACCGCTCTATACCGCCGACCAAACGAAAGCTTTGGGACTGTTTTTACGCCAACGTAAGCCTGCTGAAATTGCAGAAACGGTTAGCGTAGCCACACGCACGGTTCAAAAATGGATAACTCAGTTTGATTGGAAAACGCTGAGGGATGACGCGCCCGTCGAATTAATGATGAGACAGCGCATTGCTTACTTGATGTGGGTTGATCAAAAGCTTGAGAGCCAAGAGCGTGAGCTCAAGATGTTGCTCGAACAGCAATTCAAACGTGATGAAGCAGAGCAAAGGCGCAACCGACCAGCTGGCCGAAACGATGGCGAGCAAAAGCGTGGTCGTAAGCCAAATAAGACGAAGAACGATGTGTCCCACATAACCAAAGAGATGTTGGACGAATATCGCGAGAAAACCTTCTTCGAATACCAAAAGGACATTCACGGCCATAAGCAAAACGATGAAATCAATGAAGTGCGCTTTTATCTTAAGTCGCGTCAAATTGGTCTTACGTTCTATTTTGCCTTTGAAGCGTTTGAAGATGCGGTGCTGACTGGCGACAACCAGGTGTTTATCTCTGCGTCGAAAAAGCAGTCCTATATCTTCAAAAACTACATTCGTAAGTTTGCACTAGAGATTGGTGAAGTTGACTTAAAAGGTAAGGACGACATCGAGCTCAGCAACGGCGCGAACCTTGGCTTTATGTCCACCAACGTAGCGACCTCTCAAGGTTTTAACGGCCACATGTATTGGGACGAGGTGTTCTGGATCCCAGGCTTTGCGGATTTAGATAATTACGCGGGCGGTATGTCGATGCAATCGCAGTTCCGCACCACTTACATTTCGACACCTTCTACCATGGCCCATGAAGCCTACCCGAAATGGCAAGGCAAGAAAGAGCACGGCATTGATATTAGCCACAAGGCGCGAAAAGCCGGTGCTTTGGGTGTTGATTTTATCTTCCGTCAAATGATCACGGTGGATGATGCGATTAAGAAAGGCGCGACCTTCTTCAACATGGATAAGCTCAAGCGTAAATATCCGGTTAAAGAGATTTTCGACAATCTATTGCGTTGTAAGTTTTTGGACGACAGCGCTTCATTCTTCTCACTGAAAGCACTACTGGCGTGTAAGGCAGACAGTTCACTTTGGAAAGATGTCGACCACGAGAAAGCAAGACCCGTGGGTAACGCAGAAGTTTTAGTCGGCTATGACCCAAGAGGTGGCGGTACGGGTGAGAGCTCGGATGATGCAGGCTTAGTGGTGGCGTTAAAGCCTAGACGTAAAGGCGGCGTGTTCCGATTTATTGAGCGGGTTCGCCTTAAAGGCTCCAGCTATGAGCAACAAGCCGACACCATTCGCGGCATTACTGAGAAATACAATGTGGTGTACATGGCCATGGATACCAGTGGCGTAGGCTCGGCTACCGCTGAGCTGGTTCGTAAGTTTTACCCAGCTCTGGTCGAGCTGGATTACTCACCTGAAGTGAAACGACTGATGGCCTACAAGTCGAGAGAAATCATTAACAGTGGCCGCTTACAGTTTGAAGCGGAATGGGATGATCTCGTTCACTCGTTCTTAATGATTCGCCAGCAAACCACCAAGGTGAGTAACCAAATTACCTTTGTTTCCAACCGCAGCAAAATTGGCTCTCATGCGGATTTAGCCTGGGCTTCGATGCATGTGATGCGTTGGGAGCCGATTGATATAAACAATGACACCAACACCAGTGTCGAGTTCTTCTAGCCTAATTATTGGAGAGGCCAAGTGATAGAGATTGAATTTTCTAACCCCGTGAGCGTGATGAACAGCGACATTCTCAGCTATTTAGAAGTGGCGTTGGTTGATGGTTTATACGAACCGCCGGTTGCACTCGATACATTAGCCAAGGCACTTCGCACGAACCCGATGCATTCGAGTGCGATTGAGTTTAAGCGCAATACGTTAATGCATGCCATTGCGCTGAGTGGATTACTCTCACGCCAAGATGCAAAGCGCTTTATTCAAGACTACCTCACTTTTGGTGGTGCTCACCTGCAGGTGATTCGTGATTATAGAGGTTTAGGCGAAGTCGTTAAGCTTAAGCACTTACCGACACTTTACATGCGTAGGCGTGAAGACTTAGGTTGGTCGTATAAGCCAAGAGCTTACGATGATGATGGGCGTATCGACTACAAACATAACCAAGTGTTCTATTTAGGAGATTATGACGTTGCTCAAGAGCTGTATGGCTTACCGAGCCACATTAGCTCTTTGACCTCTATTTGGCTGAACGATGATGCCACGTTGTTTCGTCGTCAGTACTACCGTAACGGTAACCATGCCGGTTACTTGCTGTATATGAATGAGCCAACCATGACAGAAAAGCAAGAAAAGGCCATCAAGAAGCAGCTACAAGCTCAAGAAGGTATGGCATTTAAAAACTTATTTGTGAATGCCAAAGGTAAAGACACCAAAGCCCCAGAGCTCAAGCCAATTGGTCAGGTGGAAGCCAAAGACTCATACAAAGAAGTAAAGAACCAAACCATGAACGAGGTGCTTTCGGTTCACCGTGTGCCAATCGAGTTGATGAGCATTCGACGCGAGAGTATTACGTCACTCGATTTGAACAAGGTCGATTGGCTATTCCACAAGAACGAACTGCTGCCACTGATTGATATGATGCAAGAATTGAATGATTTTGTGGGGAGTGAGGTGATAACCGAAAATACATATGTGAAACCAGACTAATTTCCTGATCTATCAAATAAAATGCAACACACTGCACATCTTATGGTGTGTTATTGATTCACACCTTGAATGTATTGATATGCAGCGTTAAATTGCTGCCAGAAATTGATAGTAATTATAGGAATACACGATATGACATTGAAAAGCTTAATTGTGGCAAGCGCAATCTTTCTTGGAGGATGTTCTGGCATTACACATCAAGAACGCGATACTGAATCAGCACCGTATGCTGGGTATATTGCTATTAATCCGATTTCATTACCTAACGGCACTATAGGGGAGTTCTCCCTTACATCTGCAGAAATACAGAGACGAAAATCTGAAAAGAGAATTGATCAAGATCTCGAATTCTTAATCAACAATGCAGCAAGGATTTCAATCAAAGAGATAGATGAAAATGGGAGCGTTAATTACCTATCATCTGGAGTGACATCAAAAAATAGTTACTATCATTCCACCATCGATTACATAAAATATCACTCTAGTTCTATAAAATTACCTGTTGAAAAAAACGTAAATGGTGAGTATGACTTTGTGATAATTGGAGTTGCTGTAGGGGTAGGGCTTCGGGCAGAAGCTTCTTTTACTGCTAATGAATCAGGAATTAATATTGCCGATATAATCAATATAGGAGCTTCAGCACAATCTAAAAAGATTTCAGGCTCTATGGCATTTCAAACAATGGGAATCGAAAGCAAAGCAATTTCAGATACACTGCCAATTCCTTCAGAACTAAGTACTTCTACGATTCAAAATGCTTTACAAACAATGGCTACGGTAAAAGCAAATATATATTCACACGAAACAAATGTTATTCCTCAAATTGTTGGTATCGAGATACAAAATTATCCTGAAGGCGTGACAGTTTCCGACATCATAAAAGCGATACACACTAACAAGTCGATGTTGTCTGATCAGGTTCGAGATGAACTAAGTCAATATGGGGCTTTTTAATAGAGTTCGTTGTTACGTCTTTGTACTAATTACCGCCCATATGAGGCGGTATTTTTATGCGACGTCTTTTCCTTGGAGTAAGGTGTGTAGGCGGTCGAACTCTTTCACCATGCTGCGTTCTATTCTGTCGCCTAGCTCTTTGACATCATCTTTGGTGGCGTAGGTTTCCGCTACGTGAGTCTTGTGCTCACCAAGCTCTTTCGATAGCCGAAACAGATAACCAATCAATAAGCTAAGGATAAGGGTGACAAAGGTACAAAACGCTATCACTGCGTTAAGCCAGTTCGGATCTATTGTCATTCCCATTGTTCGACCTCTTTGAGTTTTTTACCTTTCAGTGAATGGATAATGTCATTCACTGTTTCTTGTGTGACATCGTTCGCTGTGAGTGTTTTAAGCTTCTCTAGGCCCCAAATTACAAGACGAGAGGCGAAGCGCTCTAGAATCACTTTCCATGCGACTTGTAAGATCAAGCCTTTCAGCACTTCCCATAGAGTTTTACCTAAAATTCCGGTAATAAAGTTCATAACCATTCCTTACTTTTGTATTGGTTCAGTTCCATAACGCATCATGTCACTGAGTGTTTTAGAGCGGATACCCACCTGTCTTGCCCAGCGACTGTTTAACATTTCATTTGCGGCCGCCTGCCAAGCTTGCTGTTCAATGAGAGCAATGGTCTTTTTGAATTTCTGAAAACGTGGTAAGCCCATATTGAAGATCATGTCGACAATCACAGCCTGGCGAACTTCATTCAATGCACTGAAGAAAGGTAGGGTTTGAGCCTGTTGCATCACTTCGTTAATATTGTGTTGAAGTAGCTGTTCTGCTTCTTCTAGGGTAATGCCGTTATCACTAAGGTTGCGGCCATAACCGATGGTGAGTTTTCCTATGCTGCATCGATACGGCTTAAGCCGAAGACCTTCATGTTTCTTAATCAGTGTTGTGGCTAACGTTTCCATACTGGCGACCTAATGTAATGAACTAGGCTTAGTTTACCGTGGTGGTTAAGTGGCGGATATTGGGGCGAATTCTAGATGGAAAATGTAGAAAACCCAGCGCAATGGCTGGGTTTAAATAGAGTTGGGATTAGTTGGTAGGCGGTGTTGGCCAAGGGTTTTCTGTTTGGATTTTGTCACGAGCAGCTAAGGCTTGAGCCTCTATTGCTCGTGCGTCACCTTCAAAACCCTGTAGGCGTTTGATGTTGGCTTCAGCAAACAATGGGTCGCATACTTGAACGTATTGACTACGGCGAACGTTATCGATTTGGTTATATTCAGCAATGTGTTGATTGCTCTTGTTGGTTACCCAAGCGTCGTCAATCCACTCGTCAAATTGAGTCACTGGCTTTTTGGGTGTGAAGTTATCTTTGATTGAGCCGAGTTCAGAAACTGATTCTGACTTAGTACAATCAGTTTTATCATAAACTGTCGTAGTGCGATGGTCTTCGATGTATTCAGAATCAACAGCCATACCAGACTTATCGTGAATAACGACCACTGCAAAACCTTGCTTTGTAGGCAGTGGTTGTGTAGTTATTGCATTGCGTGGAATATTCCACTTAGACTGAGCATCATACTCACCGATGACTTCTTTGGTTAATGGGTCAATCATCCAGTATTTCATTGTTAAACCTCTATAAGAATAGGGAAGGCGATGTTGCGAGGTCTAGAAACCCCACCACCCCAGCCTGATTTATTCATAAAATCACCAGCTGAACCATGAGGGTAACGCGGAATGTATGAAGCTCGAATATTGCTGTAATCAGAATACATACCAACATCTAGGCCCGCCGCTTCTCTTATCCCTACAATGTTCCCAGGTGAGTTTGCTTCTATACCAAAGATATGACCTTCGTACGTATCATTGACTGCAACGGCTGTTCCTTTTTGCCAACTAGCAAAGTTACGGCTAGCATCAATTCCACGTCCTTGATCTAAAACTCGGAAAAATTCTCCCCCCACATCAGGGAAATCCATCATCCCCGTTTTAGAATCAACAAATTCGGGTAGTGCCGCTGCCAAGCGCCAAAACACAGCTGCCGGAACTGAATTACCAATAATATTTAGTGTACCTTCAGGGCAGGTCATGCTCATCCAAGGAAAGAGAGGTGTGCCTGGTCGAGACTTTTTGTATGGCGACCAATAAAACGGCTTGGAGTTATCATTCCAGCCGTGCTGACGATTATTCAGATCTAATGGGTCTTTATCTGCCAGTGATTCAACGTTCGAGTACCATTGCCAGTAAGAAAGCTCACCCGTCTGGGCATCTTTCGTATAGCAGGTCTCACCTGTTGAGTAAGTTCGAGAGGGGTCGTATGGCATGGCCTGCATCTTAGAGGCAAAACGTGCCAAAAATTCGGTTTCAGTCAAGAAGTCACTGTTTTGGAAAACAAGATCACCAGGGCTACCAGTGACGGTTGATTTCAATGTCAACATCCCCCCAATACCTTTTGGCAATGCGACTTTCGGCGTTTCACACTCAATGACTACGGCGCTCTCATTATCAACGATGTGAACCTTATACATGTACTCATCAAAATGGGTTTCGGTAGGTAAACGCATTTCAAATGTGAGGACGCCATTTTCATCGTAATAACTGGCATGAATAGTAGAGTTGTAGAACTCATACACATCAGCCGATTCAGGTCCAATATTACCCAGTAGCTTAAATTGCTTTATGGTGGATTTAAGCGAACTGGTTAATATGCTCAAACCATGCGTTGTTGGGATCGCTTGTAATTGGTTCACGAGTCACCTCCTATTTCTAGCAGCCAAGTAATGGCAGTGGTGTATAGATATTGCGCGTTGGCGTTAATCGACAGTTCTTGGCTAAACTCTGGAGTAAACGTCATTGCGGTATTTTGATTAACAGTGACACGACCGGTTAATGGGTAAATCCAATGAAACTCGGTGTGAGGCAGTCGTTTTTCTTCTAGCGCTTTAAAGGCCGCGTCATTGTTGTAGCTATAAAGGTCTATTTTGATGAGGTTTGGGCTTGCGACCTCGTCATATACCACACCGTTTGACCCCATCGTCATCAAGAGCCGTTGATAGTCTGAAATCTTCCAACCAAATTGTTGCTCTTCAAACTCCGTTAACAGCGACAGTTCAATCTCGTCATGGGTTTGCTTGAAGTCTTTGGCCATGCCTTTGATGGTGTTGGCAAGCTCTACGTTCGCGGTGTCTTGCCAATATTCGCCTTTGGGTAATAGCCCACGATAGGCGCCTTCAAAATCACCGGCACTGTATTCAATAACTAAGTCGGAGGTGTCCACGTCACGCCTCCTAATACATGTATCTGATTGTTATCAATGGCGACTTCTCCAACTGGAGAGCGAACAATAAAGTTGTTGGTCACGGTAGAGATAGTTAAGACAATTTCTGTGTTGGTGATGGACTCCGGCTTTTTGGTTGTCGGCTCGATGTTGCCCATTTTCCCTTTCACCAAGTTTTCGAGTGCAGTGACCACATCGTCTCGTACTTCTTGGTCTTCAATACCTTGGACCTCGATATTGATTGGCGCTTGCTCTGGTAGGTAAGCAAATGGATGACAACCTGCCAGTCGGTTACGCTCAAAGGTATCTTGCACTAACTTGATCACTTCAGCGCTTAAGGTTGGATTGTTTTCTCGCGCACCGATATACACTTCCACCATGCCTCGCTGTGGGGTGTTATCAAGCGCCCAAGCAAAATCCACATCCGAGTGAGCCGATACGGCCCACACTTCATAATCCGCCGCTTTGCCAATCAGCTCGTTCTTTTCAAATGCAACGATGACACGCGCTCGCCAGTGCTCGAGTTCTTCAATATTGGCCCCTCCGCCAACACCAAGTGAAAGCACACTGTTTGGGTCAATACCGCTTAGCCCTTCGCTTAACGTAAGCACTGCGCCTTCGGCTAGATTGCTATCTACGCCAGATTCAATTGCAATGACATCAACGGGGACGTTGCTGTATTGTTCTTTGGTGGTTTCGTACTCGTGATTAGCATGCGTTAAACGGGTGCCTTTTTTGATCACCACTGTGCCACCAAACTCAGTGAACTGGACTCGGCCCGTTGCGAACGTGGGCAGCAGTCGAGGGGCTTTATGGCGATTGGCGTGTAGGTATAACCACTCTTCAGAGCAGGTTTCAGGGTGCAGCTGCCTGAACAGCAAATCTTGATAACCATATTGCCCATAGCTGACACCAGCAATGGCAGCGGCTATCGCTTTGGTTGCGGGGTTGTTTTGCCCTGTTTCAGATACCAGATTGGCTTCTGCGCGAGCAATTAAACGGTCTAGGCTTCGTTGTGTACTCATTGGTTAACCTTTGAAAGTGGAACATCAAACTGAGAGCCATCGGCTAAGGTGATCATCACATTACGACCCATCTGATTTGGCTTCTCTCGCCATACTGAAACCTCAACCGCTTTGGCGTGGCCATCGGTAATGAGCCAAGCGAGCGACTCTTCACAAAACCGTTTAGCGAGGCTTAGCGTTTCGTCTGTAAGCTTTGCTCGCTTGAGCGTCCAATCACGAGAGCCGACCACGTTTACCAACTCATTGCTCCAAGTGCCGCCGCGCTCATTGCTTGCCATACGGGCGCGATCGTTTTGAGTGGATTCGGCGTAGTTATAAACACTCTGCAGAACGGCGTGGGTTAATCCCTCTGTAGAGCTGAGCGGCGCTGTCAGGGCGGTTAAGTTGAAATGACTCATCCTTTGTTTGGCCCCTTGGTGGTTCTTGTTGTCCCGTCATCTGTGTAGTCGTGGTCATGCTTTTCAACTTTGACACCGCCGAACGTACCTGAAGAGCCACCAACAGCGCCCGTAACCTGGGTATCTTTCATAACCGTTAGGTTGCCGCCTATCTCTACATCACCAGAAAACGTGGACTTAGGTGCAGTAACGTTCACTGCCGTTGCGTTCACTGTGGTTTCTTGTGCCGATATCACTTCTAACTTTGCGCAGGCGTTTATCTTGATGCCTTGCTCTGTGAAGTGAACAAGGTTGCCTTTGTCATCGAGTATCGCGACTTCACCTGGCTGTAACTCTATTTGGTGGCGTTCGTCTTCTACGTTCACGGTGATGCCGCGAGATGTGGTTCCACCAATAAACAGGTTGTAAGTTTTCGCCCCTGGTAGTGGGCGACTCATAAAACCGTAGTTGTGCACCCGTTTTATCTTGTCGTTGGTTCGGCCTGTCGCGGTCTTGATTTGTAATCGGCCTGTGGTTGCACCTGTGACAATGCCGGTGCCAATCACGTTTTTAATTCTGGCCATTAATCGCTGTTGTTGCTGCAGAGCACTAGACATAGCTTTGCTCCTTAAACGGCCTGAATAACTCAACCGAAGTTTCCGTAGAGCTTTCAGACACTGATAGGCCAAGCGACTTGATCACCAACATCTCACTGAAGCTTTGCTCTTGGTCTGCCACTCGAATCACTCGGTTTAATCCATCAATGGCCAACTCAGGGAATATGTCGGCAATCGTGCTTGATGCTGTCAGGCTTTGAGCTATGGCAAGGTTGCGCTCATATTTAGCACGAGACAGGCAAGCTTCACGGTTTTGTAATTGGTCACAGGTGATCACCATGGTGCGTGAGCTGTCGACGTTTGGATTGATGATCTGTGCGCTTGCGTCATCCCACTGGCCTTGCACATCAATGGTGTGAAATTGCTGATTGAAGGTGCGCTTGATGTTTAGGCTGTCGATGTTATTGCCCGTTTCTAGGCCGATGTTGCTGATAGTTGCATGCGCGGTGTTTTCAATGGTCAACACGCCACTGCGCTCAACCAACATAAAACCTTGCTCTCGGATGAGTTGTGCTACGTTCTCTACAGGCGATTCGGCATTTATCTGAAACTCAGGGATGACCGGCATACTCTTCACCAGGCTTTTCACTTTCAAACCAAATGGCTTGGCGACATGACGAAGTAGCTCTTCAACGTTTAAGTTATAAAGCGCGTCCATCGTGATGCGTGAATCAATCATGTTGGCACTCTTTGAACGGCCAGAAATGGAAACAGCGTGAGCACTTGAATCGGTGTTTGAATCCACACCATCAATCTGACCAATCAGAATCGATTTGCCGTTTAGGAAGAACTCAACCGACAACGGGCTTTCAATACTTATAGGCTCAATTGAGCAATTGAACGTGTGGGCCAGCTGTTCTATGGAGTAGTTGAGATTCGCTTGATAGAAGGTGCGCGGCTTGCCATCAATGTGCATCGTTAGCGTGTTCATGACACATCCCTCACGGCAATGTCACCACGAATAAAAAGCGGGTGCTGCAGTGCATTCATTTTGGTGATGACTTTTTCTTGAGTGAACTCATCGTGCGCAATCGCCAGCGCAGACTGAAAGCGTGGTGACTGTACCGTTCTATGGGGCGCGGTTCCGCTGACCACCTTATCTTGCTGAACCTTCACATTGCTTTTCAATGTCGTGGCCGCGTCGAACAACTCAATGCTTTCAAGCGTCGATACTTGGGTGGTGTCTTTGATGCGCTCATCGATACCGACAATCAAAGTAGACAGGTCATTCTTGATGGTTTCAGGCTGCTTAGCCGACTGCGTAATATCAAAGCGGTCGCCTTTCTCTAGGTGTGTGATGTCTTTGTTCATCTTCACTGCGCCCGTCACCATTTGTACATTATGGTGTTGAGTTGGTGTGTCCGGTTTTACTTCACCTAGCAGTAAAGCTTGAGCACTGCGCGAGTTGTCTACCGCTTTATTGCTTGAGCTTGGCTCAGCTTGAACACCATCGGCCACCGCATTCACTGACGTAGAAAACAGATCGGCGAACTCAGTGGGGTTGGTACTGAGGCTACTCACTGCCGAAAATGCTTTATTGATGGCGTAGTTAATGTCTTGAAGGTTTTCATCTTCGAGGTTCAAACGGTTGGTGATGTCGACCAACACGTTCAATGCGCTGGTGACATCACTCTGAACCCTGTGAATGTCCGATACATCCAAGCCATTTACTTCTGTTACGAAAGAACGTTTCGACAAGCTCTCGACTATGTTGGCCTGCGTTTTTGTACGAACTGAAGTAGGAGCAGTGATTGATGGGGAAGAACCAGCGCGAGCAAACTTCAGGCTCAGCGTGACCAAGCCTTTCTTGGTACTGATGCTTTGAGATACGTCTTCAAAGACAAGCGGCAGCTCACCCAACCAAGGATGCTCTAGCTCGCCAGTTGGTGTTGCTTCTAGGTTTTCAATGAGGGCATTAGCATCGGCCAGAGAACTGGAACCCACAAACACCGCTTCAATCGTGTAAGTTCGGGCTTTTGTTCCCATGACTTTGATGTGTGGTAGGTCAGAGTAGGGGATTTCGCTGACTTGCAAGCGCTTACCACCATCAAAGGCGGTCGATAGGGTGTTGAGCTTAAGCCCATTCCATCTAGCGTGCTCGTACTGTCGTTCCCACATCAAAAAGCCACCAACTACAGAAGAAAATCAGAATTAGGCAGCGAGAATAAAATTAGTGATGGAGTAGGGCGCTCAGGCCCTGTTCGGACTCACCCACCCCTCCACACCAAAATTCCACACTGCAATTATGCGATCTCAGAACCGCATTTCATTTCGGTAGTTGTATTGGAACACAGCCCCCGATGTATCTACATCGAGGGCTGTTTTAGATAGGGGATTTAGAGATCGTCCGAGATCGTTTTTGTGCGTTTCGGAAGCGTGAACTTTAAACTAAGCTAATTTCAACTTCGCTTCTTTAATACATTTACTCAAACGATGACCTTCGAGACTATCTGGATTAATGCTTAGAGCTTTTTTAACCGCTTCTTCCGCTTGCTTGATTCGTCCTGTATTTAAGAGTAACTCAGCATATGTTTCTTGATATTCGTAGTTTTCACTTTCAAAATTAAATGCTCGGTTAATCATCTCCTCAGCCTCATCGTATCTTTGGCATAGATTTAGGAAGTGAGCATAGTTGTTATAGTAAATACCGATGCCCAAACCTTCACTATATTCTAAAGCCAGACGAAGATATGCTTCCGCATTAACCAAATCACCTTCTTCAGTTAGGGCTGACGCATAACCTGAGAATCCAACAGGGTCTGATGGTTCTTCTTCCATAATTTCTTCAAAAAGTATTTTGGCCTCAGCGATTTGGCCTCTAGATACCTTAATGTGTGCTAAATTCCCTTTAGTGATAATGCTATCTGGATGTAGTTCCGCTGCTTTTATGTAATTTTTTTCAGCGGTTTCCAAATTCCCCATATCAAAATAGACATTAGCTAAATTTGTGTGAAGCTCCGGTGAATTAGGTAAATGCTTTAGTGCTTTTTCATACACTGCTATTTTGTCTAGGTTTGACTTGAACTCAGAAGCCTCGAATTCCCAATCTAACCAGTCTCGAACTTCACTAGGATTGTTATCTCTTAGCATGCTTTTCACTTCTTCGGGACTTTCTTTATAAATAGCTTTGGCTTTTTCATCCAAAGTCTCAAGCATTTGTCTTGTATGTTCTTCAACAGAATTTTTTTGCTTACGTCTGTTATACCCCCAAACAGAACCTATCTCTAACATGAGCTGGTCGAAGCCTGGTGTAGGAACTAAAACACCTTGATGTTTATCCATTAACTTTAAAATATCCCCATTAGGTTCTTCACCATTTTCGTAATAACACCAAAAAGGACGGCCATTAATATCTTGTGGGTCCAACTGGCTTAGAAAATTCATCAGACTACCGTCATTACCGCCATAGCCGATAAAAACGGGGGTATAAAACCGGAAAATATTTTGTAAAGCTTCACTCCACTGTGAATGGAGAACTCCGACGCCGTTAGCGTCGTTAATAGGGTCGGTGAATAAATCTCGGTGTATTTTTGCAATCATTGGGCGGCGGGCCATTGGCTTTAAATAACCAGCAAGAGACTCATGACCGATAACATGAGGTGTTTTACTTCCATATATATAAAGAGAATCAGCTACTAAATTATCGAAATTAGTAGTTATCACCATATTATGTCGTTCTTGCGCAAGAACCCAAGCTAGCACTGCATATCCAAAACTAGGGCTACGATTATCTATAGCCTTTTCTAATTCTGCGTATCCAGCCTCATGATCACCTTCAAAACATTTTTCAAAGATACCTGGGTAGAATGCAGCTAGGTTCAAATGGTTCCATTTATCCCCAAAATTAAGAGGGTCACTAGTTAACCAGTCCTCATAATTGATATTTGGTTTAGTCAATTCTCGGTTGAACATTATACGCATCCAATCATCAGCTAAACTAGCAGCGCCTTTAACTTTAGATTCGATAGAGGCTCCCGCACCGAGGACAAATACAAACCGCCTATCCGGCATAGTTTCATGTACTCGTTTCATCTCGTCTAGAAAGCCACTAAGTGACCACTTTTGTTTACAACTCATTTAGATTACAACCCTAAAAACACATTATACAATCTTATCAATCGCTTAGTGAGTTTACGAGTAAAGAGTACTATTAATGATAATTTATACGGATGGTTATATAGCGTTATGTAAAAATATCCATCTGGTTCACATCACCTTTGCACAGCTCTGGTTGTAGCTTTGGATCTGGCGGCACTCCAACAGAGTCTATAATCCCCTCTACAGAAGTAAGAGTATGAAAGCGAACACCACAGTTAAAATTGAGGCATTGCCAGTAGGCTTTCCGTGTCTCGTTTGACATTTCTTGTGAAGTAACAATTCGGGTTTTGCATCCGCATGTTGGGCATGGCATTAGCATTAATGTAATCTCCCTTTTTAATTAATACGTTCAATGCCCACCCCTAAGTGATTGAACGCTATTTATCTCTAGCTCTTTCGAAGTCGTTAAACTCTTGGCTACCAAGTGCATAGGGGTTTTTCCCGCCTCTTTTGCCGAGTAGGTATGCTTGGCGCCTTCTCAAAGGCAGGGAGCTAACTATCGGTTTGGGTTTGATTTTCTCTAGCATAATTAACGCGTAACTTTCAGTGGAGGCATTAAATATGCCTACCGTTGCTTCGGGTTCTAATTCATAGGCACGTTGCGCTTGTTCTAATGTTTCAAAGCTTCCCACAAGTTCCACTTTTGATGAGCCAATACCAAACCAATAACTCATATATGCCTCTTTTTATATTGTGGCTAACCGTCCGTTTCTAAGTTTTAAGGACATGTGTTTGTCTATTGGTACAGTAGCACCAAGCGACAATGGCCGCAGCAAGCATTGAACCCCTTTAACGCTCCATCCGGTCACGTCCATCAATGCTTGCTCAAGTGGCGAAATCGGTATTTTGTCTTTCTGGTTACACTTATTTTCAGTGCTCCAAGGAAGGGCGCCGCCCTTTTTAAGATCAAGAGCACGACGCTTTACGTCTTTAGTTTTCACCAAACTAAATTGCTCGCTACATGTTGCGATGACCTTACCAAGCCAATTGATTCCAATGACGCGCTTTACCGTATCACCGTACTGGTTGAATTTATCTTCATAAGCCAGCTTGGCTTTGAAGCCCAATTCACAAAAACCTTTCCAGCGGGAGTTATCAGCATGATCTCGAAGTTGTTCTAACTCTTCATCGAAAGCAGTTTCCGTTGGATTAGCTCTGCGTAATTGTCGCCAGAGCCCGACAGAAGGGGAGCCAGATTGAGAGAATTGCTTAATTCTGTGTATGCGCGCCCATGCTGTCGCAGAAAGTGCTGTTTGTTTCGCATCACCTTCTGGCATATGTGCACCGTTAATGTTCTTGGAAATGTACTTGATGATATAACCCGTAGCCGTACCTTGTGACGGGTCACAATCTTTAATCGTTATACGAGGAGTTTTATCAAGCTTACCGTTGATGATGAGTTCGCTTTTATCTTCATCAATAGCAATACCCTCAATGATGTCTATCAGGTCTTGCTTTTGCCTTGGGTGCACATACAAAAACATATGAGCATGAGGCGTACCGTCTTTGTGAGGTTCAGCGACACGAAGCCCAAACCATTGAATATCAATCTTTGGTTTTTTAAACCAAGCTCGTGCACATCGCCATTTAGCCATCATTACTTCATGTGCCTCTTTGGGTGTGCAGCCGTTCCATTTAGATGAATTACGATGGTATTTACTTGGCAATGTCCAGTTGACAAAAACGCCTTCATATCCCAGTTCAATAGCACGCTCTTCATCTCCACGGCTACGAACCACCAATTCAATGCGGCGGTTTTCTGGGTTTGCCGTAGTTCGTTTAACCACTTCCGATAAATCAAACGCTTGACCTGTGTCATCGTTCAACACAGACATGGAATTTACAAATTGCTCTGCTTCGATTTGCTTCTTTTCCCAACGGGCATAAGAACGACTGGATACATACTTACGTTGACCTTTATTACCGCCAACGCGACTCAAAGCAATTTGTGAATACTCGATATATTGGGTACGTAAAAACTTAAACTTGCGGACTAGATAGCTCACATCCAGACAACGACGAATAGCACGTTCTAATTCACGCTCTGCGTCCTCAATGGTTTCATGTTTCTTTTTAATTTGTGGAGCTTTGATATAAAAACGCTTCATATCTTCACGAATGCCATAAAACACTTTTTCAAGAGCATCGACATAACTCGACTCACCTTCTTCAATCTCAGTCATTTGGATCAAGCGTGTGAACATTTCAGTCAGGTTTGTAGCTAAATGCTCTAATGCTTCATCACACATTAAAACACGATGGTTTAGCTCTATTGAACTGCGCGCACTACTATGCAAACGCTGCCTTTCTGGTGCATTGCTTCGTTCATCCACAAAAGTGTATTTATCTTCAATAAATGGAGAGTACTTGAGTGCGTGTTTCACTGAGTCATTAGTGAATCGGTCGATGTTCTGTTGAGTCGCGTTAGTACGACGTTTACGGCGGGAAACCTGAAACCTCACATCATCTTGAACAATGCGAGGTAATCGAGGTAAAAATTCACGAGCAAATAATGGGTACACTTAGTATTCCTTGTAACTTAGAATGCTTTTTTTATCGGACGGGTAATTCCATTCAGTTACAGCTTGGTTGTAATTTTGCGCAGTATTGCCCTCATGCCCACACTGATCACAGGCAACATAATGTTTTGGGGTGTCATCTAAACTTTGTTCACAAAACACTTGGCTACTTTGGCACTTAGCGCAATTGCGAATAGCTTGGACTGCTATATAACTTCTCATTTATTGCTTCACATCCCCTGGGTTCGCATTACTTACCGAGCCCCAAGGTTCAGCGCACCCGTTTTCACTACACACATAATTCATTGGCTGAGAGTTACCCTTAACACGCTTTTTAATGCCGTGTTTTTCGCGCAACTTCGACACTAAAAAGCGCGCTCGCTCTCGTTTCTTTGGATCTGGGTTCTCCATTCCCGCCATATCAGGGCAGGGCTTGTGTATTGGAGATGTGATAGGCAAGTCAGCCGTCGATTTTGCAGGTCTAAAAGTCACGTCACTCATGCTGCCACCTCAACAAATATCACTTCTGGTTTCTTCTTCTTTTCTTCTAACGTAGCCAGAATCTCTTTTACTTTGTCGTCATAAACACTTAAATACAGGTTTGCCCCTGCAAGACTCCAAGCCGTTTGAACTCGTTGCTTCTTCCCAAAACCACAGAAGAAGCGATCACCAATTTTTATCGCTACTGCTTGTTTTTGCGCTTGCTTGTAAAAACTCATAATTCGCTAAACTCCTGTGTGTCCATAATCATGTGACCGCCAGTGTGATTGCCTTTTATGATCACGCCATTCATAACGTGTTCGCAGTTCAACGCCTCGCATGCTGACTCAATAGCAAGTTTTGGCGAATCAAACTCGCCTAAGTGAAGGTTCATTACTTCATTGGTTTCAGAGTGGCGAACCACACCACCACCGCTGTTCAAGGTTACCGCTATATAACTCAGCATCAGTTTGCCCCCACAGCTGACAAACAAAACTGTTCGAATTGATATAACGCTTCATCATCAAAGTGGCTTAGGTCACGTAGACCAAGCATTTCAAGAAACAGGTGGCGGTTACTCATATCTAAGCTCGTCCAGTGGTGAAGCTGTGAAACTTGTTCGATCGAACCGTTGCGATACCAACTAGGAAATGAATGCCCGAAAAACAAACGAGCACGTTCACCGTCCATTGCATTTCTAATATCGGCTAATACGTCAGCTTGAGAGCGATGTGTTTCAATGGGGGGGTGCTTCTTAGCAATTGCATCTAACTGGCATAGCAATTCATGCTGTTGCGTTGTGCTACTTGAACTAAAGCGCTGTGCAATGAGTTCAAATGATTGTTCAAATAGGTGATTTTCGAGATTACTCATGACGTCATTGCTCCTAAAAAATTAGTTGTGGGTGAGGTACGTATTGCATGTTTCTGCCTCTATCCCGAGCTTCTCTTTAGCGAGCTCAAGGAACTTGGCAATTTGAGTTTGGTTTTGAGCGAAGTCTTCGACCTTATACAAAGGGAAGTACATAGAAGCTCCCCATCCGTCAGGGCCTGCTAGATAAGCTTCAGCAGCTTTCACGTCTTCTACATATCCAGCCTCGTAGACATAAATTTTGTCTTCACCTGAAGTGATGGTTTTGAGTAGAGTTTTCATTGTGATTCCTCCTGACAAACCTTGAACTGGTCGAGAGCGTCACCCGCTTGCTTATGAATGCCACGCCACATTGCGATCAAGTTATTCTGCAGTTGCTCTTGGCCTTCCACTTCGTTCTCTTGATATTTGGTGATAGTGAGTGCAGCAACATTTTCGATGTTGAGTGCTTCTTCCAATGAGTTAATTTGAATCGCGATAAATTGTTTTTTCATAATTACACCCCGTAATTAAGTAAGACCGGGTAAAGGCGCACCGTTGGCTAGTAAGTCCACACCCATACATAAGAAAGGGTGTGCACTACTTGTGCGGTCTTCTAGGTCGTTAATGAGCAGCACCAAGTTGCTAATGCCAGCTTGTGCCGTTTTGATAATTGAATTTCGAGTTGATCGAGGCAGGGTTCTTTGGCCTGCCGTGTCTAAAGCAAGTTGAGAGATCTCTCCTGCAATCACTGAGTTGTTTAGAGCACGTTTGATAAACGTTTCTCTTTCACCTTCAGGAATATGAGCGGTCACTAGCCCTAACTGGCGAAGTACAACTTCTAAAATTACGTAGTCATCCGTAGCTTTAGAAATTGCCATCATTTCAGGTAAAGAAAGCACGTGCGGTTGCTCGATATTCAGCTTGTTACGCAACATGTTTGACCTAAGGCCACAAGCTTTGGCTATGTCTGTTAGCTCGTTACGGTGTCGTGCTCGAAACAAGCTGCATGCTTCGTTGTACTGTTCATGTACATCCGCTAAAAAGACGCACATTGTCTGGTTCACTTCCATGTCTGATACTCACTATGAAACATAAGAAAAGTGGTTAGCTTTAAGCTGGCTTAGTGGTGACCGAATTTGCCATAGATTGACTCCCACTCGCGCTTAGCTTCAGCTTGCTTACGGTCAATGTAGAAAGCCAAATCATCAATAGAAACAAACAGTGGAGCTTTAGTGCCTTTGTTCGTTTCTGTTTCTTCATGAAGTCGAAAGGTAGGGATAGGGAATTCATTAGCACTTACTTTGCCTTTGGCTGTCGCGTATTTCATTCCAAAGTATTGTTCAGAGATCTCAGAAAGTTTTACTACTGGGGAACCAAATACAGCATGTAACGCATATTGAGTATTCATAGGGTTAGCCTCATTTTCACTACAGCAATGACATGCTATAGTTCTTAGTTAATCTATGATTATCTTTGTTGCCGTTTCGCTATAAAAGATAATCAGTGTTCATTTAAGGTTGTTTGAGGTCATTATATGATCATAATAAAACAGCTTTCAAGGTGTTTGATTATGTTTTATTGGGTGTTTTATGCGTGAGTGGTTTACTAGTAACGAATTACTTGGGTTAGCAGGTATGCCAAATAGCCTTACCGGTGTTGCACAAAAAGCCAGGAGAAACAAATGGTTGAGTCGAAAAGCATCAGGGCAGGGGAGAGCTTTTGAATACCATATTTCAAACTTTCATGAAGAGGTTATTAGGCAACTTTTTGAAAGAGAGAATCCAGGAGTTTCGTATGATGAGACCCAGGAAGAGCTTACTAAGACGTTGGAAGCACTTGCTGAGATCACAGAGTCAATACGTGATGAACAGAAGAATTCTACGTCAAGCGCTACTAACGTCACTGAAATATCAAATGTTAAGTTAGTAAAAGCTACTTCTGAAATGGGTGATATGTGTGCTGTACCTGTTTACAACGTTTACGCCTCTTGTGGGTTTGGTACTCAAAACGATACCGAGTATCAACTTAGAACCGAATTCCTACCTTGCTTATGGTTAAAACGTTTCGGCCTGACAGAAGAAGATGCACGTATCATCATTTGCCACGGCGACTCAATGGAAGACACTTTGAGTGACGGCGATGAAGTATTAGTCGATACGCGAGAACTCGACCACCCCGTAAAGCATGGTGTCTATGTTGTTCGCATTGGTAAGCACGTTTATATAAAACGCCTGAAATACGATATTATGGCCGAGGGCTATAACGTCATCTCAGACAACAAAGAAGAATATGATTCGTTTATCGTGAATGAGGAGAAACTCAACGAGTTCGCGGTAATTGGGAAAGTTGTTACTACCGTCATGAAGGCGGTGATTTAGAAAAGCGAAGGCATCCTACGGGGTGCCTTTTTTGTATGTAATGTAGCCTGCAGAAGTGGGGTAATTAAACTTGTTTATAAATTCAATTAAAACAAAGGGTTATGACGCTACGTATTTTCCTTAGAATTAAGTTTTAATGATACAATAGCTAAAATTTTCTGCAGAATACTATAATGAACGCCCTTACTTCACATAACGCAGCGATGCGTAAGTTACTCCTCTCTCCTGATAAAGAACAGTTCCGCAGATTAGTGGATTTAGATAATATTGATTTGGTATTGAGAGAGTTACTGACGATTGAAGAAATGCGTGAGGCGGGTAGCTTTTTTACAGGTCAAAAATTGGCTACAAAAGCTGTAGCTTTACTACCAGTTATCACTTCTCGTTCTGTTGTCTTGGATCCAACATGTGGTGCTGGCAATCTATTAATCGAAGCATCAAGGGCCCTTGGTGTTGAATCTACACTATCAACAACTTTGTTAGCCTGGGGAAAAGTCCTTTGGGGCTTTGATCTTCACGCCCACTTTATTGAAGCGACCAAACTTAGAATTGTCGTCGAAGCTATGAATCGTGGTGTTGAGCAAGACTGTGACTTAGATGAGGCATTTGAGCTACTCCCAAATATTCTCGTTAAAGATGCTTTGAGTGTAGAGAAGCTAGAGCTTGAAAAAATAAGTCATGTGCTGATGAATCCTCCTTTTACTATTTGGCCATCGCCTAAAGAAAACTATTGGAAAGAGGGAAAGGTCAATGCCGCTGGTATTGTATTTGATCATTACCTTAGACTTTTACCAGAAGACTGCAGTATTAGTGCGATTTTGCCAGATGTTCTTCGCTCGGGTAGTAGGTATGATGAGTTTAGGTCATTTACTTCTCAATCAATGAGCGCAACAGTAGAAGTTTGGGGGCGTTTTAACCGTAAAACAGACGTGGATGTCTTCTTGCTTTCAGGAAAAATTAAGACAGCAGTCAATCTCATTAAATGGCATAACGCTGAGCAGAACTCCGTATGCATTTCTGATTATTTTGACGTTCGGACAGGCCCATTAGTTGCCTATCGTGACCCAGAAGATGGGCCTGAGTATCCATACTTTTACCCTAAAATATGCCCTCAATGGGGGGTTATTCGTGAAGCCGTTGAGATGAGGCGTTTTACGGGCAAAGTTCTAACCCCTCCATTTGTAGTAATCAAAAGAACATCTAGCCCATCGGATAGAAATCGTGCATCAGCGACATTAATAAATCTTCGTGAACCGGTAGCAATAGAGAATCATATGATTGTTGTTAAACCTAAGGATGGGAAGTTGAAAACTTGTAAGAAACTTATGCAGGTATTACAAACTAAAAAAACTAATAATTTTTTAAATGAACGCATTCGATTACGACACTTAACCGTCGGTGTTATAAAAGATATCCCATTTGTAGAGGAAGAGTAATGGCTCGTAGACACTTAGGTAAAAAACCGTTTGATATGTCGGCTCGTGTACCGATGCAACTTGGTCGAGAAAGCATTTCAAGCTCAACTGTTGCTGTCTCTGAATTAATCAAAAATGGGTATGATGCTGATGCGGAAGATGTTCATGTGGAGTTTCATTTAAGGGATAACCCTGCGCTTTCTACGCTTGTACTCAGAGATGATGGTAACGGTATGGATGCAGAAACTATCTACGACCACTGGCTGAAAATAGGAACAGATTTCAAAAATGGTCTTGAGTTGTCTGTAACCAAAAAACGTATTCTTACTGGAGCAAAAGGTCTAGGTCGCTTAGGTCTAGATAGATTAAGCAAGAAAGTTATTCTTTACACAAAGAAGAAAGGCAGTAACACAGTTACCCAGCTGGTCGTTGATTGGCGTAAATATGAAGGTACTAACGCTTCTATTTCAGAGATTCAACATGATATTTATGAGCAGGATCTACCTTTAATAGGTAAATATGGAGATATTTTCACGTCTAGAGATGACTCTGGGACATATATGGTTCTGATTGGCTTGAAAGACCGTTGGACTCCTAGTTTTATTGAGGACTTGAAACAAGAGCTTAGATTATTAATCTCTCCTTATAGAAAAGCGAATGACTTTTCTATAACACTCCACCGAGCAGTGAATAATACTAAGTCTTATTCAGAAGTCGTTGATACTCAAGAGCTCTTAAAAGCTGCTAGTTGGGAGGTCAGAGCTGAGGTAGATACTAGTCATAGAGTTTTACTCAACTTTAAAAATAACGTTACTGGTGAAGAAGTTAAGCAGTTACCAACACCATGGAAAGATTGGATCTCAAAACAAGGGGATAAACCATTATTTGGACCTCTAGAGTTCGAATTCCATTATATGGTGAAGAAAAAAGAGTTTCTCTCAAAAGTCGATATGACGACTCGAAACTGGGAGAAGTTTATGGCTTTGAACCGGGGGGTTCGTATTTACAGAGATGACTTTAGAGTCAGACCATATGGCGAGCCTACGGGTAAAGGTGATTGGCTAGATATAGGTTTTCGTAAGTCGCAAAGCCCTGGAGGTATAAGGCAGGGTGGTTGGCGAGTTGGACCGAGTCAAATCATTGGTGCAGTTAGTATATCAAAAACAACTAATGCTATTTTGAACGACCAAGCAAACCGTGAAGGGATTGTTGAGAATGAAGCTTACCTGCAACTACGCACGTTTGTGCTTAAAGTCATTTCTGCATTTGAAACTATAGCTACTAAAGCTGCGCAAGATGATGATGGGATAGATTTAGCACAAGAGCTAGAAAAAGCGGTTAAGGAAAGAGATTCAGATCTCGACAGAGCTATTGGTGAAGTTAAAGCTTTTACTAAAAAAGTTAAAAAGAATAAAAAGAAAACACCTCCAGCACAGTTGGTTAATCAAAAACTTAGAGATCTAGAACGTGCGAAGCAGGCGCATCAAAAAGCTTTGGACGACTATTCTCAATATATGGAAAAAGAGCGAAAGAAGCTTGAAGAGCAGAAAGACACCCTTTCAAACCTCGCTTCTTTAGGGGTCCTGACTGTTAGCTTTGGGCATGAAATTCGTACGCATTCAGCTCTAGCCTTAACAAATGCGAAGCTGTTGACCAAAGTAGTAAGAAAAGCTGAACGTAATGGAGATACAGTTGATTATGATCAATTGGTTGCTCTAACGTCTCGTATGGTAACAGGCGCTCAATATGTTGACACATTTTCACAATTAGCCATCAATAATATTAAACCAGATAAAAGAAAACGGAAAAAAGTGTCCGTACCTGATGTGTTTAGATGTATTTTTGGAATGATGTCCGCATCCTTTAAAAAAATGGGAGTTGAGTGGAGCTTTGAATTCATAAAAATTCAAGAAGAAGATTTTAATGTTCGCTCGTTCGAAATTGATTGGGAAAGCATCGCTATTAACTTAATCACCAATTCAACTTGGGCGCTAGAAGATACGCCGAGGAAAGATAGACAAATCAAAGTGATTTTTGAAAGGCTTGGCGGTAATCGTCTTAAACTTAGCTTTTTAGACTCCGGTTGTGGATTAGAGTCAGGCCAAGAAGATACGATTTTCTTACCAATGCATAGTCGGAAGGTTGATAATAAAGGTAACTCGATTGGTACAGGTATGGGGTTGTCCATTATAAAAGGCCAAGTCGAGGAGCATATGTCCTCAGGAACTGTCTCAGCTAAGCAATACTCAGACTTAGGTGGAGCAGGTTTTTATATTGAAGTATTACAGGATACAAAATGAACACTATTGTATTTATAGACGATGACAAAGATATTCGAGATACATATAAGCTATCGATGGAGTTTATGTTTGAGGATGAGTTTGACATTGTTTGCTTAGATGTAGAAACCACTTTACGGGAGATGATGACGGTTTTAGACGGAATTACCGGTAAAGTTTCTTATTTTGTAGACGAGAACCTTAAACACACAGGTAATGCAACTTATAGTGGAATTGAACTCATTGAAGAAGTTCGAAAAATTGATTCCAAAATCCCGATCTATATTCTTACCAGTACTGCAGATGAAATTGATCAGTATCTTGGAAATATTGAGTTTGTAATAGATAAAAATGATTGGGAGTCTGAAGAAGACGAAGATAATCTCAAACAACGTTTTCTTCGTCAGATTCATATATATAAAGATATTAAATCCGAACAAGCAAAACGGTTTGACGAACTATTTGAAAAGTCACTTTTTTCTACGTTGAATGATAGTGAGTTAGAAGAGTTTGACATATTAAATCTAGGTCGTAGTAAAAAACTCGTGGATGAAAGGCTTATAAGTGAAAGCTCTCTTGCGGAGCTAAATGCTGCCTCTGATGAACTTAACGCAATCTATGCGGAGTTAACAAAAGATGATGAGTAGCTTGTATTTTCCATCGTTAAAACGGCAAAGTATTCAAGGTTACTATAAGACTGAAGGTGAATTTTACCGTACTTATAATTGCCAGAAGAATTATGACAATATAGCTAAGGACTGCCAGTATAGGTGTGTGTATTGTGATGTTCACTTGGATGAGTGTGGTGGTGAAAAGTTTTCTCTGGATCATTTTAGGCCACAGAATGTTTTTGGAACAAAGTTCGATGGAATACTGAAAATTCACCCCTTTAATCTTCACTTATCTTGTCAAAAGTGCAATGTCTTAAAGTCGGATGATTGGCAAGGTTGTTTACAAACTCAGGATGGAGCCACCTTTCTATCTAAGAAAGGATATATTGACCGATTTGAAGTTGATGTTACTAGTTATCTAAAAGTTGATAATGATGGACGTTTACAGTGCGTAGACCCAAACGGACCAGCAAGATATATGATCGGTAAATTGCTTTTGAACCGAACAAATAGGGTCTACACTAGAAAGCTCCGTGAAGTAACTATTAAAGCTGATAGAGTCAAGTTGATGCTGTCATCTAGACAACGAAAAGTAATGAATGATTGGGAGTCTGGTGATTTAACACCAGAACAGGCTAAACAACAGTTTAAATTATTGACAGAATTATTTGAGCGGTATACCAATTTGAAAACTGTTTCAATTCACTCTTAAGTAATTGGACAAAGCAGCTTTTTAGCGGCTTTTTTCATATCTTACGTTCGTGTAATTTATGCGGGAATAGCTGGGTATAAACCTGCCACAAGGTATTTAGGTTCCTATGCCCAGTGACTTGAGCAACTTCCTCAATGGTAAAGCCTTTCTCGAACAAGCGGCTTGCACCTTCACGGCGTAAGTCATGATAGCGTAGGTTATCAATCCCAACCTTTTGACAAACTTCCACAAAACCTCGGCCAACTGAACGTGGGTTGTATGGGAATATCAATTCACCATTACGCTCTTGCTTCATTACAATATCGAAAGCTTCACCGAGTAGAGGAACGACCATGTGGTTGCCTTTTTTCTTTCGTGGGTCTTTTCGGTCACGAACGATCACTGTTCTAAGTTCTTCGTTTAAGTCTTCCCATCGAATACCACATACTTCGCTCACTCTCATACAGCTCAGGATGCTGAAGTCTAGAAGCATGGAGTAGGGGATTTTGTTTTCTCTACGTTGCTCGCGCTCTTCTAGTGCTTCTTTCAATAGGTCTATTTCATCGGTAGTAGGGCGTCTTGTTCGTTTCTCTGATTTACCGATGAGTTTCATTTCATACAGGATAGGTGTTGCTTCTAAGAATGTGTTCACGTTCGCGGCAACGTTGAATACAGGCTTAGCTCGTTTGAATACCGAACGTAAATAATAGATGTCGGAATAGACAGTAGAGGGTTTGGTTCCCGTACCGCATCTATTCTGGCAGTGCTCAATCAAGTCTTTAGTGGTTAGCTCATCGGAATAGATTTTTGCTATGTCACAATCACGGAGCATTTTTAATACGGTTTGTTTAGATCGGCCAGTATTGTCCCAGAGGTTTTTGTTTTCAATGAACATGTCTAGCAGCTGGCCAATGGGTACAGAACGGTCTTGAGTTTCACCTTCTTCTATCTTTCGTACTTCATTTTTTGCCCAGGCAGTAGCGAGCGTTTTCTTCTTATGAGTTTTGGAGAAATGTTGAGCAATTTTGCTCCGGTGTTTCACGGTAACAGTGGCTTTGTAGCGAGATTCACCGCTCGCTAGAGTTCGCTTTTCAATACTATAAGATGCCATGAACGTGTGCCTCTGAGGTGTACCAAAAGGGTAATTTGAGGGGTACAAAAGGTGTACCAAGGTTCAGAGATTATAGCAGTTTATTAAAGTTCTTCTAGGTTGTTATTTGTATTAAGTGTTTGAAAGTAATGGTGTATGTGGCTAGTGCTAGGTAGGGTGGGGAGTTGTGTATTTTAGTGAAACTTATAGATTGTCGGTTTAAGAGCCATTGAGGGGGTGTCTTAGGTAGAAATAGTGAAGGGGAATATTACCTTAAATCTCTGAATAGCGGGTAAAAAAATAGCCAGCTGGGCTGGCTATTTTTAGAAAGCTTTAAAATACTAAACTAAAGTACTTTGATGCTGTCAGCTTGTGGGCCTTTTTGACCTTGAGATACTACGAACTCAACTTTTTGGCCTTCAGCAAGAGTTTTGAAACCGTCGCCTGTGATCGCAGAGAAGTGTGCGAATACGTCTGGACCGTTTTCTTGTTGAATGAAGCCGAAGCCTTTAGTTTCGTTGAACCATTTTACTGTACCAGTAACTGTGTTAGACATGATGATATCCTAAAATTAAATTTTTATTGCGAGCCAATTGTGGCACTGATAGCGCGGAAAAGTTTATTGCTATTGCGTACAACACAACGGGGTTACTAGTAATCCAACGAAATGTTTATATACAAAGAACTTTCTTTCTAGCCGAGATGAAGTCTAAATCAAATCAGGGGATAGTCAATCGAATCCATAATGAAAGGTTGCAGAAACTTGGGGGCAGTCAAACTTTGCATTCCTTAAATATCATGGAGTTACAGTAGTATGGTGATTTGTTGTCGTTTTTGTGAAAAACGTGGGTTAAATTGATGACGAATTTGGAGTAATTGCACTGGTTTTATACGTGTAATCACTAAACCGAGGCCTTTCAAACAACCATCTCGAACGTCAGATTTCCAAACCGCGAGTTGGGTGGAAACGTCGTTAAATAGGAGCTATAAATAGGGGGAAACTGACGCAACCAGACCTTATAATCACGGTGTGATTGCGTACCGTGTTACTTTTTCAGGCGATATAGATTGCCATTGTCAGTGCTGAAGAAAATGTCGCCGTCGGGAGAGGTTTCAATGTCTCTTATTCTTTCACCTAAACCCTCTAGAATACGCTCTTCTTTGATTGCCTCACCTTGTTCGTTGACGGTCACAATATTGATATGGGTAAGTTTAAGTGCGCCTGCCAACAGCTTGCCTTGTAATTCAGGGTATTTGTCACCTTGGTAGACGATCAAACTGCCCGGAGCGATTGAAGGAACGTAGACTTTTTTAGGTGTTTCAATACCTTCTTTGGTTTCTGATTCTCCCACGCTGATCGGGCCCCAATACTCTTTTCCATGGGAGGTGATTGGCCAGCCATAGTTAGCGCCTGCTTTTATTAGGTTGATCTCATCACCACCGCGAGGGCCGTGTTCAATCGACCAAAGCTTTTTACTGGAGAAATCGTAAAAGAGTCCTTGTGGATTGCGATGACCAAAGCTCCAAATCTCATTGAGTACCTTGCTGTTATCCATGAAAGGATTATCACTTGGTGCGCTTCCATCGGCATTCAATCGTAATATTGAGCCGGCGTGAGTCATGGTGTCTTGGCCGTTGTCTCTGTCACCACGATCGCCGATTGAAAAATACAGGTGGCTATCATCAAAGGTGATACGGCTACCAAAGTGACGACCTGTATCCGTTCTCGATTTAGATACAAACACATCTTGCCAATTGGACACCTCATTGCTTTTGTACGTAGCAGAAGCGAGTGTCGTTGCGGCTTCGCCATCGACGTCTTTACTGTAAGTGACATAGAATTTCCCAAGTTCAAAAGGGGAGAACGCGATATCCAATAATCCACCTTGGCCTTTAGCCCAAACATTTGGCAGCCTGAACAGTGTATTTTGTTCACCCGTCTTTAAATCAACGTGTTTGATAACGCCTGCTTTTTCTGTGAGAAGCATGGAGCCGTCATCGACATAAGCTAGGCCCCATGGGATTTCGAGACCGTCTGTGATCTTCTCTGCCTGCCACGCAAAGGCTGAGGTTATAGGACCAGAGGCAAGCAGCGCCAAAGCACATGAAAAAATACGGTGATGAGTGTTCATTGAAGTCCCTTGATTATGAGCATCTAATGTTAGTCTAGCGCTTGTGGCTGATAGGCGGAAAGCTGAGGTTGCTGAAAAGTGACTATTCACATATTTAGTTGAACGATTATTGTATGATTATACAAGCTCACGTATGTTTACTGTGCCTTTCTCTATTTGATCCCGTCGGAGCATTATGAACAACTCGCCAGCAGCGTTTCTGCTATTTTCTCTGTTTTTGTGTTGTGAGTTAGATACCCACGGTCTTTCTTTGAACGGGTGTCTTAAACGATGAGTCGTCGATTCGATTTTAAATCGATCTTACTTGCGTGTTTGGTCATTAGTGTCGGCCAGCTCAGTATGGGCTTGGTGTTTCCTTCTTTACCTTGGATCGCGAAAGATTTTGATGTCTCGTTAGAGCAAGCTCAGCTTTTGGTGAGTGTGTATTTATTAGGCTTTGGTCCTTCCCAGTTTATTTATGGCCCGATTTCCGATGCTCTGGGGCGTAAAAAGGTACTGTTAACCGGTTTGTTGATTGCCATGCTTGGGTTATTGATGATCATCTTCTTCAGCCATTCGTTTACTAGCATGGTGATGGGGCGTTTTCTTCAAGGTTTAGGGACTGGCTGTTGTGCTGTACTTGCTCGCGCTTCAACACGAGATAGATTCGGCGGAGCCGATTTGCCTTTGGCGATGTCCTACATCGCGATGGTAGCGTCGATTACACCTTTGATTGCGCCCGTAATTGGCGGCTTTATCAACTTCCATTTTGGCTGGAGCATGGTGTTCATATCGCTACTTGGGTATGTCTCATTGGCTTGGGTGGTATTGGCGTTCAAGTTTAAGGAAACCGTCACTCAGATCTCCGCTATTCCTTCACCGAAAACAATGATCTCCCAATACAAAGAGTTATTAAGCTCTCGGTATTTCATGAGCTTTGCGAGTATCGGTTGGCTTAACTTTAGCTTGATGATCACCACCGTATCCGTGATGCCGTTTATCATGCAAAACCAGATTGGTATGACGTCAGACGAATACGCAATGTGGGCGGTGATTCCCGCATTAGGGATGCTTAGCGGTACAAGTTTGTGTAACCGTATTCGTCCTATATTGGGTAACAAGAAAACCTTATTGTGTACGCCTGTCTTACATATCTCGGCCGCATTGTGGCTTTTCTTCTGCCCGCTTGAGCCTCTATACCTAATGATTGGTCAGTTCTTGATGATACTGGGGAATGGTATTGCACTGCCTTGTGCTCAGGCATTGGTGATGTTGCCATACAAAAAGAACGCGGGCGCGGCGGCGGCGATGTCTGGCGGTGGCCAAATGGTGGTCTCTTCAATGGTGAGTATGGGACTGGTTCAATTGGGGTTAGGGGAAGCATGGCACCTATCGATCGTTATTACAGTGTTCACGCTGATTACTCTGTTTAATATTTTGCGTGGTTTCAGTAGCCAAGAAGCAAGAGAGTCTCAGCTTAACTAGCGATAAATATTAGAAAAAGGCCATTGAATTTCTACGATTCAATGGCCTTTTCCCTGTTGGGTGTTGGGTGTTGGGTTTAGTACTTGGCTTGAAACGCTTGAAAGCCTGAGCTATTCGCAGACCACCGCAACTTTTTCACTTGCGGCTGTGTTAGCAGGGACTGGATGATCGATCAGTCGGATAGGGGATTCATACAGTGCAGACAATGCTTGTTCATCAAGTAACTTATCAGCGCTGCCTTCAAATGCGATTTGCCCTTTTTTTAGAGCAACGATGTGTGTCGCGTAGCGCAATGCAAGGTTCAAGTCGTGCAGAATCACGATAACACCAACGTCTTCCTTTTTATTCAGTTCAGACAGTAAACCCATCAACTGGAATTGGTGATGAACATCCAGCGCAGATGTTGGCTCATCAAGGATCAATACGGGAGACTGCTGAGCAAGCAGCATAGAGACCCAAGCACGTTGGCGTTCACCGCCGGACAAATCGTCCGCTAATGCCTGTGAAAACTCAGAGACGCCGGTTCTCTCCATTGCTTGTTGGATGATCGACTTATCTTCAGAGTTCCAACGGCCTAATGCGCCTCTCCATGGGAAGCGCCCTAAACGGACCAGTTCTTCCACCGTTAAGCCAGCAGAAGCAGGGAGCTTTTGCGGTAAATAAGCAATCTTCTTTGCTAGCTCTTTGCTTTTGAAAGAAGAAAGAGAAGTTCCCTCGAACTTGACGCTGCCGCGATCTGGTGACATTTGTCCTGATAACAAGTTAACGAGTGTGGATTTACCAGAACCATTGTGACCAAGAACTACGGTGAGTTCATCGGTAGGAATAGTAAGATCTTCAATTGAAAGGATGGTTCGGTTGTCTCGAACGATGTTGATGTCTGAAAGCTGGAACATGTCGGTCCTGTGTCGAGACCAATAGCGATGCTTAATAAAAGCAAAGTTGTCGCACTGGTCTTTATAATAGTGGGGTTATTTAGCGGTTTTCTTGTTGTCAGGATGTCTAGGACAATCGTCGCAGTACTTTCTTGAATCGCACTTATAAACGAGGCAGCAGCTGACTCTAATCAGTTTTAGCATTCCTGAATGGGCATCGACCTTAAGGCTGTCTAAATGACTTTCAGGTAATTGGCATGCCTCTAACCAAAGCTTAGCTTGTCCAGTGATATAATCGTTGGTCAGGCTTGGTTCGTGTTGCTGAAGTTTTATCAAGCTTCCTAAAAGTAGATCAGCCAATAAATGATTGGTAAACCCCGGACGAATACGTGTCCATTCACTGATCTGGCTGCGATAAAATTCGGTCAATGCAAGAATGGCTTCACCAGCATGTGGGATAAGCTCTTCAGGTGAACCATGTTGATGATCACCATTAAAAAAGCGATAACCAGTAATGAACTCTTTGTATCTAAACTGGCCGATGTTCTTGATATCGGGCAGAGAATGAAGTGCATAGATAGAAATGAAAGTCACATAGATAGGTTGCCAGCACACGAGATCCCACGTACGCGTTAACCAATACGCTTTGCCTGCTTCTGGGTGGCTCTGCGCAAGACCATCGTAAACTCGTTTGAGCTCTTTATGGCTATTATCATTCGTTACCGCAATGCTCTTGCTATTAAGTGCACCAAAGCTTCCGCTTAAATAAGGGGTGACTTCTTTTGAGTAAGCGAAGATTTTCTGATGTAGGGGCGGGGCTTTCCGACGAGTGATAATATTGTGCAGTTGGGGAAGCATCTTAAATCAATAAATGAGAATCAGTTGCGTTATCATAGCGAACATTATCGAGGATAACCATACAAAATGGAGCATACCCTCGGAGAACTCGCTATATAAGATATTTATAAATTGATTGTGCCTTAATCATTTTTAAGTGATAAAAGTCTCTTTAAATGATAAAAGTGTTCCTGAATCTAATATGTTGTTACCACTACCGAGAATTTGAAAGCTTGACTATGAACACACCTGCATTTGATCGTATCAGCCGCGTTCTGGCTTATATCCATGCGAATCTTAGCTCTGCGTTATCTCTAGAAGATATTTCGAAACAGAGTTGTTGGTCTCGTTGGCAACTGCAAAGAGTGTTTCAAGCCGAAACAGGGCTTACTGTGGCTAACTATGTGAGAGAGCTAAAGCTGAGCCAGGCTGCCGAAGAACTACTTGATGGAAGAGAGCGGGTCATTGATGTTGCACTTGGACTTGGATTCAACTCAGAAATTAGTTTTAGTCGTTCTTTTAAGCAAATGTTTGGGGCAAGCCCAAGTCAATATAGAAAAGCAGGCAAAAGAGTAGGTCTAAGAAAACCGATACAAGTGTCTGACACGGCGAGTGCGGAAGAAAAAGGCGCTCTGAGTTTTGTTGAGGTTCGCATTGACGAAAGAGAGTCTTTCCTTGTTAAAGGTATGACATCAGAAATCAGTGGTTTGTTTTCACTGACACAAGACTTCGCACAAAAAGTCCCTCAGCTTTGGTCGCGCTTGGAACATGAAGTGACCCTGCCGGACGATAATGCACTGCAATTCATTGGTGTTGTCGACCTTACTCAGTCTTGTTTTGATGGTACTAATATTCATTACTGGGCAGGAGTAGAGCTTCATGACGGAATTTCAATCCCGCAACTACCAAGTCTTATTTCTGAAAAGTTAGAAGTGCTGACCATTCCTAAGCAAACCTATGCCGTGGTGAAGCACTGTGGGTCGATTGAGAACTTGCGACATACCTTGAGCTGGTTTGTGCTTAACTGGCTGCCGAGTTCTGGTTATCGTGGTGTCGATGGTTATGAGCTCGAAGTGTACCCATTTGGCTATCAAGCCCATGCATCAGATGCTGAAATGGAGTACTGGGTTCCTATTATTAAATCGTAATCATATCCCCACAAAATCTCTTCTTGTAAAGCCTCTCCAAAAATAAGGTCAATTGTGTTTTTAATCAGCAATTGACCGGTTTTCATTAAAATTAGGCCAAGTTCTTTTTTAATTTGCACCAAATTGTTAATTATCCCATCTCTAGATACATACAATGCAAATGAGATTTATTATTATTTATATTAAGCATTGGTACCGAGGGAATCATGACCACTCACACTCGTTTTAAGTATTCATCACTTGCAGTAGCGTTGCTCACTGCGTTTTCAGCGCAAGCGTTGGCGGAAGAAACCGTTACAGCGGCAGACTCGAATATTGAGACTGTCACTATTATGGGTAAAGCCTATCGTAATACAGCGACTAAGTCGGCACTTGAGCCAGAAGAGACGCCTCAAGGTATTACGGTTATTGATGAAGAACAGTTAGAGCAACGAGGTGTGAAGTCCCTCAACCAAGCGCTTAGATACGCGCCAGGTGTTGTAACCGAGCAGAAGGGCGCTTCAGTAACGATGTACGATACGTTCTCAATTCGTGGTTTTAGTAATAACCAAAGCTACTACGATGGTTTAGTACTTCCGTTCCTGACTGGTTGGAACCTACAACCTCAAATAGACCCTATTGCGATTCAACAAGTTGAAGTATTTAAAGGCCCTACGTCTGTACTGTATGGTTCGATGCCACCGGGTGGTATGGTCAATATGATTGCGAAGACACCGCAAGAAGATGCGTCTACAAAAGTAGGAGTATCTACAGGTTCAAGAAACCTTATGGAAGCTTCAATTGATACAACAGGTCAATTGGGTGATAGTGACTTTTCTTACCGCTTGGTAGCACTTGCTCGTAAACAAGACAGCCAAGTCGATAACGCTGAAGAAGAACGCTACGTAATCGCTCCTTCACTAGATTGGCAGGTATCTGATAGAACACTTATTAACTTCAATCTTTACTATCAGAACGATCCATCAATGGGTACCAATTCCGCAATGCCGCTTGAAGTTCTGAAGGCAAGTGATCCATCGGTATCTATGGGTGACAAGAACTGGAGTACCTTTGAACGAGAAGTATTGATGTTAGGTTATAAGATCAATCATCAAATCAACGATAATTGGACTTTCCTTCAGAACGCACGCTACACCGACGCTTCTTTGTATCAGGAAAACACTTACCATACCGCGACTAATTTCAACCCTGCGACAGGCAGTTTAATTCGAAATGCTTACAGTACGGATGAAGAGTCTCAAAGCTTTGTTATCGATAACCAAGTTTCTGGTCGCGTGGAAATTAGTGGATTAGAACACAATTTATTATTCGGTGTTGACTACCTAAAGCTAACCGGTGATTCGCTGTACAAAGAGTTCACTGCGAATGCGGGTTTCTACGGGTTTGATGCTTACAATCCGAACAATGACCTTTTGGATAAGAGTCAGCTTCAAGAGAACTACCGTGAATCTCACGATATTACGACGGAGCAGCTAGGGTTATACTTCCAAGACCAAGTTCGCTACGACGCCCTTGTTCTACTTGCTGGTGGTCGTTATGACATGTTCAAGGCGAGCGATGATAAAAATAGCTCTTACCCAACTTATGATGGAAAAGAAGAAGCCGATCATAACCAGTTCTCTTACCGTGTTGGTGCCTTGTATGAGCTAGATAATGGTATTTCTCCGTTTGTAAGTTACGCGACGAGCTTTGAGCCGGCTGCAGGTACTGATATTAATGGTAACTCTTTAAAACCTCAGCTAGGTGAGCAGGTTGAGCTAGGTATTAAATACCTGTCTCCAGATATGTCACAACAGGTTACAGCTTCTTATTTCCATATTACTAAGAAAGACTCAATTGCTGCTGATCCATCAGATCCTACATACCGTTCTAAGATTCAGTTAGGTGAGGTGCGCTCGCAAGGTATGGAGCTTGAAGGCAGATGGTTTGTAACGGAAGATTGGGATGTTAATGCGAGCTACACCTACGTTGACATGGAGGTGACGGAAGATGCAAACCCAGACCTAGAAGGTACTACACCAATCTACGTACCGACACATGCCGCTAACCTATGGAGCAATTACTATGTCTATGGTGGTGCTTTATCAGGAACTCGCTTCAGCGCAGGTGCTCGTTACATGGGTGAAATGGAGATGGACGCAACGAATACTCAAGGCAAAGTGCCGTCTTACACGGTCGTCGATCTTTCAGTCGGTTATGACTTAGGTGAGGCAAGCGACACACTATCTGGTGCAACCGCTAACTTGTTAGTGAACAACCTATTCAATGAAGAGTACTACACCTGTTACGACCAATCGAACTGCTGGTTCGGTGCTGAGCAGTCTGTAGAGCTAAGCGTAAATTATGAATTCTAACTAGGTTAGTGTCCCCAATTTTAAAGCAGCCTTCACTGGGCTGCTTTTGTCGTTTGAAGAAATATAGAATTTAGATTGAGTAGACAAAGATATGAGCTTAAAACCAATAGCTTCCCATTTCTCTAAAGCAAAGAAGTTGAATACAAAACTCGCGTTATCGATGTTAGCGAGTGCTTTATCGTTTAATGCGATGGCCGATTATAAAGTTGAAGACAGTGAAGGTGTTAAAACCCTTGAAGCACAACCGGTTAGAGTTGCCGCGTTAAACTGGGACATAGCAGAGCAAGTGATCGAACTCGGCGTTACGCCAGTTGCGGTGCCAGACATTGCAGGGTATAGCGATTGGGTTGTTCAACCTGCGATTCCAGAAGGCGTAGCCGATATTGGTACTCGAACTGAACCTAACTTTTCCGCGCTTAAGAAGCTCAACCCTGATGTGATTCTTATCGCTTCACCTCAAAAAGATCTTCAGGAGCGACTTTCTGAAATTGCGCCCGTGCTTTATTACCAAACATACAGTGAACAGCACAGCAATGCGGCTGCTGCTATCGAGAACTTCAAGAAGATAGGCCAATTGCTTGGCAAAGAAGAGCAAGCGAACAGCAAACTGGCTGCAATGGATGAACGAATCGCAGTTCTTAAGGCTAAATTAGATAAAGCGTATCCGGGCGACAAACCGAAAGTGACTTCTTTCCGTTTTGCGAGCACTACTTCGGTTTACATATACGGTGATAACTCGATTCCGCAATATGCGCTTGAACAGCTAGGCTTTGAGAATGCGATGGATCTTCCTGCGAGTCAGTGGGGCATCAGTCAAAAACGTATGACCGAGCTTAAGAACGTAAAGAATGGCATTGCGCTTTATTTTGAACCTTTCCCATATCAAGAAAAACTAGATCGTTCACCTGTCTGGAAGAGCATGCCTTTCGTCCGTGATGGTCAATTTAGCCCAGTAGCGGCAAGTTGGAGCTACGGCGGTGCAATGTCGATCTTGTATAACGCAGAAGCGATGGCGCAATCGTTGTTGACGTTAGCGGAGCAGTAATGAAATCCAGTGGTTTAGTGATGGGGGCAGCTTTGTTTTTCGCCGCCCTTGTTCATTTATGGTTAGGTCAGTCTGAATTTGGCCCTATCGGTGAGCTGTTCCAGCAAGTCTCACAGATCAGTGACATCGTTACATTCAATAAAATGGTCGATGATTCATTCGAGTTGATGGCGTTAATCTATGTCAACTTACCACGTTTAGTGATGGCGATTTTGGTTGGTGGAACACTCGGTACTATCGGTAGCCTGTTTCAACAGCTAACGCAAAATCGCATGATGTCTCCGCTTACACTCGGGACATCATCAGGGGCGTGGCTTGGTTTGGTCATTCTGAATGTGGTCGCACCGATGTTGGTCGCTCAATATTCTGTTTGGTTTGCTCTGGTTGGGGCGCTGCTTGCAATGGGGCTTATCGTTTCAATTGTTGGCATCAAAAATATGAGCGGTTTGCCGATTGTTTTGGCGGGTATGGCAGTTAACTTACTGCTAGGCGCATTTGCGACGGCGATTATTTTGCTTAACGACCAATACGCGCAGAACTTGTTCGTATGGGGAGCGGGCGATCTAGGACAGAATGGTTGGGAGCAAGTATTTTGGTTAATGCCTAAGTTACTGCCAATCTTTGCTATTTTCCTGTTGGCTCCAAGAGTTTTGACTCTGCTTTCGATTGGTACTGAAGGGGCTGCTGCGCGTGGTCTTAACATCGGTACGACCTTCTTTGTACTCATGGCGATTGGCGTTTGGTTGGTTTCCGTGTCGATTACTTCGGTGGGCGTGATCAGCTTTATCGGTTTGATTGCGCCTAATATCGCAAGGCACTTGGGCTTTTTAAAAGCGAAACCTGAACTCATCGCTAGCTGCGTGTTAGGGGCGCTGTTGCTTTGTGTTACCGACAGTTTGGCTATCTTTTTGGCTCAATGGTCTTTGGATATGATTCCAACCGGGACTGCAACCGCGGTGATTGGTGCTCCAGCTTTGATCATTATCGCGAGAAAGCAATTATCTGCGCAAGATCAGCTGTTTTTCACGATGCCTAAAGGACCAAAATCTATTTCGCCTTTGGCTTACTTCTTGTTGGGCACGATGATCTTCGGGTTGTTGGCATTAAGCACGCTCTCACAGCCTTCTTCTGATTTGGGCTACTTTGTTATCCCAGACGCATTTGAATGGTCGATTCGCTGGCCGAGAATGTTAACTGCGATATTCGCTGGTGGCGGCTTGGCGGTGGCTGGTGTGATTTTACAAAGATTGGTCTACAACCCGCTCGCAAGCCCTGACATTCTTGGTGTGTCGGCTGGTGCGGTTCTGGCATTGATCTTCAGTAGCCTGTTTATGGGCTATTCGATTCACTCATTGAGCCCTTGGATTGCTTTTTTAGGCAGTGCAATTGCTCTGTGTTTACTGCTATTCCTTGGCAAGAAGCATCAGTTTGCACCATCGATTTTGATCCTCACTGGTATTTCGCTGACCGCAGTCTTGGAAGCTCTGGTGCAATTCTCTTTAACGCGAGTGGGTGAGGGGAAATACACCTTATTGGCTTGGTTGGCAGGATCGACCTACCGTGTTGAGCCCGAATCAGCAGCGACTATGACCATCGTGATAACGGCTTGTATTGGTGTTGCTCTGTTACTGAGTCGTTGGGTGACCTTAATTGCGACTGGACGTCAGTTCGCGAGTGCCAGAGGGTTGAATATCAATATCGCCTACGTGGCATTGTTGTGTATTGTTGCGATCTTATGTTCGGTCGTGACAACAACGATGGGGCCTGTCGCGTTTGTCGGCTTGTTGGCGCCACACATTGCGGTAATGGTGGGTGCTCGCTTGGTTCGTGAACAAATCATCTTATCGTTTTTGATAGGTGCAGCACTGATGTTATTTGCAGATTGGCTAGGGCAAGTGGTGGTGTTTCCGGCTCAACTCGCAGCAGGAACGCTAGTTTCTATTATTGGTGGCAGCTACTTCATCTTCTTGTTATTGAAATCCCGAAGAACATAGGTTTTGCTAACAACTTAAAGCTATTGGCAATCTAAGCTATTGCTGTTGAAAGCTACGAATGACAAGCAGTGAATAGAGCGATCTATCACTGCTTTTTTATTGATGTCGTATGTGTAAGCGGGAGATGTTAAGCAACACAGATCTCGCTTCTTAATGTGCAAGTTTGGCATATGTTAATAAAATGTATAATCTAAAGGTCTGACCACTGATAAGGTAGCACTATGCCAAACCTCGAGCGTATTACTTGTTCTATCGATGAAAACCAAATCGCGACGGTTGTGTTGAACCGACCAGATAAGCTCAATGCCATTGATATGGCGATGTTTCAAGGGGTGAATAACATGGTCAGTCAGTTGAAGAAGAACACCGAGATTCGAGCTGTGATCGTAAAAGGCAGTGGAACAGACTTTTGTTCAGGGCTTGATGTGAAGTCTTTGCTGACTAGCAAGTCTGGTGCGATGAAGCTTCTTTTTAAATGGCTACCGACATTGCCAAACGCCGCTCAACGTTTTTCATTAGGTTGGCGAGATATTCCGTGCCCAGTTATTTTTGCAATTCACGGACGTTGTTGGGGAGGAGGTCTGCAACTGGTCAGTGGTGGCGACTTTCGAATAGCCAGTCCAGACGCCAACTTTTCTATCTTAGAAGCTAAGTGGGGGCTGATTCCGGACATGGGCGGCGCCATCGCATTTCGAGAGTTGATGCGTAAAGATCACACGCTAGAAATGGCGATGACGGCCAAAGTGATCGATTGCGAAACAGCGAAAGAATATGGTTTGGTGACCAAAATTGCCGAAGATCCTTACGCTGAAGCCTATGCGTTGGCACTTGAGTGTGCGAATCGGTCGCCAGATGTTGTCGCTGCTAATAAGAAGCTCTACAACAAGACTTGGTGGTCGAGCCCTGGTATGGCTGTGTTCTATGAGACTTGGTATCAAATAAAGGTAGGGCTAGGTAAGAACAGGGCGATTGCTGCTCAACGTGAAATTCATAGAGACAAACCACGGCCATACGTTGCCAGGAAGTTTAAGTAGCGTTTGTACAGGAATAATCGATATTCCCTTTGTTTATCGGGCTTTGCGATAACCTTAGAACAATTTAATGTCTAAGGCTAAATGAGCATCCTGATGAACAAAACTTTTACTTACTCTCTAGCTGCCACTGCAATTTTTACTAGCTTAAATGCATTCGCAAGTGGCCTGTTTTTACAAGAGGCCGTTGTTGCCAACGCTGGTACTACTGGCGCTGGTGACGGTGTTTACACCCGATCTGCGGCGGCGATGTGGACGAACCCTGCCACCATGTCTCACATGGGCGAAAGCAAAACGACCATCAACACCATGGCGTTCGACCTTGAGATGAAATATCAAGATAATCAAGATTCTAGCGGTGATGGAAAAGGGCACTCAGTTCTTCCTTCATTTGGTGCCTTTCATGCCCATCAAGTCACAGATAAATTACACCTTGGTATTGCGTTAGGCGCTGTCGGTGGCTCAAGCTTAGATTACGGCAGTGATTGGGCGGGTGCTGCACTTCTAGAAGACATTACCCTAACTGCGATGCAAGTGAACCCATCACTGAGTTATAAGCTGAATGATCAGTGGTCAATAGGCGCAGGCGTTCAATTGAGTTGGGCTGCATTCCAACAAACGACGTCAATGCTTACTGCTAAGCAAGATACCGACTGGGCTTATGGTTATAACCTTGGTGTAATGTTCACGCCTACAGATAAACTCAAATTAGGTGCCAGTTACCGCTCTAAGCTAGAGCATGAATTTAACAATGATGTAAATGGCGTTATTAACCAAGGCGCATTGAATTCATTATCAACTGATATTGCTTTACCTGAAATTATCGACTTAAGTGCTAGTTATGCTTTGAACTCTCAGCTTGATCTACTTGCGAGCGTTCAGTTCCACCGTTGGAGTGAATGGGATACAACCGTTCTTGATTTTGGAATAGCAGGAAGTCCAGTTAACGGTGTCCCAATTGAACGTGATTGGGATGATGTATGGAAGTTTGCAGTAGGTGCGGATTACCAACTCAACTCAGATTGGCGTCTGAAAGCTGGCTTCTCTTACGAAACTTCTCCACAAGATGACCCTTCAATGCAGTGGGTGGATCTGCCAGTGGGTGAACAGTATCGCTACTCGGTAGGTGCATCTACCTACTGGGATGACATCTTAATTGACGTTTTCTATGAATATGCAGATTTAGGTTCAGTTGATATGAACCGTAATCTTGCTAGTAGTGATGTTAATTTGCTAAACGGCTCGTTCGATGGTCGTATCCACTTTATTGGTGTTAGCGCGACCTTCTAATGACATTACGTAATCTATTAATTGTTACTTCGGTAATACTGGGCTCAACGGGTGTTTTAGCTGAAGAGAAGCACCCTGACGATCCGACTAAAATCGTAACTAAAGCTGGCGTTGCTTATAACGAAGATTTGCAGTTTTCTGGGTCTATTGGGCTAGATGAAGCTCGAATGATCAATGCTCGTGTCAATGCAGACGGTGAAGAGTGGCGAGTAGGTGGTTCATGGCTGTTGCCGATGGGTATCGTGAACTTCAACTTCAGCCGCTCTGAGTATGATAACGATGCTTACAAGAACAACTACAGTATTGGTACATTTATACCACTGAGTTATTTCGATATTGAGCCGTTCGGTTGGCAAATTTTCCCTATGGCTGGCTACAGCTATAATGATGGTGAAGTTGCGGTATTCGATGACGAGAATGTGGGTTCTGATTATGTGCTCATGCCGAGTTCAACACACGGTGGTTATATTGGTGCGTTTGGCCTAAAAACAATTACTGACGAGTGGTCACTGATTGGTTTTGGCGGTGGCTCTATGGGCTCTGATGACTATTCGGGTTATTGGGCGGGGGTTGGCGCTAGCTACAAGTTGAGTGATGCTCAATCTTTCAACTTCTTCACCATTTTTGCTGAGGATGATTTCGGTGAAAATAACAGTGTTGGCGCATCTTATACCTATGAGTTTAAATAGCTATTCTGACTATCGTCTTAAATAATTAGATCTGAGTGTAGGTTCATTGAGTTAGTGAACCTACACTTAGACTTATTGCCTTTCTATGAGCCTACTCGGTGCTGAGATTGCGTTAACAAGTTGCCTCGAAACGCTCTACGTAGCTTTGCATTACGGTATTCATCGCCTGAGTGATATTTGCGTATTGTGCTTCCTCTAGGTTCGCTAGAGACACACGCAGAGACCACGTTGGCGCATCAAAACCCGCCCCAGGCATCACAATCACGCCGTGTTCTTCCGCAAGGCGAACCAAGAAATCCAATGGTTCATACGTTTCTTCTAACCATGTGAAGAAATCGTTGCTGTGAATCGATTGAGCAATCTCTTTCAGATCAATCTCTACGTAATAAAATGCGCCGGTTTGATCACCCTCTGCAATGATTGGAGCCGTCAAGTTCTTCTGCATCAGCGTGTGGTAGCGACGGCGCACAATCTGCTTAGCCAAGCGCTTATATTCTTCACCGCCTTGCATTAGAGACAACAACGAGAACATTGTCATCTGGATTTGCTGCGGAGTAGAAAGACCTGCGGTATGGTTCAGTGCTACTGCTCGACTGTCTGCCACCAAGCGATCAATGAATTTAATCTTACTTGGCTCAAGTGCAATGCCTTGGTATCGCTGAGTTAATGTTCTTCGAGTGTCTTCTGGAAGATCTCGAATCATGCGATCGAAGTTGTTGTCTTCGTGTACGCCAATCACCCCTAAACGCCAACCTGTCGCACCAAAGTACTTAGAGTATGAGTACACAAGAATTGTGTTTTTAGGAGCAAGCATTGCCAACGAAGTGAAGTTATCTGTAAAGGTGCCATAAACATCATCAGTAAGCAGGATGAGTTCAGGGCGGCGGTTAGCAATCTCTGCAATTTTGTACAGCGTTTCATCACTCAGCCTTACCGATGCAGGGTTGCTTGGGTTGACAAGGAAAAACGCTTTTACGCTTGGGTCATTTAACTTCTCTAATTCAGAATCAGGGATCTGCCACGCCGACGCTTCCGTTGCCATGATTTCCACTTTGTCCAACGAGTAATCTTCAAGCTCTGGCATCTCGATGTAAGGCGTGAAAATCGGCGCGCCAATCGCAATGGTATCGCCTTTGTTTAGTAAACGGTTACTCTTCAAGGTATTGAAAATATAAACCATTGCCGCGGTACCACCTTCAACAGCGAACAAGTCAAACTTACCGGCAGGCAATGGCTGAGGGCCTGCCATTTCTTGCTCTATGTATTTGCGAGCGATTAATTCTGAATACTTAAGCATACGGTCGGGAACAGGGTAGTTATTCCCCAAAATACCGCCAACCCATTCATAAATTAGTTCATCGCTGTCTACCTGATATTGCTCAGTAATGAACTGGAAGGCCTCGATAAGGAACTGAACGCCTTCTTGTTCTTCGTGTTTCTCACAAAATTGGAGGAAACGTAGGCTAATGTCCTCTTTTGCACCCATACCACCAAAGCCTTGATAGCCAGAAAAGGTCGCTTTCGACTCTTCCAGTGCAAACATACCTAACTGGAAGAAGGCTTCACGTGGCGCTGTCGCTACCCAGTTTGGGTTGCCGCGACCAGCATTGATCATTGTTTTCTCGTGTGAATGTTGAGCCAGGTCGATCAGTGTATTTTTTACTTCGAATGGGCTGAGTGTTTCTAGGCGTTGTTCATCTGTGCGTTTCATAGACTTTTCTCTTTAAATTCTGTGATTTGATAATGCGTTGATTAAGTGTTTGGTTCTTGTTCAAGAGGTGTGCTCTTGAACAAGCGGTTGTTCTCTTCAACGAGCGGTTGTTCTAAGAAATTTTGGTAATTAGGTTGACGATAATTGGCCCCCATAAAGTGAGGAAAATATTGGCAACCGCGTAAGTCATGGTGAAACTCGGTACAGGTGTGCTGTTCTGTGTTTTTTCTAGAAGCGACGCGAATGCTGGGTTAGCGCTGCGGCTACCTGCGACAACAGCTAGGGCTTCTACTGGGTTCTTAATTTTCAGCACGTAGTAGTTGAATAGGAACGTAAGTATCTGAGGAATAAGTGTTACTAACACACCAAGTAGCAGCAGGGTTACGCCATTCTCTTTGATTGCAGTCAGTGCTGGAGCGCCAGCGTTGATACCAACAACGGCAACGAACACAGCAAGGCCAAAGGTTTGCATGAAATTAGCTGCGCCATGGTTAATGCTGCCCATGCGTGGTGTGCGCATTCTTAAGTAGCCAACCAAAAGCCCAGAGACCAAGCAGCCTAAACCAGAGCCCAGTGCGATGTGGGAGCCGCCAATCGTAAAACCAATTTCACCGATCAGATAACCCAACACCATACCGAAGGACATGGTTACAAAATCAGTCACACTTGGAAGTGGGCTGTTATAGCCAATTTTCTTCTCGACTTTGGCAAGATCGTCTTTCTGGCCGACGAGTGTGATTTCGTCGCCTAGGTGCAGTTCGGTCTCTGGTAATGTTGAAATGTCATGGCCCATACGTGACAGTTGAGTAATGTAAACACCACGACGAATGCGTGCGTTGGTTTCATCATGAAGCTTGCGTAGCGTGATACCCGCTAACTTTTTGTTAGTGAGTACGACTTTCTTCTGCGTATGAACAACATTGGTTTCTTCGCTAAATTCGCCAAGCTCGATACCAAGAGAGGTCACTTTTGGAAAGGTTTGCGTGAGGCCTGTCAGGTAGACTTTGTCGTCGGCAGCTAAAATAGGGTTCTTTGTTATGTCTAACGTTGAATCTGAATTTTCATATGGGCGGTAGATGGCTTCAATCGTTAGGTCAGAATCGAACGCTTCTTCTAGTTCAACAACGCTTTTACCCACGAACATCGAATTTGCCGTGACCTGATAAGCGCGAGAAGACACACGGTTTAATGCCGAGAACTCGCCTTCATTGAGTTGCTTGCTACCAGAGCCCATTTTTTCTGCGAGCTTTTTCGCTTCTTTAGTGATGTTCCAGCCCATTACCATAGGGATGAGTGACATCATCAAGATAGGGCCAAGAGAGCCGAAGATGTATGTGATCGAGTAACCTACAGCTACATTTGTTTTGAGTGTTGAAGTTACATCGGGCGCGAGGTTGAGCTGATCAATAGCGTTACCTGCAGTACCAATGATTGCTGATTGTGTTAAACCACCCGCCGCAAGACCTGCCGCTAAACCTTTGTCTAGTCCTGCCCATTTAGAGAGCAACACAACCGTTACCAATCCTACAAACGTCATCACGAATGAAGCGAATAAGCGTGTTAATGATGAAAGGCGGAATGATGAGAAAAACTGCGGTCCGCCGTTGTAACCTACCACGAATATAAATAACGCAAAGAAGATGCTTTTTACTTCGTTGGAAATCGCGATTCCGCCGATTTGACCAAGCCCTACTGCAACCAAAAGTGAACCTGCGATTCCACCTAATTCAAACTTACCGATTTTAATTTTACCGATTAAGTAACCAAATCCTAATGATAGGAATAGAGCTATAAACGGATAGTCTCTTAATTGTTCAATAATAAATGACATGATAAACCTTTAATGAAATAGTTTTTATATTTCATAATTAATAATATGTTGATGTTAAATTACAGAGTGTTTTCGTTATCTGTAGTTATTCAACCTAAGAGTTGTGTTTCTTATGGTGTAATCGTGAAGCCTTTTTATGGTCACGGGTTTTATCTTTGTGATGCTTATTATGATGACCATCTGGATGGTGATTAACTAAATGCTTATGACCTTCAGGTTCTCCGCCATGTGGCTGGCCTGAATGAGAAGGCTGATGCGCTCTATATTCTAGATGATCCTTGTTATGTTTATGGTCGACTTCTTCACCATATACACGTTTCATTTTTTCTTTAATAGCGACTTTCGTGTGGTGTTCTTGATTAGACATATTAATCTCAGTTAGTTGTTTAAGGAACGATGAGGATTATATCTATCGAGTGGGAATATAAATCATGTTCAAATAAAATCGACATAAAGGGATAAAATGACTTTTACTTGATAAAGACTTAGCAACTTCTTGTATCTGTTGGTTTTATTTTTATTTTATATAGCTTTACTTCGATGTTATATGAGTTTGATTTATTGACGGTGTCGATAGATAGAATAGCCGGACTTTAAACACAAGGTGAACACATGAGTAAGTATAAAGGCGTAATTGTCGGGTCAGCTCTATTTATATTATTGTCTTTTGTATTTGGCTTTCATTATGTGAAAAGCGAAATAATAAAAGAAAAGGTAGCAAGTTTTAAATTACCAGCGACATCTGTAACAACAGAATTAGTAAATAAAGAAGTTTGGAATGAGACTTTGCAAGTGATAGGTAACATTCATGCAAACCAATCGATAAATCTGACAAGCCAAATGTCAGGACAAATAAAAGATGTGCTTTTTAAATCGGGTCAATTTGTCAATAAAGATGATGTTCTCATTAAATTAGATGACGCTTTATTAAAAGCTAATCATAAAAGCCAGTTAGCGAAAGTTGAATTAGCAAGAACGGAATTGAAAAGAAATAAAAAGCTACTTAAAAATAATAGCGTCTCTCAGAATTCGGTAGATAAACTTGCAGCTCAATTTAATGCTGAATCTGCGAAACTCGAGTACATCTCTACTCAGGTTGAATACATGAAAGTTAAAGCGCCTTTCTCTGGCAATGTTGGAATTAGAAATGTTGACGTGGGTGACTTTATTAACTCAAGCACAGCGATTGTTGACCTTGAAGATAGCTCTCAACAGTATGTCGATTTTTCTATTTCTGAGCTTTATCTTCACAGTGTGAAAGTGGGGCAGGATCTCAAGTTTGAATCTGACGCAGCTAACGATGCTGAGTATCACGCAACGATTACGGCGATTGAACCAAGCTCAGATGCCAATACTCACAATATCGAATTGCGCGCGGTAACGACTCAACCTGTTCCGTTGGAATCGGGAATGTATGTGGATGCCACGCTGACCACTTCAGATTCAACTTCGGTGATCAGTGTGCCTTCAGTCGCGATCAGCTACACCTTGTCTGGCGATACTGTATTTGTTCTTGATACATCAACAAAACAAGTGAGTACGAATTCTGGCAGCGCAAGCTCTGACGACAAAGATTCAAGCAGCCAAGGTTCAGAGAAAGCAGATACACCATTTTATGAATACAAAGTGGTGCAACGTACTGTTGAAATTGGCCCGAAACAGGGGGGTTATGTGGGTGTTATTTCTGGTTTAAAGGAGGGCGACGTGGTGGTGACATCGAATCAACATCAGCTTAAAAACGGCGGTCTGGTTTTAGTGAACAATCAACGACCTCTTGTTACCAATACTAAGCCAAGTAAATAGGATACTCCCATGACATTTACTGATGTATTTATCAAACGTCCGGTTTTGGCGACGGTATTAAGCCTTGTGTTGTTGGTGTTAGGTCTAAAGGCCTTTACCTCGCTGCAAGTGCGCCAATACCCAGAAATTGAAACGGGTGTGATTACCGTTACCACCAGCTATCCCGGTGCTAGTGCATCGAGCGTGCAAGGTTATGTTACCCAGCCGTTGCAGGCTGAAATCGCCCAAACTGCGGGCATTGACTACATGACATCAGACAGTGCCTTGGGTAAATCGGTCATTACAGTGTACTTGAAACTGGGTTACCCATCAGACGGCGCGCTGACAGAGATTTTGTCTCTGGTGCAGCAAGTGAAATACAAGCTGCCTTCTGGGGTATTGGATCCGAGCATTCTTAAATCGACATCTCAATCGCCAATTTTATATGTCTCTTTCTCAAGTGATACGCTGAAAACAGAGCAGGTGTCAGACTATGTCAGCCGAGTGGTGAAGCCGACCTTCTCAACCGTAGAGGGTGTATCTAAAGTCGATATGTTGGGCCAACAAGATTTCGCGATGCGTATCTGGCTAAAACCTCAAAAGTTGGCGTCTTATGGTTTGACCGCTACTGATGTACAAAACGCGTTGCGAGCAAACAACATCGTTAGCGCCGCGGGTAAATTACAAAACCCTTATATCGAAGTCGATATCAATGCTCATACCGATTCTAGCTCTGTAGAAGACTTTAAAAACATGTCGCTCAAAGCGCATGACGGACAACTGGTGCATTTGAAAGACGTTGCCACCGTGGAACTAGGCGCGGCGACTTATGACTCAGACGTTGAGTTTAATGGTGTGACGACGGTTGCTACTGCGATAAGCAATACTGCAACGTCTAACCCTCTGACCGTGGTTGAAGGTATTTACAAAGTATTACCTCAGATTGAAGCTGGCTTACCAGATGGTATGAAAGCAGATGTAGTGTATGACTCGACCAAGTTCATTGAGACATCGATTGATGAAGTAGCAAAAACGCTGATGGAAGCGGCTCTGATTGTTGTGATCGTTATCTTTGCGTTCCTCGGTTCTATGCGTGCGATGTTAATACCGTTAGTGACGATTCCGTTGTCTCTAATTGGCTCGATGTTTTTCATGTTGAGCATGGGTTTCAGTATTAACCTGTTGACGTTATTGGCGATGGTTCTTGCGATCTCTTTGGTGGTTGATGATGCGATTGTGGTGGTGGAGAACACCTTCCGTCACCTAGAAGATGGCACCAGCCCAATCAAAGCTGCGATCGACAGTGCGCGTGAAATCGCAGGTTCTGTTATTGCGATGACCATCACTTTAGCCGCGGTGTATGCACCAATCGGTTTCATGGGCGGTTTGACCGGTAAGTTGTTTACCGAGTTTGCTTTCACCTTGGCGGGCTCTGTTCTGATTTCAGGTTTTATCGCACTTACACTGACGCCGATGATGTGTTCAAAGCTGCTCAACAAGTCGGTATTGGATGGAAAACTGGTTAAGAAAATTGATGTTGTTATTGCTGGTGTAACAGAGCGTTACCGAAAGGTACTTGAGCATGTGCTTAATAACCGAGTTTATATCTGGCCAGTGGTCGGAACATTGCTGATCAGCTTGGTGTTTATGTTTATGAATACCGCTTCTGAGCTGGCACCTGAAGAAGATCAGGGCGTAATGATTGTTATGGGGCAAGGTCCTGCTCAAGCCAATACGGATTATATTCGTCACTTTACTCCGGCTCTCATCGACGCCATCGGAAAGAACGATGAAGTGGAAATGACCATGCTAGACAACGGTTACATGCACAACAATGCGTTCTTTGGTTTAGGCGTATTGAAAGATTGGGACTCTCGCGAAGCAACGGCAAAAGAGGTGATGCAGCGCTTCCAAAAAGAGAGTTCGGTCTTACCAGGTTTGCAGGTGTATACTTTCTCACCACCAGACTTACCAGGCACACCACAAGGCTTGCCATTCCAAATGGTATTGAAGACGCCAACTGGCTCGTATCAGGATCTTTATCAGTACGCTGAACAACTAAAAGAGTATGCACAGAAGAGCGGTAAGTTTATCTACGTGCAGAGCGATCTTAACTTCAATAAACCACAAGTTGAGATCAAAATTGACCGTGATAAAGCGGCGCAAATGAATGTGAGTGCTCAGGACATCGGTACCGTGCTGTCTCGCTTTATTAGTGAAGGCTTCGTGAACTACTTCTCGATGGATCAACGCAGCTATCAGGTTATCACGCAAGTACCGAACGAGAACCGTAACTCTTGGGATGATTTGAAGAATTACCACGTACGCTCGAATACAGGCGAAATGGTTCCACTAGCGTCTTTAATCGAGATTAGCCAGTCGGTACAGCCTTCGAAAGTGGATCAGTTCCAACAGCTAAACAGCGCCATGATTGAAGCGAAAATGGTGCCGGGGATCAGTATTGGTGAAGCTTACCAAGTGATGGAAGAGGGCGCTGCGCAGATATTACCTAAGTCTTACAGCACGGATACTTCTGGGCAGCTACGTCAGTTCTTGCAAGAAGGGTCATCATTAGTAACGACGTTCTTCTTAGCCTTGGTGATTATCTACTTAGTTTTGGCAGCGCAGTTCGAAAGCTTACGCGATCCGATGGTGGTACTCACCAGTGTGCCGCTGTCGATCTTTGGTGCCTTAATGCCACTGTATTTGGGCATTGATACGCTCAACATCTACACCGAAGTTGGATTGGTGACCTTAATCGGACTCATCAGTAAACACGGAATCTTGATTGTTGAGTTTGCAAATCAGATTCAACAAGAATTGAAGTGCAGTCGTCGTGAGGCGGCAATCCGTTCAGCCACAGTGCGAATGCGGCCTGTATTGATGACAACTGCAGCCATGGTCGTGGGTGTTGTGCCGCTGCTGATAGCAAGTGGTGCAGGGGCTCAAAGTCGATTCTCGATTGGCTTGGTGATTACTGTTGGTATGTCAATCGGCACGCTGTTTACGTTGTTTGTGGTACCAACCGTTTACACCTACTTAGCAGCCGACCATACAGGACAGGAACAAGATGCTTAGTCAGCGTGAAAATTTAGATATCACGAAAAGCTAATCAGTAAAACAATCCACTAACACGAAAACTTAATCGTCACGAATCCCAATTTATGAGCCTGACCGCTTAGGGATTCGTGCACTCAAAATTCAGGAAATTAGAGGTTCACATGAAACTACATTACTTATACCCACTACTTGCGTTGTTCACGGTTGGCTGTGCTAGCTCGGTACCGAATAAAGAAGAAATCAAAAGCGTCGACTCAGATCATTACTTTGTTGATAGCCAGTTTGATGACGACATGGCGGGGATGTCTTGGATAGCTAAGGACAGTACATCCATGCATTTTAATGAATTTAAGTTCGAAACGGTCGGAATCAAAAAGACAGGGGTAGATAAACAAGTATCTCAGCAAGTTCAGTCTCAGTTTAAAGCGGAAATTGCGAAGCAGGTGGATAAAAAGCTGGCTGAGAAACTTCAGGGCTATAAGAACCAAATTTTGGAAAATAATGAGTTAGACATCAGCATCATGCTGTATGGGATTGAAGACATCCCAGAGGATTTACGTCTTACAGAAGTCATTCCTGTTGGGACAGTGATTGGTGCAATAAAATATGCTGCGGGAACGAGAGATCGCTCCATACGCATAATTGCTAGCGTTGACTTGAAGGTTCATGAGTCGTCTGAACTTATTGGTCGTCGTATATTCGTGGTTAATAACAATGGTGTTCTCGAAAATGATAAATCAGAGATCACAATCGAGATGCTAGGTAAGAACATCGAGCAAATTACCAAGCAAGCTGTCGACTTTGCTTTTGAAGTTGCTTACTTAAATAAAAACCAAGGCAAGCGAGATGAGTAGTCGACAAGATAAGCCGAGTAGTAGCACCTCATATCTGAAGTTGAGCTCACTCATGCTAGCTTGTTGTGTCAGTGTTCAGGCTCATGCGGAGGAGAACGACTACCAACAATGTATTTTAGATTCGCTTACAAAAGCGACAAATCAGCAAAATATTGAGTGGTTGAAACAGCAGTGTACGTCGTTCAGTTCAGAGGTCGATGTTAGTGCGAAAAGTCAGGAAGATGTAGACAAAACAGCTACTCGTTCACCGGAACAGAAAGTTTCTCGGTTAAAGCTGGAATACACAACAGAGGACAACCCTTTTGTCATAACGCCTTATCGCTTGAACTACATTTTGCCTGTTACCCACATGACGAACGTCAATACTGAGCCATATAGCAGCGATCGGTTTGGAGGTAAAGCGGACGATCTTAGTGACGAAGAAGTGAAACTTCAATTGAGTATGAAAGTACCTTTGGCTGATAAGGGAGTGTTTAATCAAGAAGATAAAATCTACTTTGGTTTCACTATCAAATCATTCTGGCAAGCGTATTCTTCAGATATATCGGCACCGTTTAGAGAGACAAACTATCGTCCTGAGATTTTTTATGAAACTCCGTTAGGTATTGAGTCAACTAATGGTGTTTGGTTTTCTCGTTTTGGGCTTGAGCATGAATCGAATGGCAGAACTGAAGAACTTAGCCGCAGCTGGAATCGTGTTTATGCTGGGGTAGGTTATATGGAAGATGCCTTCGCAGTGTACTTTCAGCCTTGGTACCGCATACCAGAATCAAGCAGCAGTGACGACAACCCAGACATCGAAGATTATATGGGACATGGCGAGTTGTCGGGTGTGTATAAGTGGGACGATACCGAACTATCAATGGTTGGGCATTATAACGTTAATACGGGGTACGGGGGCGTTCAAACCTCAATGAGTTTTCCTCTGTATGGGCGGCTTAAAGGGTATGTTCAGTACTACAAAGGTTATGGGGAAAGCTTGATTGACTATGACTACAATAGCGAGCGAATTGGCGTCGGTATTTTGCTAACCAACGCCTTGTAGGAGGCATTAGTTAGCCAATCAATATAGCCAATGCACAAAAGCACTGCGTTCGGTGGTGCTTCTCCTAATCAACTATTTCGAGTTTAGATTCAATTTCAGAGATATTGCTGTTAAAGAACAAGGTTTGTGCAATTTTCAAAACAACCGGATAGCCAGACTCTAAAATGGTTTCATAATAGAACTCTTCAGCAGCAGCAGGGTTGCCTTTTGACTCTTCTAATTTAGCTAAGATAATCATCGACATGACGTTGTAATCGTTTCTCGGTATTAAGGTCATATACCTCTCAGCTTCACTGGGGTTATCTTGTGTTAGCGAGTAGGCGGCGAGTGCATCGTATACTCGATAAGAGGTTGGACTGTTCTCTGCTAAAAGAAGCTTCTTGCCGAACCGGTCGTTAAGTTTTTGAACCAGTTTTTCTTTTTGTGAAGACTTCAATAGAAATATGTCGGCAAGTTCATACAAATAACGACTCGACATTAGAAAGTGATTATCAGGCTCAAGCTCGTTGGCTTCGATGATCTTCTTTAAGGTATCTGTTCTATCCAGAGTCATGAAGGTCAAACCAAGAGATTCGAGAGTCAGTTGTAGCGACTCTTCTTGTTTAGGTAACTCAGAAATTTGTTGTCTTAAAATGGATTTTTGGATGTCGATATTAAATGAGTCCAATAAATCGTCGAGCATGTTACGCATAGTGGTGTGCAGTGAAGAGGCATCAATCAGATAATCACGCCCTAAATGCTTGAAGTTGGAGATACGGTTGAAATAGGTAATATCCAGATACTCTCTGTCGCCATCAACTTTGCTTTTAAAGCTGACCACGTTTGCGGAGTTTGGCACTAAGGTTTCGTCCACCACGATGCGAAAGTCACGATAGGTCGTAAGGTAGCTCATTAATTTATGAACGATGCCGCGTTTAAAGGCATCATTTTTCAAACTTTCATCAATTCTGACGTAGATATAGCGTGGTTCAAGCGACAAGTAATGAACCGAAGCGTGTGCTTTGTGGTTTTCAAGAACTTGGTTATTCGTTACTTGATTTGCCTTGTCAGTCGTCTCCGAAGAGCGGCTTTCAGAATCAAAGAGATCAGTCATGCCATCAATGGATGAGTTTGCGTTATTGTCGGAAGATGAAGCGGTATATGAGGAAGAAGTCGATGACTGTGAACTCCACCAAAACACACCAATGGCGATGACAATAGCGCTTACCACGATGGCCAAGCGATAGGGTTTTCTCTGCGTTCTTTCTGGCTTTGTAGTGGTGTCGTTCCTTGTTGCTGTACTTTTTGCATAGTTGGCAGAGGGCTGATCTGGTCCATTTGTTAGATCATTAGAATCGCGCGTTTTGCTTGATGCTTCATCCCGATTAGGGTGGATATTGGAAAGCGGTGTTTGGTTATTTTGTGTATTGTCGCGATGATTTTTTTTGTCGTGAGTTCGGTGGGTTTCAGTTTGGTGTTGTGTATGAGCTTGAGGCACCTGTTCATGAGGTGCTTTTGAATCTTCAACCTCATCGTGATTTATGGGTTGGTCAACAATGACCGCTGCCCCATTTATTGGTTGAGGTGAGTCTTGTTGCGTCTTTATTGAGGAGTCGGAAGTAGATGCAGATTCAGGTTGTTCAGTATTTTCATATACATCGGAAACCGGCAAGGTCTTGGTCACCATTGAAGGGTGAATCAAAATAGTTTTCTGAACCTCAACATCTAGCTTATATCCTCGCTTGGGTACCGTGATGATATAACCCATCGAGTGTCGCTCGGCAGATTTCAATGTTTTACGTAATTCGAAAATCGCTTGAGTGATCACTTGATCCGTTAAGATCGACCCGTTCCAAACCTCATTAATCAACTCATCTCGCGAGAACACAATGTTCGGATTCTGACAAAAAAAGTCCAGTAGTTTGGACAAACGGTTGTCGATAATCACGTCTTCTTCGTTCATGATGAGTTTGTCTTCATCAGGAATAAATAACCACACGTCGAAAGAATATTGAATGCGTTCTTTTTTCATAACCACCGAGACTAAGTCATTGTATTAAAATTACTTTAGTAGACATGTTGGGGCAATTCAATTAACCAATGTTTAATTATGATACGTGGTCGTGCTTTTGAGAGGATTAGTGAGATCTAGCAAAAAATTAAAATAATATTGAGACTTATTCTCATTTGTTGATCTTGATAAAGGAACGGTTTAAATTGTCCGGTTAGTATCACTACAACATGAATATTATGAGGTTTTTTATGAGTACGGTCGTTGTATGGGGAGCAGGAAGTGGACTGGGTGCTGCAATAGTTGAGCATTTTCACAAACAAGGTTATCAAGTTATAGCGGTTGCGAGAAACCCAGAGAAAAACACGCGCTTGGCTGAACTTGGTGTGACCACACTTCGCTGTGATGCTACCGATCAAGAACAAGTTGAATCTGTGGTCGCTCAGTTACCTAAATCAGCACTCATTGTTTCTAGCATGGGTAGCTTCAGAGCTGACACTCCCGTTGATTACATTGGACACCGGCATTTGACTGATGCGCTTGAAGCCAATGGCATTGCTCGATTTGTGCTGGTAACGTCGTTGGGTTGTGGTGACTCTTGGCAGTATTTGTCGGAGCGTTCTAGAAAAGGGTTTGGCGCTGCGGTTCGTGAAAAGTCGTTGGCAGAAGCTTGGATAGCCTCTAGTGCTTTGGATTACACCATCTTACGTCCGGGTGGCTTGTTGGATGGCAAGGAGACTGGCAACGGTGAGCTTTCCCAACAAGTGGAAGTGCATGGCGTGATTTACCGACAAGAAGTGGCTCGCTTAATCGAAACTGTATTGGCGAATGACGCGAGTATCGGACAAGTTTATCAATGTATTGATCCTACAGTTCAGTATGGCTAAATCATGATAGCGCTGTCTTGAGGTATTTCCATCTAGCTATAAATTTGCAAGGCCGTTTAGTCTAACTGAACGGCCTTTTTGTTTTCTGTCCTCAATTACCTTCCATTCTAATCAAATGCTGCCTGTTTCTTATATGAGAGTGCTGTTCTCTTAATCTAGATTAAGTTTTGCCTGTCATGATCTCTGTAGTATCCGCGTCAATCAGCCTCACGTTAGATGGGGCAATTGCGTAACACGATTGAATGAGGAATAGATTTGAGTATTTTGTTTACAGAAACCCGCATTGGTACCATGACACTGAAAAACCGTTTTATGAGAAGTGCAACGTGGGAAAATATGGCGACTGAAGATGGTCATATGACAGATAAACTTTACGCTATCTATGAAGAGTTGGCTCAAGGCGAGGTTGGCTTGATCGTGACGGGTTACGCAAACATCGTTGAAGAAGAAAAGCCGAATGCTGGCATGATGGGTATGTATAACGACTCGTTTATCGATGAGTACAAAAAGCTGACTCAACTGGCCCATGACAACGATTCTAAAATCGTGATGCAATTGGCTTATGGCGGCACCAAAACCACGCATGATCTTGGCGAACGAGTGATCTACGCACCGAGTGAGGTTCCTGAAAAAGGGACTCAAACACTGGGTAAAGCAATGACCAAAAAGGAAATTGATTACATCGTTGATGCGTTTGCCAAAGCGTCACTAAGAGCGAACCAATCGGGTTTTGATGGTGTTGAGATTCATGCGGCACACACCTACTTGATCAACCAGTTCTTAAGCCCTTATTACAATCAACGTGAAGATGAATACGGCGGTAGCTTAGAAAATTGCATGAGATTCTTGCTTGAGATCTACACGGCAACACGCAAGTTGGTGGGTGACGATTTCCCTATCTTGGTTAAGCTGACCGCTTCTGAGTTTTTCGAGGGCGGTGTGACCTTCGATGAAACGCGTTTGGTGTGTAAAAAGCTAGAAGAAGTAGGCGTTGATGGCATTGTCGTTTCTGGCAACATTCATGGCAAAGCAGACACCATGATTGGCGAGTCACACGATGGCTTTACCATTCAAGCTGAAGGTTACTTCCATGAATACGGCCATGCAATTAGCCAGGATATCGATATTCCAGTAATCACGGTAGGCGGCTTAACGGATTTTGATGCCATTGAAGCGATCGCAAACAACACGGGCATAGAGTACTTCGCACTTTCACGCCCTTTGTTATCGGAGCCGCATCTAGTGAAACGCTGGAAAGAGGGCGACCGAAGCCCTGTTGAGTGTGAAAGATGTTCTAAGTGTCGCACTAAGCGCGGTAACTTCTGTGTGGTAAACAAAGATAGAAAAGTACAGCTTGCGCGCATGTAGTCGTTGAACCTATATCTAAAAATATAACCGAGTCTGCTCCTGTTTAATACCACAGGTTCAGACTTGCCCTGTGTTCTACGAACTTATATTTGAAACCTTATTAATCACATTTCTCTGTCAAATTGGTGCGTACTAAGGGATACAATCCACACGTAAATTTTCCAATCGAGTTATTCTGAGCATACTGTGAAATTACTTCCCCTCTTAAAGCAACCTCGAATCCACTGACGCCTCTTTAGTTTTAGCGACATTGCTATGATTTAAGCGTGATACTTACTATTTAACTCAATAGAAGCTGTGTTTATTGGGACGTTAGCTTGTGCACCTCAGATCTGCAACGTCGAATGTTTTGATATTTAAACGAATAAAACGAATAAAACGAATAAGTTAATCAGAGGTAGAAATGCAAAATAAGCATTGGTCTAAATTCGAATTGCTTCATGAGGTTGTTACTAACCCCAACATTCACATCAAGGGTCAACACAGTTATTACAGCGATTGCTGGGATAACGGGTTTGAGCGTTCAGTCGTGCGTTACCTGCATGGTGACGAGATCAGCCGTCAGTGGGAGCCTCGCTGGGAAATTGATGAGCTCTACATCGGCGATTACGTCTGCATTGGTGCAGAGGTCGTGATCCTAATGGGCGGCAATCACACCCACCGAGTTGATTGGTTCTCTTTGTATCCATTTATGGATGTGATCGAAGACGCCTACATCGGCAAAGGCGATACCCATATCAAAGATGGGGTTTGGCTAGGGATGCGTGCCATGATCATGCCGGGCGTGACCATTGGAGAAGGGGCGGTTGTGGCTGCGAACAGTGTAGTAACCAAAGATGTGGAACCTTACAGTATTGTGGCTGGCTCCCCAGCAAAAGTGGTCAAACACCGCTTCGAGAAGACTGTTATCGAAGAGCTAATCTCAATGAAGATATACGACTGGCCGCCAGAAAAATTTGAATCATTGAGGCAGCACTTGTGTGATTCGGATTTAACCGCTCTTAAAAATGCGATGGCTGAATATGATGCACAGAAGTTGTTGAATACTTAACAGTATCTAAAGAAGGAGCACTCTACAGTCCATGAGTGTTCTTTTTGTTCATCTATGCAGCAGTTATTATCAATTTCATCAAATATTTGCCCTTTCGGGTTGACCTTACCCTAAGGGGAACGTTTATAGTTGCGCTATAAATTTAAAGGTAAGTTATGACAAACACATTCCGAACAACTTGGATTACTGTGTTCAGCATTATTGCAATGTTGATGTCTAGCTATGCCTCAAGCTCATCAGTCATGATGACCAATATGATGACTGCTCAAATGGGTTCGAGCCAGTCGGCTTGTTACCACAGTGACGATTCAGCGAACGGTATGATGGCAGGATGTCATATCATGAACACCGAATCACACGCTGAACACTCCAATATGGATGCTCAGGCCTTTATGACTCAATGTCATATGCCTTCGGCGAGCGAAGATGGTGACAACATGATGGGAAGTCACTGCTCAGGCGCTGACTGCTGTGCTTCTGTTTGCTCTACCGCTTCACACCCAATTCAGGCTATTCAAGCCGCTAATCTCTTTGCCTATTCTCTAGCTCGTTTTCAATCTGTCACTATTGGCCAGAAAGTCGCACGTGCTCAATCTTTGTTACGCCCGCCTACCGCATAAATCTATATCTAAAAACATAGCGATATCAGACTCATAAATCTGATACGCCAATCTTTTATATGCGTTATTTAACGCTAGATATGGACATTCATTGTGAATATAAAACCAACAACCTCCGTGTTTGGAATAAACGCGAGTGTCGTGGTCGCTGCTGCCTTTGTTTCAAGTGTTACGCTACCTGCAACCTTGTTTTCAAGTGCTGCGTTAGCTGCTGTTTCGGACTCAGCACGAGCTTCAGAACTCACGACTAAAGCTGATCAACAGAGCTCAACACAGCAACTTAATATGTTGATTGAGATAGCACTGAACCAAGACAGTAACCGAAAGCAGTATTTCGCCCAATCGCAAGCGATGAGAGAAACAGGTGTCGCGAGCGCGACCTTAATGGATCCTAAATTGAAAGTCGGATTTGGCGGGCTACCCGTTGATAGCTTTCAGTTTGATGAAGACCCAATGACCAATATCTCTGTCGGTTTGATGCAGCAGTTTGAGCGTGGTAATACGCTTGATCTTCAGCAGAAAAAAGCGGGTCAGCAAGCGGATGGAATAGCTCTTCAAGTACAGGCTCGTGAACTTACCGTTGCTAATAGCATGACGCAGCTTTGGCTTGAACTGGGCTATCAACAAGTCTCTGAAAGCGTTATGCGTGAAAACCGACGCCTATTGGTCGAGTTAGAAAACTATGTCCAAACCAATTACTCGATTGGTAAAAGTGAAGCGCAAGACTTGCTCAATGCTCAGCTTCAAGTCAGTAAGATTGATGAAAAACTGCAAGCTAATCAGCAAGTTCAACGTCGTCTGATCTCTCAGCTGTCTGAATGGTTGGGCTCTGATTGGTTAGGTTCTCAAGCTATTGACTCCCAGGGCGTGCTTCATGCTACTAACCAAGTTGATTGGACAAGTTTGGAAAGCAAATTAGCGGGAACCGAGAACACTGTATCTACCAAGCACTATCAACTACTAACCAATCATCCATTAGTTAAGATCGTCGATGCGACTATTTCGTCGAATCAAACTCAGGTTGAGTTGGCTGAGCAAGCTTATACGCCTCAGTTTGGTGTGGAAGTAATGTATGCCCATCGACAAGCAAACAACATGGCGGGTGAACCTGCTTCTGATCTTGTCAGCGCTTACCTAACGGTCGACATCCCACTGTTTACTGGCAATCGCCAAGACAAGAACTTGTCTGCAGCTCAGTATCAAGTTGGGGCAGCCAAATCCCAAAAGGACACCTTACTTTCTCAAATGAACGCTCAGGTGAATGCGTTATTAGTGGATAGGTCGAACCTTTCTCAACGTTTAGAGCGATATCAACGTACCTTGCTTCCACAGACAACCGCTCGAATCAGTGCAGTGGAAAGAGGTTATCAAAACAATACCGCGCAGTTTAATGACGTTATCGCCGCAACGGCTGACGAGCTTGCCTTGAAACTTGAACAACAGCGCTTGATCACCGATCTCAACATCGTTAATAGCAAGCTCGCAGCTTTAATCAGTGGCTTTGAATATCAGGTTGAACAGCCACAACTTGCCGCTCCAACCAATCAATAAGGAATAGATAATGAAATCAGTAAAAGTCGCGACAATCGCTTTATTGGTCGGTGGTGCATTAGGTTTTAGTGCGAACTACTTTCTCTTGAATTCAACTCACGATATGTCAGCAATGGGCGGCGCAAGTGCGGCGAGCTCGGCTGAGGATGCAAGCAACGAACCACTGTATTGGGTCGCGCCAATGGATCCCAATTATCAGCGTGACAAGCCAGGCCAGTCACCAATGGGAATGGATCTAATCCCGGTGTATGCCGATGACCTAAGTGGTGGTACAGACAAGGCTGGCACCGTGTTCATTGATTCATCAGTGGAAAATAATCTTGGTGTGAAAACAGCGAGTGTTGAGTTTGAAGCTTTGTCACCACGAATTGAAACCGTTGGTTATGTGGCGTTTGACGAAAGTACGTTATGGCAAACCAATGTAAGGGCAGCAGGCTGGGTAGAGAAGCTTTATATCAATGCTGTCGGAGAGAAGGTGAATAAGGGTGATGTACTGTTCACTCTCTACTCTCCAGAACTTGTCAAAGCCCAAGAAGAACTGATAAGTGCTTATAAAACGGGTCGTAAAGGGTTGATCAAAGGCTCGACTGAACGCTTGATTACCTTAGGTGTAGATAAAGCTCAGATACGTTCGATTACTCGCCAAGGCAAGGCCTCGCAAACCATAGAAATCAAAGCTCCCGCGAATGGCGTTATCGCGAGTCTCAACATCCGAGAAGGTGGTTATCTTTCGCCGGCGCAAGCGGTAATCAGTGCTGGGCCTCTCAATGAGGTGTGGGTCGATGCCGAAGTGTTTGAACGTCAAGCTCACTGGATCTCATTTGGCAGCAATGCAGAGATGACGCTGGACGCGATTCCCGGCAAGGAGTGGCAGGGGAATGTGGATTACGTGTATCCCATCCTTGATCCTAAAACTCGCACCTTGCGCGTGCGTTTGAAGTTCTCTAACCCAAATGGCGAGCTTAAACCGAACATGTTCGCAAATATCGCGCTGAAACCAATTAGTGATGATGTCGTACTTACAATACCAAGGTCGTCGGTTATTCATTCCGGTGGCATGACGCGAGTTGTGCTTTCTGAAGGTGAGGGTAAATATCGCTCTGCACGAATAGAGGTAGGCCGTGAAGCTGGTGACAAGGTTGAGGTTCTACAAGGCCTTGAGCAAGGCGAAAAGATTGTTACATCTGCACACTTCATGCTTGATTCGGAATCTAGCCAGTCCGCTGATCTGTCTCGAATTAATGGTGTGGAAGAGCAAGCCGAAACGGTTTGGGCAAAAGGTGAAATTTCGGATGTGATGCAAGGTAGTCGCATGGTGACCATCAATCACCAACCTGTACCTGAGTGGGAATGGCCGGGCATGGTAATGAATTTTACTTTTGCCGAAGGTTTAGACATGAGTGACGTTAAGCGTGGTCAAGTTATTGATTTTGAAATGATGAAGACAGAATCAGGTCAATATGAGGTTGTTGACTACAAGGTCAACGAACACCAAATGGCGGGCGAAGTTTGGGTGAAAGGACAAATCACAATGCTGATGGCGGACTTCGGTATGCTTACGGTAAATCACAAGCCCGTACCAGAGTGGGATTGGAAGGCCGGAGAAATGAACTTCCAAGCGAGTGAAGACCTTGACCTATCCGAATTTTCTGAGGGTCAACCGATTCGGTTTCTAGTGGCCAAGCAAGGTTCTGATTATGTACTCAAATCTTTAGAAGCAGGTGAGGGTACACTATGATCAATGCAATCATTCGTTGGTCTATCAGTAACCGATTCTTGGTTCTGGTCGCGACCATGGCGATAGTGTTTGGTGGTCTATACAGCGTTAAAAATACGCCCGTCGATGCTATCCCTGATTTATCTGATGTTCAGGTGATCATTAAAACCAGTTATCCGGGTCAAGCGCCGCAAGTGGTCGAAGATCAGGTAACGTATCCATTAACCACCGCCATGCTGGCTGTACCGGGAGCTGAAACAGTTCGTGGGTACTCTTTCTTTGGTGATTCGTATGTCTACATTATTTTCAATGATGATACCGACATGTACTGGGCGCGTTCACGTGTATTGGAATACCTAAGTCAAGTTGCACCTAACCTACCATCAAGTGCTAAGCCAACATTAGGGCCAGATGCAACCGGTGTGGGCTGGGTTTACAGCTATGTATTGCAAGACAAAACAGGTCAGCACGACCTTGCGGAACTTCGTAGCCTGCAAGATTGGTTCTTGAAGTACGAGCTACAAACTGTCGATGGCGTCTCTGAAGTGGCGACCGTGGGCGGCATGGTGAAGCAATACCAGGTGCAGATTGATCCTGCCAAGCTGCGTGCTTACGACTTAACGCTTCAGCAAGTCAATATGGCGATCCAAAACGGTAATCAAGAAACCGGTGCCTCGGTGGTTGAAATTGCTGAAGCTGAGCACATGGTTCGCACTACGGGTTACCTGACGAGTATTGAAGACATCCAATCACTTCCATTAAAAGTGACCGACAAAGGTACACCGTTGCTATTGGGTGATATTGCCGACATTAACCTTGGTCCGCAGATGCGTCGTGGTATCTCTGAATTGAATGGTGAAGGTGAAGCGGTTGGTGGCGTTATCGTGATGCGCTTTGGCGAAAATGCCAGTGAAGTGATTGACTCTGTTAAGAATAAACTCGCAGAGCTGCAAGCCGGTTTACCAGATGGCGTTGAAATTGTCGCCACCTATGACCGTTCAACTCTGATTGATTCTGCGGTTGAAAACTTATGGAAAAAGCTAGCCGAAGAGTTCCTAGTCGTGGCGATTGTGTGTGCGCTGTTTCTATTTCACATTCGTTCGTCTTTGGTTATCGCACTGAGCTTACCTGTTGGTATCTTGGGGGCGTTCATCGTTATGCACTGGCAGGGCATTAATGCGAACATCATGTCCCTCGGTGGTATCGCCATAGCCATTGGTGCGATGGTGGATGGTGCTATTGTGATGATAGAGAACGTTCATAAACACATAGAACGAACGCCGTTGACCGATAAGAACCGTTGGCAGGTGATTGGTAAAGCGGCAGAAGAAGTCGGTGCTCCGCTGTTCTTCTCACTCATCATCATTACCTTGAGTTTTGTGCCTGTGTTCGCGTTAGAAGGGCAAGAAGGCAAGATGTTCTCGCCTCTAGCGTTTACTAAAACGTATGCAATGGCTGCAGCAGCAGGTTTAGCGATCACGCTTGTGCCAGTGCTAATGGGTTACTTCATTCGTGGCAACGTACTACCTGAACACAAAAACCCCGTGAACCGTAGTTTAGTCGCGATGTATAAGCCATTGCTCAACTTAAGCCTTAAGTATCCAAAAGTGATGATTGTCATCGCGCTAGGCTTGATGGCTTCTGCGTATTACCCAACCAGTAAGCTTGGTAGTGAGTTCATTCCTCCTTTGGATGAAGGTGACTTGATGTACATGCCAACCACTTATCCAGGGATCTCGATAGGTAAAGCGCGTGAATTGCTCCAGCAAACCAACAAGTTAATTAAAACCATCCCAGAAGTTGAAACTACATGGGGAAAAATCGGACGTGCAGAAACGGCAACGGATCCCGCACCTCTGACCATGATTGAAACGGTTATTCAGCTAAAACCTCGCGATGAGTGGCGTGACGGTGTCACTACGGAGTCATTGCGTAAAGAGTTCGATGAGCTGATTCAGTTCCCTGGTTTAACCAATGCTTGGGTAATGCCAATCAAAACTCGTATCGATATGTTAGCGACGGGCATCAAAACCCCAATCGGCATCAAAATCGCAGGTCCAGATCTTAGTGTCATTGAGGACATTGGCTCTCAGCTTGAACCTATCTTAAATGGTGTCAGCGGAACGGCTTCTGTATACGCCGAGCGTGTAGCTGGTGGACGCTATGTCACGATAGACATCAAGCGCCGCTCAGCAGCTCGTTATGGATTGAGCATCAAAGAGGTTCAGCAGGTTATCTCAACCGCTGTTGGTGGGATGAATGTAGGTGAAACTGTGGAGGGGCTGGAGCGCTATCCAATCAACGTTCGATACCCACAAGATTACCGAGATTCAGTCGTGAAATTACAGGGTTTGCCATTGGTGACACCAAATGGAGCTCGTATTGCGCTATCTGATGTCGCAGACATTCGTTATGAAGACGGTCCACCAATGATCAAAACAGAGAATGCGCGTCCTAATGGTTGGGTGTTCGTTGATATTGATGGTCGTGATCTTGGGTCATATGTCGCTGAAGCGCAAAAGGTGGTTGCTGAGCAAGTCGTATTGCCTGCGGGTTACTCGCTCGCTTGGTCTGGCCAATATGAATACATGGAGCGCGCAAAAGAGCGCTTGAGTGTGGTGGTTCCTATCACCATTGCCATCATTATGTTGTTGCTCTACCTAAGTTTCCGTCGTGTCGGGGAAGTCATGATGATCATGCTGACACTGCCGCTAGCGATGGTGGGTGGTCTTTGGCTGATGCATGTCCTCAACTACAACTTCTCAATTGCGGTGGGTGTTGGCTTCATCGCGCTAGCCGGTGTTGCGGTAGAGATAGGTGTCATCATGTTGGTGTACCTCAACCAGGCGTGGCATTACAAAAAACTCGATGCCGAACAGAACCAACAAAAACTTCAACTTACTGATTTAACCGATGCCATTCGTGAGGGGGCAGGGCTTCGAGTTCGTCCTGTAATGATGACCGTGCTTACCGTCATTATCGGTTTGATTCCAATCATGTACGGCGAAGGCACAGGTTCGGAAGTTATGCAGAGAATAGCTGCGCCGATGATAGGGGGAATGGCGTCTGCGCTACTGCTTACTCTGCTGGTGTTACCTGCAATCTTTAAGTTATGGAAACAGCGTGAAATTACCCAGATTGAAAAGGAATTGAATAAGTAACTCACTAATTAAAATGAATATTACTGTCCTTATCCATTCTGAAATGGGTAAGGACAAATCAAACTCTATCACTAAAGCAGAATAACTTAAGTGATTAAACGACGAGAAAGTTAAGGAATTATGATGAAAAAAACGATGATTGCTATTGCCCTAACGCTAACTACTGCGACAGCTTTTGCTGAAATGGGTCACTCTAAGATGGATGATTCAATGATGAAGAACGGTGAAATGGATCACTCTATGATGGACGGCTCGATGATGAAAAATGGCGAGATGGACTACTCTAAGATGGATCATTCAATGATGAAGAATGGCAAAATGGATCATTCAAAAATGATGAGCATGGACGGAATGATGGATATGGAAGGCATGTCTGAAGTGGGTATGCCTGCTAAGGGAGCTAAGCCAGATAAAGTCGTTCACGTTCTGCTAAGTGACGATATGAAAATCACTTTCAAAAATAAAGTCGATATTGAGCCCAATGATGTGGTTCAGTTTGTAGTGATGAACACCGGTAAGATTGACCACGAGTTCTCTATTGGTTCTGCAACAGAGCAGTTAGAGCATCGTGAAATGATGAAAAAGATGGGTAACCATGCGCACGATTCCGGTAGCACTGTTACCGTTAAACCTGGCAAGGCGAAGCAACTGCTTTGGCACTTCCATGGTGATAACAACGTAGAATTCGCATGCAATATTCCTGGTCACGCAGAAGCGGGTATGGTGAAGTCGATAACGCTTTAGACGTTAATCAATAGCTCTGTGTGGGATTTGATAATTCTATGAGGGCTTGAAAACTAAAGATAAGTCTTAACTTATACTCAAAGTGCTTTGCTGAGAAATATTCGTTGAGGCTTATCTTTATTCATAGTCACTGTAGCAAGATAGAAGTTTCAAGCAGGTGGTGTGCTTCGCCACTTAGGTGCGGTAGCTCTGCCATGATCTTTTTAAACTTATCGTCGATTGATTCTGCTTCATTCAGCGATCGAAAAGCCAGTACAGCCTGTTCAGGTTCGCGGTTCACATAACCTTTCAATGTATCTAGCTGAATTTTATTGGCATTCTCAACTTTTGCTAGAGCGACATTAATTGCTTCGATGTTAATTGTTAACTCATTGCTTTTAAACATTTTTATTATTTATGGGTTGTTGCTAATGGGCGCACATTAACACAACTGTTTTTTCGGATATTGACCGAGATTATTAAATTGGAACAATTTTGAAAATCATTTAAAGCTGAGCTGCAATGTGTGATTTGGACAAGTACAAGAAATACGAAACGATTTAAGGAGTTAATAGAGCGAGCTGGTGAATTAGCGTTGGTTGGTCAATCGAGGTTTAAATAAATAGGTTTAGTCAGTATAGATTAATGACTATGGACTTAACGAACGGAGACGTTTTTGAATAGGGTGACGCTGGAAGAAAGCTCGTAATGAATCTTCAGGAGAAGTTGGAGCGTGCAGCGGGAATCGAACCCGCATCATCAGCTTGGAAGGCTGAGGTAATAGCCATTATACGATGCACGCACACTGTCTTATGAGTAAGACTGAGGCATCAAGAAGACTGGAGCGTACAGCGGGAATCGAACCCGCATCATCAGCTTGGAAGGCTGAGGTAATAGCCATTATACGATGTACGCACATCGTCTTAACGAGATTGATAATGCCACATCTAACTGAAAACGAAACCTTTTTCTTTCATTTTTATTCTAAGTGCTCGCATAACCACCACACCGCTAGTTTTTCAATCATGTTCGGCGTTTTCAGAGTGAATAAAATGTGACTAAAATCTCCTTATAAGGAGGACGAGAAATAACAGTAAATTCCATGCTGCTTTTGTGATGAGTTCTCTTTGATTTATAAATCCACTTTGGCGGTGTTGAGTTGTCATAAAATTCATGAAAATTAAGGAATTTTAAGTGTTAACATAAACTGATTTTTATTCGTATTTTTGAGTCCGTTAATAACAATCTGAATGCATAGATTTAACTTATCAACCTGTCATAATATTCAGCAAACCAATCCCAAATGAGTAGAGTTATAGACACTTCTAAGCGTTTGCAGAAAAAAGTAACGAGTTCAGTTGATAATTCACGCAAAAGTCTCGTCATTCCGTCTATCGTTTGGTACATTTGCCGCACATTTTGTCTCCCCTAAAATACCCATGCCTTCTCAGTTCCGAATTAACAAAATTGTTGAAATTGGTGACACTCTTCATCGCAGTGGCTGTGCTCCTTACAAGCTCGAGAAATACACTCAATTCTATGCAAAAAAGCATGGTGTTGATGTGATGATCCAAGCAACGCCAACTGCGATTAACTATCAATTTCCAGACGATAACAACGCCGTTATTCTTAAGCGTCTAAAGCCTGCTTCTATTAACCTGAGTTTGTTGGCCAATACAATCATTCGCATTAACCAGCCAAGCAGTGAGCCTGTCCCTGAGCCTGTCGGTTATTCTAAATTTGTGACTGCTCTTGCTAATATGGGTATACCGCCTGCGTATTTAATGCTGGTGGGCAGTACGTTGGAAGCGGTCGGCTTTTCTGCGTTATTGGGTTTGATGGTTTGGGTATGTCAGCAAGTTCTTCATTCACGTCGCGCTATTGCGGTTGAGTTCATCTCGGCACTGTTAACGGGTATTTTCGTAGCCTTTTTGGCAAGCACAGGGTTACCGATTCCGGTGTGGGCGCTGTGTATCGCCTCTATTGTATTGTTCGTCCCCGGGTTATCCATAGCCAACGCATTAGAGTGTTTGGCGTTTAATGATCTAGTTTCTGGTACTAGCTTGTTAGGGCAGAGTGCCTTAACCCTGATAAAGCTGTTTGTCGGGATAATTATGGGGCTCAATATTGGTGAAGCGATATGGGGACAAGCGGTCTCCATCGACTATACCAATGCGGTACCGATGTGGATGCATATATCTGGCTTGGTGCTGATCTCTGTATCTATCGGTGTGATGTTCAATGCACGCCCGAAAGACATCTTGCTTGGCTTACCAGTTGCGGTTCTCGGTATGTGGGGACCGTTCTATCTAGGTTTTGATAGTGGTTGGGTTGTAGGCACTTGGGTCACGACGGTTCTTATTACTTTGTACGGAACTTGGATTGCCAAGAAGATGGAGCTCACGGGCTCTATTTATATCGTGCAAGGGATCATCATCTTGGTTCCGGGTAGCCGAGTATTAGTGAGTGCTAGCCAGTCAGTGTTTGAACAATCGATTTTGCCGATTCCAAGTATTGGTTTGTCTGCGTTATTCATGTTCTCGGCAATCGTGGCAGGGCAAATCACCGCTTACTCCATTTACTCACCAAAAGTTGAACGCTAAGCTGTTCCGCTTCTCAAACCTTTTAACAAACACAGCTTATCGGCTGTGTTTGTTCGTTTTGGGCACTGTTCTTTTTAAGATAATGAACTCCCCAAGAAACTTGTTAGATTTATGCTCGCTAAGCCAAACAAGAGTCATTAAAATGGACGCAAATTCTATTTAAATGAAGTATTAACGTATGTCTTTACCTCCTTGCCCGCAATGCCAATCTGAATACGTCTATCAAGACCAAAACAACCTAATCTGCCCCGAATGTGCCTACGAATGGAACCCAGAAGAAGAGCGTCTAGAAAGAGAGGCCGCGCGTGTTAAGGACGTTAACGGTGCAGTGTTAGATACCGGCGACAAAGTTACTTTCATTAAAGATCTAAAAGTGAAAGGCAGTTCTAGCGTATTGAAAATCGGTACTAAAGCAGTGATTCGTCGCATCAATGAAGGCAAGGATCACCAGTTAGATTGCAAGCTTGATGGTGGCGGTGAAATGTTGGTAACAGCGAAATACGTGAAAAAGCAGTAACCATTCTTTCGAACAATTGTCGTAAATCTTCAATATTTTGGGGCCGCTTCGGAGCATACTGACTGGCAAATACAGTTGCATTAAACGTTAGAGAATCAAAATGATCAGAGAATACAGCGCAGCCGACACCGAAACGGTTCTAGATATTTGGCTCACGGCTTCCATTAAGGCACACGACTTCATGTCGCCTGAATTTTGGGAGTTACAAGTGGGCAATATGCGCGATATCTACCTACCTGCCTCACGAACATACGTGTTCCAAGGTGATGGGGAAGTTCGTGGCTTTTATTCGCTCTATGAAGGGATCTTAGCGGCGATCTTTGTGAGCCCGCAGCATCAAGGTTGTGGCATCGGGAAACAGCTCATGCAACATGCCAAGCTTGAATGCCCGAATTTGTCTTTGAATGTGTACCAAGAGAATCAAGCGACCATTGAGTTCTACCTATCTCAAGGCTTTGAAATCGTGACTGAACAAGCTGATGAGCACACAGGGCACCAAGAGTACACCATGCACTTAGCCTAGCGTTGGGCTTAGTGCATAGTCAGGCAAGTACTAGGCAGGAATAGAATTTATATGGATATAGTCAAAGCTGACATGGCGCACTCAAATGCGTTCCACCATTATGTACAAGCTTGTATTGATGATGGACTCGAGATCTATACTGGTATTTCTGATGGCAGTGATGCCTATTTAGAAAGACGAATTGCTTATTCAAAAGGTGAGTGCCTGCCTAAAGGGTGGACGCCAGCATCTACTTATTTTTGTTTGGAGCTTGGACGTATTCTTGGTGTGATAAGAGTTCGGCATGGCACCAGTCCGTACATTCACGATGTCATTGGACATATCGGGTATGAGACCCTGTCGCAAGCCAGAGGGCGGGGTGTCGCAAGTCATATGTTGTCTTGGGTTCAACGTCATGTATTGACCGAAAGCGCTATCATTACCTGTGAGAGAGGCAATATTGCTTCGCAAAAGGTGATTGAGAAGTGCAGTGGTCAGTTCCTGAATACCTTTTACTCAGAGCAAGACAGACACGAAGTCCTACGTTACCAATTAGACCGAACATAAACATTCAAGGTGGCATTTGTTGGTTTATCGGGGGTTACCGTGTCCCGTCTAAACCAAAATGAAGCCATAGCCATTTATTGTTGGAGGTATTTTGAAGTATTCGACAAGACCCGCTCAGCCATCAGATTATGAATTTCTGTTCGAACTGAAAAAGGCGGCAGAGTTTGAACCTATTAAAGCTGTCTTTGGTTGGGATGAGCAAGTTCAGCGAGATATACATGCTGAAGAGTGGGCAGAAGAATGGCCTGAAATCATTGAATATCAGGGCAAAGCGATTGGTAGTGTGTTGTTGCAAGATAAAGGTGAGCACTTCTACTTTTGCCGATTTTTCTTGCTACCTGAATATCATGGTAAGGGTATTGGAAGCCAAGTTTTGACTGATTGTTTGGCTCACGCTGCCAAGCTCAATAAGCCAGTAGAGCTATGTTATCTGCAAGGTAACCGGGTTGGGGAGTTGTATCTCAGGTTTGGCTTTGAAATCACCTCGCAAAACGACCAGTTTGTTTATATGTGGCGTAAATAGACATCCATTCAAAATGATCACACCGTGTCCGTAACTTGATAGGCAGTTGACACCCATCTAACGTAAAACCTTGTAAAGCTCCCTATGCTTGATGACTAAGCGATTACACTTAGAACAGATTGAGCGTAAGGGAGTGTGCAATGAATTATTACCCGACTTCAAAAATCCTGGGTGAGCAGAGATTTGGTTTTGGCCCTAAATTAGGCCAGACAGTCTATTATTCCCCTTTGGAACAGTTGGATAAAAAGCCATTTATTCATCAGTCCATTCAAGCTTTACCCACAACGGAATCTATCCTGATAACCGTTGGTGAAAATCGTGAAGAGCGAAAGAAAGCCAAGGGTGACGAGCAAAAGATGCAAACCATGAAGAAAGAGGCGCAGTCCTTTCTTCGAACTCATTACCGGCAACAATCTCAAGCTCGCCATCTGCAAAGTGTTGAAACGCCTTATGGTTTTCAAGAGCGCATTATTCAATTTTGGAGCAATCACTTCGCCATCTCGGTCGACAATCGAAAGCTGATGCCCTTAGCTGCAAGTATTGAAAATGATGTGGTTCGCGAGCATTGGAATGGTAATTTCAGCGACATGCTGATGGCTTCTTCTAAACATCCTGCGATGCTTCTTTATCTCGACAATCAACTCTCTATTGGACCAAATTCAAAAGTTGGAAAGCGCCGCAATAAGGGGCTAAATGAGAACCTCGCTCGTGAGATCTTAGAACTCCACACACTCGGCGTTAACGGTTCTTACACTCAGCAAGATGTCATTGCCTTAGCAAAATCTATTTCAGGCTGGGGCATTAAATTCAAATCTCCTGATGCTGGTTTTCGATTCGCCAATAACCTGCATGAGCCAGGAAGTATCACCTTACTTGGAAAGTCCTATTCCCAAAAAGGTATCTCGCAAGGTGAGTCGTGTTTACAAATGCTAGCAACACATGAAAACACAGCCAAACACTTAGTTGATAAGTTATGTCAGCACTTTATTGGTGACACGCCTAAAGAGCTCTCAGAACAAATGGTCGCGATATATCTAAAAGGTGAAGGCGAGTTACAGCCTGTTTATCGTTTGTTACTGGAGAGCACAGAGGCAAATGAACCCAAACCCAATCGGTTCAGACCACCGAAAGAGTGGCTATTTGCGGTACTTCGCAGTGCTGACATTCCTCTTAATGATAAGCAGGCACTGAATACCCTCAATACACTAGGCCAACCACCTTTTAAACCGGGTTCACCTGCCGGATGGTCGGATCAAGACCGAGATTACAACAGCCCATCGGCATTGACCCAACGTATGCAAGTGGCGAATAGGCTCGCTTCAATCGCGATAAAGTCAGCGAAATCTTCAGGTGAAAAACCAAAGGCAGTAGTGGATAACGTGATCGCAGCTTTATACGGCGATGCGATTGATGAACACACCCAAATTGTATTGAACAAAGCCGACAGTGCCGCAATGCAACTTTCTCTGTTGTGGCTAAGCCCACAGTTTCAATATCGTTAGGAGTGGGTATGAAAAATACGAATAGTTCTCAGAGTAATAAGCCACAGAATAACGGCCCACAAAGTATCAATCGTCGTCAGTTTATGGGCATTGCTGCAGCGGTTGGTATGAGTGCAATGTTGCCATTTCCAAGTTTTGCCAAAACACGCTCAGACAATATCTTTATTTGGATATCACTGCGTGGCGCGATGGATGGGTTAAATGTTGTGGTGCCTTATGCTGATCCTGATTATTCAGAACTAAGACCGAATATCGGTTTGAAGCCCGATCAGCTATTGAAGTTAGATAACTTCTTTGGATTGCATCCGTCTCTAAAACAATGCCACCAATGGTACGAAAGCAAAGAGCTCAGCTTCGTTCACGCGTGTTCAACCGCCTACCGAGAACGCTCACATTTTGATGGACAGAAGATACTAGAAAACGGTACTTCCGATCCCTTTAATACGCATGGATGGCTTAACCGCTTACTCACGTTAAGCTCAGAAAAGTATGATGGAATAGCAATTGATTCAGGCTTGCCGTTAATCATGCAAGGTGAATCTACAGTAGCCAGTTGGTATCCAAACCGCTTAAAAACACGCGACAAACAAACCGAGCTACTTGAAGAACTTTTTCAGAGTGACCAAATGCTGTCTGCCAATTTCGAAAGTGTAATGAAGATAGATGAGTTGGTGGGCGATCAAGGCGTTGGCAAGCAATTTAAGTCATTGATGGGAAAAACGGGCGATATTTTATCTGCGGATAACGGACCAAACATCGCTGCTTTAGAGCTTGGTGGTTGGGATACTCACGCGAATCAAGGCATCGTAAATGGTAGATTGAGCACCCAACTTAAAACTCTGGATGCAGGATTAGCGGCTCTTAAGGACTCGTTAGGTTCACGCTGGAATAACACAGTGATTATCGCCGCCAGTGAATTTGGTCGAACAGCGAAGGAAAACGGTACAAAAGGCACCGATCATGGAACTGGTAATGTCATGTTGGTTGCTGGTGGGGCTATGGCTAACAAGGCTTCAAACGTATCGAGTACAGGTAGCTCTGGGGGGCAAGTTATTGCAAACTGGCCGGGATTAAGCCCAAAGGATCTGTATCAAGGGCGAGATCTCAAACCAACGACTGATATGCGAGGTGTAATTAAAGGTGTACTTGGTCAACACCTATCTATAAAAACGAAGCAGCTAGACACCATCTTCCCTGATAGTGAAATGATAAAGCCACTGGATATCATCTAGTAGGCCGCTTCTATCAACAATTAATGTAACTTGGGAGCAGATTTAATGTCGTTTAACCGTGAAATGAGCTGCGCTTCAGTTTGCTTAAGCCAATCATAGCGTTTTGTGTACAAGCGACGTTTGGTCTTTTTCAATGTGTCAGTGTCTTTACGAAGAGGCTTAATGGGCAAGGAAAACCAATGTTTATCGACCAAAGAGGCGCCATTCTCAGTCCATAGTGTGTCGTAATCAAATGTTATTGCACCACGTTTAGAGCCGATATAGCGCATCGCTTGGTAGATATGACCTTTATTCGAAACCGCTAAAATATCATCAACCTTCATGTAATTAGCAAACATAATTGCTAGTTCAACCATCAGTGATTTTGGTCTTAGCCCGTGTAACGAACGCGTTAGCTCTTTGATCTTATCTTGGCTGCTGGTGATTCGCTTGTTGGTACCCTGTAGGCAGCCGATGTGCATGGTGCGACACCCATTATTATCAGAGATATTGAAGGTGACCGAGTAAATAGTTAGCCCAGTATTTGCCTCGAGGAGTCGGATCCCCAAAGAGCCTTCACGAGATTCTCCCGAGAAAGTCTCAATCCTGAACTCATCCCCATTTCTATCTGCAAAGATCAGAAGCTCAAAGTTAGAAAGGTGCAGATGCACTGTATTTGAACCAAATGTTTGTTCTAAAAGTTCGAAGTGAGAATGCAGCAACGAAGCACGTGTTTTAGGCTTGATTCCTACACAAATGAATGGTTTTAGTGGCTTTTCAAAGATCTTCGGATTCTTCTCTAGAAGGGTTGATAGATTGTTTTTCTCTTTAAGCTGATACACTTTTCGAATGATCTTTGGGTTCATAACTCCCCATAGTGTAAAGCGCAGATTTTTCTTGATTCGGGTTAAACCTTTGGTATTCGGGTGTACAGCATTTGAAAGCTCAACGATTTGACGAAAATTTTGCACGTTTACCTCAACTTAGAAAACAAGAAAGCATCGTTGAAAATAAAGAACGATGCTCCATAAAATGATAAGTAGGTGTTAGTGAAAAAATCGTGAAACCTGAACAAGTTGGTTTCTATCAAACACGATAGTTAAACGCGATAAGGGAGAGCTTGCTTGGAGGGGCAGTTAAATAAGAGAATTGTTAGTATTCCTATAAAATAATGCCAACCATATCAATATTTTATGAATTAACGTTTTCGGTTTGATTTTTTAATGATAGGGTCGCCGAATAATTATATTGATAAGAATAAAGGCTTTATATGAATAAGTTTCTGATTGTTGCATTCGCTGCAGCTGTAAGTATTTCGGGTTGCAAAAGTATTCCTACTTCGGCTACCGACACCTTGTCAGAGCCAAAAGGTAACGGCGCATTAGCTATCGCGACCAACATCTCTAAGTACGATTCAACTTACCCATGCGTAACGTTTTCGTTTGATATACAAGAAAAAGTCGAAGGTAAATTAGTTGATTCTGAACCACAAACCTTACGTGTATTTGTGTATGAAGACACGAAGTACGCACTGTTTGATGGTATCAAACCGGGCAACTATGTATTAACTCAGTTTCGATGCAATATGCGTCGTGGCCTTGTTGCTAACGATGGTAGGTCGTATCTCAGTCTTGACCTAGAAACTGAACATACCATCAAGGCGAACACAATAACGATGTCTTCAAATTTTATTCACGCGACTCAAGATGAAGATCGGTCTTTTGCATTAAACGTTGGTATTTGGCAATCGCAAGACGTTGTGCATTTCCAGAATCTACTAACGAACGAAGTGAGTAATAAATGGGAAGTGGGTGGCTTTGAAGGCTAATTAAGTTCATCACTATGGCAGCTTTTATTGCTGCCATAGTTACTGTGACTCATCGGGTTATTTTAATGCTAGCGCTAAGCCAAAAGATACCAATCCAACTCCACACGCTTGATTGAGCCTTTTCTTGGCTTTCAACAAGTGTTTTTGCAAAGTCTTTGAAGTAAACAACATTGCGACAATTCCAAACCACAATCCATGAAGAACTATCATGTACAACCCATAACCGAGAGCGACATGCTGGTTCTCAGCATCGGGTGAGATGACTTGGCTGAAAATGCTTAAGAAGAACAACATGGTTTTTGGATTCAGCACGTTACACAAAAAGCCTTGTGCTAAATAGCGCCAAACACTGGTGCTTTGCCTTGTTCCTTCCAAAGGTGCAAGCTTGTTGTCCGTACTCAAGATACCTTTTAGTCCTAGATAAATAAGGTAGGCTGCACCTGCGTATCTGATTATGTCAAACAGCTGCTCATTCTGTGAGATTAAGTAACTGATTCCAAGCATTGAATAACTGATGTGAACACAAATGGCTAAACTCACACCTATCGCCGTCCAAATCCCTGCTTGTCTTCCTTGATTGACACTGTTTTTCAAAACTAAAACAAAATCAGCTCCAGGGCTTATAACAATTAGTAGTCCCAATACTGCTAGGCTCAACCACTCCATAATGACTCCAACTCTTTATATTTGATGAACTGGCATTGTATGGTTTTTTATTGCTGCCTATAATCGAAATGAATTCCATCTATCTGTGAGAAAAAATCACACATGAGACATTTGAAAGCATTTCATATTTTCCACGTAGCAGCGCATTCGAGCAGTTACAGTGAAGCGGCAGAAAAGCTAAACATTACCCATGGAGCGGTGAGTAAGCAGATTAAGGTATTGGAAAATCACCTATCCCACGCCTTGTTCTATAAACAGGGTAGGAATGTGTGTCTCACTAAAGAGGGTGAACTACTCAAAGGTTATACAAAGCAAGCGTTTCAAGCATTGGAGACTGGAGTCCATAAGCTTAATCAGCTGAATCATCAAGCGTTGGAAGTCTCGTGTGAACCCACATTGACCATGCGTTGGTTAATGCCTCGACTCGGTGACTTTTATAACGAATCCGGAATTGATGTTCGCTTGTCTACCGCGGGTGGACCTGTGACATTAGGAGCGACTGGGCTCGATATGGCAATTCGCCGAGACGACTTTAACTTAGCTGAGCACTACAAAAAGATACCGCTAGTCGAAGAATGGGTTGGCCCAGTGTTCTCGCCTGATTACTGGCAACAAGTCAAAGACAAGCTAGCCGATGTGAAACTGCTACATAGCAGCACGCGACCAAACGCTTGGAGCCACTGGGCATCCATCACCAAAGATAGCGAATTGGATAGCAGAATAGTGTCGCAAGCTATTTCAAACCAGACCTTTGCGCACTTCTATTTTTGTTTTCAAGCTGCCGTTGATGGGCTAGGTGCAGCTCTTGGTTCTTATCCTTTGGTGGTTGATGATTTGAATAGAGGTAACTTAATCGCCCCCTTTGGCTTTGTTCCTTCCGGTCATCAGTACATATTGCTTACACAAGATGACAACCTTGATAAACCCGAAAACCCGTTTGTGGTTTGGCTGAAGAATGAGTTATCACAATGTGTTCCAGCTTTAAATAGCCAATAATTAATAACCAAAAGCTATGTTGCGTCAGAATTTAACTCGTTCTTGATACTGAGTTTTTGGCAAGCGCATGGGGTGGAACACCAAAGGCTTTCTTAAAGGCACTGGTGAAATTAGAAGGGTGCTGGTAACCCGCCTCATAGGCTGCTTCGGTTATCGAAACCAAGCCGCGCTCTAAGTGCTGTCGCGCGATATCTAGGCGTCGCTGGCGAATATAGCCGTTGATGGTTAGATTATAAGACTGCTTAAATCGACGTTGTAAATTGGAGATACTCATCGAGAATTGACTCGCGATGCTTTCAAGGCTGAGCTGTTGATCTAGGTTGATTTCAATATAGCTGATGATGTCCTCAATTTTGGCATCGAATGTTTTTGATGTATTGGGCTTCTCAATATTTTCACTCGAGTTTGTATTGTATGAAGTGAAGCCTAGGTCTGCGCTAGTTGCACTTATGAGGTCATCGTCGGAAGTACACTGCTGACAACATTGAATGGGCATCTGCGACAGGGTTAGCGCGAGCAATTGTTGGGTGAGTGTTTCTACTACTAACTTGTCTTGAAAATTAGTCGGTGTCGCTTGACTGGTTAATGTGTTCGTCAGTTGAATGATGTCAGGATTTAGCTCTAATTCGTAAAACGCCTTGTGTGAATCTAGGAATGATTTGCTAGAACAGTGATCGCTTAAACGAGGCTCTACCCATTGTGGCTTAACCAAGATGTTTACCTTATTCATCTTGTTGCCTTGGATTAAAGAGCGTCTAAAGTTAGCCGGTTTCGCAAGATTGACCACCACACCTTGTGGCCCCGTACTGGCATCGAGATCGAACTCCAGGTCGTCGTAGCCAAAGGTGAGTTTTCCTTCAAGAAGAATCGTAATCAGGATGGCGGAGTGAGCGGTCGATACGATGTTGCTGTCGACCAATTCAATACAACGACCGCCATGCACGAATATCTGGTCGTTGTATTGGTAAGAAAGGAATTTTCCCTCAGCAAGTGACGTTTGCTTGGTTTGGCCTTGCGTTACGATGATCTGCTTTTCAGTCTGTTCTAGCTTTTTGGTGAGAGCGACTTTCTTGGTTAATGTAGACTTTTTGACTATCACATTCGCTTTCGCCACAGTCGTTTCGGTAAGTTTAGCTTGCTCTGACGTTACTTCACTCATTTGACCGTTCCTCATAACACCTATGCGTTTCTGCATAAGCAAATCATCTGTGCATTTATAAATTACAACCCTATCATGTTTGCGAATTATTATCATTTACATCTAGGATTGAATTTATGGAAAGCCCAGTCAACTCAACAATCAAGCTTTCAGCCCTCTGTATTGCCATTGCCAGCGCGTTCAGCAGCCCTGTGATTGCAGAGGAGAACACATCGCACTTTGATGAAGTGGTAGTGTGGGGAACGAGAGTGTCTAGCAACACCGAATCGATCATTGCCGGTGACATGTCACTCAAACAAGCTGACCACATGTCAGATCTGTTGCGTGAAATCCCAGGTGTTGATGTTGGGGGTACGCACTCGGTGAACCAACGAATTACTATTCGTGGACTAAGTGAAACTGACTTAGACATTCGACTGGATGGCGCTTCTCAACACGCAAACATGTTTCACCATATTGGTAATCTGACCTTAAACCCGGACATCTTGAAGTCAGCGGATATCCAAGTGGGTAATAACTCGGTCACGCAAAATGGGTTAGGTGGCTCAGTACTGTTTGAAACCAAAGATGCCAAAGACTTGCTTCGTTACGACGAGAGTTTTGGCGCTCGTATTTATGGCGGCTACGCGACCAACTCAAGCCAGCAAGGTTCATTAACTGTGTATGGTTTGCTGTCAGATAACGTCGATGCCATGCTTTACAGCCATTACATGAGCCGTGATAACTTCGAAGACGGTGACGGCAATGAAACCTTTGGCTCAGAAGGGGATGTTTACAACATTTTAGGTAAGATTGGCTTTGAGCCAAGTGACTTACACCGCTTTGAACTTTCTTATGATCTGTATCGTGATAGTGGTGATTACAGCCCGCGCCCTGATATGTCAGGTGGTGCTAACGAAGGCTTATCTAGCGACATCCTTATTCCAACTGATTACGACCGTGACACTATTACGGCAAGTTATGAGCTACGTGGCGAAAGTCATCAAGGTAACGTGACCTTGTACAACACGGAGACTGAGATTAAGCGTGATGAAAGCGTTATGGCACCACGTTGGCCATCGAATCGTTTATCCAATAACACCGCTAAGAACCAAAACTTTGGCTTGAATGCTAAGTTCCAATCGGAGTACCGCTTAATGTCGTTTGATAATATCGCGACCTATGGTTTTGATTATATGGACAAGTCATCAAGTAGCTATTACGGCAGCAGTAAATTTATGGACGAGTCAGCAATTTCAACCGCACTTTTTGTTGAAGATCAGTTCTACTTTACCCAAGCCTTTTCTATCACCGCGGGCGTCCGTTTTGATGATTATCAACGTAAAGCTGAAACCGGTAACGACGATTTTGACGACATGACATGGTCGTTGGCAACACAATTGGATATGACTCAAGATTGGACGCTGTTTGCCAGTACGCGCTCGCTGTTCAAAGGCCCAGAGTTGATGGAAACCTTTATTGCTTATCAAGATGCTGCGTTCTTAGCTGACGACATCAAGGCCGAAACAGGACAGAACACGCAAGGTGGTGTGCGCTTCGACAAACGTTTAGATAACCACTTTATCGGCGCAAACTTAACTGTGTTCCAAACCAATATCGATGATTACATTGCCGAAGAGTACCAGCCTGCAAACCAGAGTTACCTGATTTACAACTTAGGTGACGTTGAGATAAAAGGTTTCGAAGCTAGCTTGTCTTATGGCTACGAGATGTTTAACAGCAAGCTCTCTTACGCGCGCTCAGATACGAAAAACAAAGACACAGGCGGTGCTGTCGCGGGTGGTAATGGTCGCAGCATTGATATGGGTGACAGCATCACGCTAACGCTCGACTATCAGTCTGAAGCTCTTGAGACTATCTTTGGATGGAACTCAATGTTTGTTAAAGATGAAGACAATGTATTCGATGGTCAGCCGATCAAAGAAGGCTATGACGTTCATAACCTGTATGCTCAGTGGGTGCCATCAAATGTGGATGGATTGTCTGTCACCTTTGGTATCGATAACGTGTTTGATGAGCAATACACCTCACACGCGTCTCGTTCGGGTACCGCAAGAGGCTTTACCTTGGATGACTATGAACCAGGTCGTAACTACAAGCTTTCCGCTGCTTATCAATTCTAGAGAAGGCTCTAGTTTTTAGGTTTGGTTAGAGCGATAAACTGGCGGTCGTAGGGATCCGCAAAGTTTAGCACCCATAACTGAAGCTATCTTTTAAGTCGATCGTTTAAAGCATTAATTTAAGTTATTCGTTTTAGTGATTACTTTAAGCTATTAGTGAAAAGAAAAGCGCCTCTCGAGCAAGGAATCGAAAGGCGCTTTAGTTTTATTCGTTATTGTGGAAATCACTCAATAGGCAAAGACAATACACCGCCATTGAGGTCGACTTGGTTTAGCCATTCCGTTGGAATTCCACCCTCTTCTTCGTAGAAACAGGCCGCTAAGACCGCGCCAATCACGATCGCGCGGCCACAGCTATCACCGCCACATAAGATATTGTCGCGAATGCCTTGTTTAAAGCTTTGAGCGCCAGCAATGATGCGAATCAGCAATGGGAACGCGGCATTCAGTTCACAATGCAATCCAAATTTTTTTGCGGCTTCGGTTATTGAAAGTTCGGGCTCAGCTAAAGCTTCATCTATTTGATCGTGTATGAACTTGCTACAAGTTTGTCGCACCATTTCTACCGACTGCAACGGCGAATTACCTTGAATCGCGGCTTGAATCAGCAGGGTGATGGCTTGCGCCCACTCCACGGCTTTGTCGTTGTTATTAGTGACTCGAACCGCGCTTTCGACCATTGCTGGTAAGGTGTGAGAAGTGTAAGTACACGCCACTAATGGAATGATCTTTGATACTGCAGGGAGCTGTGTATCGTCTGCGCCACACGCTGTAATAGGGGCATTTGCTAATTCTAATTGATGGATGTTCAACAAGCTCATGCGCGTCGCTTTATCTATGTAGCCTTGCCAACTACCACCAAAATCAAACCAGAATCGGAAATGTTTGATATAACTTGCTTCATCGTATTGTTGATTGTCGACTAGGCTATCGACCATCGCCAATAACTGAGCACCGTATTGCGATTGGTCGCCAGCGGTTTTTCCTTGGTGTGCGAAGTGGCCTTTGTCTTGATAATCGAACTGGTTCGGTGAGCGAAATTCTGGCTCGAAACCAGCCACGTGTAAGATCCTCTCTTGGTCATACAACCAATGCAGCCCCATGGAAGCGGCGTCTCCAACCAATGCGCCGACAACGGCGTAAAAAGCTCTCTCTTTATGATTGTCCATGTTGAGTGATGTCCTTGAGATGAATCAACGTAGTTCGATACTTTAAGTATAGTGATTAGACAAGTATTTTGCTGTGTTTCGAAGAAGAAATTGGAGGGGATTAATCCTGATTGGTCAATGGCTTAAACCAATCAGGTGAAATTGATAAGGGTGATGAATAGTCTGGTGAATCAATGTATTCAGTTGGTGGTGTTACTCGTTCTATTATTGATGATTAAGGTAGGCACTAGAACGTTGCTCAATCACTTTGAACAGGCGCGAAAGTGCAAAGCACAAAGCAAAATATACGAAGCCTACAATCAACCAGATCTCGAAGATCAAACCGGAAGAGTTCGCCATTTCAGTACCAACAAACGTCATTTCTTGAATCGAAATCAGCGACACAATCGAGGTGTCTTTGACTAGCGAGATTGCTTGGCCCGCTAAGGGCGGCGTAATCGCGGTTAATACCTGTGGGCCTACCACATATCGATATTTAGAAAATGCCGACAAGCCGAGAGAGTCAGCTGCTTCCCATTGGCCTTTAGGAATGCTTTCTAAGCCAGCTCGAATCACCTCAGCGATATAAGCCGAAGAGAGCAGGCCAATACAGATCACGCCAGAAGCTAAGTTTTCCCAAAGGTTAGCAGGGCCAAAAAAGAAGGCTTGAAGCTGGTTAATCTCACCATTATGTTCACGTAAAATACTTTCTAAGCCAAGCAGAGGGATCAGCTGGTTAGAAACAAAGAAATAAAAGATAAACACGAACACCAGTGGAGGAATGTTTCGAACCAATTGGATGAAAATCAGTGCCGGTGTTTTGAAGAAAGCGATCTTAGAGTGTCTTGCTACCCCTAACAGTGTGCCGAAAGAGAGCGCTAATACCATGCTCCATAAGCTCAAACGCAATGTTGCGACCAAGCCTTGAAAGAAATAAGGAATACTGCCTTGAGAAGGTGGAATAAAGATTAACGTGAACGCGTCTTCCCATCGCCACTGATAGTTAATACCGACAGAAGAACGATAATAAAGCCAACCTGCGAACGCACAAATGATGGCAAACAACACACCATCTAAGAGATTAAGGCGTTGATACCAAGGCTTCATGTGAAGGTTGGGCTTGGGCGTTGATAATGCGCTAGTACTACTCACGTCATTCCTGTTTAAACATTAATTATTATTGAATTGTTGCTTGGATCCAAAGCGATTTAAGTTGTCGATGAGAAGGCAGTGCAAATAGCGCAATGCCTTGATTCTTCGACCAATCCATACTTAAAAAGATGAACTCAGCTTCAGATTACTGGCCTTGAGCAATCTGATCTTGCCAATCTAGAGTAGAGAACCAGTACTCGTAACGCTCTTTCAACCAACCGTCTTCAGTACGTGCTTTGATCCACGCGTTAAAGAACTCTGTTTTGTCTGTTTCGCCTAGGCGTACAGCAAATGCTTCGTTACCTTTTGACAGACGCTCTTCAAATGGAATGAATAGCGTATCTGCGTTTTTGATCGCTTCGTGTTCTGGTTTCGGGCTAGATGCGATAACCGCGTGTGCATTGCCGTTTAGCACTTCTTGGAACGCTTGAGCGTCGTCATCAAACTGAAGGACTTTTGCTTTCGGGAAGGTTTCACGAGCTACTTGAACCGTGAAAGCACCACGACGCGCAGCAATTTTTACGCGGCGAGAATCAAAATCAGAGATTTGGGTAAAACCTTCTGCTAGCTTTTTATTAGCCGCGAGTTGAACGCCTGAATGAGAGTAAGGTTCAGTGAACAGAACGCTTTTAGCACGTGCTTCAGTGATAGACATACCTCCGATGATTACATCAAACTTGTTCGAGAGTAGAGAAGGAATAATGCCATCCCATGCCGTCGGTACGAATTCAACTTTCCAGCCTGAATCTTCAGCAAGACGTTTTGCTACATCGATTTCAAAGCCAACAAGATCGCCTTGTTTGTTACGCATCGCCCAAGGAACAAAAGTCGACATACCGACACGTAGAGAGCCACGATCGTTGATTTTGTCTAGGTTAGGCGTTTCAGATGCAAGTGCAGGCAAACTCACGGCAAGCGCAAGTAAAGCGGTGATAGCGGTTTTAAATAGCTTCATGCTGATAAATCCTTATTGTGTTCGCCAGTTAGCTCCGAGCTTATGCTCAAGCCAAGCTGCAACGGCAGAAAGTGAAAGTGTAAGTGCGAGATAAATGATCGCCACAGAGAACCAGATCTCAAATGGCATCGCGGTTTCAGAAACAATGTTTCTGGCTTCGGTTGTCAGGTCGAAAATAGCCATGACACTGACAATCGAAGAGTTTTTGATGAGAGAGATCACTTCATTTGTCAGAGGTGGCAACGTGCGTTGTACCACTTGAGGAAGAATTACATCCCAATAAGTATAGGTCTTTGATAAGCCCAAAGATTGAGCTGCTTCAAATTGTCCTTTCGCAATGCCATTTAAACCGGCACGAAATATCTCGGCGGTGTAAGCCCCTTGGAAAAGTGCCAAGGCTAAAACGGCAGTGCTAAAGCGATCCAGCCCCAGTACAGGACCAAACACAAAATAGAGCAAATAAATTTGTACTAGTAATGGCGTATTACGAATCAGCTCGACATAGCTGGTGGCGAGGGTACGACCAACTACGGAATTAGAGTTGCGTAACAGGGCCGTGGTCAAACCAATAATTAGCGTAGCGACCAAAGAAATCAAAGAGATATTGATGGTGACGAGTAGTCCTTCCATCAATTCTGCAGGCCACCATTCACCGTCTTCATAAAAGGCGATGTAGTCAGGTACTCGCTCCCATTGCCAGCTGTATCCCATGGTTTGCGCGCCAGAATCGATGATCCAGATAACAGCCGCAGCGAGCACAATAATTTGTACTAATGCAGATAGGGCAGGTTTCACTATTTTAAACAGCATCAGTAAGTCAGAATCTGATTTAGGAACGCTTGAGTACGCTCATGTTGAGGACTCTCGAACAGACATTGTGGTGTATTGGACTCCACGATTTGTCCTTCATCCATAAAAATGACACGGTCGGCAACACGCTTTGCAAAGCCCATTTCATGTGTCACACACACCATGGTGATGCCTTCACTTGCCAGTTCTACCATTACATCGAGTACCTCGTTGATCATTTCTGGATCAAGGGCAGATGTTGGTTCATCAAACAGAAGTAATTCAGGTTTCATACAAAGAGAGCGAGCAATCGCAACACGTTGTTGTTGGCCCCCAGAAAGCTGAGCGGGGTACTTATTCGCTTGCTCGGCAATGTGCACACATTCGAGATAGTGCATCGCGGTTTTCTCTGCTTCTTCTTTGCTTTTTTTGAGCGTACGAATTGGAGACAGAGTCAGGTTTTCAAGCACAGTAAGATGGGGGAACAAATGGAAGTGCTGAAACACCATTCCGACTTGGCCTGGAGTGTTGAACCTACACGGAAGCGCTTGTTCTAGCACGGAAAGCTCACCACTTTCGAAGGGTTCTAGCTGATTGATACAGCGGATCAAGGTTGATTTACCTGAACCAGACGGCCCGCAAATCACCACTATCTCTCCCTGTTCAATATTTAAATCGATATCCTTTAGGGCATGAAAATCACCATACCACTTGTTAAGTGACTTAAACTTAACCATTTCCTTGAGATTGTTCAAATCGTTATTCATACCTAGTAAAGAGACAGGTTTACCTTAACAATATGGAAATATGATTGCACATAAAATTAGGGACTTAAGAGAATTTAATAGCATCTTGTCGGGCCAATTAAAAAGCAGCGCCCAAAATGAACGCTGCTTCTGTTGTACGAAAGAAAAAAGCAATAGGTTCAGTCAGATGTGAAAATTCATCTTTGTATGACCGCTACCTTTGCTTTCTCTCTATTCTAGCGGATCTTATTGAATCGCAGACTCTAGAATCTCACGTGTTTTCTCTGGGGTGATTGCCTGGTTCTCACCAAGTTGCAGGTAACCGTGTGATTCAAGCTGAGCAACAACGTTGTCGATTGCTGCCGTTTTGGTTGCTTCGTAGCCGTCGAATATAGTTGCAACGTCTAGGCTGTGGTAGAACGCTTCGATTGCATCGATAGTACGCTCTGCCAAGTCAGCACCTGCTTCTAGGCCAAATACGTTACGACCCATTTGCTCTAACTTGCCACGCTTCGCTTCGATTTGGTTGCGAAGTAGTGAAGGTTGAACAATCGCAAGTGAACGTGCGTGGTCTACGTGCCATAGTGCTGTGAACTCATGGCCAATCATGTGTGTTGCCCAATCTTGAGGAACACCCGTGCCAATCAGACCGTTAAGTGCTTGGTTTGCTGTCCACATTAGATTTGCACGCCATGCGTCGTTATCACGCTCGTCGTATTGCTCACCCAGTACAAGTAGGTTTTTCAGTAGTGTTTCTGCGTAACCGTCTTGAACCATCGCATCTGTTGGCATCGTGATGTATTGCTCACAAACGTGTACCCAAGCATCAACGAGACCGTTAATCAATTGGCGTTCAGGCAGAGACTTCATTACATCTGGATCCATTACCGCAAATTTAGGCTGTACTGCAGGGTTCATGAATGCCAGCTTCTCTTGAGTCGCTTTACGCGTAATTACTGCACCCATGTTAGATTCAGAACCCGTAGCAGGAAGCGTCAGTACTGCACCGATTGGTGTTGCTTCCGTTACTTGATGTTTGCCCGCTAGGATGTCCCAACCGTCACCGTCGTATTTAGCCGCTGCAGCAACGTACTTAGAACCGTCGATTACCGAACCACCGCCAACAGCGATAATAAACTCTACGTTTTCTTCTTTAACAAGAGCGACGGCTTTGTCTAGCGTCTCTTTCGTTGGGTTTGCTTCAACACCAGCAAACTCAATCCAAGCGTGATCTTTAAGAGATGCGACTACTTGGTCGTAAACGCCATTGCTTTTGATTGAACCGCCACCGTAGATGACAAGCACTTTCTTAGAAGTATCAACCGCTTGGCTGATAGCGTTGATTTGGCCTTGGCCGAAGTGAATCACAGTAGGGTTAACATAAGTAAATTGCATTGTAGGTTCCTTGTGTAAAGCTAGATTTTTTATTCTGATGTATTGCTCAAATTCTATATTTGCATATTAGTACAGGAAACTAGGGTGGTGAAGACCAGTTTCTCCAAATTAATTGCCTATTTCTACAAAGTTGTTATTCTTTTTGGACTTTTGTGCAAATACACTCCGCACCTTGAATGGAATATCACCAGTTATGAATACACTCGCTCGGTTAATGCAGTCTTACGTTGAATACAAAGGTTGGGATGATCTCGAAGGGATCAGAGAAACTGAGATCGAGGGCGTTTGGTTTTACCGAAGCAGCGGCGGCAACCAACGCCAACCTTTTACCTATCAGTCTGGCATCATCATGCTTGGGCAGGGTAAAAAGAATATCTATATCGGCGAAAGGCCTGTTACTTACGCCGCGGGTGATTACCTAGTCGTCGGTGTGCCTATGCCACTAGAGTGCGAAGCCTTACCTGTTGATGGTGACCCCTTGCTTGGTTTGTCGATTAACATTGATTCTCAGCGTTTACACAGTCTGGTGAAAAAGTTAGAAGACCAAGGCTTTCTCGAAAGCTACTGCAACAAGCATAAGCAGAACTCGAGTGGTTTAGAGTCGACACCCATGGAAGAGCAAATGCTAGACAGCTTTACTCGACTGATCAAAACCCTGCACTGTGACATCGAAGCCAACATATTGGGCGATGCGCTCGTCAGTGAAATTGTTTATCGCGCACTGACAGGCTCTGAAGGGCGCGTATTGTTTGATCTTGCCCATCACGATGGCCACTACGCACGTGTTGCCAAAGCACTATCTAAAGTACATGAAGAGTATGACCAAACCATTACCGTTCAATCGCTTGCCGACGAAGCAAACATGAGCGTGTCTGCCTTCCACAACGCCTTTCGTAACGTAACGTTCGAGTCACCACTTCAATACCTGAAGAAGGTAAGGCTCAACAAAGCTAAAGAGCTGATCCAATTAGAAGGCTTGCGCATCAGCGACGCTGCTCGCCGAGTCGGCTATTCCAGCCCATCCCAATTCAGCCGCGAATTTAAGCGTCACTTCAATACCACCCCAAGAGCTGTTTAGTTCTTCTTCCACAAACTATGTGCCAAAAGTTATGGTGTCTCGTTCATCGTTGACGCCATCTTAATTTCAGAAAGCACCAATTCTTAGTACTACAACCACCTTTCTCACGTAGTTATCCTGAACCTCTCATTTGTTTAATTATATGAGTAAATGTATCTACCCATGGGTTTTTTAGATTATTGGCATTTGAGTATCGAACATATTATTAACGTACTTGTATAAAATAGGCTCTTTAAAATAATTAGTTAAATAGCTTAAGAGTTTATGCAGGATATATTAGTTGTAGTTCACTAGTTCTGATAATAAGGCTGTTTTATTGTGAACGACCTATCAAACAGCATCTAAATTTTGGAAATTAGTCATCACATTACTTGAGAGAGTATTCAGGATTATTGAATAGTTTAAAAATTAAAGAGAATTTAGCAGTTGATAAAGCCAAATGTGACGGATAATTAGTCGTGTTGTGACTAATTATTCTGTAACTTGCTGATTTCTAGTGAACTGAGAGTCTGATGGATATCACGTTTACCTTAAAAATATTCACTTAACATGGCGCTACTTTAATCATTCTTTCTAATACGATTGTTAAATATAAATACGTATGCCTATATTATTAAAAGGATAATTCCGATGAGTAGCGATATCATTAAAATTTCAAGAAATACTGAAAATGCACCAATAAATTATGTATCTACACAAACGGTCGCTTTTTCTCATTATAATAACTTTTCAGCTCAATTACCTGTTGATCCTAAAACAGGTGAAGTCGTGATTGGCGATATTAAAGACCAAGCAGCACAATGCTTAAATAATATTAAAGCCATTGTTGAAAGCATCGATCATGTTATGGATGATGTCGTGAAGATTAATGTTTTCGTTAAGAATATTTCTGATATCGATGCTATTGATGAAGTCTACAAAAGCTTCTTCCACAACAGCCTTCCTACACGTACAGTCGTGGGCGTAGCTGCGCTACCGAACAGTGACGCTTTAGTTCAAATGGATGCTCTTATTTCAAACGGTGAAGGCACTAAACCACAAGCACCTTGCGCGCTAGTTAAGGTATCAAGAAATACGGATAATGCTCCTCAAAGTACTGTATCGACGCAAACAGCGGCTTTTTCTCATTACAACAACCTTTCGGCTCAATTGCCTATCGATGTAAATACAGGTGAGTTGGTTTCAGGTGGTATCACAGAACAAACGACACAATGTTTAGCAAACATTAAAACGATTCTAGAGAGCATCGGTCATGTCATGAATGATGTGGTTAAAACCACTATTTACCTTAAAAACATTGAAGATGCAGAAAAGGTAAATGAAGTTTGTGCTAGGTTCTTCCCAAGTTATGTACCAGCGCGAACGGTTGTTAATGCCGCTGAACTACCGATGGGCGCTCTAATTCAAATTGATACGTCCGTTTCACATGGCGACGGTACACCGCCGCAATTACCAGAAGATACACGCCTACTGGTTATTGAAGCTAATAATACGGTTGCTGCACCATTCATGCCTTATTCGCACACAGTTGCTTTCTCTCACTATAACCATATTTCAGGTCAACTACCTGTAGACCCGAAAACCAATGAAGTGGTTGCTGGTGGTATAAAAGAGCAAGCTGAACAATGTCTTAAGAATATTAAGGCGATAATTGAAAGTGTTGACCACAACATGGACGATACTGTGAAGATCAATATTCAACTTAAAGATATTTCAGATATTGATGCGGTGAACGAGATTTACACCACATTCTTTAATGCTGACTTACCGGCAAGAACGGTGGTTGGGGTTTCAGAGATTCCTATGAATGCTTTAATTCAAATTGATGCAGTCGTTTCTAACTGCGAAGGAACACCTCCACAAGACGTTGTTGCTTAATTCACTGAACCCAATTCGATAATAGCGATCAAATGTCGGCTCTGACTCCTGAACAAGGAGTTAGAGCCGATTCTCTGATTAGCTAGCCCAATCTCAAGACGTAACTCCTTCGTTAAGCCTCACTACATAACTTACTCTAAACAAGCTTCTGCCCGACATATGGTGTTTATTGATGTGAAGTGTTTTAATATGAAAAACAGACGCTTAACGTAAGAAAACCAGTTTATGCAATTTCGAGTTATTTTAATGTTGTGCTTAGCTATGATGGGGTGTTCATCCAATCAAAAGTTAACTCCCGACCCAACAAGTATCACGTTGTTTTATGGCGATACATCGATCTCCGCGGGTGTGTTAGAAGATAAAACATTCAATTCCGTGCGAGCCGATAGAAAAGAGAGTGTTACTTTCTCTGGTGCGGTACGAAAACAAGACTCTGGTTACCTAGTCGATATGCTCGTGATTCGAGAAACGAAACAACCACGCTCAACTCGACAACTGAACACTTCACTTCATATGGATACTGGAGAATTAGTGGATGTGGGTGGCGTGAATAATGATGTCTTTAGGGTCATTATTGAATAGCCGTTATAAAACGATAGGTAAGGGAAAGGTTATGCAGCAGAACATTATCACAGAACGATTAATCTTAAGGCCATTTAGGTTGAGTGATAGCGAGCGCGTCGCTGAACTAGCGGGTGAGAAAGTGATTGCGGATATGACAGCTGCCATCCCTCATCCATACAAACCAAACATGGCGGTCGAATGGATTAACACGCACGAGTCTTTCTTCCATGAAGGAAAGGGTGTGATTTACGCGATAACTCTTACAGGTAACGATGAGATCATCGGTGCGGTCAGCTTTCCTAGTTTAGTAGATGACGTTGGGATTCTTGGCTATTGGCTTGGCGTTCCGTTTTGGGGGCAAGGCATTGCGTATGAAGCTTCTTCTGCGCTAGTGGAATACAGTAAAGCTCATTTGGGACTAACAGAGTTGGAAGTGATGCACTTGTCTGAAAATAAACGCTCAGAGTCAGTTATTCGAAAGCTCGGTGTCGAGTTCGTTGAGAAACAGGTACGTAAAATTCATGGTGAAGATCGTGAGTTGTGTGTGTACCGATCTCTGCTCTAGTCTTTTTGTCTGTCGTTTACATTTCTACGCTTACAAACATTAGAAGGTTGAGCGAAATAAAGTGTTCAATTAATCTGATTTTTTGCTTTACCTCAACCTAACTTTAAGTTTTAAGCTTCTCTTAACCATTGAAAAGGAGCTTATTATGCAAAATAACTACGTAAAAGAACTCGCCGTCAAAACTTATCAAGAAGACCTTCAGATAGAGTACGTAAAATCTAAAGCTCGCCCATTTCATGCGCCTAGCTTTATCGGAGGCATACTGTTGTCAGTCGTGTTGGTTGGCTTGTTTTAGCTATCAGGCTCATGGAATCTTTGATCCACTACCAACTCTCTTTCTTACAATTTGCTTGTACTTAATTGCTTACGGCACAATTGCTTAGGTTGATATATGGTGTTGATGTTAGAGGAAGTATGGCAAGCCCAAGAGTATTAAAAGCACAGATTACTGATATTACCTGTGGCGAGAATGTCACTATCATCGAGCCAAGCAACGTTTATGGCTGTGAGCTTAAAGATGATGTATTCATTGGCCCCTTTGTTGAGATTCAAAAGAACTCGGTGATAGGCGCGAGAAGTAAGATTCAATCTCATACTTTTATTTGCGAGTATGTGACTATTGGCAGTGACTGCTTTGTTGGTCACGGAGTCATGTTTGCCAACGACTTATTTAAAGAGGGCAAACCAGATCCAAACCCAGACAATTGGGGACGTACCTTGATAGCTGACAACGTCACGATTGGCTCTAACGCTACGGTTCTGTCTGTGAGGATTTGTGAAGGTGCAGTAATCGGTGCGGGCAGTGTGGTCACCAAAGACATCACTGAGAAAGGTATCTATGCAGGTAACCCGGCTAAGAAGTTAAGGGATTTACCTTAAATTCAGAAAAACCGTGTTGTATGAATCATCAGGCGCGGCTTTTTAGATAAGTGACAGAGTATTGATTATGGATGTATTTTTACACTTACTTCACTCAAGCGATGTCAGTGCTTTATTGGAGTTTGAAGTCGAAAATAGAGAGTGGTTTGAGCAATTTGTCCCAGCTCGGGAAGACAGTTTCTATTCTTATGCGGGCGTTGCTGAGCAAGTCACGAGCTTCCTCACAGAGTATGACAATGGCGAGATGATTCCTATGTTGATAAAAGGCGCTAATGGCAATATTTGTGGGCGAATCAACGTTCGCGATATCGACCAGATCGCTGGAAGTGGAGAGCTAGGCTATCGAGTTGGTCACTCCTTTGGCTCTAAGGGTATTGCGTCTAATGCGGTGAAGAAGTTACTTGTTTACTTGGCTGAGCACTCTTCCCTTAAATATGTTGATGCCTATGCGTTAGTGGGTAATGTTGGTTCCAACAAGATCTTATCCAAGGCCAGTTTTGACCTAGTTGAACGTGTAGAAAACTACGCAGTATTCAAAGGGAAAAATCAAGACGCTAATTATTATCGAAAGGCGATATCTTCTTAAGTGAATGTTTGATATTAATTATTTGTTCTATCATCAATGAGATAATAGATTTAGATAAGATGAGCTCACACCAATAGTGGTGCGAAACAATACAGAGATCAGTTTATGAACATTGTGACAGTCTATAGCGGTAATCAACAGGTATACGCGAATTTGTATCAGGGGTATGCGGCCGAGTTTTCAAAGATCATTGGAGATAAACCAGACGAGTACGGCTTGTTTGAGATTTACCCAACGCTTGGTGAGACTGTGACGGGTTACCTACTCTACATTGATGGTGTTCCTGCTGCATTGACAGCCATTGAAACCAAAGCGCCAAACGAGTTTGAGATTTGCGACTTCTATGTGGTGCCTTACTTTAGAAAAAATAAAGTCGGGAAGCAGTTTATCTCTGAGCTGTTTGAACACCTAAAAGGCAGTTGGGAGATCAAACAAGTACAGGGCGCAGAGCATGCTGTTAAGTTTTGGAGAGAGGTTGTTAACGACTACACCTCAGGTAATTACGTGGAAGATCAATACCAGGACGAAAAATGGGGCTTGGTAACGAGACAATGCTTCAATCACGATGGTATTGCAGAGTAAAACCTAATGATGGGTAGAGGCTTTGGAACATATATCTTGACTCGAACTTATTAACTTTATACGTATTACACGGTGTTATATGAAATATTTAATGGGCGCTTTCTTAGGTGTTCTGTCTTTGCCTACGTCAGCGGAGTCGATGGTTATTGTTGACTCGGAAAGAGATCGCTCTATACCTGTAGAGGTTGTTTTACCTCAGGCCCCTGAAAGTTGCACAATGGAAGAACAGTGTGACGTGGCTTTTATTAGTGCCGGTAATCGAGTTCCATTCACCAAATATAGTTTTGTTGGAGAAATGCTGAACGATAGGGGTTACATGACCATTTATGTCGCTCACGAACTATCAAGTGATCCTCCTTTATCGAAGACTGGTGATTTGTATAAGACACGAATTGAAAATTGGACGCGAGGGGCACAGACTCTCAATGTACTTCAACATGAGCTAGCGAGTCGTTTCCCTGCTTATGATTTTGACAAGTTAACCTTAGTCGGGCATTCCAACGGCGGAGATATCTCTACATGGTTGAGTAACGAAAATAAAAGTTATATTTCTCAGTTAATTACGCTCGATCATAAACGAGTCACTTTGCCGAAAAATAATAATATTCGAGTGCTTTCCATTCGAGCAACTGAATACCCTACCAAAGAGGGTGTACTACCTACTGAATCAGAGCAGAAGCGATATGGTAGTTGTGTTGTTGAGATTCCAGACTCTAAACATATGGATTTAAGTGATTATGGTTCTAATCTCGCGAAGCAAAGCACGAATGACATTATAATTGGCTTTTTGGATGGCTTAGCGTGCGAAGAGTTGAGAGTAAAAGTTGAGAGTAAAAGTTGAGTAGAAACATCTAATTCATTATGGCGTGATACCTGTATTCGGAATAGACGACTTAATCGATTATGCCTTATTCATTAGAAGCTGGCAGTGTCCTTCTAGCCAGCTTCGAGCTTTTTACTTCTAGGTTTACGGCTACTTAAAAATTTACAGCTACTTCTGAGGTTTATTACGTTCGATTACGCTAATCGCTATAGCCAAAAACAGGATGTCTTTCACTAGGAAAAAGTTAGTGACTAAGATGCCATCCGATACTTTCCAAGCATTTGGTGTTGTAACCAGAAAGCTGAGTGTTACAACAAAGATAGCCGCTGCTGCAATGCCTGAATAGAATGCTACTGTCGGCTTCTTAAATCCAACGATCAATCCAATCGCGACAATGATCTCCGCACCACCTACCATGTTAGAGACAGCTTGTACTGAGAACAGATTGTAAAGCCAGTTCATTGCAGGATGATTTGCGATTAGCGGTTCAATGAGCATCGCTTCGGTTGGGGTGAATTTGTAGATTCCGATCCAAGCCAACACTAATGCTACGCCAATGACACCAAGGTTATATCCAATGTTGCTTTGTTTTACATCATAGGTTTGAACATGCATAAAAGTACTCCATTTAATAAAATCTCTGAATATGACCGCCCGAGTTCAGATTAAATTTCGTGTTGATAATAATACTTAATCTTTTTTAACTAGCGTAGGTTCAAGGCTTCATGAATCTGGTCGAAAAGTGGTTGTTTGCAAAGGAGAGGTGTAGGGCGGGAAGAGGTGCGTTCTAATTTTTGTTTTCAATAACAGGGATTTGGATTAGATTACTCTGATGTAAACCCTAACAATAAGAAGAGAATAACGAGTGAAAATTCATAGAATTAACCCGACCAAACGTTGGTCTGATGTGACTGTTTTCAACGGTATCGCAAGTTTTGTGGAAGTTGCTGAAGCGGATACAACGGCAGGTATCAAAAGTCAGGTTCAGCAAATTTTTGATCAAGCTGAAGAAATGATGAGCTTAGTAGACAGTGACAAATCTCGCGTGTTGTCGGTAACGATTTACCTAACAGATTTCGCTAACTTTGATGCACTAAATGAAGTTTGGGAAGCGTGGTTCCCTGAAGGCTGCGCGCCAAGCCGTGCATGTGTGAAAGCAGAACTGGCAAACCCAGAGCTGTTGGTTGAGATGTCGTTTATGGTTGCTGCGGGTGAGAAGTTTCAATAAGCCAAAATATCGGTAGAAATTAGCATTAGTCAATATGAGCGCTAATCAACTTAAATATCGAACAGATAAAACAAAGCCACTCAGGTGAATCACTTGAGTGGCTTTTTCGCTTTACACGTTACCCGACACTAAATCGGATTAGGCATTAAACGAGACCTTGATCTCTTGCCATCTGTTTCGCGATCTTCGGTGCGTGCCATAAGCATGGCAGCAAGATAAATGATACCGGAACCGCAGTGATCACAATAAACGACTGCAGTGCAGAAATACCACCGGAACCCATTGAGATAAGCGCGATAGCGACCGCACCCATGATGATACCCCAGAAGGTACGTACCGCTGCGTTTGGTTCTGTTGTGCCTGTCATTACCACACTGATGGTGTAAGTCATTGAGTCACCGGTCGTCACGATGAACGTGGTCGTCAGGATCAGGAACAGAATCGCCAGCAAAGTAGGGAACGGCAGTTGCGCTGTAATTGCTAGAAGAACAGCTGGAAGGTTAAAGCCTTCGAACGCACTAGAAATCACGCCTGGGTTCTCTAATTCAAACGCTAAACCACTACCACCAACGATGCTGAACCAGAAACATGTTACTAGCGGTGCAACGATGCTGATAGAAACGATCATCTGGCGAATGGTACGGCCACGTGAGATACGAGCAATGAAGATTGCCATCATCGGGCCATAGCCTAAGAACCAACCCCAGAAGAATACCGTCCAGCCACCTAGCCACGCTGTATCTTGGCGGTAAAGCGCCATTGGGATGAAGTTATCGACCATTTCACCCATGCCTTGTAGGTAGCCATCAATGATGAAGCTCGTTGGGCCGACTAGCAGGATGTAGCCAATTAGGCACACAGACAAGATGATGTTGTAACGGCTAACCAGTTGGATGCCCTTGTTCACGCCACTTAATGCAGACAGTGTGTACATTGCGATCGCAAATACGATAACAACACTTTGAGTCGCAAAGCTGTCTGAAATACCAAACAGTTCGCTCAGAGCGTAGCTGATTTGTAGGCCAAGGAAACCAATAGGGCCGATAGTACCCGCGGCTACAGCGACGATGCTGCATGCGTCGACTACGTTACCAATCCAGCTATTAATTGCTTTGTCGCCTAGTACTGGGTAAAGCAGAGTACGAGGCTTAAGAGGAAGGCCTTTGTCGTAATGCAGGTGCATTAACACGATAGAAGACAAACCGCCTAAGATTGCCCATGCAAGGAAACCCCAGTGCATGAAAGATTGTGATAGGGCGTTAAACGCCATCGCTTGTGGATCAGCGTTGCCATAAAGTGGCGGAGCCGAAACAAAGTGAGCAATAGGTTCTGCCGCTGCCCAGAACACACCACCGCCGGCTAGCAGCGTACATAGGACGATAGACATCCATTTAAAGGTGGTCATTTCAGGGAGGGCAAGCGTTCCTAAACGAACGTGACCTGTGCGCCCTAGTGCAAGCACTAAGCCGATAATGAAGTTAAGTAGTAGTAGGACTTGCCAGAAAGCACCGAACCATTTAGTTGAGTAACTAAAGCCGATGTTAACAAGTTCGGACAACACGGAGGTGTTGGTGAAAGCGAGGATGACAAAGAGGGTTAAAAAACTGCCACTAAGCCAAAATACTGGGTTTCCGTGTTCCAGTTTTTCACCCAAAGATTGAGCTTTGTTGAAATCGATAGAAGTAGATTCTGCGTTGATGTTTTCGTTGGCGACTTGCGTCAAGTTGGACATTATTTCTTCGCTATATTTGGCTTTTTCAAGCCTATGTATTTCTCCCACACTTGCATAGAAATGTGAGGTTCGTCAAAAAAGCCGCAGATACTAACACATTTGTTATCAAAAAGTGGGCGAATTCCCAAAAGAAACCCAAATCATCTATAAATCTCTACTTTTTGGTTAGTTTTAATGCGAATTTTTTCTCAACGCTGAGTCACATTTCTGACTTTTGAGACATTATTTTTTAGCTTTCCGAAATAAATTAATATTAGTTGTTGGTGCAAAATAAGTGTCGACTCATTGCATGCTACAAACAAATTAATGCGAGTCATTTTATAAATACTGAATATTTTAGGTGTTTAATTGGCGCTGTTACCTACAGTTGTTTTGCGAAGAGATTTAAGTGGTGAGGAAAGTGCCGCTTAAATTAAACATCTTGAAACAACAACTTAAGGGATAGCTAACATGCACCTAAACCAAGGAAGAGTGGCCAAGAAGGTTTTTACACTCAGTACTCTCACCGCGTCATGCTTGATGGCGTTCAACAGTTATGCGGCTGTTGATTGTTCAACGTTAGAAACGTGGGACTCTGCCACGGTGTACACCGGTGGTGATCAGGTTTCACATGACGGCAGCGCGTACTCAGCAAATTACTGGAATCAAAACAACAATCCGAGCCAATTTGAAGGTGACTATGCACAGTGGAAAAAGCTAGATGTGTGTAGTGGCAATGGAGGCGGTGGTACACCAAATGAAGCACCAACGACTTCGTTAACAGCGCCAACGGCATCAGATGTGATTGTTGAAGGCGACAATGTCGTCTTAAGCGCAACAGCACTGGATGCTGATGGTAGTGTTGCTTCAGTAGAATTCTTTGTTGATGGTTCTTCGGTCGCGGTTGTGACAGCGGCACCATTTGAAGCGGCTTGGTCTGCGACGTCTGGCAACCATCAAGTTTCAGTTGTTGCAACGGATAATGAAGGTGCTGCAAGTGTTGCAAGCGCGGTTTCCGTTTCTGTTGATTCAGCACAACCAGGTAATGAAGCGCCGACAGTATCAGTAGCACTTTCAGCGAAGTCTGTGGATGTTGGTGGTGTTGTAACCTTTACAGCAACGGCAGCAGACAACGATGGCACAGTCGATAAGGTGGATTTCTACGTAGCAGGTTCTCTTGTTGGCACAACAGCGACAAGCCCATACACACTAGACTACACAACGACTCAGGCAGGCTCTTTAGCGGTTTATGCAAAAGCAACCGACAACCAAGGTGCTACGACTGATTCAGCGTTAGCTTCTTTGATAGTCAATGGCGCTGCGACAGTGAGTACTTGTCGTCCTGATGGCTTATATCAAACTCAAGGTGTCGATGTACCTTACTGTACGATTTACGATGATGAAGGTCGTGAGAAGATGGGCGCGGATCACCCACGTCGTGTGATTGGTTACTTCACAAGCTGGCGTGCTGGGGACGATCCACAAGCTGCTTACTTAGTAAATGATATTCCTTGGGAACAACTTACACACATTAACTACGCTTTCGTGAGCATTGGCTCAGATGGTAAAGTAAATGTGGGTGATGTAAACGACCCTGAAAACGCAGCGGTGGGTAAAGAGTGGCCGGGCGTGGAAGTCGATCCTGAATTAGGCTTCAAAGGTCACTTTGGTGCGTTAGCGACAGCGAAGAAAAAACACGGCGTTAAAACGTTAATCTCTATTGGTGGTTGGGCTGAAACCGGTGGTCATTTCGCGACAGACGGCAGCCGAGTTGCTGATGGTGGTTTCTACACCATGACGACAAATGCTGACGGCTCAATCAACCATCAAGGCATCGAAACATTCGCAACTTCAGCGGTTGAAATGCTTCGTAAATACCAGTTCGATGGTCTAGATATCGATTACGAATACCCAACGTCAATGGCGGGCGCAGGTAATCCATATGATAAAGACTTCATGGAACCACGTCGTCAATACTTATGGGCTTCGTACCAAGTGTTGATGAAAGTGTTGCGTGAGAAGCTTGATGCTGCCTCTGCGCAAGATGGCAATCACTACATGTTAACTATCGCGGCTCCTTCTTCTGGTTACCTACTGCGCGGTATGGAAACATTCGATGTAACCAAATACCTCGATTACGTAAACATCATGTCTTATGACCTTCACGGTGCGTGGAACGATCACGTTGGTCATAACGCTGCATTGTTTGATACAGGTAAAGATTCAGAGTTAGCACAGTGGAACGTTTACGGCACTGCGGCTTACGGTGGTATCGGTTATCTGAACACGGATTGGGCTTACCATTACTTCCGTGGTTCTATGCCTGCAGGTCGTATTAACATCGGTGTGCCTTACTACACTCGTGGTTGGCAAGGTGTAACCGGTGGCGAAAATGGCCTTTGGGGCCGAGCTGCACTTCCAAACCAAGCTGAATGTTCAGCAGGTACGGGTGAAGGTGAGAAGAACAATTGTGGCCATGGTGCAATTGGTATCGACAATATGTGGCACGATACCGATCCGAAGGGCAACGAAATGGGCGCGGGCTCTAACCCAATGTGGCACGCTAAGAACCTAGAGAAAGGTATTTGGGGTTCTTACGCTGAGGCTTACAAGCTTGATCCTGTGAACGATCCATCTGATGTTTTAGCTGGCACTTACACGCGTAATTATGACAGCGTGGCGGTTGCCCCTTGGTTGTGGAATGCAGAGAAGGGCGTATTCCTTTCAACGGAAGATAAACAGTCTATTGATGTGAAAGCAGACTACGTTATCGACAAAGAGATCGGCGGCATCATGTTCTGGGAACTAGCAGGGGATTATAACTGTTATGTACTCGATGCGAGCGGCAACCGAACTTCAATCGATACGACCGAACAAGCGTGTAATAGCGGTAACGGTGAGTTCCACATGGGTAACACAATGACGAAAGCTATCTACGATAAGTTTAAGTCTGCGACTCCATATGGAAACAAAGTGGCGACTGGCGCTATCCCAACAGAAGCGTTAGATATTACGGTTTCAGTTGGTGGCTTCAAAGTCGGAGACCAAAACTACCCAATCAATCCTAAGATCACGTTTACAAATAACACAGGTCAAGCACTTCCGGGCGGTACCGAGTTCCAATTCGATATCCCAGTGTCAGCACCTGATAACGCGAAAGATCAATCGGGTGGTGGTTTAACTGTGATTGCTTCGGGTCATACTCGTGCGGATAACATCGGTGGTTTAGATGGAACCATGCACCGAGTGGCGTTTACTTTACCTACATGGGAAGAGCTTCCAGCGGGTGGTGTGTATGAGTTAGATATGGTGTATTACTTGCCAATCTCAGGCCCTGCTAACTATGCAGTGAGCGTGAACGGTATCGATTATGCCTTTAGCTTTGAGCAACCAGACCTACCGTTAGGTGACATCAGTTCAGGTGGCGGTAACCCTGGCGATGGCGGCACAACCCCAGGTACATGTGATACAGCAGGTTTAGCGGTTTACCCAGACTTACCTCAGAAAGATTGGGCGGGTAACCCAAGCCATGCAAACACAGGTGACCAAGTGGTTCATAACGGTAGTATTTATCAAGCAAACTGGTGGACAAGTTCTGAACCGGGCAGTGATGGTAGCTGGACTCAGGTTTGTTCTTAATCTAACGCTAAGTCATGTATTTATAGATAACGAATACGAATCGTTTTAAGTCGATTTATCAGTGTCTTAGTGTGATTTAAATACATAGATAAAGCGTCAAATTAAAACGCCGAACTGAATCCAGTTCGGCGTTTTTGCTATAAGTCACAGATTGCGTATAGAAACCTTTTAAAATATCGACACTCGTTCAGTAAAAAAGACAAATATGGTATAAAACAGTCTGCCTATAACAAAAAATAGCGTTACCTAAAATTAGAAAGCTATGGGGTAAACTTGAAAGTCAGACGTAAATACATTCTTAGTTTCTCAATTGTGTTGGCCGTAGTTTCTCTGATCCTCTCTGCTGTTCAATTCAACCGAACGAAAGAATCATTATTAGAATCCAACCAATTTTTCTTTCGTACGATTGTGAACGCGAGTTACGACATCGTAGACACCACAGTCAACGAAGCGATCAAAACCTATCTCAAAGGTGTGACTGACACAGTTGCCTCTCACACACTGCGTGTCACGCCAGAACAAGAAGTCGAAGAAGTCATTCGAATTGCCAATGAATTGGTGATTGGAGAGTCAGGTTATATCTATCTGATGTCACCACAAGGTATTCATCTGTATCACCCGTTTTTACAAGGGCAAAATCGTGCGCATTTAACCCATATTCAGCAACAACTGAGCTTAGAGTCTGGAATGACTCAATACTCTCACGCCAACCCACATGAAGTCGGCAAGCGTGCGAAGGTTGCGTACTCGGTGAGGTTACCGAGTGGTAATACATTGGTGGCGACCACATATAAAGATGAATTGATGTATCTGGTTGATCTCGATGCACTTAAAGACAAACTGAGAAAGTACTCTTATGGCGATAGTGGCTATGTGTATATCGTTGATTTACAGGGCACGTTAGTCCTTCAACCCAACTTTGAACACGAACACTTAAAAGCCTTGATTGATGACTCATCAGAGTTGCTTATCGATAAAGTCGTCGCTGAGCCTGAAGGCCACTTCAGTTACTCAATTTCTACGGAAGACGGCACGACAAGTAAAAATATCTTCTACAAGTTTTATCCGTATCTGAATTGGGTTATTTCGGCGGGTGTCTTAGAGCAAGAGCTCAACAAAAACCACAGTTTGCTGCTAGCAAGTTTGATGACGTTGGTTGTCAGTCTACTGAGTATTATTGTTGTTCTGGTGCTTTACCTGCGGCATCGTCACTTAAAGATCTTAGATGTGGCTAGCCTTGATTACCTAACGGGCCTGCATAGCAGACGCAGTTTTATTGAACAGATAAAGCTAAGAATATCGGATAACTCTCCTTACCCTTTGCAAGGCGTGGGCGTGATTTTGTTGGATATTGATCATTTTAAGTCGGTGAATGACCTACACGGACATGCGCAGGGTGACAGCGTGATTTGTGCCGTCGCAAAAACCTTAAAGCAGTTTACAAATAGTCATCGCTTGATTGCTCGATATGGCGGCGAAGAGTTTATCTTGGTGACTTTTGATTGTGATGAATGTCAGTTGTTTGAATTATCAGAAGCGTTGAGACACAGGGTCGAGCAGATAGAAGGTTTGGTATCACCTGTGACGGTGAGTGTGGGTTGTTGCTACGCTCAGGTGCTGTTTCAGATAGAAGGTACGATCGAAAAAGCCGATAAAGCGCTTTACCAAGCTAAAGAGAGTGGACGCAATAACACTCAGATGTATCGGGAGAATGAATATCGCATTGCGTATACCTGACACGCTTTCAACTGCATCGCCTTGAAGTAAGTCGGCCACCTTGAAGGCGTCTTTTAAAACGACAGATAAAACGATAGATAGAAAAAAGCCCAAACTGTGCTTCTGTTCTTTAGTAGAACGAGAGGAACCGTTTGGGCTTTTTCAGAATTATTTGAAATGCGAGTCGCTAATTTAAGCTTTCGCTGCTTTCATCGCTTCCGTTTTTTTTTCCTTTTGCATTTTTGCAAGGAAGTAGATGTTTACACAAGCGATGAAGCCGTTGGTTGCTGCAACTGGCCATGCATCAATCATGATGCCGTATGCTGTGAAGAGAGCACAGCCAATAAAGTTAAGGACACGCAGACGAACGATATCTTTCATTGTTAATGAAATTGCGACCATAATAGACGCAGCGTAACCTAAAATTTCAACCATATTGAATTCCATTGTGTGACCCTCTTAAATTTGCCGATACTTTGTCGGTACCAATTCTTCTCTTCATGAGATGATTGAGGAAGCTCCATGCCCCGAATGGTCTGGTTTTGTTTAACGGGGTAAACTATACCAACTCTGTTTTTGTGATTAAACCCCCAAAACTGGCAGAAGTGAAGGTTAGCGATTACGCAAACGTTTAATGACCTTTCTATTAACATAATTACTAATTATGTTGGAGGTTGAATTGATAGTTATTCTTATATAGGAAAGGACGCCGCGAATGATAAAACGTTCCATTTGTGCAACAAAAAGCATAAAGAAAGCTGCTCTATTGGCGTTAATGGTGGTTGGACTGACCGCTTGTACGACACAAGAGCAGCCAACAGTACATGACTATGGTGTGGTGACCAGTGGTGACTTCGAGTTCATGAAAAATGGGGTGACGACATACTCGTGGCACCCGCGATCCGAACAGGTATATCTTTCGCAAAAATACGATGAAACTGTAGTAACCGATATGGTGCGTGACGCGATTGAAGATCAGCTCTCTGCGAAAGGATATAGTTTAGAGCAGGGAGGCGGTATTGGCGATGTGGTGGTTGGTTTCGGATTAGCTGAAGAATCAGAGCTCAATGACAATTCAATTTTTGATGCGGTTCAGCTTTCTACTGGTGTTCCATTCTATGATGGTAAAGGTAAATTGGCCGAAAAAGGTTCACTGTACATTGTGTTCTCGGTACCGAATTCAGAAGTGATACAGTGGCGGGCACTAGCTCAATCTGGTATTCAACCGAAACTGGGAGTAGGTGAAAGCAAACAACGTATCTCGGGCTTTGTAGAAATGCTATTTAGACACATGCCACAACGTTCAAACTAAGCGTTAAACATATTCATTGAGTCAATATTACTTGTTTAAAAAATGGACAGATCGCAGATTATACTTTTTTATTTGTAACTAAAGGTACATTTGCGTAAAGCAACGTAAAGTTCGCGCTCCTTTTGCTAGCATTTGTCTATACTGGACAAAACGTTAACTTAGGTTTGATTCAATGAAACTGTTCTCCAAATACTCTCTCCCTCTATTAAGTATATTCATTGTAAGTAACGCAGCGATGGTTAGTAATTCAGCTATCGCGGCACCTTCTATAGTACCGACGCCACCTAGCTTAGGTGCAAAAGGGTATGTGTTAATCGACTTTAATTCCGGTGATGTGTTAGTCGAAAAAAACGCACACACTAAATTAAACCCAGCAAGCTTAACCAAACTGATGACCAGCTATGTAGCCGGGCAAGAGATGAAGCGAGGCAACATCTCTGCTGATGATCAAGTAAGGATCAGTGAGAATGCATGGGCGAAAAAATTCCCAGATTCATCGAAGATGTTCATTGAAGTGAACACCGACGTGGCGATGATGGATCTTTACCGTGGTTTGATTATCCAATCAGGTAACGATGCCAGTGTTGCGATTGCAGAACACGTAGCAGGTTCACAAGACGCCTTTGTTGATCTGATGAACTCTTGGGCGCAATCATTGAAGTTAGAAAACACGCATTTTGCTAACGCCCATGGCCTAGACGCCGAAGATTTATATTCAACCCCTTACGATATCGCATTACTTGGCCGCGCGATTATTCGTGACTTACCGGATGTATATGGCTTATACAGCGAGCGCTCGTTTAGCTATAACGGTATCACACAGCACAACCGCAATGGTTTACTTCGTGATAGAAGCTTAACCGTTGATGGCATGAAAACGGGGTACACTTCTGGTGCAGGCTACAGCTTAGCGAGCTCGGCAACTCAAGGTGAAATGAGACTGATCGCAGTGGTTATGGGCGCATCGAGTGTCAAGAGTCGTGAGTCAGACAGTAAACAGCTATTAAGCTACGGCTTCCGCTTCTTCGACACACTAAATCCACATCAAGGCGGCGATCAAGTGGCTGAAGAAAAGGTTTGGTTTGGTGAACAAGACACGTTGAAGCTGGGTGTTGCAGAAGATACGTTCATTACTTTGCCTAAGTCAGACAGTAAAAAGCTAACGGCATCGATTGAACTTGATTCTGAATTAAAAGCGCCGATTGCTGAAGGCCAAACTTTAGGTGTGGTTCACTACACAGTAGACGGAGAAGATGTTCAAACTCAACCATTGATTGCGCTAGAGGCTGTGGAACAAGGTGGCATATTCAAACGTCTGATGGACTACATTAAATTGTTCTTCGCGAGCCTATTCTAAATAGAATCGTTATTCAGCTAAAACGAGAAAACTTAATGGGCGTTGTGAGTAAATCATAACGCCCATTGTTATTTCCTCCCGCATGAAAACGGAACCTCTCGTTTTCTTTATTGGCCGTAGCGAGCGGTTTCGATTACTATACGCAAAATTTAGCAGTGTAGTCACTTATGACCATAGAGATAAAGAACGTAACCGAACCCGAAGTAACATGTGCCAATTGTCAGGCATGCTGTTGCCGTTTAGAGGTTATGATCATCACAGATACCGGCGTTCCTGAAGAGCATATTGCGTATGACGAATGGGGCGGCGAGACCATGCTGAGATTAGACGACGGCTGGTGTTCGGCAGTTGATAGAGAAACACTAATGTGTACTATCTACGAAAACCGACCTTGGATCTGTCGTGAGTTCGAAATGGGCTCTTTTGAATGCGTCGAGCAACGTACAGATGTGATGGGCTAAGTACCATCTTAATGCTTGATTGATCGTTTATAGAGGCTTGATTAGTTACTGGTTGAGCTCTAATTGTTTGTAGAACTTAAACACTCCGCAATAAAATCGATAAATACTCGTATTCGTTGGGGCAAATAATTACTTGCATGATACAGCGCGTACATAGGCAAGTAGTCATTGCTCCAATCTTCTAATAACTGTGTTAATTCCCCGGTCTCTACAAATTCTTTGCCCATCCAATCCGGTAAAGCAACCACACCTAAACCCTGTCTAGCCAGTTTAAGCAACACTTCTGGACTGTCTGCCGTAAAAATTTGGTTTACTTTCATACTGGTGCATTGGCGATCTTTGTCAGTGAAACGCCATTCGTTTGTTGGATTCATCAGAGAATAAGTTAAGCACTGATGTTGGCTGAGATCCTGTGGATACACAGGTTTCCCGTATTTTTTTAAGTAATCGGGCGATGCAAAGTACTGAACTTTATTGTTGAAAAGAAAACGAGCTTTTAACCCTGAATCTTCGAGTTGTGATGCACGAATGGCGACATCTATATTGTGTTCATTAAGGTTAACAATGCGATCGTCGACACTGAGGTTAATGCGGATACCTGGGTGCTGTTCAATGAAAGCTTGAAGCGGCTCACTGAGTAACATCGATGAAAAGGCACTTGGCGCAGATATCTTAAGTTCGCCTTCAACGGTTTCTGTCTCACGTTTGAGCCTGCTTTCTATGGTAGACATCTCTTCGAGTAAACGAGAGCAATAATCGAGGTAGTCTTTTCCTGCATGAGTGAGGGATATCTTGCGGCTGTTTCGTTGAAACAGAGTCATCCCTAAGTCACTTTCCAACCATGCGATCTTCTTGCTAACCGCACCTTGTGTCATGTTTAACTTATTGGCGGTTGCGGTAAAGCTGTTCAGTTGCGCCGTTTCCACAAAGATACGAATACACTCAATCTTATCCATATTACTCACCTTGTGTTCATCTATTCCAATTTGGAATCTCACTTATCACAAAACTAGCATTTATCACCTTAATTATGAATGATTAAATGGTCTCATTGACGCAATGATTCTTAAGAAAGGTGACGAAATGAGTACAATAATAAGCATATTAATGGTGTTGTTCTTCTTGTTAGCGAGTTCAATCAAGATGCTTGGGTGGCAAAAGAAGGTATTTGAAATCCAGCTTGGTTTTTTCAAAAGCTATGGCTTGAATCGAATGGTGATGTTTCTTGTTGGGTTAGTCGAGTTTACTGGAGCCGTTCTTTTGATTTTAGCCTTGTGTGGTGTGTCATCAGAACATACTCAATTGATGGGTGGTGCAATATTGGGAGCGACTTCGATAGGGGCGCTTTATTTCCACTTACGCTTTGATACGTGGAAAGACGGTATTCCCGCGATGGTCACTTTGTTGTGTTCAAGCTTTTTAGTTTTAGATTTCTGGTACTAGTGTTTTGGTCTTAGTTTTCTGGTCGAGGGGTGAAAGCTTACTTGCAGGATATTTGAGAAGAGTAGGGCTCGAAAGCCCCACGCTAAAGATAGGATTAAAACTCTGACGACACTTCAAACTCGATCCACTTGCCAGTTGTTGGGTGAATCAATTTTAGGTAGCCCGCATGAAGGTGAAGTCGTTCACGCTTGTAGCCATAAAGATCATCACCTCGGATTGGGACACCAAGGCCTGACGGGTGAGCGCAATGTACGCGTAGCTGATGGGTGCGGCCTGTCTTAGGGTATAAGTGAACCTTGGTTTTGCCATTGTTGGCACTGACTGCTTCCCAATGAGTTTCTGCGTTACGTCCATGTTCATGGCAAACCAATTGTCTTGGTCTGTCTGTTATGTCGCCGCGCAAGGGCAAGCTAATATCGCCAGAACCACCGTGTATTTCACCATCAAGCAGGGCGGTGTAACGCTTCTCTACGGTTCTATCGATGAATTGCTTCTGGATGTGTTTATTGGACTCTGCGGTCAGTGCCAAAATCAACAATCCAGACGTCGACATATCTAACCTATGGATAATCAAAGGGCCTGTTGCATCGGGGTAGCGCGCTTTAATGCGCGTATAAACCGAGTCTTCGATAAATTTACCAGGAACCGATAAGAACTCCTCGGGTTTATTCACTACCACGATCTCGTCATCTTCATAGACAATATCAAACGACTTACCAACCGCAGGGTTCACTATAAGCGGATTATCTTCTAATTCAATGCCATTCAGCTGGTGGTCGAGGATCTCGAAGCTTTTACTTTGGCAAACAGGGTATAGGTTTCCGTGCTGGCGGATAACAGCTGTCGGAGGCAATCCCCACCAAAACTCAGATAAAGCTAATGGCTTAAACCCGTGTTCAAAAGCACAATTAAGTAATTTAGGTAGGCAACAGTCGCCAGAGCCTTCAAGTGCCTCTTTGCCATCTAGCAATTCAAACAGGCTCTTTGATTCAAGAGCTTGGTTGATAAAGCGATAATGAGACAAGCGTTGCGCTTCTAATTCGGAAGAGATCGCTTGGTACTCTTGCTTGCGGCTTTTGAGTTCACTTTCGATGGCATCAACCTGCGACTGGCGTTCTGCGATCTTTTGTTTCCATTCGATCCGAAGCGCTTTTAGGTCGCGCTTCTCTTGGCTGCTTTGGTTGCCTAACTGTTTAAGCAGGTCAGCTGCTGAATCAAGGTTCCCTAACGCTTTCTCTTGATTGGCCTTTTCTCTTAGAACCGTACGCTCTGCCTTGTTGGCAGCCATCGTGAACTGAAATACTTCAATTGCTTTGCTCGCATCGTTTTTGAGTTCATTTAAGCTTGATGTCAACTCATCTAGGTTATGAGTTTGTTCTAGGTTCGTAATCTCATCAACCAAGGCTGCTTGCTTGATTAAGCTTTGCGTGTTTTGGACTTGAAACTGTTGACCAGCAAAAGCAGAAGGAACAAAGGCAATGCTTGCTAGCTGAGAAGCTAGGGAAGAATCTAACCGCAAACCTGAAAATGCAGAAAGGTAGCCTAGCTCTTGAGTTGTTGGATTTTGAACAAGAAGTACGGCATAAAGGTTGCCTTGCGATGTTTCATTCACACCGCAGTCGAGTAATGACTGCTGAAGTTGCTGCATGGCAAACTCACACGTTGGATGTGGTGTGTAGTAGTACGGAAACGTAAAACGAGTCGGTAGCGGTAAGTCTACATTCGTATTGTCGTTTTTTAGGTGCAGTGGTGTGTATTGAGCAAGGTTTGCTGACATGAAGATCAAACTCTATGGCTGTTCAGTTAGAGCTCGGTATTGTTGTCGAAATGAAGGCAAATGAGAAGCCAAAGCGAAAGATAAATCGGCTTTGGCTTCATTTAGTTGCTCGTACTTATCCTAAGGACGTACGAGCTTGATTGAAACTCGATCAGTTCGAGTGCTCTAGCTCAAGTTGCTCTGCTTTTTGGTAAGCAGGGTGACTCATTAAAAGATCACCGTATTTAGCAATGTTAGGGTAGAGCGCAGTAGCACCGAAGTTACCCACGATTTCCACGATGAACGACATCATGAAATCGGCACCCGTCAGAGTATCAGCAACAAGGTAAGTTTTACCTTCAAGTGCTTCGTTGACAAAGGTTAGGACCTTTTGGTTTTCATCGTCAGCGTAGCCGCCAAGGAAATTAGTCTCGCAACCGTCTTTCATTACAAAGATTTTAAGCAGCATTGGCAAAATACCAGAGCTTTCTGCGAAGTGAAGCCACTGTGAGTATTCTACATAGTCAGCTGTGCCGCGCACTGGTGCCAACTTACCTTGGCCGTATTTGTCGATTAGGTACTCGGTGATAGCACCAGACTCGCTGATCACAACGCCATCGTCTTCAATCACCGGAGATTTTCCAAGAGGGTGAACGGACTTCAATTCTGGTGGTGCTAGAAACGTTACACTGTCTCGTTGGTATGGTTTGATTTGATAATCAACACCAAGCTCTTCCAGTAGCCAGATGATACGTTTTGAGCGCGACTTATTTAGGTGATGCAAAGTAATCATGATTCTGCCTATTTTACTGTTTCAGCTGATTGAGCTATTTTGCTTCGTTAGTTTTGATAACGAGCTTACCGAAGTTCTGGCCTTCTAATAGACCCATGAATGCTTGTGGTGCTTCGTCTAGACCTTCAATTAGATGCTCACGGTAATGCATCTTGCCTTGAGACAACCATTCAGTCATTTGAACAGCAAACTCGTTGTAACGGTGTGCGTAGTCATCAAAGATAATGAAACCTTGCATCTTAATACGCTTGACCAGAAGAGTGCCCATAAGGCTAGACATACGATCTGGACCTTCAGGAAGTGATGTTGCATTGTACTGAGAGATAAGGCCACACACAGGAATACGAGCACCTGTGTTAAGCAGAGGCATTACTGCGTCGAATACCTTACCGCCAACGTTTTCAAAGTAAACGTCTATACCGTTGTCACACGCTTTAGCCAGCTGGTCTGCGAAATCATCCGCTTTGTGGTCGATACATTCATCAAAGCCAAGTACGTCTTTTGCGTACTGACACTTCTCTTGACCGCCCGCAACGCCGATTACACGACAGCCTTTTAGCTTACCGATTTGGCCAACAGTTGCACCTACTGGGCCTGTTGCTGCTGCTACAACTAAAGTGTCGCCTTCTTTCGGTTGACCGATATCTAGCAAGCCCATGTATGCGGTAAAGCCCGGCATACCCATGATGCCAAGTGCGTAAGAAGGGTGAGTTGGCTGCTTGCCTAGTTTAATAAGGCCTTCACCGTTAGACACACCAAAATCTTGCCAACCTGTGTAAGCCAGTACCCATTCACCAACCTCAAAATCAGCGTTGTTTGATTCTTCAACCTGACAAACGGTCGCACCTACCATCACTTCATCGATAGCGACGGGATCAGCGTAAGATTTCGCATCGCTCATTCGGCCACGCATGTAAGGGTCGAGAGAAAGGTAAATTGAGCGCAGTAACATCTCGCCGTCTTTAATTGTTGGTGCGGCTACTGTCTCTAAACGGAAGTTGTCTTGAGTCGGTGCGCCAACTGGGCGAGAAGCCAATACGATGCGGCGATTGTCTTGTTGGGTCATTGGATGTCCTTAATTTTATATTATGTCTATTTAGAATTAGACCGGTCGTCTAGTCTTGTTGTCTAAAAATCCCGCCGTCATCAAATTGATAAGAGGGCGGGTGATTCGTTTTAATTTAAAGCAAGTTGAAGTGAGTAAAAGCGAATAAGGCGCGGTGCGCGTTAGTGGCTTTCACCCTTTAAAATTTGTTCGGTAAGAGAGAGCGCTGATTCTAAGCTATGTGAACTTTGGCTTAGCTTGCTCAACAAACTCGCACCCAACCACATTGAATATAGATTCTGCGCGGCTTGTTGGCTGTCTTTAACCTTGATGGAGCCATCGTCAATACCACCAGCAATACAGTGTTGTATCGTAGATGTCACTTTTTCAGCCCCTTTAAGTAAGGCTTGGCGCATAGGATCAGAAAGATCAGAAACTTCAGCGCTGAGCTTAACCACTAAGCATTTATGAGCGTTACACGTGCCGTTTTCAATCTGTGCCCATCGAGAGAAATAACCGATGATTCTTTGGTAATGGTTGCCTTCACCGTGAACTAAAAGAGTTTCAACGCGGTTGATGTAATTCTCAAAATAGTGCTGGATCAGAGCCTCGCCAAATTGCTCTTTCGATTTAAAGTAGTGGTAAAACGACCCTTTCGGCACGTCCGCTTCTTTAAGTAATTGCGACAAGCCAACGCCCGTAAAGCCGTTGTTCACTATTAATTGGTAACCAACATCTAAAACATGCAGGCGTGTATCATTCGTTTTTTCGTTCATGGGCAATACTATAATTCAAATTAGACCAGTCGTCTAGTGAGCGGTTTTGAAGGTATAATCTTGTCGTGACTAAATGGGATTCAACCATTCAAGCGTTCAGATATAAAAAGCCCTAACATGTTTGTATGTTAGGGCTCCATTCAATGCACTTGTTACTTAATCGCTATTTAATTACTTAATCGCGATTGGATTATTTGATAGAAATTAACTCAACATCAAAAATCAGTGTCGCTGATGGTGGGATAGGGCCTGAACCGCCTTTACCGTAAGCCAATTGACTCGGGATAAACAGGCGAACTTTTTGGCCTTCAACCATGTAAGTCAAACCTTCTTGCCAGCCTTTGATTACTTGCTTAAGAGCAAATGAGATTGGCTCGCCGCGCTCAACAGAGCTATCGAAAACTGTGCCATCAAGCAAAGTACCGTGGTAGTGAACCGTTACTTTGCTGTTCTTTGTTGGGTGCTCTGTACCAGTACCTTCTTCAAGAACTAGGTATTGAAGACCACTTTCAGTCGTTACAACACCTTCTTTAGTGCCGTTTTCGATAAGGAACTGTTGGCCTTGCTCGAAGTTTTCGTCACCAGATTTATGATTCATCCAAGTACGGTAGATCATGAAACCAGCCAAGATGAAGACAATGACCGGGATGATAAATTTAGACATAGTAAAACCTATTTATTGTTGATTCTTTATAGAGAAAAGCCGTTACGGCTGAGTCAAAAGGTAGTTGATTGTTTTTGCGATACCTTGAACATCTTGGTGGCCTGCAGTTAGGACTTGGTACTTACCATTGATGATAAAAGTCGGTACCGAGTTGATTTGGCCTTTTACAGAAATCTCTTCTGCTTTTTTGATAAAGTCAAAAAGCGCTACTTGCTGTTCTTTGTTCAGTTGGTATGGGCTAACCAGACCGCGAGAAGTGAACGCAGTCTCTAGGGCTTGTTGACGTTGCTCAGGAGTCGCATCTGCACCCATTTGAACCGCACCGAATAGGTCATCCATGAAAGCGTGGTCAGGCGTTGCGTCAAGCTGCATTACCGCTGTGTAGTAGATCATCGCGCTGATTTGAGCGCTTTCATTGAAAGTCACATGAACTTTGCCAATCTTTTGGTCAGTCAGTGACTCAATCTCTGGAATTGAACTTTCCATTTGACGGCAGTGACCACAATTAAGAGAGAAGATTTCAGTGATCGGAGATAAGTTAAATTCAGTCAAAGCCGCTGGAAGTGCTTCATATTGAACACCTTGTTGTGGCTCATCAGTTTCACTACAGCCCGCGATAATAAGCACGGCTGCGATTGCTGTAATGAATTTAGTAAATGGTTTAAACATAATGTTTGCTCTAGCGTTGAGAAGTCGTGAGATTCTAACTATTTAGTAAGAATTGGAAAACAATTATAAGGTAAATAAATGCAAACAGTTCGAACTAGCGGGTGATGACAGGCTAGTTGACGGTTAACTGTGATCAAAAGCACTTTTTTTGGATGTGTTTTTTTCGTCTAAAGTTTTTGCCTAAAGTTTTTCTCTCGGTGCCGATATAGACATTAGTGAATGGTTTATCTGCATGAGTGGTTGGTGAAGTAATGAGATATTTAGCAATAATGTTAAGCATAGCTTTGGCTGGGTGTGAAACCACGTCACCAACTGATTTACTTGGCGGTGATATGCTAGAGACAGCACCACAAACTGATTACGACCTTATGCACCCAGAATGGGGCGTGGTTCAGACTACACATGTAGCAAGCAATCGCGGCTATTCAATGCAGAGCAATACTCGTCAGCAGACAACCATTACTACCAACTACGGTCGTGGCGTATCAACCAATGATCCGCTAGAAGTTTTCCTCAGACAAAACCGTATCGATTTTGAAGTTCTGCCGGGTAACCATGTGATGGTAAAGCTTGAGCAACATGTGAACTTTAAAACAGGCTCTGCATTCCCTGAACCGGCATACAATCAATGGTTAGATACGTTGGGCAGCTATCTTTCTCAGCGCCAAGATATCGATGTTGTGATTGAAGGGCACACCGATAATACAGGTTCTGATCAAATCAATGATCCTCTATCAGAGCAGCGTGCAAAAGAAGTGAAAGCTCGATTAGAGAGTAACTACGTTTCTAGCCGTTCTATCTATACTCGTGGCTTCGGGGAATATGTTCCTGCGTGCACCAATGCGTCTTTGCAAGGTAAAGCGTGTAATCGCCGTGTTGAACTCATGCTGATTGTCGCTAAATAACAGTTTGTGCTTGTGCTCTAGTTTTGAAAGTAAAAGTAAAAGCCGATAAAGCAAACAGGCATAGATAACAGACATAAAAAATCCCTCACATAAGAGGGATTTTTTGTATCTGACTTTCGCTGAACCTTGTCAGCTTATGCGAATTGCTTTTCTAGGTAAGTGACGATGTCTGAAGACTCATACATCCACTCAGTTTTACCGTCTTTCTCAATACGTAGGCAAGGCACTTTCACACGACCGCCACCAACTTCAAGCTCTGCACGGTGCTGTTCGTTGTTTTTTGCATCACGAAGTTCAAACTGAACCGATTGACGTTTCATCGCGCGGCGCACTTTTACACAAAATGGGCACGCTTCGAATTGGTATAACGTGTGCGTTTTTGCTTGCTCATTCACTTGGCTTTGTTCTTCTTGAGAACGTTTCACACCGCGAGGGCTGAAAACAAAATTCAATAGCAAAATGACGCGACCTAAGAACCAACGGATAAACTTCATAACTCTCTCTACATATTTAAAATTAGCGTTACAATTTGCAGCATTATATACACAAGTTTTGTCAGATGCTCGCAACAAACGGCTAATATCTATTTTGTCCGTTCGATCGTGTGAGACTTAGCCACATTTAACCCCAAACGTTTTGATAGTCGGGTCAGGTTTGCACGGTCTGTTTTCAGAATTCGTCCTGCTTGTGCCCAGTTAAAATTCGCATCTTCCAACACTTCTGTGATTATCGTACGCTGGAAATCATCCGTTGCACCACGTAACCCTGCAGTCAGGTCAATAGTAGGTGTTGATAATGGCGTGGTTTTCACTTGTGTCGTTGCGATAGGCTGATCTTGGTCTAGTGGACCACAATCTTCCTTGGTGATCGTCACGAGGTTTTTGTTGGTGCTACGAGCCAGCGCTTTGAGTGCTGAACGGCTAATCACGTGTTCAAGCTCACGTACATTACCTGGCCAGCCATAACGGTTCAGGAATACAAGCACATCAGAACGGAACTTAACTTGGTTGATACCAAGCTTACGGCGAGCTTGTTCAAGGAAGAAGCCCGCTAGCAAGCTGATGTCGTCACCACGATCTTTAAGCGCAGGCACCGCGATAGGGTAAACACTGAGTCGGTGGTACAAGTCGGCTCTAAATCGGCCATCTTCGACTTCTTGTTTTAAATCTCGGTTGGTCGCAGCCAATACACGAACATCAATGGTTTGAATGTTGTCTTGACCTACTGGTTGGATTTCGTTGTTTTGCAGTGCACGTAGCAGCTTACTTTGCGCAGCTAAAGGCAGTTCACCTATTTCATCTAGGAACAGGGTGCCGCCGTCTGCTAAAGCAAATTTACCAAGACGATTTTTATCTGCGCCAGTAAATGCACCACGAACGTGACCAAATAGTTCACTCTCGACTAAGTTTTCAGGAATCGCCGCACAGTTAACATACACAAGCGGATTGCGTTTACGCTGTGATTGATGATGCAGAGTACGAGCCACTAACTCTTTACCTACACCTGTATCACCGTGAATCAGAATATTGAACTCTGAAGGCGCGACAATCGCAATGTCATTCTTAAGCGCAACCATGGTATCGCTTTTACCTATCAGTTCGCCGCCATCGCGTTCCCACGCTTCAACGTTTAACTCTTCTAACAGTTGTTTTGATTGTTTTGCTTGATGCTCTAATTGCGAGAACGTCAGTGCCATCTGCATGGTTGATGCTGCAATGGCTGCTAGTACTTCGAGATTACGGGCAGGGATATTCGCAAAGACATCAGGCTTTAGGCTGTCTAACGTCAGGATCCCCAGTAGCTTCTCACCAAATAACAGTGGAAGACCCATACAAGCATGCATCGGTAGATCGCCGTCGTGGTCAATAAGCAAACCATCGAAAGGGTCGGGTAGGGAACTGTCTGAATCAAAACGAACAGGAGAACGAGACGCGCAGATCTCTTCAAAGCGAGGGTGTTCTGAAATGATAAAGCGACGACCGAATGTATCTCGACTGAGCCCTTGCATTGCGATGGGTACTAGCGTGTCGCCTTGAAGGCTTAAAAGCGCGACACAATCACACGTGATGGTTTTGCGAATAGCATCGATTAAGCGATTGAAACGGTCTTGGTCGTTCACACCGCTAGCGAGACCGATGGTCATTTCCATAAGAGTGGATGCTGAGATATCTTGCATAAAGGGCTCATACTGTTTGTATTTTTATACATGGTAGAGTCTTTATGACACAAAAAAAAGGTCTTTTTGACTAAAGTTTGAAGTGAATTTTTGAAAGGATGCCAGACACAGCAAGCTTTCGCATGTTGGCACCGTTTGTGCAATGTGTCCATTACGTGTTGTCTATATGACTGAATATCTGACCTATTGTTGATTTGAATCAATTAATGCGAATTTATCAGTCCACGTGATTCTCATAACAAAATGGAGCCATAGAGCTCATTGAGAAAGAATTGGTATAAAGTCACCTTTAAATAAAACTGGTCAAATTGACATCAACGGTCAAAAGACTAAGTGTTCGGAGTAAATCAATGCTAAACAATCTACATATCAACATCATCAAATCGACGATTCCTCTTTTAGAAAGCGCAGGCCCTGCTTTAACTCAACACTTCTATCAACGTATGTTTAAACATAATCCTGAGTTGAAAGATATCTTCAATATGACTCACCAAAGAACAGGTCGCCAAGGTGTGGCACTGTTTGAAGCTATCGCGGCTTATGCAAAAAACATCGAAAATCTAGCGGCGCTAACCTCAGCGGTTGAGCGTATCGCACAGAAACACACAAGCTTTAATATTCAGCCAGAGCATTACCAAATCGTTGGTCTTCACCTGATTGAAACGCTACGTGAATTAGCGACGGATGCGTTTACGCCAGAAGTAGAAGAAGCATGGACAGCAGCTTACCTATTCTTAGCGCAAGTGTTCATCGACCGTGAAGCAGAGCTTTACCTGCAGCGTAAGCAAGCTGTTGGTGGCTGGGAAGCGGCACGTACGTTTGTTATCGCAAACAAGATTGAAGAGTCAGCACTGGTTACTAGCTTCATCCTAGAGCCGAAAGATGGCGGTGAAGTTCTGGATTACACACCAGGTCAATACATCGGTATTGAAGTGAAACCTGAAGGTGCACAATACAGCGAAATTCGTCAGTATTCATTGTCAGACAAGCCGAACGGAAAATACTACCGTATCTCTGTGAAGCGCGAAGGCCAAGGTCAAGAAACGCAAGGTGTTGTTTCTAACCACATGCACGATACCGTTGCTATCGGTGATGAAGTTAGCTTATACGCACCAGCAGGTGACTTTATGTACCAAGAGCGCAGCAAGCCAGTAACGCTTATCTCTGCAGGTGTTGGTGTAACGCCAATGCAGTCTATGCTTGAGTTCTTGAACAACGAGCAGAAAAACGAACCAGTTATTTATCTTCACGCTTGTGAAAACGTAGGTCAACACTCTTTCACGACGCGCGTGAAAGATATTGTTGCCGACAACGGTTGGTCTGCGAAAACGTGGTACATGAACAAAGACGAGTCTGCATGTGAGAACACACATGAAGGTCAAATGGATCTAGCGTCAATCTCTGATACTAACGGTTTTGAAGAGAGTGACTTCTACATCTGTGGCCCTGTTGGCTTTATGAAGAATATCGTAGAGCAGTTAGACGCGCTTAAAGTGGATCGCTCACGCGTACATTACGAAGTATTTGGCCCACACGCTAACTTCTAAGAATCGTACTCGCCTGATCGATTAACAACCTTGCCTATTCACAGGTCTCACATTGTGAGGCCTTTTTTCGTTTGGTTTATCCGGCAAGAGATAGTCGGATATTGGAGAAGGGGTGATTAAGGTAAGATCTTTTGGCGTTCGACTTAAGAACGCTTAACCTTTTTGGACATGTAATCAGAATCAAAAAACTCAGGCCAGTACATTTTCACATAGCCGCCAGCAACCCAAATCACCAAGATAGTCGCGATGGTCAACTCGAAGAAGCCAAACTTGTGTAGCCAGTACCACTGTGGGTATTCAGCACCGAAAAAGGTGGTTAAGCGGTGCATGGCAATGGCGCTGATCACCGATGGGAAGGTAACCGCAGCAATTGAAGGTTGGAACTTTAAGCGCATCAAGCGGATGTAACAGAGGTAAATCAGCAGGGTCATGGTGATGGCGATACCTGCTAAAGCACCCGTCAGGATCGGGTCTGGATTATCAAAGTTGACCAAGTAAGCGGCTAAGGACAAATTTACTGGTGCGGCCATGATTGCCAATGTTGGTCTGGCTCTACGGGGTAAATTCCCTTCAAAAACCAAGCGGTATAGCACTACGGGAAGCATAAAGAAATAGATGCCTATACACGTAGCTGCCAGTGTTTCTGAAAAGACCGTGTGGCCAAACTGAGTCCCCGCTAATGAACTACTGATCAAGCCTACTGGATACAAGAACCAACTTGGAACAATGTTCGACGTTTTGAAATGGATGATCTGAAAACCGAAGAACAACACCATCATAGTAAAATGCAGCAATAACGCGCAGAACCAAATTGGGTAGGCGATTATTGGCGATATCTCGGCGAGATAGTCACACAGAATCAGCAGCGCCATGCTCATCGGCGCCATTAAGCTTCCGCTTAGTGGATGGCGAATATCATTGATGAAGGTATTAAAGCTGGTGAGATAACGAAGTAAAACGGGTAGTAATAACAGCGCACCGAAAGCAGCAAGGTAAGGGCGAATGATCTCACCAACCCCTGGGAGATATAATGCCCAAGCTTGTCCTAGTCCAATTACACCAAGTGCTAAAGACGCCTGAGAGGGCGGCACATTTTTTACTTGGGTTAATCTTCTCCAGTTCAACGACTTGCTCCAGCTTAGTTATTTATAGCATGTGGGTGCTTATAGAATATCAATGAGTAATAGCATTTTTGCTCAAGTTAGAGCGTGTAGCTGTACCATCAATAGATGTTGAGGGCATTCAACTAATTTTGAGTGGATGATACCAAGTTTAACGTTTGCTTTTTTGATTTTGATACGAAATCGGGACATTAAGCATGTTGAATGTGTGCTTTTGTTTCATGAGTCATTTGTAATTAACGTACTTCCTCTTGCTGAGGGAGGTCTTGTTGTCTTAACTTCTCGTTTTTAAGTGTTCGGTTCAGCAGTTGGCTGTAAATTGGCTGACCACCAAGCATCTGCGCAATGATTACCGCACCCAAGCAAGTGATGATCAACGGTAGGATAAGGTAATAGTTATTTGTCATTTCGATAACCAGCAATATACCTGTAATCGGTGCACGTACGGTTGCAGCGAATAAAGCGCCCATACCTGCAATCGCAAACATACCCGGTTCAATATTCAGTTCAGGAAAGAATGCCGCCGCGATAAGCCCGAAGGCATAACCAAAGAGCGTGCCGAGTGCGAGCATCGGTGCAAAGATACCACCGGGAGCACCAGAACCAAAACAAAGCAGAGTCGTCAGAACTCGCCCTAGGAAGATCAATAACAATACATTTGTGCTGTAACTGCCATTAGTGATATTGGGGATAATACCAATACCACCGCCAGTCAATTCGGGAATATAAAGAAGTAACAGGCCAAAGCAGCCACCGAGCAAGGTACCTGTCATTAAGTAGCGTTTACGGTCGTTCTTGTGGATCGCCACAAACAGGTCTTGGGAAACCGTAATCAACTTATTGAAAACCACACCAAACAGACCAAACAACACGCCTAACAATAGGAATAACCAAAGCGCATCCAGTTCAGGTGGTTGGTACTGGGGCATGGTGATAACAGCAGACTGGCCATTGATCGAACGAAACACAATGTTGGCTGAAACTGCAGAGATGATGACGGCTTTAATTGAAATAAGCGAGTAGCGAAATTGTGGTCTCATTTCTTCAACGACAAACATGATCCCAGCGAGTGGTGCGTTGAATGCAGCCGCTAAGCCACCAGCAGCACCTGAAGCAAGCAAAGAGTGTCGAGTATCATCATCCTTTACTCTGAAGATGTCAGTCACCATACGACCGATACTGCCACCCATTTGTACGGTTGGCCCTTCACGGCCTAACACCATACCTGAACCTAACGCACCCATACCGCCAAAGAATTTTACTGGTAATACTCTCCACCAACGAACAGGGCGCATGCCATCCATTGCGCCTTCGATTTCAGGAATACCTGATCCTGCAGCCTCTGGAGCAAAGCGATGTACGAGGAAATAACCAATGAAGGCAAATGCAGCACTGATAAGAAAGGCCGCAAGCCAAAGGGGTAAGTGGCTACCGATTTCATCTTTCAGCCAATCGGTACGAGTTTCTGTGATGAAATGAACCGCGACTTCGAAATAGGTGCCAACAACGCCTGCAAGCACACCAACGATGCATGAAAGAAAGAGAACTGAAGCTGGGGTCTTATCTCTTGAGAGAAATTGATTAATAGCGTCCCTTGGCATTTTGGCTAATAGGGACTGCTTAATTTTCTCTCTTCTGGTCATTGAGATAAGGTTCCTGAATGGGTTGAGGTGGGACTTCAGTAAATTATACGCTTCCTCTGCATATCCTATAGCAACAAAGATGCAAAGTTGAATTTCATTTATGGAATATACGTGTTACATAAATGGAATCTATGGGCAATTGTGGAATCACCGTCACAATTTTGATCGATTCTCTGATGGCACCTTGAATATCCCCAAAAATGAACCATAGTTAAATCGTAAAGCAACATAACAAACCGCAAGGAGACGTGAGGTTTTACACACAATTTGGATGGATTCAGATACAAAGTTTTAGTTTCTCGTTAATTGTTCAGGTCGATATTTAAGGCTTCCTGATTCGCGAACTCACGATTGAGTAACGAGAGTGAGGCGTACTGATAAGTACGCCTTTAGTTCGTCTGTAGCATTCATTTCTCTTCGTTACCCCCCTTTTCTAGTTACCCCCATACTACTTCTGGTTTAAGTCATTCTCCGTATAAACAAGCGATTGGGGTCAATTTATCCGTGATTGTGTATATACTCCTTAAAAAAGGAGAACTGATATGATCAAAAAAGTTCCTACAAACATAATTACGGGTTTTCTAGGTGTCGGTAAGACGACCGCTATTTTGAACCTTCTAAAAAATAAACCTGTGAATGAAAACTGGGCCGTCCTGGTTAATGAGTTCGGTGAAATCGGCATTGATGGCGCATTAATGACAGACCAAGGTGCTTTGATTAAAGAAGTTCCGGGTGGCTGCATGTGTTGTACTGCTGGTGTTCCCATGTCGGTAGGTATTAATACCTTACTGCGTCAGAAGCCGGATCGCTTATTGATTGAGCCAACAGGCCTTGGTCATCCAAAGCAGGTTATTGCGACGCTGACTTCAGAGCAATACGCACCCTATGTGGACTTAAAAGCGACGTTAGGCTTGGTTGATCCAAGAAATCTGTCGATTGAGAAATACACATCTAATCAGAACTTTAATGACCAGCTAGACAGTGCTGATGTGATCTTGGGTACCAAAGTAGATTTGGTTCATTCTGAAGATATCGACGCATTCAATGATTGGGTGACCGATCAAACACCTGCAAAAGTATTCCATAAGTTGATTCACGATGGTGAAGTGCCATTGGAAGTGTTGGACATTGAAAGAGTATATGGCAGTGCTTCATCTCATATTGAATCGCACCATCATGAGCACGCTGAACAAGAACCTCAATTCCAACTTCCTCCGGGCGAAGCTTTTATCCGCAAAGAGAACAAAGGGCAGGGCTACTTTAGCTGTGGTTGGTTGTTTGGCGCTGAACATAAGTTTGATTTCGATGCGCTGTTCTCAATGTTGTCGGATCTGACGGCTGAGCGTGTAAAAGCAGTCGTGAATACTGATCAAGGTTGCTATGCGTTTAACGTGGCGAATCAAGTCGTGTCAGTGAATGAAATTTCCCTTGATGGCTTTGAGTCTCGACTGGAAGTGATCGACTCACAGTTAATGCCTTGGGGCGATCTCGAGCAGATTCTGCTTAAGCTGTGTGGTATTAAATAGCCCTGTTTTGGCTATTCTAACCTATGAACTTGGTGTTTACCTCGTTGAAGGCGGGGTAAACACCAGATTAAATGAGAAAGTTTGCGTTATATCACGATAAATGTGAGATAAATCACTCTAATTACTTTATAGTGCTCGGCTGAAATAAGAATGTAGGCTGTCTGCTTAAGGAACCCGTAACAATGTCATTTTCCTCTCAAGGTTTTGCTCCTGAATTAGTCAAAGCGTTGACTGAGTGTGGTTATGAGAAACTCACACCAATTCAACAAAAAGCGATTCCAATGGCTCGTAAAGGCCATGATATTTTTGCTACTGCTCAAACCGGTACGGGTAAAACAGCGGCATTCTCATTGCCTGTTATCCAGCATCTACTGAACAGCGGTAAAAAAGCATCTCGAGGAACGGCTCGCGGCCTTATTCTTGCTCCAACTCGTGAGCTTGCTGCGCAGATCGCTCAAAACATCAAAGACTACGTTAAATACACTGAACTAAGCGTTTCAGCGGTTTACGGTGGTAACAAGATGTCTTCACAAGTTCGTCAATTAGAACTGGGTGTTGATATTTTGGTTGCGACTCCAGGCCGTTTAGAAGAGCACTTAGAAGCGGGTAACGTGTCTATTGCTAACCTAGAATTCTTAGTATTTGATGAAGCTGACCGTATCCTTGATATGGGCTTTATCAATGCCGTTCGCAAGATCATGTTGGATGTTGAGACCTCTCCACAAATCATGATGTTCTCTGCAACGACCTCAACTCAGTTAAACCAACTGTCTGTTGATATTCTACGTAAACCAAAACGTATCAGTGTTGAGCGTGAAAACTCAACGGCTGCAACTGTTGGTCACGTGGTGTACCCAGTTGATCAAGAGCGTAAAACAGAGCTACTTTCTGAGCTGATCGGTCGTAAAAACTGGCGTCAGGTTCTTGTGTTCGTGAACTACAAAGAAACAGCGAACGATGTCGTTAAAGAGCTTAAGCTTGACGGCATTAAAGCGGTACTTTGCCACGGTGATAAAGCGCAAAGCGCTCGTCGTCGTGCATTGGATGACTTCAAAGAAGGTAGAGCTCGTGTGATGGTAGCAACTGATGTTGCAGCTCGTGGTCTTGATATTGAAGACTTGCCACACGTAATTAACTACGACATGCCTTTCCTTGCAGAAGATTATGTTCACCGTATTGGCCGTACAGGTCGCGCTGGAAAACAAGGTCACGCGATTTCTTTCGTTAACCGCGAAGAAGAACTGACTGTTGTTCAAGTTGAAAAACTGATTCAACAACGCATTCGTCGTGTTGAGCAACCGGGTTATGAGCCTAAGAAACGTGATGCTTACATCGAGAAGCTGAACACGAAGTCGGCTTACAAAAACCGTCAAGGTCGTAAGAACAACGCAAACGAAGAAAAACCAGATCAAGCAAGCGCTGAACGTCGTTTAACTATGATGAAGCGAATTCAAAATCGTCGTAAGTAATTACGATTGGTGATCGAGAAGAGCCACTTTTATGTGGCTCTTTTTGTTTGTGTTGTTTGTGTTTAGGATTCAATACAGTTTTGTCTCGCTACAAACTCGTGGTAATAAGCTTAGTTATTACAAAGTTCAGCTACGATACAGTTTCGCTCAATATCCGCTGTAGAAACAACGGTCATCAAATAAAAATAAGTCGATAAGGTAATAATATGGATAGCGCGCTGCTTTGGGCTTTTATTCCCACGTTTTTCTTTGTGTCAATCACGCCCGGTATGTGTATGACCTTAGCTTTAACGTTGGGTATGAGTATTGGCTATAAGCGAACATTATGGATGATGATTGGTGAACTTGCTGGTGTGGCTGTTGTGTCAGTTGCCGCTGTATTGGGCATTGCATCAATCATGCTTAATTACCCGTGGTTGTTTACTGGGTTTAAATTTATTGGTGCCGGTTACTTGTTCTACTTGGGTGTTCAAATGTGGCGTTCAAGAGGCAAGCTAGCGATCAGTACCGATAATCAAACAACAACAGTCAGCAATGATTGGGACTTGGTGGTTCAAGGTTTTGTTACTGCGATTGCTAATCCGAAAGGGTGGGCATTCATGGTTTCGTTATTGCCCCCATTCATTAATAGCAATGTCGACTTAGCGCCTCAGCTGTTCATTCTTGTGTCTATCATCCTTGTCTCTGAATTTGTTTGTATGACTCTGTACGCGACAGGCGGTAAGAGCCTTAAGCATATGTTGGGTAAGGCGGATAACGTTAAGCTGATGAACCGTATTGCTGGTACGTTGATGATGGGGGTTGGTGTGTGGTTGTTCGTGAGTTAACTGTGATTAACGGTATTGCGATTAACGATAACGGTTAGAGATTCCGACTCAGTCGTTCCTCCTTCTCGAGTATGATGAGTACTTGGGATGAAGATGAGTGTTGAAGGCTCAGATTCTTACTTAAACCGAAGAATGAATAGAATATAAAAAGAGCGATAGGGTATTTAACCTTATCGCTCTTTTTCGTTGTAACGCTTTTAGAGTGAGCCGCTTTTAATCACTATCGATATCAAAGAGACCAGCTTTAGAGCTTTGATTAAACGGCGATTTCACCACCGTCTTCGCGGCGAATTACTACGGTAGATGCTCGTGGGCGAACGTTACCTTGAGTTTGAGCCGTTGCATCGTCTGATGATGGCCAGTTTGCAGGGTGTTGAATGTTCACAAACAGTGATTTGTAATCTGGACTAATCGTAAAGCCAGTTACCTCACATCCATTTGGACCGACAAAGAAACGCTTAAGTTGCGCTTGGTTGCTTTCATCAATCACTGCACTGTTACCATTGTCGTCTGTTAGCTTAGACGGGACCACTGCTAACATTTGGTCGTTGGTGTAACTCGTCACTTCATCTGCACCGTTATCGGTTTGAATCCATAATATGCCACGAGCATCGAATGCTAATCCATCTGGGCTTGCGAACTGGTTCATATCCGTAAGGCTAGAACGATTGGTGTCTGCATCGCCGTTGGCAGGTGAACCGAATACGAAAATATCCCAAGTGAAGTCAGTTGCGTTTTCACCTTCATCCCAGCGAATTACATGACCAAACTTGTTGTTCAAACGTGGATTTGCCGCGTTCGTTTCATCGGTACGCGCAGTGTTGTTCGTAAGAGTCAGATAGACAGAGCCAGTGTATGGATCCACTGAACACCATTCTGGGCGATCCATTGGTGTTGCACCTACAAGGTCGGCTGCTCCAGCTGTATTTAAGATAATTTCAGCTAAAGAGTTGAAATTATCAGCTAGAACACCGCCTGATAACGTTACGCTATCTAGCGTTAATGGCAGCCATGTGCCCGAGTTGTCATCATTGAAGCGCGCCACGTAAAGAGTACCTTCATCCATGTACTTATCGCCAGTTGCTAAGCGGTTTGATGGGCTAGCATCTGTTGGATCCCAACCAGCAGCCGATTCGAATTTGTACAAGTACTCAAAACGAGAATCGTGACCTGAGTAGAAGACAACTGGCTGACCTGCTTTTAGCTTGCCAAAAGTACAGCCTTCGTGACGGAAACGACCAAGCGCAGTGCGTTTTTTCGCTCGAGCATTCTCAGTGTAAGGGTCTATTTCAACAATGTAACCATGGCCGTTTGCTTCGTTACGGTAATCATCTATTGAGCTTGTACCTGTAGGCTCTACGTTAAAGCGAGTAAATTCATCCAAGCGCTCTTCTGCATTGCCAGCCAATGTTTCCCATAAGTAGCGTGTGCTGCTATCGTCAATACCAATGCGGTCTTGTTCTTCAGTTCGAACGCCGGCATTAACGAAATAGCCGGGCCAGTTCTCTTCACATGTTAGATAAGTGCCCCAAGGGGTGAAACCATTACCACAGTTGTTTAATGTACCACGCGCTTGGCTGCCATCAGGGGAGAAGCGAGTTACAGTAAGAGCGGTATGCGCGACTGGGCCAGATAAGTCCATTACAGTCGCGCCAGTGTAGCGGCGGTTGAGTGGATCGGTATCAACCAATTTCCACATGTTGTCTTCCAGTTGAATTCGGACAACTGACACGCCATGGGCATTAATTTCTTTACGTACTTCTTCAACAACAGCACGGACGCCACCTTGTATGGTTTGCCCGCTAGGGTGCAAAGCATTCGTATCAATATACTCATGGTTAATACACAACAAGCCGTCTACGTTGCTGTCATTTAATGGGAAAAAGTGCATCCCGTCGTGGTGCATACCCAAGGCATTCAATTGCTCTTCGCTTGTGTTACTGCCGTCGTCCTTCCATGCACTACCTTGTGGATTGAGCGGTGTCCCCCATGGCACCAAAACTTGTGCCATGTAACCTTGTGGAACTGAGACAGCATCGGTTAGTGAGCCCGGAATTGAATCAAAATTTAGTACCGCACTAGAGACATCTGAACCATTACCGATTGAAGTGTCAGGACTAGAAGAGTTACATCCAGAAAGTCCAAATGCTCCGAACGCCGTCATTGCACTGATGCCGAGACCACCTTTCAAAACGTTTCTTCTTGATAGGTTAGCGTCGAGTACTTCTTCGAATGGTTTGTTTTTACTCTTATTGAAACGAGTGCTATCAAATGTTTCCTTGCTCATCTGTACTGCTTCCTATTGGCTGTAATTATTATGGTTATTTACAACTGGCTCGGTTATTAATCGATTGGTTAATAACTTGGGTCAATGTGTGAGTCATCCTGAAGTAGTTAAGTGACGTATTTTCATAAATTAGATTAAGGTTTTGTTTCTGCAGCACGATTTTTGCGATTAAGCGTGATGAGCAATACAAAACTCTTGGGAAATGAAGAGGAACTGTGTATAAGTGCTTTATTAAACGTAGAGAGAGACAGTTATGAAATTAGATAAAATCGAAAACAAAAATCGCCGCCTGCGCAAGAAGTTATACCTAGGTGAATTCGCGATTCTGGGTTTTGAAGTTAGCTGCAAGACATCGATTACTGATTTTGACCAATACGATGTGTTCATTGATGAGTTCATCGATTTCATCGATAGCATCGGTCTGTGCTTTGGTGGCGGTGGCCTTGAGTTGTTTGAAGGTTTCCTATGCTCTATTGAGCGTTACCGTTCAGTAACAGAAGCAGAGCAGCTGCAAGTTGCACAATGGCTTGAAGCTCGCGCTGAAGTAAGCAAAGTTGAAGTTAGTGAACTTATTGACGCAAACTACGCATTCTAAATTGATGTTGTGCTGTTAGCTCTACGTAAAGGCCTATTACGGCTTTTCGAATGAGAAACTACATGCCAGAACAAAGGCCGAATCGGTATATCGATTCGGCCTTTTTGCGTTTGTTACGTCCCATTTCTCTTCACACTCTGTTCTTTTATAGCTTCACAGGCAGTTAGTGACGCTATGGTTATTCGAATAAATATCAGTGCGTTACTGTTACTTTTCTTGGTTGTAATAAGTTTGGATAAACTTGTGAGACTTTTATGAGAATTCAATGAAGTTGCTGATAGATTTGATCGCCATCCTTAGAGTCAAGAACACCACAGTTTGTGACCTGCTCCTATAACACGTTACGTCGTTGTTCGATGTTCGTGGGCAAATAAATAGATAAGCAGGCCATGATAGGACTCAATAAAGGATGGAATCAAAATGAATAAACGAACTCAAATCAGCTTAGTGGTTAGCTCTGCTATGTTGGCCTTTGGTATTGCTCAGGTTCAAGCTGCACAGCTAGAGGTGACGGTGACTAATGCTACGAAAGGAATCTACTTCACACCTATCTTAGCCGCAGCGCATGACTCTAATCTGTTTATGTTTAGAACCGGTGAAGCTGCTTCAGCAGAGTTGGAATCGATGGCTGAAGGTGGAGACATTTCTGGCCTGTCGAGTTTAATCGCCAATGCGGGTGGTGTGGTTGTAGAAAACCCAGCAAGCGGAATACTAAACCCTGGAGTGGCGACTACGTTTGATATCGATACGGGTGATTTGGCGTATTTATCACTAGGCGCGATGTTACTGCCAACAAACGATGGTTTTGTTGGGCTAGACAGTTGGAAGATCCCAACCCAAGCCGGTACCTATAAAGCAAACCTAAACAGTTACGATGCAGGTACGGAAGCTAATGATGAGTTAGCCGCTAGCATGCCTAATCCACCCTTTATAACTTTTGGTGCTGGTGGTACGGGTGTAGAAACCGCGCTGTCAAATACCAAAGTTCATGTTCACCCAGGCAACCTTGGTGACAGTGACCCGGTTGCAGGTATAAGTGACCTCGATAGCAGCAGCCATCGTTGGTTAAACCCTGTTGCGACTATCACCATCGTTGTGAAGTAAGGGGGATGTATGAAAGCTAGAATATTGTTTATCGCGGCTTCTGTCGCCCTGTTAGCAGGTTGTCCGGATGATGACGATGATTATTATCGTTACGATGTCACTGTTACTAACCTAACGCCTAATCAACCTATGTCACCACTTGCGGTACTTACTCACAATACGAACTTTGACCTATTTGAAGTTGGTCAGAGTGCCTCTGTGGATCTTGAATACTTAGCTGAAGGCGGAAGTAACTCTCAACTACTTGCTTTGAGTGATAGCGACGATAATGTTTACCAAGGCATTTCTGGAAATGGACTGATCTTATCGGGCGAAAATGACACGCTTTCCATCCGAGTTGATCCCGCTTTAGAGGGTTATCTTTCCGTCGCTTCGATGTTGGTGAATACCAATGATGCGTTTGTGGGTGAATCTGGCTTATCGCTTAAGTCATTAGCAGTCGGTGATACCTTCACCATGAACATGAATGTGTGGGATTCGGGAACGGAGTTGAATGATGAGCTTGCAGCAACCATCCCCGGGCCCGCTGGCGGTGGTGAGGGCTTTAATAGCGTAAGAAATGACAGTGATGTAGTGAGCTTCCACTCTGGGGTTATCAGTCAAGATGATGGCTTAACGACCTCTGCTCTAAGTGCTAATCATCGCTTCCTTAATCCAGGTGCGAGAATCACCATTACCCGAACTGAATGATTGGGTTAAGAGTGAAATGAAAGAATTCCTGCTCTGTTCCGGTCAATTGAAAGGTGGGTAGACTCCGAATAGAGCAGGGATCATGAATAGTGCTGCGGTAAATTTGATGGCAAACATATTACTGGTTGAAGACGACGATGATTTAGCAGAACTGGTTCAAATGCACCTTAAGTTCCAAGGTCATCATGTCGAAAGAGCCAATTCGATTGAAAACGCGCAGGGTCTATATCCGGGTGGTCAGTTTGATTTAGTCGTGCTCGACCGAGGCTTACCTGATGGTGACGGACTCGACTTTTGTCGGATGCTCCGTCAGCAGGAAGATTGGACTCCCGTGTTAATGCTCACAGCAAGAGACGCTGAACTGGATAAAGTCTCGGGCTTAGAAGCCGGTGTTGACGACTACATTACCAAGCCATTCAGTGTGCTCGAGTTTCAAGCTCGTGTCCGTAATGTCTTACGTCGGGTTAATCATGCAGAAGCCACAATCAAAGAGGCTCCAACAACGGAGTCTGTAATGAGTTTTGGTGGCCTTACCATTCAACCCGAGCGTCATCAGGTTTCTTTAAACAACCAAGATGTTCTATTGACCGCAACAGAATTTACTTTACTTCATTTCTTAGCCACCCGCCCAGGTAGAGTGTATAGCAAAGATGAGTTGCTTGATCATGTATGGCACACCAATCATTCGGGCTACCACCACACTGTTTGTAGTACCGTCAATCGCTTGCGAACCAAGCTTGCTATGCCCAATAGCGATGATGACTTCATCAAGACTGTTTGGGGGGTTGGGTATAAGTTTGAATCGAAGGCTTAGGGTTTGCTTATCGCTTTTTTAGTTCATTAATAGAAACAGAAGTCATTAAGGAGTAAGCATGAGTTTTAAATCGCGCTTAGTGTTGTTTACCAGTTTATGGTTTCTATTGGTGAGTGTGGTCATCGCCTACACCTATCATTGGCAAAAAGAGACTATTGAGCTAAGAACAAAGCAGAGCTTACACAAAGAGCTCGCGGTTCACATGCGCGATGATAATCCTCTAATGATTGGCACTGATTACAATCCGAAAGCCCTCAAATCCATCTTTCATACCTTAATGCTGATAGGGCCGGATTTTGACATCTATTTTCTCGACAGTCAGGGCAATATCACTACGCACGCAGCGCCTGAAGGAACCAAACTCGCGAGTCAAATTGATTTAGCGCCGATTAAACAGTTTCTAAATGATGAGCCTTATCCTATTTTGGGAGAGGACCCGATCAACCCAGATTCTCGCAAGGTGTTTTCTGTCGCAGCGATTGAAGAGTTAGGATCTACGGTTGGGTACCTTTATGTGCTTATTGGTAGTAACCGCCATACTGTGATTGCGAATTCGCAAGTAGATACACCCTATATCGCACTCGCAGGCCTTATGTTGGTCTCTATCTTGGGTTTTGCTATAGGGGCTTATCTATTGGTCAAACGCAGCTTATTGAATCCGATAGAAGCCGTAACCAATAAGCTTCAACAGCAAGCCGAACAAGATTTTCGTTTAGAACCTAATTTCACGCGCCAAGTACCAGAACTGGTGCCGATTGCGCATTCTTATCAGTTGATGGCGAAGCACATTCAACAACAATTTCTGCAACTTGAATATCAGTCATCACATCGTCGGCAGAGCTTATTGCAGCTGAGTCATGATCTTAAAACACCATTATCGAGTGTGTTGGGCTATCTAGAAACATGGAAGATTCAAAATCCACAGTCGGATCCGTTAATCGATGTGGCCTACCGCAATGGCAATAAGCTATCTGACCAGCTTCATTCGCTGCTAGACAGTGCCAAGCACGATAATCCTGTTCCTACGTATCAATACGCTTCGATCGACTTGAATGCATTGGTACGTGAATGTTTGGACACGATACGAAGCAAGTATCTTCATAAAAATGTTCAGTTTAACGTCAACATGCCTGATGGGATAAAGGCGGTAGGGGATAGTGATTTGCTTGAACGGTTGGTTTTGAACTTGTTAGATAATGCGTTTAGGCACAGCCCTAGTGGGACGACAGTGTCTTTGAGTGTTGGTTTAGAGTCGGATGCGAAACGAGTCAAGGTCGTGATCCATAATGAGGTTGAGCAGGAAGCGCCAAACGGGTCGTTGGGTATTGGCACCAAAATCGCTCAGTCGATACTCATGTTACATCACAGCGTGTTAGAAACAACAAAGGCAGAGAACTCATTTGAGCAAAGCTTCTATCTGCCATCGATATAGTGTTACCTGCCTTCGTATAGTTCTATCAGCTTTCGCTTAGGCTATATATGAGTTGTTCACTGAGGCGCGAACAATTCGTTGAGAAGCTTTTAAGTAGAAGATGCTTTAAGTGTCTTCATTTCCTTCTTCGTTACCTTCATTCACTTTCGCGTAAAAATGTAGGAGTTCTGTCAGCTCTTTAACCCAACCAAATGCTTCTGTCGGTGCTTTTACCAAAATCTTCTCTACTTTCTCGCAATGAGTTTCAAGGTCGATAGCTTGCTCAAGGTTGAAGGACATCGCATAGAAGTGCCAAAGCAATAGACGTGTCATGCGCTCGATGTTTTGTTGTGAGTTATCTGACTCACTAAATGCAAGGTTCACTTCACTCAGTGCGATTGCGGTCATTCGTAGCATCGCGTCAAACTTCGCTGATTGCATACGCTCTTCACTGGTGACTTATTCCTGCTCAAAGGTAAACAATTCCGTCATCGCATCTTCAGGGACAAGACGATGGATCATTCTTAAACTAAATTCTTCTAGTTCTTCACGAGGCATGGTGTTTAAGCAAGTTAAAGTGTAATCGCGTTGCATAGCGTTCTCTTGGATGAGCAAAAAGGTCGGACAGTTTAATGGAGAAGTGAGCTCAGAAACAGAAGATTCTGATTAGTGCAGGTTTAGAGAGGCACTTAACAGACGTTTTCAATCAATTGAGCTTTGTTTGCCTGAGCCCTAGCGAAATGAACTCTTCAAGGGTTCATTTCGCTAAACAAAGTTCGCTAAACAAAGAGTGTTAAGCCCTTTTGTGATTAGGTGGTCGATACTGCATGGACTGGTCGTCTTTCATAAAGATGTTGCTCGCGACCAAACTGCCTATACAAATAGAACCAAGTGCAATCCAGGTCACGGTGTCCGGTACTTCGTTAAACAGTGGAATAGCCAACAATGTCGCGATGGCCGGAGTCGCACTGCCGAATGCTGCTGAACGTTCTGCCCCTAGGGTGTTAACCGCATAAAGGTAAGTGAAAGCTGCGATTAAACCAGCACCGACGCCTTGCACCGCTGAGTGTATTGAAAGCTCCGCTATTGGCCATTGCGCTATTGGCGCGACCATCAGATGGCTAGGCAATGTTCCTGTTAAGATCAACAATAACAATAGCAGGGTCGACGACAAGGAAATAAACCCTGCACTGACTAACGCATTGAGGTTGGCAACACGAGCCGAAATAGTAAAGGTTGCCCACATCAAACTCGCACACAGGAATAGCAAGTGACCTTTTGTGTATTCAAAGTTGAAATCACTGAGGCTACTCCCTAAGAACAATAAGATCCCCAATAGTACTAAGCTGAGCCCGGCAACACGGTGTCGACTAAGTGGTTGTTTGTAAAAAAGTACTGCAATACCAGTTACAAAAAGAGGTAATGTGCCCGGTACGAGAGCACTGCCATGTGAAACGGGTACAAAGTGCATCGCCGTGCCGGTGACTAATAAATAGGGGAGGCCACTGCCAGTAAACATGCCTGCGAGGTAGCGCTTGGGGACTGAATAGATAGCATCGCGGGCTTTCCAGACTAAAGGAAATAGAACTAAGGCAGGAATGAGAAATCGGGTGAGTGCAATATCAGCGGGTGTCAGAGCTGAGTTTGCGCCCCCTTTTAGTGAGAGAAAAAAGCTTGCCCAGATGAGCAGAGTAATCACGATAGATAGGTAGCCAAGATTCATAGTAAACAAGGACAATGGATGGTGCTTAATTATGAATTAAGAGTTATGCCACAAGTTGGCAAGTTTTGACCTTATTTAAGCTTAGCTTGATGATTTTTGCTAATATTTATTAGAATGTTAACTCATTCCACTCAATTTGATTTTCTCACCAACTAAGGTTTCGCGTTTCTATGGACAGAATTGACAGGCATCTACTCGAATTGCTGCAAAAGGACGGCAGATTGACGACCGCTGAATTAGCGGACGAAGTGGGTTTATCACCTTCGCCGTGTGCACGACGAATTAAAAGGCTGGAAGAAAAACGGATCATCGACGGTTATCGCGTCAGCCTATCGCGAGAACAAGTCGGAATTGCCATGAGTGTCTTCGTAGAAGTGAGCCTAAACAATCACCAAGAAGTGTCGATCGATAAATTTGAGGGTGCTATCGTCGAAATGGAAGAAGTGATCAGCTGCCACGTGGTATCTGGCGCTTATGATTACTTGTTAGAAGTGGTTAGCCCAAATCTTATGGCTTATGAGGCGTTTACAAGAAAGCTGCAACGACTCTCAAACGTAAAGGACATACATACGCATCTCGCGATAAGACAAGTGAAAGGTAATGCACCGCTGCCTGTTTATGTTGATTAAGCTGAAAGGGTTGCTTATACACATTGAGGTTGATCAGTGAGCTGAAAAAGCAAAGATCCACTGCTGATAGAAAAGTTAGATCGAAAACTAGACTTGGCTCGACGGCTTAAGATAGCAGACATAAAAAACGGAGCGCCTCGTGAAAGGCACTCCGTATATGATAGGTGCAAAACTTAGTGATACTTAAAGTTAGAGATTGAACAATCCCCAGTTTGAGCGTTAATTCTGAATGAAAAAGCATGTGAATGATAATCCACACCGTCATTCCAAATCGTCTCTCCAAATATCTTACATAGCTCTAGCTCACTTACTGAACCGAACTCTTCCATGTGTTTAGCTACAGATAAAAGTTTACCTCTTATCTCCGCAGTCCATTCCGTGTTACTCAAGCAGTTGAAAGCCATAGTTTTTTGCATATTACCTAGCCAAAATGTTTCTTGTTATTAAGTTATATGAATAATCATGATAACAATTTCTTGGCGTTTGTAAATCTATTTTGTGATGAATATCTCACATATTTGCTTGCGTTGGTCGGAAAGTGAACTTTATTGTTGATAGTTACCACATTAGCTTTACAAGCTATTGATAAAGCTTTGATTAACGATTTTTCTGGATATTTTGGCAGGAGAGTAGTCCGTTACAACGAGAAATCCAGTCGATGAACAGAGAAAGTTGAATGTGGGTTTCAGTTTGATGCATCGTTTATCGGTGCCTTTGCATGACGTGCTTCATTTATCATATTGGCTTCTTTACGATACTTTGACGACAGCTGACGGAATTTATCACTGAGCGTATGGAGATCTTTAGAGAGTGATTGTGAACTTGTTACATGCAATTGCGCGCTTTCAGATTGGCGCGGTAGCTTTGCCTTAGCACAGTGCTGAGCAACGGCTTGCCATGAGCGAGTGAGAGACTGAGCTCCTTCTAGTTCACTAGAAACGATGTATGCCTGTTTTAACAAAACTTGAGAGACATCATAAGCGGTATTCATGTGACTATTGAGCTGTGTATTAAACCTTTCTTCATACTTCGCCCAAAGCTCAATGATCTGTGTTTCGTTGAAGTGTTTAGATAGCAGTGTCTGTGATTCATAGGTTGAGAGCACTTGGTTGAATTCTTTGGTGTATTGGTTGTAGCGACCTTCAAATACGAGTTGGCGATCCAGTAGTGTTTGCCAGTTTTCGCGATTGCAATGGCTTGCGACCGCGACATTGGCAATCAAAGGTATACTCATAATGATAACCTTTACCCAAAAACGCATGACTTTCCTCTACTTACCGTGCTCTCT